>DATEDF010000144.1:0-4179 GCA_035286465.1 Gemmatimonadaceae bacterium | reverse complement strand
TGGCGCGGCGGCAGCCGCGCCGGGCGCCGCGCCGCAGACGCCTCCCGCCGCCGACGGCAACGCCAGTGGTGTCTACCGCTCCGACAACGGCGGCCGCACCTGGCGCGTGGTAAGCAACTGCGACGCGCGGCCGATGTACTTCAGCCAGCTCCGCGTGGACCCGCAGAATCCGAACACGATCTACGTGGCGGGCCTCCCGGTGGCGAAGTCGCTGGACGGGGGCAAGACGTTCGCCACGCTCGACAACGCCGGCGGCAACGGGTCGCCGGGACACGTGGACCAGCACGCCATCTGGGTGGACCCGAAGAGCTCGAAGCACCTGATCATCGGGAACGACGGCGGCATCAACGTCAGTTGGGACCAGGGCCGGACGTGGGATTACGTGAACACAATGGCGACGGGGCTGGCGTACTTCGTGAGCGCCGACATGCGTCGCCCGTACCACGTCTACTTTGGGCTCCAGGACAACGGAAGCTGGGGCGGACCGAGCTCGAAGCGGAGCGGGGACGGCATCCTGAACTCCGATTTCTACGGCATCGGCGGCGGCGACGGCTTCCAGACCGCGGCCGATCCCCGCGACTTCAATATCGTCTTCACGGAATCGCAGGACGGCAACACGAATCGCTACGACTTCCGTACGGGGCAGACGCGGAGCGTGCGGCCGGCGGCGGCCAGCGGTCGGGCCGCGGGTGCGGGTGGTCCGCCCCCGGTGTGCGTGGACGGCCGCGCGGGCGGCGCCGGTCGTGGGGGCGGCGGCGGCGGGCGCGGCGGCGGCGCGGGCAACGTGGTCAACGCGCAGCCGGGCGACGCCTATCGCTTCAACTGGAACACGCCGTTCATCCTCTCGCCGCACGACCCGAACATCTTCTGGCTCGGCGGAAACCGGCTGTTCAAGTCGTACAATCAGGGCGACACGTACGTCGCGAGCGCGGACCTCACTCGGCAGATTGACCGCTGCGACGTCGAGATGATGGGCGTGCCGGGGAATCACACGCAGCTCACGAAGAACGACGGCGTCGGGTCGTACAGCACCATCATCGCGGTCTCCGAGTCGCGGGTGATGCCGGGCGTGGTGTGGGCCGGCACCGACGACGGCCAGGTCCAGGTGAGCCGCGACGGCGGAACGACGTTCACCGAGGTCGGAAAGAACATCCGGGGCATGCCGCAGGGCGCGCTCACGGGGAACTACGCCTATTGGATCGCGCGCATTGACGCGTCGCACTTCGACGCCGGCACGGCTTACATCGCGATTGACGGTCATCGGTCGGGCGACCTCCGGCCGTACGTGTTCGTGACGAAAGACTACGGTGCGACGTTCACGAACATCACGAACAACCTCCCGGCGTACGGGAACCTTCAGGTCGTTCGCGAGGATCCGAAGAACCGCAACCTGCTCTACGTGGGGACCGAGTTCGGGCTGTACGTCTCGCTCGACGCCGGGGCGCGGTGGCAGAAGTTCATGAACAACTACCCGACCGTGCGCACGGACGACATCCTGGTCCATCCGCGCGACGGCGATCTCATCATCGCCACGCACGGACGCAGCATCTGGATCGCCGACGACATCACGCCGCTGCAGCAGCTCACGCCGCAGGTGCAGACGCAGGATGCGTACCTGTTCGACGTCCGCCCGGCCGTCGCGTACCTCACCGATCGGCAGCTCGGCCAGCAGACGGGCGGCCAGAAGTTCTTCGAGGGGGAGAACGCACCGCGGGGAGCGGCGATCAGCTACTATCTCAAGTCGGCCGCCACGGGCGACGTGAAACTCTCGATCGTGGACGGGCTCGGGCGCCCGCTGTGCACGTCGGACGGGTCGAAGAACGCGGGGGTCAATCGCGTCCAGTGGAACCTGACGGCGCCCTTGCTCGCGCCTGCAGCGGCGGGCGCGGGTGGCGCGTTCGGCGGAGCGGGCGGCCGTGGCGGGGCCGCAGCCGAGCCGCCGAACCCGAGTTGCAGCGGTGGGGGCGGTGGGCGCGGTGGTGGCGGTGGGTTCGGTGGCGGGGGCGGCGGCGTTGCGCCCGGCACGTACACCGCGAAGCTGTCGGTGGGCGGCCGCGAGTTCACCAAGCCCGTGCAGGTGCTCGAGGACCGCTGGATGTTCGAGCGCTGATCGGACGCGCAGGCGAGCCCTGAGCCCTGAGCGCGGTTCCTCCGCGCTCAGGGCTCCGCGTTCACTCGCCGAACGCCGGCGCGGCCGTCTCTTCGGGTCGTGGCACGATGTGCGGGGAGTCGCTGAGCATCCGCGCGCAGGTGTTCCACCGAAGGAGCGCGTCGTCGTTCCCCTCGGGGCGGATCCCCTCCGCCTTCTCGTACCAGCTCATCGCCTCGCGGAGCCATTCGTAGGCGATGAAGCCGGCGCCCGGCGCGCGGCGGTCGAGTTGGGCCTTTGCCCGGCGCTCGCAGATGATCCCGGCGTAATAGGCGCGTTCGTAGTCGCTGCTGAGCCGCGCGAGCACCTCGCGCGCGCGCTCGACCCCGCCGGCCAGTTGGACGCCGAACTGGTCCGTGAGCGCGAGCAGTAGCATGCGGATGGCCTTCTGGTGGCCAGGTTCGGTGGCGAGGATGTCGAGACAGATGCTCTCGGCCGCCCACGGCTGGTTCAGGAGCCGGTAGCGTTCGGCTTTCTCGAGCGCGCGGGGGATCGCCGCGGGGGAGAGCTGCTTGAGCGGAGTCATGCGCACCTCGGGCGGCAGACGGCGGACTGCACAACAACTAATCCCTTTTCCTGCCGCGCACCAGTCGCACCAGTGCCGCGAGCGGGTCGTAGAACCGGTCCACCACGCGTTCCTTGAGGGGGATGATCGCGTTGTCGGTGATCGCGATGCTCTCCGGGCACGCCTTTGTACAGCACTTCGTGATGTTGCAGTAGCCGATGCCGTGGGCCTCCTTGAGCTCCTCCCGGCGATCGAGCGTGTCGAGCGGGTGCATCTCGAGCGCCGCGGTGTACACCAGGAACCGCGGTCCGATGAACGCGTCGTGCATCCGATGGTCGCGCAGCACGTGGCACACGTCCTGACAGAGGAAGCACTCGATGCACTTGCGGAACTCCTGCACCCGGTCCGCATCCGCCTGCTGCATGCGCCAGGTGCCGTCGGGAGCGTCGGGCGTGCGTGGCGTGAACGGCCGGATCCGCTTCTTCACCTCATAGTTCCAGCGCACATCGGTCACGAGGTCGCGCACGTGCGGGAATGCGCGCATCGGCTCCACGGTCACCGGTCGGGAAAGGTCGAGCTGGTTGAGGCGCGTCATGCACATCAGGCGCGGCTTGCCGTTGATCTCCGCCGAGCAGGAGCCGCACTTGCCGGCCTTGCAGTTCCAGCGCACCGCGAGGTCGTGTGCCTGCCCGGCCTGGATGGCGTGGACGGCGTCGAGTACGACCATCCCCTCCGAAACATCGGTGCGGAAATCCTCGAATCGTCCAGCGCCCAGCTCCCCTCGCCAGATGCGAAACGTTGCGTTCTCGGCCGTCGCCATTACTTCTGCTCCTCGATGATCCGCTTGAGGTCGTCGCGCATCGGCGGGATCGGCTCCCGCGAGAGCGTCATTTCGCCGCCGGCGCCCCTGCGCAGCGTGATGTTGAACGTGCCGGCCGCGGCGTCCTTGCCGGGGAAGTCGTCGCGGTAATGCCCGCCGCGGCTCTCCGTCCGCTCGGTCGCGGCGCGCGCGATCGCTTCAGAGACAGTCAGCAGGTTCCGCAGATCCATCGCCGTGTGCCAGCCCGGGTTGTACTCGCGGTTGCCGGCCACCCCGACGGTCGCGGCGCGCTCCCGGAGCCCGGCGAGTGCGTCGAGCGCGCGTCGCATTTCGCCTTCCCGGCGCACGATGCCCACGAGGTCCTGCATCATCACCTGCAGGTCGTGCTGCACGCGAAACGGGCTTTCGCCGGCGGCGCCGTGGTCGAACGGGGCGAGTGCGGCGCGCGCAGCCGCGTCCACCTGATCGGCGCTGACGCGCCCGTCGGCGTGGTTCCTGGCGTAGCGCGCCGCGTACTCCCCCGCGCGTTTCCCGAAGACGATCAGGTCCGAGAGCGAGTTGCCCCCCAGCCGGTTGGCGCCGTGGAGTCCCGCCGCGCACTCGCCCGCCGCGAAGAGGCCGGGCACCGTGCTCATCTGCGAGTCGCCGTCCACGCGGATGCCGCCCATCATGTAGTGCGTGGTGGGGCCGACCTCCATCGGCACT
>DATEDF010000143.1:0-7909 GCA_035286465.1 Gemmatimonadaceae bacterium | reverse complement strand
CCAGATCGCCGGGTACTTCTTCGACTGGTCCTTCGGGTGATAGATGTCGGCCGCGATGCGCACGCCGTCGCGCATCGGGATCATCACCTTGCGCTCGATGATGGCGAGCGAGGCCAGCTCGTTCTCGATCGCCCAGCGGCGTGCCCTGACGCTGTCGGGCATCGGGCCGCCACGGCCCTGGGCGGGGGCGGCGTGCGGAGCGGCGAGGAGTCCCGCCGCGGCGAGAATCAGGACGCGGATGTCACAGCGCATGAGGGTGCTCCGGGATGGAAAGGGCATTGGTGGCGAGTATGCGATGGGCGCGAGCGACGCGCCAGCGTGAATACCGGGCGGAGGGTTACGGGCGCGCGACGTGCTCCCGCAGGAACGCCGCCGCCCGGGTCAGCGCCACGCGCGACTCGGGCACAACGCCGTCCAGCATCTGCCAGCAGTGGAACACGCCGTCGAACACGTCGAGCGTGGACGCGCCGCCCGCGCGCTCGATCTTCTCGTGCACGCGGCGCGCGTCGTCGAGGAGCAACTCCGTCGAGCCGACCTGGAGGAGCACCGGCGGGAGTCCGGCGAGATCGGCGTACACGGGGGACGCGTACGCGTCGCCCGGTGAGGTGTCGCCCAGATAGGCCGACGCGAACTCGGAGAGATTGCCGGCGTGGAACATCGCGCAGCGCCGCGCCGGCGCGTGCGAGATGTCGCCGGTGCCGGCCAGGTCGGTCCAGGGCGAGAAGCACACGGCGCAGGCGGGGAGCGCGGTTCCCGCGTCCCGCGCGCGAAGGAGCACGCCGAGCGCGAGCCCGCCGCCCGCGGAGTCACCGGCGAGCGCGATGGAGCCGGCCGGCAGTCGGAGCCGTTCGAGCAGCCAGCGGTACGCGGCGAACGCGTCGTCGAGTGCCGCCGGATACCGGTGCTCGGGGGCGAGCCGGTAGTCGAGGCTGAACACGCGCAGCCCGCTGAGCCGCGCGAGCCCGGCGGTGATCGGGCGGTGCGTGACCGGGGAGCACGAGAGATAGCCGCCGCCGTGGAGGTAGAGGATCGTTCCGGGGCCGCTACCCGTCGTGAGCCACTCGCCGCTCGGCGCGCCGGTCCCGCCGCGCTCGCCGCGCTCGACGCGCTCGACGCGCTCGACGCGCTCGACGCGCACGCCGCGCGTGCCGAGCCAGCGGAGCGCGGGCAGCGTGCTGAACACGCGGCGCGAGCGCCGCGCCACGGCGCGCGCGTCCTTTCCCCAGCTTCGGCGACGGACGACCACGCGGATGACGGCGCTCACGACGCGCGCTTGCCAGCTCGGCACGGATCGCTACGCGGCGTGCGGGAGAAGCGTGGCGTCGAACACGAGGCGCACGGGTCAGAACCGGAACACGTCGGCGCCGCGCTGGGCGAGCCGGCTACGTCGCGGCCGCGCCGGCCGCCGCGGCGGCAGCCCGAGCGGCGGCGGCCGCGGCGACCTCCCCGCTACACCCGAAACTGATCAGGCCCATGCCGAGGCCCTTGAGCTTGTTGTGCCAGAGGACCGCGCCGTTGGAGGCGTCGAGGCAGAACAGCTCGCCGTTGGCCCCGGCGAGGACGCGCTCACCGGCGCGCGCGATCGTGATATAGGTCGCGCCCTTCACTTTCGTGCGCCAACGCTCCTCGCCCGTCGCGGGATCGAGCGCGACCACGCATCCGCCGATGCCGATGAAGAGGGTGTCCTCGTCTCGCCGTCTCATGACCTGGTCCCCTGGATCTGCTTCGCGACCTTTTCGACCTGCTCCATCACGCGGAGCACGTTGCCGCCCCAGAGCTGCTCGATCTGCTTCTCGGTGTAGCCGCGCCGCACGAGCTCGATCGTCACGTTGATCGCCTCGCTCGTGCAGGTGTAGCCGTCAATGCCGCCGCCGCCGTCGAAGTCGGAGCTGATCCCGACGTGGTCAATCCCGATCAGCTTCACGGCGTAGTCAATGTGGTCCACCAGGTCCCTCACGTTGGCGCGCACCGGTGCCGGCGGCGGGAACTTCGCGTTGAGCGCGTCGAGTTTCGCCTGATACGCGGCGAGCTTCGCCGAGTCCAGCGCGGCAAGCGGATTGCCGCGGCCGCCGCCCCCGCCGCCCCCGCCGCCCCCGCCGCCCCCGGCGCGTCCCGCGCCGCGGCCGCCACCGGCCGCCCCTCCCGGTCCACGCCCGCCGCCGGGCGCTCCGGCCGCGGGATACCCGATGCCACACACGCCGCTCGGGGTCGTCGCGCCACGACCGCCGCCCCCGCCCCCGCCCCCGCCGCGCCCGCCGCGCCCCACGACGTTCGCCGGCAGCCCGAACTCCTGCGCCAGCGCCGCGAGCGCCGCGACGCGCTCCGGTGACGGCGGCGACGCGCACTTCACGTACCCTGAAAACGCCACCGTCTGCATCACCCCGCCGTTCTTCTTGAGCGCGAGGAGCTGTTCGTCGTCGAGGTCGCGCGACGCCGTCCTGCAGAGCGCGCGCGCGGACGAGTGCGACGCGATGACCGGCGCCCGGCTGTTCGCCATCACCCAGAGGTTCGACTCCTTCGACGGGTGGGAGATGTCGAGCATGATCCCCAACCGGTTCGCCTCGGCGACCACCTGCTTGCCGAGCGGGCTCACGCCGTTCCACCGCCATTCGTTGTTCGCCTCGCCGTTGTTCGAGTCGGAGAGCTGGTTGTGCCCGTTGTGCGCCAGCGAGAGATAGCGCGCGCCGTAGTCGTAGAACTTCCTGACGTTGGTCACGTCGGTGCCGATGCCGTAGCCGTTCTCCACGCCCATCAGCGCGATGAGCTTGCCCTTCGCGTGGATGCGGCGCACGTCGGCGGCGGTGGTCGCGATCTCGATCTCGTTGGGGGCGAGCTTCTCGGCGAGCCGGTGCACGGCCTCGAACTTCGCGACGTCCACCGCGTGCGCGCGCGCGTAGGCGCTGTCCGAGAAGTCCTGCGCCTGGCCGACGTAGATGCTGAAGAACACGCCGTTCATCCCGCCGTTCCGCATCTTCGGCAAGTCCACCTGCGAGGCCTGGCCGGTGACGTAGTTCGGCGTCGTGTCGGTCATCGCGCGGGGCTCGAAATCCACGTGCGTGTCGAGCTTGATGACCTTCGCGTGGATCGCGCGCGCCCTGGCGACGATGGCGCTGTCGCCCTGCGCCGCCGCGCGCTGCCAGAGGGGCGCGAGCGCGAGGGAGAGTGCGGTCGCCAGCGCGACGCCGCGCGCGGAGAGTGGGAGCGCCATGCGGTGGAGCATCATCGTCAGGACCTCAGTTCACGGGGAGAGACGCCGGGTGCCGCCGACTTCGAGAAGCTACGCAACGCGGTGAAGATGCGCTGGACGCCGCGGCCCCGGAGCCATTCGCGGTCGAATGCCGTGAAGGCGCGCGCGAGCCGTTCGCGCGCGCGTGTGGCGAGCGCATCGAGTCCGATGCGCGGATCCCGACTGCCGCCCGCGCGACGGCGGCGCTCGACCTTGGCGCGTTCCGACCCGATCCGCGTGAGGAGCACCCGCGCGTCCTGCCACTCGCCGAGGGCGTCCTGAAAGCGCTGGAGCCGTTCGATGACGCCGCTTCGCCGCGCCGCGGTGAAGGGCTCGAGCAGGTAGCGCAACCGCTTCCCCGCGATGCGCGCGCGATGGGCGTCAACGCCATCCTCGAGGGAATGGACGCGCCGCAACGTGGCCTCGAGCTCGAGCGCCTGCGCGCCCATCAGGTCCGCGACGAGTGTCCCCATCACCGGTCCCGCCTGCGCCCACCGGCGCGCGCCGGGCGCGGGATCCGACGCGAGCTCCCGCTCGAGCCGCCGCGCGGTCCGTTCGAAGTCGCGCCGCAGCCGGCGGGCGAAAAGTAGTGACGCCGCGCGGCCCTCGCCGCGGATGCGCGCGGCGAGCGCGTCCGCGCCCGGCCGCGATCCCGCCGCCAGCCCGGGCTGCACGGCGAGCCATGCCAGCAGGACCTCGGCGTCGCGCACGTCATTGGTCGCGTGTGCCAGGTCGCGGAGCGCGCGACGCGACGTGCCGTGGACGCGCCCGACGAAGACGCTCTGAAACGCGCGCAGCCAGCTCCGCAGGCGGCGGAGCGCCACGCGGAAGTCGTGCAACGCCTCCTCGTCGCCCGCGCGCTCGAGGCGCGCACGCTCCCGCTCGAGCGTGCGGAGAAGCTGCCGCGCGATCCGGGGCGCGACGAGGCGGGCGGGCTGCGCGAGGAGGTCCCGTGTCATCTGCGCTCGCGGCATTCGCCCCTTGCCCTTCACCACCCCTTCGCTCTTCACCATTCGCCCTTCACTCTTCACCACCCCTTCGCTCTTCACCATTCGCCCTTCACTCTTCACCAAACCCCTCACCCCTCACCCCTCACCCCTCACCAACATCCGAGAACTTCACCAGCTTCCCTTTCTCCTCATCCCACAACGCCAGCCGCATCGCGCGCACCCCCGACGCCAGCGTCAGCACCGGCGCCTCACGGAAGAACGCGTTCTCGTCGTGTGCCCGCTGCAGCCGATAGTTCGGAATCCGCGGCGCCAGATGATGCACGTGGTGCAGGCCGATGCTTCCGGTGAACCACTGTAGCAGCCGCGGGAGCCGGAGGTGCGAGCTGCCGCGTACGGACGCGGCCTCGTAGTCCCACGTCTCGTGCGGCTGCCAGTACGTGTCCTCGAAATGGTGTTGCACCACCACGAGCCACACGCCCACCACGCACGCCAGGTAGAACGACGGCAGGTAGACCAGCAGCACCGACCGCGCGCCCGCCACGAGCACGAACGTCGCCAGGAGCCCCGCGATCGCCACGTTCGTGGTCCAGACACTGATCCGTTCGCGCCGCCGCCCCGCCACGCTCGGGCTGGGGAAGCGCTGCACCAGGATCAGGTGGAGCGGCCCCAGCGTGAGGAGAAACGCGGGGTGCCGGAAGATGCGGTACCGCAGGCGGCCCCAGCGCGAGGCCGCGCGGTACTCGCGCACGGTGAGCGTCTCGATGTCGCCGTGCCCGCGCCGGTCGAGGTCACCCGCGGTCGCGTGGTGCATCGCGTGCACCCGGCGCCACATCACGTAGGGCGTCATCATCACGATCCCCGTGACGATCCCGACCGCGTCGTTCACCCTGGGCCACGGCAGGAACGAGCCGTGTGCGCAGTCGTGCATGATGATGAAGGTCCGCACCATCAACCCCGCCGCGAGGACCCAGAGCAGTGCGGTCGCCCAGGGCGCGAGCGCGAGCAGGCGATGCATCACGACGAGCGTCGCGACGAGCAGCGCGAGCGTCGTCACGAGCTGCGTGAGCGACTTCCACGCGTCCGCGCCCTCGTAGCGCGCGACCACCGCGCGCCAATCGGCGCCGCGGGCGCGCGCCACGCCGTCCGGCTCCGCGGACTCCGGCGCCACGCCGGCGCTCACGCCGGCGCTCACGCCGGCGCTCACACCGGCGCTCACGGCAGCACCGCCACCGCGATGTGCGACGCCGCCCCGGGCGAACGATGCACCGTGTGCGTCTGCGCCTTGAAGTCGCTCGCCCTCGCCTCGAAGATGTTCGGCACGTACGTCTGCGGGTTCCGGTCGTAGAGCGGGAACCAGGTGCTCTGAACCTGTACCATGATCCGGTGCCCCCGGCGGAACCGGTAGACCTGCTGGTAGAGGTTCACCGTGAAGGGCGTCACCGTGTTCGCGGGAATCGGCTGCGGCTTGCTCCAGCTCCGGTGGTAGCGCCCGCGCAGGATGTCGCCGGCGACCATCAGCTCGTAGCCGCCCATCTTCGGGCCGTTCGGCTCGCTCTGCGCGCTGTCCGGGAACACGTCAATCAGCTTCACGACCCAGTCGGCGTCGGTCCCGGTCGTGCTCGCGAAGAGACGCGCCGTGACATCGCCCGCGATCACGAGATCCGCCGTGAGCGGATCAGACGCGTACGTGAGGACGTCGGGGCGGTTGTCCACGAAGCGCTGGTCCTCCACCAGCCACTGCCGCCAGCGGGTGCCATCCACCGGTCGCGCGATGTAGGGAATCGGACGCTTCGGATCCGACACCCAGGAATCGGAGCCCGCCGCCGTCGGCGGATCGAACGACACCTTCCCGTTCTCCCGCAGGTAGATCTTCGCGGGCCTCGCCTCTCTGGGCGGCCACGCGTCGAACGTGCGCCAGCCGCTGCCCCACACTTCGTACAGGTAGGCCTCGGCGAACTTCCCGTCGCCCACGCCGTGCAGGTAGTACGCGAACCACGGCCGCTGGATCTTCTCGCGGAAATACGGCCCGATCCCTACCCCGAACCTGATCGGCCCGATGTTGTCGCCCGCGCCCGACCAGCCGCCGTGGAACCACGGCCCGAGCACGATGTGGTTCCAGTTCCTCGTATCGTTCTTCTCGAGCGTACGGTACGCCTCCTGCGGGCCGAACACGTCCTCCTGGTCCCAGTAGCCGCCGACGTTCAGCACCGCGACATCCGGCCTCGTCAGCACCTTCTGCATCGCCTTCGCCTGCCAGTACTCGTCCCACGCGGGGTGCGTCCTGAAGCCGGTCCACGACGGCAGGTTCGCGATGCCGTTCTTCTCGCCGAGTTCCTTCAGCGTCGGGAACTTGAGGTACCAGTCGTAGCGGTCATACCGGTCGAACCTGAGCGGCGAGGGCAGGCTGTCCGGCCATTCCATTCCCGTCGCGTACTCCACGCCGAACGACTGCCGGAACGCGCCCTGGTGGAAGAAGTCGTCGCCCATCCACGTGTCCGTCATCGGCGCCTGCGGCGAGATGGCCTTGAGCGCCGGGTGCGGGTTCACCCCCGCGATGCCGGCGAGCCACCCGGGATACGACACGCCCATCACGCCGACGCGGCCGTTGTTGTTCGGGACGTTCTTCACGAGCCAGCCGATCGTGTCGTACGTGTCGGTGGCCTCGTCCACGCCTTTCGGGTCCTTCGGATCGTGGAGCGCGCCGTTCATCACGAACTTCCCCTCCGACCGGTTCGTGCCGCGCGCGTCCTGGAACACGAAGACGTAGCCGTCGCGGGCGAGCTCCTGGTACGCGACGGAGATCGGACCGGGATTGAGATTCCGTCCGACGCCGTACGGCGTGCGCACGAGCATGATCGGCAGGGGCTTCGGCATCGTCTTGGGCGCGACGACGATGGCGTAGAGCCTCACGCCGTC
Organism: Gemmatimonadaceae bacterium; assembly: GCA_035286465.1. Lineage (GTDB taxonomy): Bacteria > Gemmatimonadota > Gemmatimonadetes > Gemmatimonadales > Gemmatimonadaceae > Fen-1231. Next base: position 817 of record DATEDF010000143.1, on the reverse strand, counting down.
GCGCACGGGAATGAAGGCCTCGCGGCGGTCCCAGTCCTCGGCGCGCGCGGGATCCTGTGCGCGCAGCGTTGCGGCCGGGGCGAGGGCCGGCACGACGCGCGCGAGGGCCGGCGCGACGAGCGCGAGAATCGGCGCGAAGACGGCGAGACGGACGGCGAGACGGACGAGGCGGCGAGTCACGACGGGCATCGGGGACCTCTGGCGAAGTGGGCGTCGGCTACCGGCGGCACGTGACGCTGAACGCGATCGCGTTGTTGCGAAGCCTGACCTGCGTCACGCCGGGCGTGGCGGCGACGATGGTGCTCGTGCCCGTGCGCTGGGCGATGAACTCGGGACCGTTGGCGGTCGTGAGCTGGAACGTCGTCACGCCAGGCTGTACCTCGCCGAGGAGCACCTTGTTCGCGCCGTTCCGCGCGGCGCTGTAGACCTCGAGCACGCCGCGCGTGCTGTTGCGCACGGTGAGCACCCGCGTTCCCTCGCACGCGGCCGTGCCGGTGCTCGGCGCAGGTTGCTGTCCGGCACAGGCCACGGCCGCCGCGATCACTGCGGTGAGCGTGACGTGCAGGATCGGATGACGCATGAATCCCTCGTTGGATCAGGCATCCGATTCTACAGCCGGAACCGGAGTGAGACCAGCGGTGCGCCTGCGGCACTGGCGCCGTGGCACGTGCCGGCACTCCTACAGGACGTGCAGCTCCGCCACCCGCCGGAAGTGGTGTCCGTAGATCGCCAGCGTCACGGCGCGCGGCAGCAATCGCGGGCGGCGAAGCGCCGTCCAGGCGAGGAGCTTCCAGTAATGGAACCGCTCGCGCCCGAC
>DATEDF010000142.1:0-16010 GCA_035286465.1 Gemmatimonadaceae bacterium | reverse complement strand
CGGGCGCGCCCGCCCCGCGTCCGCCACGTCCGCCGCCGCCGGGTGGGCCGCCGCCACGCCCGCCGCGCCCGCCGCCAGCCGCGGTGAAACCCTGTGACCCGAACACGATCACGTCGAAGCGCGCCCCGAGGTTGCCGGCCTGAAGGTCGGCCGGTGTGATGAGCGTGTACGCGAAGCCGTGCGTGTCGAAGAGCCACTCCGTCCACCCTTCATCCATGACCCCCGGCGCGGACTTGTAGAGCGCGACTCTCGTCGGGGCCGGCACGGAGGCCGGCGCGCTCGCGGCGCGGGTCGCGCGAACCGCGAGTTCGCTCGCCCACGCGTCCAGCCTGGGCGCGGCGACCCCCGACACCACGTAGCGCGCCCCGCTCGCGCTCCCCGGCGCGGCCGGCATAGCCGCCGCGGCTGGCGCGAAACGCAGCACACCGCCCTCCGAAAGCGCGCGGTTGATGAGCCGGAACGAGTTGTTCTGCGCCGGGTCGAGCACGACGTGGTCGCCGGTCCCCGCAATTCCGCCCGGCAGGGGGAGGATTCCGGCTGCCGCGGCGTTCGTCGTGAAGGGCGCGTCCGCCGCCGCGCGGTCCGTCGGCTTCCCCAGCACGGGCTTCATTGCCGCGCGGAACTCCGAGGGGAGCGGCGTCTTCCCTTCGACGACGTTGACATTCATTTGATACGGGAGTGTCCACCCCGCGGCGTCGTACGGCGTGTCGTCGCCCAGCGCGGGATACTTCTGGACCTCGAAGACCTCGCGCACCAGCTCCGCGAACTCCTGGTCCATCGGGATGACCCAGGTGCCCCTGGGATAGCTGATGCCGTCATACGTGGCGTCGCGGTCGAGCTGACTGATGCGAATGCCGTGGAACGCGAAGCGGCGGAGCAGCTCCACGGGGGCCACCGGGTCGTACTGCGCCTGCGGAACGAGGTACGCGTAGGGCGGGCTCGTGCGGTACTTCCTGATGACGTCGCGACCGGACTGGTAGCGGTTGTAGAGCACATCGTCCTTGAACCTCGCGGCGAACTTGAGCGTGGCCGTCGAGGCTGTGACCATGTACTCCACCGCGTCGCGGAGCCCCCACTTGCCTCCCGGCCACGGGCTCAGGTAGAGGGGTTGGGGACGCAGGTCGCGGTATTGCGGCGGGAAGTTCTCCGGCGAGCCGACCGGCTTCGGCGTGGCGCAGCTGCCACCCTGCGTCTCGGTCCACCAGGCGGGGATGTTCTGGTACACCGGCATGTAGTCGATGTAGCCGGGATACCAGGCGTCGAACGTCGCGAGCATGTGGACCGCGCCGGGCTGCCCGCGCGCGTCCAGCTCCTGCGCGATGAACGTGCCGATCGTGTTGATCTCCCGCGCCGGGATCGGCGGCGCGCGCCAGCCGACCGGATCGGCAAAGGGCGGCACCCAGATGCGCGTGGGCTCCGGCGCCGACTGGTGGTGGACGTAGATGATGTCGGGCTCCCACTCGCGCCACGTTCGCTGCACCACCCGCGACTCGATCACGTTCATCATGTAGCTGTCGCGGTTGTTGTCGTGCCCGATGTACTTCTGGTAGAGCTCCATCGGTCCCGGGTTCTTCCCCTCGTACTGCGCGCGGCACTGGTTCACCACGATGTCCTGCCCGTCGGGGTTGATGGACGGCCAGAGGAAGAAGATCACGTTGTCGAAGATCGGCTTGATCTCCGGATCGGTGGCGCGCGAGAGGAGCTCCCAAGCGAGCTGGGGGGTGTGCTGTGAGCCGGCGATCTCCGAGGCGTGGAGCCCGCCCGAGATGTCCACGATGACGCGCCCCTCGCGCGCGAGCCGCCGGGCCGCGCTGTCGGAGAGCCCTTCGGGGTGGGCGAGGCGCATGTTGATCTGCCGGAAGTGGTCGAGCCGCGCGAGGTTCTCCGGCGAGGAGATGATCACGGCGGTCCACGCCTTGCCGTAGGAGGTCCTGCCGACCTCGATCAGCTTGATGCGGTTGCTCGCGGCGGCCAGCCGGCGGAAGTAGCCGATGGACTGATCGTAGCCGAAGAGCTGGCTGTCGGCGCCGACCTTGAAGCCGAAGACGGATTCGGGGGTGGGGATCCTCGTCGCCTGCGCGGCGGCGGATGTGATGGCGGCGATGAGGGCGAGGGTACTGGTAAGCATCGAGGTCGCGCGGCGATGAATCGTTCCCGGCATCAGTGTCTCCTCAGTCGTGGACTCGCGGATCTTCTCGTTCGGGACCGACGCAACAAGATGGCGATTGCTTGACGTGCCCGTCAGTAGGTCGTAGCATGATGCCGTTCCCCCCGAACTCACTCGTGGAGGTTACCCTCATGACCCAGGGACGCTGGCGAGCATTGACGAACAGCCTGGCTGCCGCCACGCTGCTCGCGATGTTTGCGCCAACGCTCGGCGCGCAGGGCACGATCACCGGCCGCGTGACGGCCACCCTCACCAACGCGCCGCTTCGCGACGCCAGCGTCATCGTCATCGGCGCCAACCAGACGGCCGCGACGGGCGAGGACGGCCGCTACACGCTGCGCAACGTCCGTGCGGGCACCGTCGAGGTGCAGGTGCTGCGCGTGGGCTACAAGGCGGCGAAGGGCACGGTGACCGTTCCGAACGGCGGAAGCGCGACACTCGACATCCAGCTCGCCGTCTCGGTCATCCAGCTCCAGGACGTCGTGGTCACCGCGACCGGCCAGCAGCGTCGCGTGGAACTCGGGCACGCGATCGCGACGCTCGGGAACGTGGCGAACAAGGTGGAGCAGACCCCGATCAACTCGTTCTCGGATCTGCTCACCGCCAAGGCACCGGGCGTGGTCGTGCTCCCCGGCGTGATGACGGGTGGGGCCCCCACGGTCCGCATTCGCGGCCTCTCCTCGATCAGCCTGGGCAACTCTCCCATCTATGTCGTGGACGGCGTGCGCTACAACGCGGGCAGCGTCAGCATCGCCAACTCGTCCGTTTCGATGCTCAACGCGCTGAGCCCGGAGGAGATCGAGAGCGTCGAGATCGTAAAGGGGCCCTCGGCCGCGACGCTCTACGGGACCGATGCCTCCAACGGGGTCGTCGTCATCTCGACGAGGAAGGGACGCGCCGGGGCCACGAGGTGGACGTGGTTCGCGGAGCAGGGCCAGGTGCAGGATCGGAATCCCTACCAGAACATGTACGCCAACTGGGGGCATTCGCCGGCCAATCCGACGCTGAACATCCGCTGCAAGCCCGCGACGATGACGCCCTCAACGTGCATCTCGGACAGTCTGACGAGCTATCTCCTGCTGCGGGATCCGAGCAAGACCTTCATCAAGACGGGGACGCGCAGCCTGTACGGCGTGAACGTGAGCGGCGGAACGGACGCGGTGCGGTTCTTCGTCGCCGGCGAGATGGACAACGAGATCGGGCCCATCGAGATGCCGCAGTTCGAGATTGACCGCTTCACCGCGGCGAAGGTCGCCGTGCTCGAGGAGTGGATGCACCCCATCGCGCAAGCGAAGCTCAACTTCCGGGCGAACTTGAACGCGACGCTGAGCCCGAAGCTCGACGTGGGGGCCAGCATGGGGTTCGCGACGACGAACAACCGGTTCCCGCCGTCGGGGGCCGCGTTCGAGGCCATCTACTACGTCGGCATGCAGAACTACGGGTTCAAGGGGCCCGGCCTCGACAAGAGCGTCAACGACAGCAAGGGCACTCCCCTGAACGACTATTACCAGTACACGCCTGGCGACATCATGCAGCGGTATCGCCCGCAGATCGTACAGCGCACGACGATGAGCTTCAACATGAACTGGCGGCCGCTCTCGTGGTTGCAGAATGACGCCACGCTGGGCATGGACCTCCTCGTTCGCGACAACTCCGATCTCTGTCGCCTGAACAACTGCGTGCCGCAGGGCACGCAGCGCCAGGGATTCGTGTCGGCCGCCAAGAACAACAATCGCAACCTTTCGTTCAAGCTCACGAGCACGGCGACGTGGAACGTACGCCCGTGGGCGCACCTCAAGTCCACGGTGGGCACCGACTACATCAACAGCGAGAACGACGCCGCGACCAGCAGCGGCACCGTCCTCCCACCCGGGGCATCGCAAGTCAACGACGCGGCGACGAGAAACGGGACCCAGATCTGGCCGACGGCCACCAAGACGCTCGGGTTCTTCGTCCAGGAGCAGGCGGGGTTTCGTGACCGGTTGTTCGTGACACTTGCCGTCCGGTCGGACCAGAACAGCGCGTTCGGGACGAAGTTCCAGAGTGTGCTCTATCCGAAAGCCAGCGTCTCGTGGATCGCGTCCGACGAGCCGTTCTTCCCGCAGTGGTCGTGGTTCAATCAGTTCCGGCTCCGCACGTCGTACGGGGCAAGCGGCGTGCAGCCGGGACGGACCGATGGTCTGGTCACGTTCAGCGCCGGGAGCCAGAACCTGGCCACTCGCGGCACGACGACGGGCACGGACATCCCGGGCCTGGCGACCAGTCAGACCGGCAATCCGGAGCTGAAGCCGGAGACGTCGGCGGAAGTCGAGCTCGGCTTCGACACGCAGCTGCTCGACAACCGCATCCACGCCGAGTACACGTACTACGACAAACGGGCGAACGACGCCCTGATCAACACCGCCATCGCGCCGTCCTCGGCCGCGTCTCAGCTCAGCCCGCTCCGGAACATCGGCAGGACGAGGAACTGGGGCCACGAGGTCACGGTGAGCGGCCAGGTGATGGACCGGCGCAACTTCGCCTGGGACGTGAGCGTGAACGCCTCGCACAACAGCAACGAGGTGCTCGATCTCGGCGTGGATCCCACGACGGGCGTGCCCCGGACGATCAATCCGGGAGGCAACACCCGGCAGAAGGCGGGCTACCCGATCAACAGCCGGTGGTTCCGGCCCTACACGTACAGTGATGCCAACGGTGACGGCATCATCCAGGTGAGCGAAGTCCAGGTGAAAGGCGGCAGCGCGGATACGGCTTTCGTCTATGCCGGCTACTCGTTCCCCCGCGACATCGTCGCCGTCACGCACGGCTTCGACCTCCTGAATCGCAAGCTGCGCCTCAACCTGGCGTTCGACTACAAGGGCGGGTGGAACCTCCAGGACGGGGGAAACAACTTCCAGTGCAACGCCACGCCGTTCTCCTGCCGTGAGAACATGGACCCGACGGCACCTTTGGAGTGGCAGGCGCGCCACGTCGCCAAGTTCTATGGGAGCAGCGTCGCCGGCGCCACGGTGAAGACCGACCGGGGCTATTACCAGAACGGCCAGTTCTGGAAGTTCCGCGAGTTCTCGGCCTCGTACTCGCTACCGATGAACTTGCTCCGGTACGTACGGGCCCGCGACGGCTCGACCGTCGTGTTCGGAATGCGCAACATCACGACCTGGTCGGGCTATACGGGCCTCGACCCGGAAGAGCACGATCAGCCCAACGACATCCAGTCGAACTTCCAGTCCGCCGGGCCGTCAACCTACCTGACGCTCCGGCTCAACCTGAAGTACTGACCCTCTTCGAGGACGATACCATGATGACGATTTCGCGTCGTGCTCGGTGGGCCATCGCGGCGTGCGCCGTAGCACCGCTCGTTCTGACCCAGTGCCGGGCGAAGGATAAGTTGCTCGAACCGCAGAACCCCGGCCTCGTGGACGAAACCGCGGTCGGCACCCCTGAGGCCGCGCTCGCGTTGCGCGTCGGCGCGATCGGCCGGCTCAGAAACGTCGTTCACGGCGGCGACGAGCGTCTCTGGCAGGCAGGCGGGCACATGGCGGACGAGTACAAGAACGCCGATTTCCAGCCCACCAGAGCGGACATTGACCGCCGGACGATCGCCACGAACAACGGCAGTTTCCCGTACACCACGGTCACCCAGCCGCGCGGGTTCGTTCGCGACGCGCTCGACGCCATGTGGCAGTTCCTGCCCGACAGCACGTCGCATATCGGCGAGCTGTACATGGGGCTCGGCTTCCTCGAGATGTCGCTGGCCGAGAACTTCTGCAACGGCATCCCACTCGGCCACACGATCAGTGGTGACGTGACGTTGGGGCCGCCCCTGACCAATGCGCAGGTGTTCGACAGCGCCTTGACGCACCTCGACTCGGCGCTGCAGGTGAACACCAAGTCGGACGCCGGCAGCGTGTTCATTCGGCAGGCAACGCTGATCCTGAAGGCGAGAGTCCTCGTCGCCAAGGGCCAGTTCGCCGCGGCGGCCGCGCTGGTGCCGGCCGCCACCGTGCCCACGAGCTACCAGTACGTGTTCACGACCTCGACGGGGTCGAACGCGGGCCTGGAGGACAACGGCCACTGGGTCGTCCAGTTCTCGACGCACCGGATGACGGTGAGCGACAGCTTCGACTTGATCACCGGCCAACACAACCTGATCAAGAACGCGCTGCCCTTCGCGTCGGCGAACGATCCGCGAGTGCCCGTGAAACAGACGATTCCCACTCAAGCCGAAGACGGCCTGACCCCGATGTTCCAGCAGCAGCTCTGGAAGAGCCGCGACGACCCGATCCCGATGGTGTCCGGCATTGACGCGCGGCTGATCGAGGCGGAGGCGCGTCTCAACGCCAACGACTTCATCGGGATGATGACGATCCTGAACGCGCTGCGCACCACGTCGCAGAAGATCGGCAACTACACGGTTCCCGTGATGGCCGCGCTGACGACGACGCCGACGACAAAGGACGCCGCGACCACGCTCTTCTTCCGCGAGAAGGGGTTCTGGACCTTCGGACGGGGTCAGCGCGTGAGCGACCTGCGCCGGCTGATGCGGCAGTACGGCCGGGCGGAGGATCAGGTCTGGCCCACCGGTGTCTATTCCTTCGGCGGTACGTCTGCTGGTACCTACGGGGACGACGTGAACTTTCCGGTGCCCGACGGCGAGCTGATCAATCCTGAGTTCAAGGGCTGCATGGACCGGCTGCCGTAGCCGCGTCGGGACGCAAAGGAACTCGGAGGCAGGCGGACGAACGCGGAGGAACGGCCCGCGCCATCGGAGTGGCGCGGGCCGTTTCGTTGTCCCGGGCGACGGCGACTCAAACCGACATTGAGAAAGGCGTCCCTGCACCGTATGATCTGACGAAGTCAGCTCCCTCAATGCGGAGACTTCTTCATGTCGCGCGTCATCCGTTCGTTCGCGCTCATCCTCTGGTGTGCCTTCATGCCGCTGGCGGCGCAGCAGGCCACGCCGGCCGCCTCTCTCGCGGCGAAGGCCCGCTCCCCCATCCCCGCCGCCGAGTGGGGCAAGTTCGAAACGCTCGGCGCGAGCGCGATCTCGCCCGACGGCAAGTGGGTCGCCTGGGATTTCCGGCGCGGCGCGGGCGGTGGTGAGCTTCGCTACCGCGCGCTCCCCACGGGCACCGAGACGAGCGTGCGGAACGCGTCGGGGGCCGTGTACTCGTCCAACAGCCGATGGCTCCTCTACACGATCGCGCCCGACACCGCCGGCGCTGGAGCGGGGGGGCGCGCTGGGCGCGGTGGTGGCGGGCGAGGTGGCGCGGCCGCGGGAGGGGCGGCATCCAACCGGAACAAGGTGGGGATCGTGGATCTCCGTACGGGTGCCGCCTCGGTGCTCGAGGACGTCCAGTCGTTCGTGCTGAACCGGTCGGGCTCGCACGCGGCGCTGCGCCGCTATGCGCCGCAGGGGCGTCAGGGCCGCGGCGCCGATCTCGTCGTGCGCAACCTCGACGACGGCGGCGACGTCACGTTCGGTAACGTGGCCGAGTACGCCTTCAGCGACGACGGACGCGCGCTCGCGATGATCATTGACGTCGAGGGCAAGACGGGAAACGGTGTGCAGCTGCTCAATCTCGGGACCGGCGCAATCGGCTCGATAGACGCGAGCGACAACGTCTACTCGGGACTCCAGTGGCGTGCGCGAAGCGAGGACCTGGCCGCGTTCCGGAGCCGCACCGACACCGCGTTCGCCGACACGAGCTACACCGTGCTCGCGTGGCGCGGCGTGAACCGCGTGAAGCAGACGTACGATTTCTCGAGCGATCCGGCCTTCCCGGCCGGGATGCGCGTGGCGTCCTATCGTGCGCTCCAGTGGTCGGACGACGGCGCCACGCTCTACCTCGGCATCGCGCCGCGTGAGGCGAAGCCGGCGGCGCGCGACCTGAGCGCGCCGCAGCCCGCGCGCGTGGAGATCTGGCACTGGAAGGACCTCCGCCAGTACCATATGCAGGACCGGCAGTCGGCTCAGGACCGTACCCGCACCGCCCTTGTCGCGTGGCACGTCGGCCCGAATCGGCTCGTGCGCCTCAGCGACGATCCGTTCGAGATGGTCCAGCTCTCCGCGGACCGCAAGGTGCTGCTGGCCTCCGACGAAGCTCCCTACTTCCGCGAGATCGTGTCCGGCCGCCCCTATCGCGACTACTACGCCGTGGACATCGCGACCGGCAAGCGCGAGAAGCTGCTCACCAGGTCGGCGTTCGGCGGCACGATGAGCCCGGATGGCAAGTACGTGCTCTACACGCAGGCCGGACAGTGGTGGTCGCTCGACCTCGCCTCGGGCAAACGCGCGAACCTGACGGGCCAGGTGAAGAGCGTCTTCGTGGACCTGGAAGACGATCACCCGGTGCCCGAGCGCCGGCCGTACGGCGTCGCGGGCTGGACCACGGGCAACACGTCGGTGCTGCTCTATGACCGCTTCGACGTCTGGCAGGTGAACGTGGACGGAACGAGCCCGGTGCGCATCACCCGCGGCAGGGAGGACTCGACCGTGTACCGCGTGGTGCGGGAAACCGGGGGCGGCCGCGGTGGCCGCGGAGGGGGTGGTGGGCGCGGCGGATTCGGCCCGGTGGACACCGACCCCGAGGACCGCTGGATCAATCCGGCCAGGCCGATCACGCTCTCCGCGACCGGCGAGTACAACAAGAAGAGCGGCTATTCCCGCGTGACGATCGGCCAGGCGCCCTCGCGCCTCATCTGGCTCGACAAAAACACGACGGGGCTGGAGAAGGCGAGAGACGCCGACGTATACCTCTTCCAGCAGCAGACCGCGGCGGAGCCGCCGAACCTCTTCGTCGCCGCTTCGGCGTCGCTCTCCAACGCGCAGCGCCTGTCGAACACCAACGCGTTCCTCTCCGACTACGCGTGGGGCCGCCAGGTGCTGATGCCCTACGCGAACAAGCGGGGCGACAAGCTGCAGATGATGCTGACCTACCCGGCGGATTACGTGCCGGGGAAGAAGTACCCGATGGTCGTCTACTACTATGAGAAGCTCTCGCAGGGCTTCCACCAGTTCATCGTCCCGACCGACCGGGCGACGTACAACACCACGGTGTTCAGCCAGAACGGCTACTTCGTGCTGCGGCCCGACATCCGATTCCGTGCGCGCGACCCGGGCGTCTCCGGCCTCGAGTGCGTGACGGCGGCGGTGAAGGAGACGCTCGCCAGGGTCCCCGACGTAGACCCGAAGAAAGTCGGCAACATGGGACACTCGTGGGGCGGCTACCAGTCGGCGTTCTACGCCGTGAACGGCGACGGCCTTTTCACGGCGACCATCGCCGGCGCGCCGCTCACGAATCTCATCAGCATGTACGGCTACACCTCGTTCAACACGGGCTCACCGGAAACCGGGCACTTCGAGACGGGGCAGGAGCGGATGGAGGTGCCGCTGTGGGAGGATCCACAGGCGTACATCCGGAACTCGACCGTCTTCCAGACCGACAAGCTCAAGACGCCACTCCTGCTCGAGGAGGGGGACGCCGACGGCAACGTGAACCCGTGGCAGAGTCACGAGCTGTACAACTTCGGCCGGCGGCTCGGGAAGCAGGTGATCTACCTGCTGTACAACGACGAGAACCACGGGGTGGCGCGGCCCGAGAGCCAGCAGGACTATCACCGGCGGCAGCTCGAGTGGTTCAACCACTTCCTGAAGGGCGCGCCGGCGCCCGCGTGGATCACGCGGGGCGAGACGTACCTCGAGCGGCAGAAGCTGCTGAGGGACGCGGGCGCCGGAAGTCCGGCGACTCCGACGACGGGGCGCGGGGGAGTGCCGGTGATCCCGCAGGGGAGCGACGGCGGCGGGAGGGGCGGCGGCGGTGGCGGCGGGGGCGACCGCGGAGCACGCGGCGCCCCGTAGGCAATCTTTCCGGAGCAGCCGATGAGCAACGACATCTCGAGACGAGAGTTCGTGGCCGCGACCGCGATGGCGGCGGCCACGCCGCTGATCGTTCCGCCGCGCGGATCTTCGCCGCGCGGATCTTCGCCGCGCGGTGGGACGCCGACGGCCGCCGTCACGGCGCAGACGGCCGGGGCGCCGCCCACGATCCGGATCGCGCCCTTCGATCTGCGCGACGTGCGGCTGCGCGCGGGACCGGAACTCGCGGCCCTCGAGGTCAATCGCCGCTACGTGATGGGGCTCGACCCTGACCGGCTGCTGCACGCTTTCCGCGTGAACGCCGGGCTCCCCTCCTCGGCAGAGCCGTACTACGGCTGGGAGGCGCCCAACAACGAGCTGCGCGGGCACTTCGTCGGCCACTATCTCTCCGCGTGCGCGCTGATGGCGGCGCAGACCGGGGACGACGCCGTCAAGGCGCGCGGCGCGCTGCTCGTCGCGGAACTCGCCAGGTGCCAGGAGAAACTGGGCGGCGGGTACCTGAGCGCGTTCCCCACAGAGTTCTTCGATCGGCTCAAGGCGCGCACACGCGTCTGGGCGCCCTTCTATACCTATCACAAGATCATGGCGGGGCTGCTCGACAGCCATACGCTCTCGAAGAACGGCCAGGCGCTCGAGATGGTGAAGGGGATGGCCGACTGGGTGCGGAGCTACGCCGAGCCGATTCCCGACGAGCTGTGGCAGCGGATGCTCGACACGGAATACGGTGGGATGAACGACATCCTCTACGAGCTGTCGCAGGTGACCGGCGAGCGCTCGTACGCCGACCTCGCGCACCGCTTCGACCACGAGAAGATCTTCGCCCCGCTCGCCATCGGGCGCGATGAGCTGAAGGACGTGCACGCGAACACGAACGTGCCCAAGGTGCTCGGCGCCGCGCGGCGTTACGAGATGACCGGCGAGCAGCGCTCTCGCGCCATCGCCGACTACTTCTGGCACGAGGTCACGGAGAAGCGCTCGTACGCGACCGGCGGGACGACGAACGGGGAAGCGTGGCGCGGCGATCCCGGCCAGCTCGCGCGCGCGCTGGGGAGCCACACGCAGGAGACGTGCGTCACGTACAACATGCTCAAGCTCACGCGCCGGCTCTTCACCTGGGCGCCCGACGCCGCGCTCGCCGACTACTACGAACGCGCGTACTTCAACGGCATCCTCCCCACGCAGCACCCCGCCGACGGCGAGAAGGTCTACTACACGCCGCTCGCGTCCGGCTACTGGAAGCTCTTCGGCACGCCGGACAAGGGGTTCTGGTGCTGCCACGGCTCGGGCGTCGAGAACTTCGCGAAGCTCAGCGACAGCATCTACTTCCACGATGACCGCGGCATCTGGGTGAACCTCTTCGTCGCGTCGGAAGTGCAGTGGAGGGAGAAGGGCGTGCGGCTCGTGCAGGAGACGAAGTTCCCGGAGGCGGGCACGACCGCGCTGACGGTCCGAACCGCGAAGCCCGTGCGACTGGCCCTCCGCGTGCGCGTGCCGTACTGGGCCGCGGGCGGGAGCGCGAAGCTCAATGGCCGGGCGCTCGACGCATTCGCGTCGCCGAGCAGCTACCTCGTGCTCGACCGCACGTGGAAGGACGGCGACCGCGTGGAGATGACGCTGCCGATGACGCTCCACGCGCACGTGATGCCGGACGACGCGACGGTTCAGGCCGTGATGTACGGCCCGCTGGTGCTGGTCGGCCGGATGGGGACCGACGGGATCACGGACGAAAACCGCCGCGCGGTGCCCACGGCGCCGCGCACCGTGCCGAACTACCGGAATCCCGCGCCGCCCCGCGCGCCCGAGATCACGGCGCCGTCGGACGAAGTGTCGAGCTGGGTGAAGCCCGTGCCGGGGAAGCCGCTCGAGTTCCGCACGGTCGGCCAGGCGACGGAGACGACGCTCGTGCCGCTCCACCAGCTCTTCGACGAGCGGTACGCGGCGTACTGGAAGGTGAATCGCGCGTGAGCACTGCCGAGTGTCGGTGGCGCGCGCGGGGAGCGAATGCGCGATGAGTGACGAGATCACGCGCCGTGATTGGATCAAGGTCGTCGGCGCCGCCGGCGCCGGGAGCCTCGTCCCGCTGGCCGGCGCCGGCGCGAGCGCCGCTCCCGCCGCGCCCCCCAACGTGGCGCCACCCCGTGCCGGATACGCACCCGGCGACATCGTCGAGCTGTTCTCCACGAGCGACGTGTTCATCCCGCCGCGCGGCCGCTCGTGGATGAAGTTCAGCTTCGACTTCCCCGAGCCGTCGGTGGTCTTCGGCGATCACCGGTTCGCCTTCCTCGTGTTCACCGAGGAGAACACGTATGCGATGGACCGCGCGGGGATGAAGGCTGCGCTCACCGGGGACGCGCTCACGCTCACCTGCGACGGGTTCACCTGGGCCGGCGCCCAGGAGAAGGCGCCCGGGAAGCTCACGGCCACGTTCCGGAAGACCGGCACGACGATCGAGTGGGACGTCGTCGCCGAGATGGGGCGGCCGATCAAGAGCGTCACGTCGGTAATCCGCGACGTGCCGCGCGGGCAGGTGTCGGTGGGCGGCGGGCAGTTCATCAATCCCGGGGACGGCGACGTCTTCGCCGGCTACACCTTCGGCGCGGGCGACCTGCACGGCGCTGTCACACCGGCCAGCATGACCACACCGATCGCCATCGTGCAGGCCTCAGACCAGGACTTCCTCGCGTTCTCGACGCTCGACGATCGGGTGCGCCCCAAGCGCTACTACTTCCAGGCCGGGGAAAAGGCGTTCCGCGTCGAGGCGGTTTACGAGCACGACGGCTGGCGCAACGACACGCGCGTCACGGTGCCGACGTGGCGACTGGCGCACGCGACCAGCTTTGAGGGCGCGATGCAGCCGCACATCGCGCACGTCGAGCGCGCGTTTCACCTCCCCCCGTGGGAGACTCGCGCCGACGTTCCGCTGTGGATGCGAAGCGTCGCGATGGTCACCACGCTCCACGGCCAGCACTACACCGGTTTCATCTTCAACGACTACGCCCGGCAGTTGGAGATCCTCCGCTGGATCGCGACGCAGATCCCGGCCGACCGCGTGATCGCGTTCCTCGCCGCGTGGGACGGCCGCTACTACTGGGACTACCCGAACTACGTCCCCGACCCGCGAATGGGAGGCGAGGCGGGATTCCGCCGCCTGATCAGCGAGGGGCAGCGGCTGGGGTTCAGGATGATGCCGATGTTCGGCGCGAACTCGGCGAATCGGAAAGGGCCGGCCTGGAGCAGGATCGCCGCCGGCTCCACGTACAAGATTGACGGCGACGTGTACAACCTGAACTGGGTGGACTGGAACAACGACCGGCATCAGGACGGGTGGCTCACGTACATGAACCTCGGCCACGACGACTGGCGGAAGTTCCTCCAGGGGCGGATCGCCGAGATGATCGAGAAGTACAGGGTAGACGCGTACTTCCTCGACATCGTCGGCGGGCACGTGAACAGCACCACCGGGGACATGCACGAGGGGACCAGGCGGCTCGTGACGGAGCTGCGGGCGAAGTACCCGCAGTGCGTGTGCGTCGGCGAGATGCCGTACGACGCGCTCTATGAGTTCATCCCGATGTACCACGCCGGGGGCGGCGCGCGCTGGCAGAAGTACGCGCGCTTCTTCCAGCACCTGAGCGCGCCGGCGGCGGGGCGGGGCAGCTCCGGCGTGCACGAGGCTGGCTTTGGGCGCTTCAACACTGAGACTCTCTCGCTCTCGCCGAACGCGATCCCGACGCTGCAGGTTGTGGACGACACCTTCACGAAGCACCGGGACGTGATGGCGGCGATCATCCAGCGCGCGAAAGCGCGCGCGGGGATCTGATGCCGGCGCGGCGGGCGGGGCGCGCGGGGCGCGCGGTGCCGGCGCGGCCGGCGCGGCCGGCGCGGGCGCCGCGTGGCGCGGGCGCCGTGGCCGCGCTGCGCAATGAAGTGCTCGCGGCGAATCGCGAGCTTTTCCGTCGCGGCCTCGCGCTCTTCACTTTCGGCAACGCGAGCGCGATTGACCGCGCGCGCGGGCTCGTCGTGATCAAGCCGAGTGGCGTGTCGTACGAGAAGATGAAGCCGGGCGACCTCGTGGTGACCGATCTCGAGGGCCGTGTCGTCGAGGGCAAGTTGCGCCCGTCGTCGGACCTCGCGACGCACCTCGTGCTGTACCGTGCGTGGCCGGCGGTCGGCGCGGTGGTGCACACGCATTCACACTACGCGACGGTCTGGGCGCAGGCGGGACGGGAGATCCCCTGCTACGGCACCACGCACGCGGACCATTTCAACGGGCCGATACCGGTCACGCGACCGCTCACCGCGACAGAGATCGCGAAAGACTATGAGCGGAACACCGGCACCGTGATCGTCGAACGGTTCGATGGTGAGCCCACCTCGATGTCCGCCGTGCTGGTCGCCCACCACGCGAGCTTCGTCTGGGGGCCGAGCGTCGAAGCGGCGGTCGAGACCGCGACAATACTCGAAGAGGTGGCGCGGATGGCGTTTCATACCGCCGTGCTCAACCCGGCCGCGGCGCCGATCCCGCAGCCACTGCTCTGGAAACATTTCGGTCGAAAGCACGGGCCCGGGCGGTACTACGGGCAAGCGCCTTCACGGTGAAGCCGTTCCCGCTTTCCGCTTTGTTGGCCCTCCTCGTCGGCGGCTGCGTGCGGGTCGGCTCCTCATCGGCGCCCGCCGCGACCACGGAGCCCGACGCGTTCCTCTTCTCCTACTTCACACGGAACGGCGAGGACGGTCTCCACCTCGCGTACAGCCGCGACGGAATCACCTGGCTCCCGCTCAACGGGGGGCGCTCGCTCCTCCAGCCGGCGGTCACGGGGCAGGGCCGCGGCTGGCAGGAGTGGAACACGACGGCCGCGCTGATGCGCGATCCGTGCATCCTCCGCGGACCGGACGGGGTGTTCCACCTCGTCTGGACGATCGCGTGGACCGACAAGGGGATCGGCGTCGCACACTCGACGGATCTCATCCACTGGTCGGCGCTGGAGCGCATCCCGGTGATGGAGCACGAGCCCACCACGCTCAACTCGTGGGCGCCGGAGCTGTTCTACGACGACGCCACGAAGCAGTACCTCATCTTCTGGGCGACCTCGATTCCCGGGCGCTTTCCGGCGTCCGACTCGGTGGCGCAGCGCACGTCGCGCGGGCGCGCCGATCACCGGCTCTACTACGTCACGACGAAGGACTTCAAGACGTACTCGAAGGCCGCGCTGCTCTACGACGGCGGCTTCTCCGCGATAGACGGGACGATCGCGCGGAACGGGGACACGTACTACCTCGTGATGAAGGACGAGACCTTCTTCCCCGAGCGCCGCAACCTGCGCGTCGCGACCGCCAGGCGCGCCACGGGCCCGTACGGGCCGGCATCACCGGCTTTCACCGCGGTCCACACCGAGGGGCCGTCCATCCTGCACGTGGACGAGTGGTGGTACGTCTACTTCGACTACTACACGCGCGGCCGCTACGGCGCCGTGCGCACGCGCGACTTCGCGCACTGGGAAGTGGTGAGCGACTCGCTCCGCGCCCCGCGCGGCATTCGCCACGGCTCGGCGTTTCTCGCACCGGAGTCGGTGCTCAAGGGGCTGCTCGCGCTCGATTCGATTCCGCGCTGAGCGCGTACGCTCCGACGCAACCGCGGTGCTACGCTCCGGGCGCGCGGTAGTCCACCGTCTTCTTCGCGGCCGCGTCTATCTCCTCGGGCGTCAGCAGGACCGTCGTCTGCGAGCGAATCGCGCCGCTGGCGCTGACCGCGAGGCTGATCGCCGCCGCGGAGGCGTTGTCGGGCAGGTCGGCGATGGCGAGGAAGTCGTCGCCGCCGAACGCTGCTTGATCTCAAGTTTGTAGTGCAACACTGAGCGTCAGGCGACATAGCACTCCTCCGGGGTTCGGTAGCCCAGGCGTTTGCGCGGGCGGCGGTTCAGCTTCGTGGCGATCCGAGTGCAATCGTACTGGGTGAGGCGGGCC
>DATEDF010000141.1:0-6651 GCA_035286465.1 Gemmatimonadaceae bacterium | reverse complement strand
CCGATTGCCGGCGCCTCCGTTTCCATCGACGTGCTGCGACTCAGCACGGCGACGCGTGACGACGGGAGCTTCACGCTGACCGTGCCGGCGGGGCGCACCGGGCAGGTGACGGTGACGGTCCGCCGCATCGGCTTCAAGCTGTCGCAGCGGCCGGTCACGCTCGCGGGCGCGCCCATGACGCAGGCGTGGACACTCGAGTCGCAGGCGCAGCTGCTGACGGGCATCATGGTCACCGCGCTCAGCATTCAGCGCGAGAAGACCACCATCGGCACCTCGCAACAGGCGATCACGGCCGAAGACCTCACGCGCACGCAGACCCCGAGCATCGTCAGCGCGATGTCGGGCAAGGTCTCGGGCGTGACGATCACCGGCAGCGGCAACATCGGCGGGTCCGCCCGCATCGTCATTCGCGGGCAGGGCTCCATCACCGGGAACAACCAGCCGCTCTTCGTCGTGGACGGCATCCCGGTCTCGAATGACGGGTACTCCACCGCGAGCGCCAGCGGCGGACGCGACTACGGCACCGGCATCGCGGACCTGAACGCGGGCGACATCTCGAGCATGACGGTCCTCAAGGGTCCGAACGCGGCGGCGCTGTACGGCTCGCGTGCGTCGAACGGCGCGGTGGTGATCACCACGCGGTCGGGCCGCGCCTACGGCGAGGGCACGCGCTTCACCTTTACCAGCAGGATGACCGCGGACCAGATCTCCATTCTGCCCAAGTACCAGAACCGGTACGGGCAGGGCTTCGGCGGCGAGTTCCAGTACGTGGACGGCGCGGGGAGCGGCGTGAACGACGGCGCCGACGAGTCGTGGGGCCCGAAGCTCGACGGCCGGCCCATTGACCAGTTCACCGGCAAGCAGCAGCCGTGGATCGCGCACCCGAACAACGTGAAGGACTACTTCCAGCTCGGCTCCTCGGTCTCGAACAACATCAACGTCGCGGCGGCGAGCCGCACGATGAGCGCGCGGCTCTCGATCACCAAGGAGGACGTGAAGGGGATCGTGCCGAACTCGTCGCTGGCCAAGCTCGCGGCGGTCGTCTCGGCGGGAGCGCAGGTGAACGACAAGCTGACGGTCTCGGGGACGGCGCAATGGGTGCGCAACAACGGGATGAACCGGCCCGAGAACGGCTACACCGAAGGCAATCCGTTCATGACCTACACCTGGTTCGGCCGGCAGGTGGACGTCGCGGCGCTCAAGGCCAAGTACTACAACAAGGACAGCCCGTACGGCTTCGCCGACGGCAGTCTCTTCAACTGGAATGACAACTACCACCGGAATCCGTACTGGCAACAGTACGAGAACCCGGCGCCCGACTCCCGCGAGCGCTTCATCGGCCAGGTCAGCGCCAACTTCACCTTCAAGCCCTGGCTGACGGCCGTCCTGCGCACCGGCAACGACTCGTGGCGCTTCGTCAGGGAGGAGCGGTTCGCCGCGGGGAACATTGACCGCGCGAACGCCTCCTACAACGGCGGCTTCACGGCCGCGAATTCGCGCGCGAGCGAGTCGAACTTCGAGGGGATCGTCACCGCCAGGAAGAGCCTCGGGTCTCTGGAGCTGACCGCGAACGCCGGCGGCAACATCCGGCGCAACGACAGCTTCAACAACGCCTACAGCACTTCCGGCATCCTCGTGCCGGGGATCTACAATCTCTCGAACGCGGGCATCACGCCGACCTTCACCAACTCAGAGGCGCACACCGCGGTCAACTCCGCGTACGGGTCGGTGATCGCGACGCTGAAGCAGTACTGGACGGTGGAAGTCACCGGACGCAACGACTGGTCGTCCACGCTGCCGAAGGAGAACGCGTCGTACTTCTATCCCTCCGTGAGCACGTCACTCGTGGTGTCGGATCTCTTCCCGGGGCTCACCAGCAACGGCTGGCTGAGCTATGCCAAGCTGCGCGGGGGCTGGGCACAGGTCGGCGCCGACGCGGGCGCGTACCAGCTCCAGACGCTCTACCTCGGAGATTCGCGCAAGTTCAGCGGGCAGGCGCTCTACTCGCTCAGCAACATCTCCGCGAACGCGTTCCTCAAGCCGGAGCGGACGACGGGCCAGGAGGGCGGCGTGGAGCTCTCGTTCTTCAACGACCTCGTGACGCTCGACGCCACGTACTACCTCAAGGTGTCGCGCGACCAGATCATGAACCTGACGGTCGCGCCGGCGACGGGATTCAGCCTCGCCGCGATCAACGCCGGCCAGATCAGCAACCGCGGCATCGAGGCGCTGCTCACGGCGCGGCCGGTGAAGCTGGCGAACAGCTTCCAGTGGACGACGTCGTTCAACTTCTCGTACAACCGGAACAAGGTGGACCAGCTGACTCCGGGGCTCTCGACCGTCGTGCTCGCGGGACAGTGGGGCGCGACCATCGAGGCGCGCGAGGGCGAGCCGTGGGGAGTCATCTGGGGCAACGGCTGGCGGCGCGACTCCACCACCGGCAAGCTGCTCCTCTCGGGCGGGCTGCCGCAGCGAAACACCACCAAGCGGATCCTCGGCAATGTCAACCCGGACTGGGTCGGCGGCTGGGGGAACGAGGTCCGCTACAAGAACTACACGCTCAACACGCTCGTGGACATTCGTAGCGGCGGGCAGAACTTCTCGATCGGCAACTGGTGGGGGATGTACGCCGGCATCCTCGAGTCCACGCTCAAGGGGCGCGAGGTGGACTGGGACAAGCCGGGGCTCGTCGTGGAGGGCATTGACGAGGACACCGGGCTGCCGAATACGACGGTCGTGACGGCGGAGGACTACGCCCACAATCTCTACCCGACGCACGAGCCGGCGATTCTCCCCACGGGCTTCATCAAGCTGCGTGAAGTGAAGTTCACCTGGGATGTTCCCGCGAATCTCCTCACGAAGCTGAAGCTCGCGCAGATGAGCGTGGCGCTCGTCGGGCGGAATCTCTGGACGAAGAGCGACTTCCCGAACTACGACCCCGAGAACTCGACCAACGCGGGCAATGGCGGCCAGGGCTTCGACATGGGCGCCATGTCCACGGTGCGTTCGTTCGGCCTCAACATCACGATCACGCCGTGACCGCCAACCGGGAGAACGGACTCATGCGATTCACTCGAATTCCGGTCGCGCTGCTCAGCGTCGCCACGCTGGCGACGACGTCGTGCTCGACCGACCTCACCGGGTTGAACCAGAACCCGAACAGCCCCACCTCGGCGCCGGCGGCCTCGCTCTTCACGAACGCCACGCAGGCGACGATCGGGCGCTTCAACGGCTCGTTCCAGACGCTCTCCATGTCCGAGCTCTTCGCGCAGCACATCGCGCAGGTGCAGTACGTGGAGGAGGACCGTGGCCGCGTGCGCACCGAGGTCATTGACGGCCTCTTCTCCAACATCTACATCGCCGAGCTGGAGGATTACCAGAAGGTGATCGGCCTGGGCGACGCCTCGGCGTCGCCGAACACCGCGGGGCCGGCGCGCGTGATGCAGTCGTGGGTGTTCCAGAACGTGACCGACATCTGGGGCGACGTGCCCTACAGCGAGGCGCTCCAGGGCGACGTCGGCGGGCCGCTCAAGCCCAAGTACGACGCGCAGAAGGACATCTATTACGGACTGCTGAAGACGCTCACCGACGCGTCGGCGGCGATGACGGCGGGGGGTGACCCCGGGCTGGGGAGCGCCGATCCCATCTTCAAGGGCGACCCGGTGAAGTGGCAGAAGTTCGCGAACTCGCTGCGCGCCCGGATGGCGCTGCGACTGCTGAAGGCCGATGCGGCGAAGGCGGCCGCGGAGCTGACAGCGGCGTTCGCGGCCGCGGGTGGCGTGATGACGTCGAACGCCGACAACGCGCAGCTCGCGTGGCCCGGCGACGGCGTATTCGACAATCCGTGGTCGGCGAACTTCTCGACGCGCGACGACCACCGCGTGTCGAAGACGCTGCTCGACACGATGCTCGCGCTCCAGGATCCGCGCGTGAAGGTGTACGCGCAGCCGACGAAGGCCGATCCCACGAAGTACGCCGGGCTGCAGAACGGGATGGACAACGTCACGGTGACGCCGTTCTTCAACACCACGTCGCGCGTCGGCACGATGTTCTATCCGGGAGCCACGGTCTACGGCACGTTCGGGACGTCGGCGGGGAGGAAGACGCCGTCGAGTCTGATGACGTTCGCCGAGGTGTCGTTCCTCCGGGCCGAAGCCGCCGAGCGCGGGCTCGGCGGGCAATCCGGCGCGGCGGCGTACTACAACGCGGGCGTGCGGGCCTCGATCCTGCAGTGGGGCGGCACGGACGCGGAGGCCGATGCGTATCTCGCGCAGCCCGCGGTGGCGTATACCGCCGGCGCCGTGGGGCTGCAGAAGATCGGCCTGCAGAAGTGGATTGCGTTCTTCGCGCAGGGGCAGGAGGCGTGGAGCGAGTGGCGGCGCACCGGGAATCCGGCGAGCATCCAGCCGGGCCCGAAAGCGTACTATCCGTACATCGCGCGTCGGCTGCCGTATTCGAGCACCGAGCAGTCGGTGAACAAGGTCAATCTGGACGCGGCCATCGCGCGTCAGGGGCCGGACGACTACGCCACGCGCGTGTGGTGGGACAGGCCGTAGGAACGGCAAACGGTCAGAAAACCTCACCACGGAGACACAGAGACTCTCAGAGGGCCACGGAGGAATACTTGGGGGAACGACAGCCTGAAGGCGGGCTTTTGTTCCCCCAAGAAGTCTCCGTGGCCCTCCGTGGAACTCCGTGCCTCCGTGGTGAAAGCAGTTGCCGTTGCCGTTGCAGTAACCGGCATCTTGTGACATTTTTCACAAGCACCGCCGTATCGGTGCGGGGGAATCGCGCGCTACCTTGCTGATTCGCCCTGATCGCCTTCACGCGAATCACTCCAATGGCTTCTTCGACGTCCCTCCGTCCCGGCGAAATCAAGGACATCCTCCTCCGCGAGATCGAGGCGGCCGACCTCACCTCCCTCGACGTCGAAGAAGTGGGCTCCGTCCTCGAAGTGAAGGACGGCGTCGCCCGCATCTACGGCCTGCAGAAGGCGATGGCCGGCGAAATGCTCTCGGTCACCTCCTCCCAGACGGGTGAGACGATCACCGCGCTCGCCCTGAACCTCGAGGAGGACAACATCGGCGCCGTCATCCTCGGCGACTACCTCCGGCTCAAGGAGGGCGACGAGGTGCGCCGCACCTCGCGCGTGCTCGAGGTGCCCGTCGGCCACGAGCTGGTCGGCCGTGTCGTGGATCCGCTCGGCCGCCCCATTGACGGTCTGGGTCCCATCCACGCGAAGCACACCCGCAAGATGGAGTCCATCGCGCCGGGGATCATCGTGCGCCAGCCCGTGAAGGAGCCGCTCCAGACGGGCATCAAGGCGATTGACTCGATGATTCCGATCGGTCGCGGCCAGCGCGAGCTGATCATCGGCGACCGCGGCAGCGGCAAGACCGCGATCGCGATTGACACGATCATCAACCAGCGGGGCACCGGCGTCATTTGCGTGTACGTCGGTATCGGCCAGAAGGCGTCCACCGTCGCGAGCGTGGTCGAGAAGCTCCGGTCCGCGGGCGCCATGGAGTACACCATCGTCGTCTGCGCTTCCGCCAGCGACCCCGCACCGATGCAATACATCGCGCCCTACTGCGGCGTTTCGATGGCCGAGTATTTCATGTACGACGAGGGGATGGCGACGCTCTGCGTGTACGACGACCTCTCGAAGCACGCCGCCGCGTACCGGCAGCTCTCGCTCGTGTTACGCCGTCCCCCCGGGCGCGAGGCATACCCCGGCGACGTGTTCTATCTCCACTCGCGCCTCCTCGAGCGCGCGGCGAAGATCTCGAACGATCCCTCGGTGGTGGACGGCCGGACGATCCTCAAGCCGGGCGGCTCGCTCACGGCGCTGCCGATCATCGAGACGCAGGCGGGCGACGTCTCCGCGTACATCCCCACGAACGTCATTTCGATCACCGACGGGCAGATCTACCTCGAGTCGGACCTCTTCTTCGCCGGCGTGCGTCCGGCGGTCAACGCGGGAATCTCGGTGTCGCGCGTGGGCGGGAACGCGCAGATCAAGGCGATGAAGGCGGTGGCGGGGCGGCTCCGCCTCGACCTCGCGCAGTATCGCGAGCTGGAGGCGTTTTCCGCGTTCGCGGGCGACCTGGACGCCGCGACGAAGAAGCAGCTCGAGCGCGGCGCGCGCACCGTCGAGGCGCTCAAGCAGGGGCAGTACGAGCCGATGCCCGTCGAGCAGCAGGTGATGACCATCTTCGCCGTCACGAACGGCTATCTCGACGACGTCGAGACCGGCACGATCCGCGCGTGGGAGGCGGGGTTCCACGCCTTCATGAAGGCGCGCGTCCCGCAGGTGGGCGACAAGATCCGCTCCGAGAAGGTGATCTCGAAGGACACCGAGGCCGAGCTCCGGCGCGGGCTCGAGGAGTACAAGAAGGTGGCCACGACCGGCGGCGAGAAGTTTACGGCCGCAAGCCTGTAGTTACGTGAACGGTCTACCGTCTACCGTGTACCGTCTGCTCGCTCGGGTAGTGTATGGCTAAGGGCCGTGAGCTTCGGAGCCGCATCAAGTCCGTCGAGAACACGCGCAAGATCACGCGCACGATGGAGATGGTGGCGACGTCGAAGATGAAGCGCGCGCAGGATCGCGTGATCGCGGCCCGGCCGTACGCGCGCGCCCTCACGGAGGTG
>DATEDF010000140.1:0-8131 GCA_035286465.1 Gemmatimonadaceae bacterium | reverse complement strand
GTCCCGCCCCGAGCCCGCCCCGCCCGAGCCGCCCGCCGCGGCCCGCCGCGACGAGACGCGGGCGCCCGCTGTCCGCTTGGCTCTGCCAGTTGTCGAGGTAGATGAGCATCGCGGGGCTCTTCGCGACCGCGCCGAGCAGGTCACGGAACTTCCCGAGCGCGCGTGGGCGGATCGTCCGGTTCTCGTAGTCGGCGATCTGGAAGCGCTCCTGCGGGCTCTTCTGGATGTAGACCGTGAAGTGATTGAGCCAGAAGTCGGCCAGCACTTCCTGAAGCTGCCGCTCCGAGAGCACGGCGCGCGCCACGCGGCCGCCTTCGATCTCGCCCGTGAGCTTCCGGACACCCATCTGCGCCTGCTGGAGGAGCGCGCTGTCGCTCGCGGAGAGCTTGTCGCGGTCGCCGCCGAGCCGGTTCAGGAGCTGCTGCGGCGGCGGATACTTCCGCTGGAGCTCGTCGGCGCTCGTGGTGTAGCTCTCGTACCCGGCGAAGAACTGCTCGACGCGGGAATCGTCAATGCGCTCCGGATGAAGCTGCGCGTCAATCCACCGGTCCACGCCCATCGCGCGGACGCGCTCGACGTCGCCGGCGCGGGCGCCGAAGGTGAGCCGGCTCAGCACGTGCCGGACCTGCTGGTCCGCCGTCTGTTCCCGCGGCTCGGCGGCCGCGGCCATCGCCTCGGGAGACGGCGAGACTCCGATGGACGAGCCACCGCGACACGCGGTGGTTGCGGCGAGGCCCAGCGTCGGGAGCAGCGTGGCAAGGCGAAGAAGGCGCGACATCGAGAGGCACTCCGGTCAAGCGTGTGCTGCGTAGACGAGGCGACGAGCCGTCACGTTAAGAATCCGTGAATGAGGCGAGTTGCGTCAGGTGAGGCAGATCACAGGACCACGGCGAAGAGCGAAGAGCGAAGGGCGAAGGGCGAAGGGCGAAGGGCGAAGCGTGACCCTTCTCGTGCCTGAGAGGTATGAGAGAGTGGAGGCCCTCGAGGATCTCGCGCGACGAGTCTTCCCGCGCGCCTCCGCGTTGTGACTTCGCGAGCGGGGAATGCTTCTTGCTGACCTTGCTCGGACTCTGTATCGCCGGAGGTTTCATGGTGGTGCTGGTGATGGTGGAGGAACCGCCGGACCATTCGCCGGTGCTGGCGCAGGTGAGCTCCGTGCCGTCGCCGCTCTCGAACGAGCGGCCGTCGCGCGACGTCGTGACGCTCTACGGCGTCCCGAGCGCGGAGTCGCTCGCCCTGGCCCTGGCGGCCGCGCTGGAATCCCGGCGCGCGGCGGTCGCGGCGGAGGATCATCCCGACGCGGTGCGACACCTGGGCGTCTGGCCCGGCCGCGGCGCGATCGGAGACGCCGCGTGGCGCGATCGCTCCACGGGCGAGCTGGTCACGCGCGACGTGGAGATCCCGTTCGCGTTGCTCCAGGAAACGTCGAGCGCCCTGCTGAACGAATGTGGGCAGGCGATCCGGCGGCTGGTCGGCGGGCTCCTGATGCCCGACTGGCCCGAGGGCACGCGGCGCGCGATCACCTTCTCGTTCGCTCCGGCGTTCGCCGGCGCGGGAGCGCCCAGCGAAGCGCTCCTGGCGTCGCTCCGCGAGGCGGACGGGATCACCTTCGACAGCGAGGACGACAACTAGGAACTCTGCCTTCGTTCGAGCTTCGCCCGCTGAGCGGGCGGGAGGGGGCGGCCGGCAGACTCGGCCGCCCCCTCGTGCTTCCTGGCAACTGTAGCAGCCCTTGACTCCGCCCGCGCCCGGAAGCACCGTCAACGCCCCACCCGCGCAAGTCCGGCCAGGAGACCGAACGGCTATGAGGGAATACAAGAGCGACGCCATCCGGAACATCGCCGTCGTCGGACACGGGGCGAGCGGAAAGACCACTCTGGTCGATGCGCTCGCCTTCGTGTCTGGATCCAGCAAGCGGCACGGTTCCATCAAGGAAGGCACTACCCTGACCGACACCTCGCCGGAGGAGATCGAGCGCAAGTACTCCATCTCGGTGGGCTGTGCCTTCGCCGAGTGGAAGGACGCCAAGATCAACCTGCTCGACACACCCGGATTCCTCGACTTCCAGGGTGACGCGGTCGCCGGGGTCGCCGCGGCCGACGGCGCCCTCGTGGCGATCGGGGCGACGACCGGCGTCGAGGCCGGTACCGAGCGGATGTTCCGCGAGGCCGTCGCCCGAAAAGATCCGGTACTGTTCGTGGTCTCGATGATGGACAAGGAGCACGCGGACTTCGACAAGGTCTACCATTCCATCAGGGAGCAGCTCACGGCGAAGGTCGTGCCGGTGGAGATCCCGATCGGATCGGGCCTCGCCTTCAAGGGGATCATCAACCTCTTCACGAAGAAGGCCCACCTCTTCAAGCCGGGCACGAAGGCGGGAGAGTACGAGGAGGCGGAGATCCCGGCCTCGGAGAAGGAACGCTTCGAGCGGTACCACCAGGAGATGGTCGAGGCGATCGCCTCGACCGACGACGCGCTGCTCGAGCGCTTCTTCGGCGGCGAGGAGCTGCCCGGCGACGAGGAGATGGCGGCGATGAAGGAGGCGATGAAGCGCGCCGAGCTCTTCCCGCTGCTCTGCTGCTCGAGCCATCTCACCTGGGGTGTACGCACGGTGCTCGACTTCCTCGTCGCGCTCATGCCGAACGCGTACGAGATGGAGGAGCTGCACGCCTTCAAGGGCGCCGAAGGCGAGCGGCCCGTCGAGATCCACCCGAAGGAGGACGCCCCGTTCACCGCCCTCGTGTTCAAGACGACGGCCGAGCCGCACGTGGGGGACGTGTCCTTCTTCCGGGTCTTGAGCGGGACGGTGTCGAACGCGCAGGAGGTGTTCAACGCCACGCGCGATCACGCGGAGAAGATGAACCACCTCGCGATCCCGATGGGCAAGGAGCGCATCGAGGTGCCGCGGCTCTTTCCCGGCGACATCGGCTGCGTGGCGAAGCTGCACAACACGCACACCAACGACACGCTCTCCACGCGCGCGCATCCGGTGCGGTTGCCACAGATCGCATTCCCCGAGCCGGTGGTCACGTTCGCGGTGAAGGCGGCGTCGCGGAACGACGAGGAGAAGCTGCAGCAGGGGATGCACCGGCTGCACGACGAGGACCCGACCTTCCAGACGCACTACAGCTCGGAAACGCACGAGACGATCGTCGGGGGGATGGGCGAGCGGCACATCGAGGTGGCGATGGCGCACGTGGCGCGGCAGTTCGCGGTGAAGGCGGAGCTTTCCACGCCGAAGATCCCCTACCGGGAGACCATCACGGCGAAGGGAGATGGCCAGGGCCGGCACAAGAAGCAGACCGGGGGCCGCGGCCAGTTCGGCGACTGCTGGATCCGGATGAGGCCCGGGCCCCGCGGCTCCGGCTACGAGTACGTGGACGAGATCGTCGGCGGCGTGATCCCCCGCAACTACATCCCCGCCGTGGACAAGGGGATTCAGGAGGCCGCGGTGCGCGGCGTGCTTGCCGGCTATCCGATGGTGGATTTCGTCGCCGAGTGCTACGACGGCAGCTACCACAGCGTGGACTCGAACGAGGCGTCGTTCAAGATGGCCGGCATTCTGGCGTTCAAGACGGTGGCGCCGAAGTGCCGGCCCGCGCTGCTCGAGCCGCTGGAGATGGTCGAAGTGGCGACCCCCGACGCCTACCTGGGCGACGTGATGGGGGACTTGAGCTCACGCCGCGGGCAGATCCTCGGCACCGAACCGGCGGACGACGGCCACCGCACGCGCGTGCGGGCGATCGTGCCGCAGGCCGACCTGCATCTCTACGCGACGAAGCTCTCGTCGCTCACGCACGGCCGCGGGAGCTACGCGCACCGCTTCCACGCCTACGAGCACATGCCCCACGAGCAGACACAGAAGGTGATCGAGGCGGCGGCGAAGAACAGGAAAGAGGACACCAACGAGTAGCCGGCCGTCAGTTCTCAGCTCTCAGTTCTCAGTCGATTGCTGACAGCGGACGGCTGACGGCTGACAGCTGACGGCTGCCCACTCGTTGTCGCCGTTCACACCTTGTGGTACCCGATCCGTGCCGCCTCGGCCCGGTCTTCCGCCGTGTAGATCTCGAAGTCGCTGAAGAACCCCGGCGCCTCGGCCTGCAGCACGCGCACGATGGCGACCGCACAGCGGCGGATTTCCATCTCGGCGCCCTCGCCGCATCGCAGCTCGAGCATCGTCCGCCACGCCCGCGCGTTTCCCGTGACGACGATCTTCGTCTCGGTCGAGTTCGGCAGCACGCCGCGCGCCGCCTCGCGAGCCATCTTGCGGCGGTGCACCTTGTCGCCCACCCACGCATGGCGCTCCATCAGCTTCTCGACGAGCGTCACGTACGCGGCCTGGGCGGCCTCCATCTGCGCTTTCCACTGAGCGACGAGCGCCTCGTCGCCGAGGATCGCGGGCGGAATGACGAAGGCGGCGTGGCTCTCGTCCACGTAGCGCTGCGAGAGCTGGGAGTTGTGGGTGATGATGCCGTTGGCGACGAAGTTGTGATGAGGGCCTTCCATCTCGATGTCGAACG
Source organism: Gemmatimonadaceae bacterium (assembly GCA_035286465.1). GTDB lineage: Bacteria > Gemmatimonadota > Gemmatimonadetes > Gemmatimonadales > Gemmatimonadaceae > Fen-1231. The sequence goes on along the minus strand of DATEDF010000140.1, from coordinate 3,611 downwards.
TCTCCCGCTCGCCGACGTAATCCACCGAGACGATACGCCGGGCACGCGGCACCAGGAGGCGACCGCCGCCCCGGGGCGCCCGCTTCGCTTCGGGCAGTTCGGTCATTCGCCGTCCGAAGAACGACACATGATCGAGTTCGTGGCCGTTGAGTCGCCGTGAATGACACTGCCGGCACACGGTCACGAGGTTCGCGGGATCGTTCGCGAGGTCCGGCCGCGCCCAGATTGGCAGGACGTGGTGCATCGTGAGCTTGCCGCCCCGGGTCCCGCACAAACGACAGGCGTAGCTGTCTCGCGCCATTACCAATGCACGCAAGGCGGGAACGTCGCGACGCAACGCGACTCCACGACGTGTGATGCCTCCGCGCCACTGAGGATTGCGCGCGCCTCGCTTCGCGTTCCCGAGCAGGGCGCGCGTCTCGAGTGAGTGCTGCCAGCCTGCCCGGTACCTGATTCCGCGATTCCACGGCAGGTGACCGGCAGTCCACAAACCGAGCGGCTTCTGCAATCGGTGCTGGCGAACCCACGAGCGGATACAGTGGACCGACACCCCGGCCTCGTCCGCGATCACGCCCTGCTCGAGATCCAGATCGTGATACATGTGCCGGAGCCACTCCTTGCTGCGGTACGCGGGCTCTCCGTTTACCATCAGCGAGCCGTCCGATCGGCCGGCGAGGGCGCGTCCTCCGCCGGACACGCGAAGTCCGCCGAGCGCGTCATCGAGGCTTCGCCAGCCGTCCGGCGTCAGGAAACGGTGCTCCCTCGTGCACGTGATCGTCTTGCCGTCCTCCAGCGTGACGCGGAACACGGGCTTGATTCCCGAGGCGACGACGGTTCGCACACGCCCCGCGATGAAGGACCCCGTGGCCTCGTCCAGGCAGCGGAGCTTCAACAGTTTGAGACGGGAGCGCCCGTGCGGTGACTGCGTCATCGCGAAGAGGTCGCGGACTCGGCGTTTCGTTGGACCGTCGCGCTTTGATCCGCTGCGGCGCTCGCTGTAGACGAGCGTCTCTCCGGCAAGACAGTACGCCCACCCTGCGCGGTGCCGCACCAGCTCGTGCGTGAGCGAGCGCGAGACGCCTTCGAGGAGCAGCGAGTAGGTCGCGTGCTCGAGGACGCTCCCGTGCCCCTGCTTCTTGATGTTCTCGAGGTAGTCGCGCGTCGGGCGATTCGCCGGATTCTTCTGGCTCATGTAGCAGAGCCGCCCGGCGAACTCGGCGAGCCGTTCCCCATCGGTGCTCTCGCCGAGCCAGTGGACCGGGAGGTGCGCGGGCTCGGCGAAGGCCGGGCGGGCGATGACGCTGACCTTCGGCTCGGTATGGAACTGCGGCATCGGGGCGATCAGAACGCGTTGGGGGTCGCGGCGAAAGCTATGCCGCGTCCCCAACGCCGCCAATCGTCGTGGCGCGGGGGCGCGGGGGCGGCGGGGGCGCGGGGGCGCGACGCCCGGCCGTTCAGGCGGGCAGGGGCTCGGCGCGCGCGAAGAGCAGGAAGGGCCGGCGCCGCACACGGCCGGCGAGCGACCGCAGCGCGCGATTGCTGAACAGCGCGGCGAGCGCCGCCACGGTCAGCGTCCGCACTTCGGCGCGCGAGATCTTGACCGAGCCGCCCGCGCGGAGCATCGCGTGCGTGCGCGCAAGGTCCCGGAGCGTGGCGTAGGCGAAGAGGAGCGGGAGCACGCAGAACGCGCGGATCGCCACCGCGCGGCGCGGGACCATCAGCAGGTAATCGAGCGCCTCGTCGAGATCGCGCCACGCGAGCTGGATGAACGACGCGATCGCCGCGTGGTTCTTCTCGCGGTGCGTCTCGGCCAGCAACGTGCCGTGGGAGCTCCCGTGCTCGGCCAGCGACGCCGCGGGGATATAGATCGCGTTCTCGTGCTGCGCATCCCAGGCGATGTCCTTGAGGATGTTGACCGTCTGCAGCGCCTCGCCGAACTGCCGGCAATTCGCCCAGAGCCGCGCGAATTCGCGCGCCCCGACGCTCGGGGCGTGCTCGTGCCACAGCTCGGTGAGCAGACACCCCACGGTGCCGGCGACGTAGTAGCAGTACTCCCGGTACTCCGCGACCGTCTGGATGCGGATGCCGCGCGGGTAGAGCCCGACGAACTTCCGCATGCCGTGCACCATCACGCCCACCCAGTGGGCGACGCGCGCCTGCGTGCGCGCGGGCAACGAGCGGAGAAGGAGACAGACGAGATCGGTGTGCCGGAGGAGGTCCACGTGCGCGGGGTCGCCCCGGATGTCCGCGGCGCGCGTGGGGAACGCTTCGGCGGTCTCGCGCCGGGTGAGGCAGCCGAGGAACTCGTCGAGCAGCTCCGCCTTGCGTTCCGGCGACGCGGCGCCGTCATCCTCGATGGTGTCGGCGATCCGGCAGAGGAGGTAGGCCGTGAGCACGGCGCGGCCGAGCGTCCCCGGGAGAAACCGGATCGAGATCGCGAAGGTGCGCGACACTTCCGGCAGCACCGCGCGAGCGAAACGGTCGGCGTATCGGAGACGCGCCGGGGTGTCCGGCGATAGAGACGCGGCGCTCATCGGCATCCTTTAAGACTACGGGCGGCGCGGCCTACCGGGGAAGGCGGGGCGTTCCCGCGATCGCGTCGAGCAGCGCCTGTGCGGGAGAGGGCTTCCCGGACCCGTACTCGAGCCGGTCGAGCACCTGCTCCAGCGCCACGTGCGCGTGCGCGAGGAGCCGGTGGTAGGAACGGCGAGTCGCGAGCAGCGCGGCGCCCCCCAGCACGACGGGCGGCAGCGCGGCGAGCGCCGGGGCCACGCCCAGCACGAGCAGCGGGGCGCCCGCGAGGAGGAACGCGGCGACCGCCGTCAGCGCGAGGCCGATCCGGCGGCCGCGGATCTCGGCGAAGTTCGCCTCGAGCCGCAGGTGGACGCGCGCCGCGTCCACCGCGGCGACGCTGGCGGCCACGTCGGTGGCGGCCGCGAGCTGGTAGCGGCGACCGCTGAGCGCGAACCCCCGCCGGAGCCCGCCGATGAACCCGCGCTGCGCCTCCCACACGAGCCGCTCGGGGAAACGCCGCTTGATGACGAGCACTTCGTCGCGCTGCATCGTCGCGTCGAGTGCGGCGAGCACGGTGGCCGGCGTGCCGGGCACCACGCGTGCGGCGGCCGTCGCCGACGGGCCGGCCAGCGCCACCGCCATCCCGGTCTCCGGCGGCAGGAGGCCGCGGCCCCGTTCCTCGGCGAGCGCCTGTCGCAGGTGCTCCGGCGCGATCCCGACTTCTCGCCCGAGGTCGAGGAGCTGTGCCTCGGAGAGCGCCTCGGGATGGTCGCCGAGGGCGGCCTGCAGCTCGGACGCGCGCGCCAGCACGCGCTCGAGCCCCGCGCGGTCGAGGACCGGCGGTTCCGGCGCGGGCACAGGCACGTCCGCCACGGTCAGATTCCCGCGAACGCGATCGCGATCTGGCGCTGAATCGAGTCGAGCAGCGCCGGCGGCACGGGAAAGGCCTTCGCGAGCGCCGCCATCGCGTCCCCGTCGAAGGAGACGCCCGCGACGCGGAGGTAGAACCGCGCGTAGCCCTCCGCGTCGGCCTTCGAGAGCTGGGCGACGAGCAGGGCGCCGCCGCGCACCAGCGCGAGGCTCGAGAGCCGCTCCGC
>DATEDF010000139.1:0-30189 GCA_035286465.1 Gemmatimonadaceae bacterium | reverse complement strand
CCCTTCGCTCTTCGCTTTGCCCCTTCGCTCTTCGCTTTGCCCCTTCGCTCTTCGCTTTGCCCCTTCGCTCTTCGCTTTGCCCCTTCGCTCTTCGCTTTGCCCCTTCGCTCTTCGCCTTGTCTCTTCGCTCTTCGCCTTGCCTCTTCGCTCTTCGCCTTGTCTCTTCGCTCTTCGCCTTGTCTCTTCGCTCTTCGCCTTGCCTCTTCGCTCTTCGCCTTGTCTCTTCGCTCTTCGCCTTGTCTCTTCGCTCTTCGCTTTGCCTCTTCGCTCTTCGCTTTGCCTCTTCGCTCTTCGCCTCACCGCCCCTGACTCGTCGGAAACAGCTTCCGGTAGTTCTTCGCCCGGTACACCCCCACCTCCATCACCACATTCCCGTGCCGTGTCACCGGCACGACGTCGAGTGCGGTGACCGACTCGAAATACGGGCTGAATTCCGCGATCACGTCGTCGTTCGGCTTCACTTTCTTGACGATGACGGCATTGGCTCCGAGGTACGCGCTGTCCTTCTGCATGTAGGCGAAGTGGTGCGGGTCGGCGCAGAGGCAGAGCACCTTCACGTCGGGACCGAGGCCGATCGCGGCCTTGCCCGCCTGGATCCAGCTCGGCGCGCCGACGAAGCCGTCAATGGGGATCAGGCCGCGCGCCACGAGCGCCGGGCGCAGGAGCCGCCAATCCACGGCGTCGGCGGTCGGGTCGCCCCTGGCGAACGCGCGCGGCATCACGCGGCCGAGCCATCCGGTGGCGGTGTGCGTGCCGATCAGCGCGACCAGCGCGAGGATGCCCCACACGCTCGCGCCGAGCCAGCGCCGCGCGCGCGTGTCCCCGCGTTCGAGCCGCGCGGCGACCGCGGCGCCGAGCAGCGGGAAGAGCAGCAGGTAGCCGGGCGCGGGCCAGTGCGGGAGCCCCACGTCACCGCGCAGGGCGACGAGCGTGAAGCCGGCAATCGGCGGCAGTGCCAGGCAGGCGAAGAACCAGCGCGCCGGGTCGCGAGGGCCGCCGCGGAGCGCTCGCACGAGCACTACGACGAGCGGCACCCAGATCCACGGCAGCACCCACGCGGCCTGCGCGCCGAGGCTCGAGAGCGCCGTGAGGGGGTGCACCCCGCCCGTCCCTTCCGCCCGGCCGCCCTGGAACTGGAACGAGACCCAGCCGTGCGCCCCGTTCCAGAGAATCACGGGCGCAAGACACGCGAGGGCGAGGAGCGCACCGATCCAGGGACCCGGGTGCCGGAGCCGGCGCCGGTGCGGCGCGCTCGTCAGGAGGAAGAGGAAGGTGCCGCCGAGCACGAAGATGCCGTGGTACTTGGAGAGCATCGCGACGCCGCACAGGAGTCCGGCGAGCGCCCACCGGGCACTTGAGTCGCGCGGCCCTTCACCGAAGAGGATGTCTGCGATGACCAGCACGCTCGCGAGCATGGCGAGCATGAGCGGGCCGTCGGGAAGCACGCCCCCGCCGAGGATCGCGCTGAACCCGAGCGACACGTTGAGCAGGAGCGCCGCGAGGGCGCCGGCGGCCTCGCCGAACCAGCGCGCGGTGAGGCGGTACATCAGCCACGTCGTCCCCGCGAAGCAGAGAACAAAGGGCAGGCGGACGACCGCGCCCGCCTCGCTCCCGGCCGCTTTCGCGAGCAAGCCGGCAATCCAGAAGTGGAGCGGCGGGTGGTCAAAATAGGAGAGCGACAGTTGGCGGGCGACCGCGACGGCGTACGACTCGTCCACGCCCAGGCCGATGGACGTGGCGAGGACAAAGCGCAGCAGCGTGCCGGCGGCGAGCACCGCGAGGACCAGCGTGCGCGGGTCGCGCGCGAACGGTGATCGGCTGTCGGGCGTCACATCCGCGGTGTCAGGTCGTGCGTCGCCGGTCAGTCGCGCGGCGACCAGCCGAACGGCGGGTCGGGCTTCTCCTTCGGCGGAGGCTCTCGCGTCCAGATCGAGATCACGCCGCACGCCGTCTCGCGCTGGCGGAACGCCGCCGGCGTCTCGGAGGGACCGCGGAAGATCTCGATCGCCTCGATTGACATGGTGGGGATGTCGTCCATATGGAACGTGCCCATCGGAACAAAGTGGCCATCGAGGTAGTAGTTCACCCGGCAGTCGCCAGCGAGCGTCACGACGTTCCGACGCGTCGCCGTGCCGATCGGCGTGCGCCCCATGCGGATCACGGGCCGGCCATCGCCCATATCCGTGTCCACACGCACGCCGGCGATGGTACGCAGGAGGTCCGACGGCCGGTACGGCTTGCGGCGCTCGATGTCGGCATGGGTGATGAACGCGCCGACACCAATCTTGCGACGATTCCAGAAGTCGGCCATGCGGGCGCTGCCGCCGCGTCCAAGCACGAGCACGGAGTCGAGCAGATCCGGAATGCCCTCGAGCTCGAAGTCCAGCTGCTTTGAGTCGCCTGCGGCGAGCTTGAATCCTTTCTCCAGCGGCCTGAAGCCGATGCGCCGCGCCATCAGCCGGAGTTGCCCCGCGGGCGGCGCCTCGAAGACGTACTTGCCGGAGTCGTTCGTGACGACGCGCCGCTCGGAGTTGGCGAGCAACAGCTCGACGCCCTGGAGGCGCACGCCGTTCACATTGGTGACGACGCCGAAGAGGAGCGTCGGCTTCTGGGCGCCGGCCGTGGCGACGCCCGTGGCGACGGCGAACGCACAGAGCGCAATGAAGGCACGAGCGAGCGGGGTGGTCACCATTGATAAGTGCCACGACCGGAGTGAATGCACAAGTGCGGCGCGAGGGCGCAGTATATTGAGCGGATGCCGGAGCATCCCCGCGTGTACCACCGTCGCGCGCGCGACGTCGAGGCGGGGCGCGGGACCGACTTCGCGGCGGACCTGAACCCGGCGCAGGCACGGGCGGCGGCGCACGGCGACGGCCCCCTTCTCATCATCGCGGGCGCCGGCACCGGCAAGACGCGCACGCTCGTGTACCGGGTCGCGCACCTGCTGGAGCGCGGCGTTCCTCCGGAGCGCGTGCTCCTGCTAACCTTCACGCGCCGCGCCGCACAGGACATGCTGGGCCGCGCCGAGCGGCTCGTGGGGAGCGCGAGCCGCGGCGTCCACGGCGGCACCTTCCACGGCACCGCGCACCGCCTCCTCCGCCGCTTCGGCCCGGCCGCCGGCCTCGCGCGCGACTTCACCATCATGGACCAGGCCGACGCCGAGGACCTGATGCAGCTCTCCCGCGCCAAGCTCGGCTACGGCGAAAAGAAGAAGCGGTTCCCGAAGAAGGAGACGCTGCACCACGTCTACTCGCGCCACGTGAACACCGACATCCCCGTGGCCGCGATCCTCGCCGAGGAGTACCCGCAGTTTCGCGAGTACGAGGAGGATTTCGCGCGCATTTACGCCGACTACACCGCGCGCAAGACTGAGCGGAACCTCGTGGACTACGACGACCTGCTCCTCTTCTGGCTCCTGATGCTCTCGGACGGCGATGCGGAATCGGGGATGCGGAATGCGGAGATAGCGGGTGCCGGGGTGGCAGGCGCCGAGGCGGCGGGCCTCGAGGCGACGCGCCACAGCACGACGCTCGCCGAGCGCATCGCGGGGCTGTACGACCACGTGCTCGTGGACGAGTACCAGGACACGAACCAGCTCCAGGCGCGCATCCTGCGCGGGATGTGCCGGGCGCACCGGAATATCACCGTGGTCGGTGACGACGCGCAGAGCATCTACTCCTTCCGCGGCGCCACGATCCGGAACATCCTCGACTTCCCGGAGGAGTTCCCCGGCGCGGAGATCGTGGCGCTGGAAGAGAACTATCGCTCCACACAGCCGATCCTGGACGTCACGAACACGCTCATCTCGCGCGCCGAGGAGCGGTACACGAAGAACCTCTTCACGCGGCGCGCGGGCGGAGAGAAGCCGTGGCTCGTGACCGCGCACGACGAGCAGGCGCAGACACGCTTCGTCGTGGACCGGATCCTCGAGCTGCACGAGGAGGGGACGCCGCTGCACGAGATGGCGGTGCTGTTTCGCACCGGGTACCAGAGCGCCAATCTCGAGATCGAGCTCACGGCGCGGAAGCTCCCGTTCGAGAAGTGGGGCGGGATCAAGTTCCTCGAGGCCGCGCACGTGAAGGACGTGCTCGCCTTCCTGCGCGTCCTCGAGAACCCGCGCGACGAGGTGAGCTGGTACCGGTTGCTGATGCTGATGCCGGGGATCGGCGAGGCCACGGCGCGCGGCGCGATTGACGCGATGGCGGCGGAGGGATGGATGCCGGACGCGTTCGCGCGGTACGCGCCGCCGCCCCGCGCGCGCGCTGCGCACGCTGCGCTCGCGCAGCTGCTCGACGCGCTGCGGAGCGGGCCGACTCACGTCGAGGGAGCCGCCGCCGAAGATGCGGGCGGCGCCGGCGCGAGCGACGCGACGGGCGCCGTCACGCTGGAGATCGCCCGCGTGCGAGTGCTCTACGACGACATCCTCCGCGCGCGCTACGACCGCGTGGAGCCGCGGCTCGCCGACCTCGAGCAGTTGCAGACGATCGCGGGGGGATACCCGAGCCGTGCGGCGTTCCTCGCCGCGCTCGCGCTCGAGCCGCCGCAGGCGACGCAGGACCTGGGCTTCGGGACGGACAGCGAGGACGACGTGCTCGTGCTCTCCACCGCGCACAGCGCCAAGGGGCGCGAGTGGGACGCGGTCTTCGTGATCTGGGCGGCGGACGCGTGGTTTCCCCTCGCGCGCGCTCTCGGCGACGACGACCAGATCGAGGAGGAACGGCGCCTCATGTACGTCGCGATGACGCGGGCGCGCAACCACCTCTTCGTCACGCATCCCCTCAACGTCTACGACACGCGGCGCGGCGCGGACTACACGCTCGACCAGGTCTCGCGCTTTCTCGACCGCGGCGTGCGTGAGCGGATGCAGCGGTTCGTGGTCGAGGAGGTGGACGCCGTTCCCGTGGACGACGAGAAGGCGAGCGCGCCGGCGGTGGACGTGCGGGCGATGCTACGGGCGAGATTCCGGGCATAGCGGCGCTTCGCGACGGCTACAAGAGGGCGTCGCGCGACAGGTCAGCGAGACACATCGAGGAGGAGGAGGAGGAACGCGGTTGCGGATACTCCTCAGTATCCGTACGTTCGTTACTGCGTTGCGAACAACGAGCCCCTCGCGCGCACTGCCCCAGCCTCCATGAGCCAGCGCGTCAGCGCCGCACCCCTGCACGAAAAGTCGCGAGCGCACGTGACGCGTCAGATGGAAAGCTGCCGGGACCGGCGATCGGACGGCCACTCGCGGTCCTGTTTGCATCTACTCTCGACAGGCGCGGGTTCGTGTGAGGCGCGCCCACCTCCCGAGCGCAGGCGCGGTTGTCGACGCTCACCCGACGCGCTGTACCCTCCCCCCAACCGGAAAACGAACATGAGAGATTCGAGGAGCATCTTGCCGCTGATCATGTTGGCTGCAATCACCGCGTGTGACCGGCGAGAGCCCGCCCCGCTCGAACCGAAAGACGAGAGCCAGGCCCAGCAGTCCATGCTCGCCGCGCGGAATAGCGCGGGCGGGATTCGGCTCGAACCGCCGCGTGGCGTCGCGCCATCCTACGTGGTTCGGACCGTCGGCTCGGCGCCGCTCGCTACCTTCAGCACCTTCAACAGCCGGGCAGCATTCCTGGCTTCCGGAACGGTGGCCTTCAATACCGACTTCGAGGGCTATACCACGTCGTTCCATTTCCCGGGAACCCCGTGGACCGTCGGTGGGATCACGTACACCACCAACAGCAACCTGATCGTCGGGACCGCCAGCGGGTACAATCCGCCGAGTGCTGTTTTCTGCAACAACCTCTGGAGCCCGATGCAGGGTAGCGTCCAAGCCGGCTACGACATGCTGGGCTTCGACATCGGGATGCTCGGCAACACGACTCCGGTGAATGCGACGATCACGACCAACCAGAACACCTACTATTTCCCGAACCTTGCGATTGCGCACTGGACGGCTGGCGGGTCGTTCGTGGGGTTCATCACCAGTAACTCGGGTGAGTACTTCACGGGCTTTCACTTCGCGTCCCAACAGGGTACAGGCAGTGCGCCGTGTGTGGACAACGCGACGCTGGGCAACGCGCTGATTCAGGTCTCGGTGGACATCAAGCCCGGGAGCTCACCCAACTCGATCAACCCGGGCAGTAACGGGAACGTGCCGGTCGCGATTCTGACCACGGGATCATTCGACGCGGCGAGTGTGGACGTCTCGCAGGTCACGCTGGGCGACGATGTCGGGAGCGAGACGCCAGTCGCGAAGCGCAACAACGGGACATGGATGGCGGACCTCGCAGACGCAGACGGCGACGGGGACCTCGACCTGGTGCTCCATTTCCGCACGCAGGCGCTGGTCCAGAACGGTGACCTGACGGCGGGCAGCACGTCGCTCGTCCTCAATGGCCGGACGACGGGCGGTCAGCGAATTCAGGGCAGCGACTCGGTGCGCATCGTGCCGTAGTTCGCGATCTTGATCGCGCGCCGGCGCCAGTAGGGACCGAGAAGTGGGGTGTGGACCGCACCTCGACGGGCTGCCGGGAACGCCATCCGGCAGCCCGTTTACTCCGGCCGCGAGCGAGACAGCGTGCGCAGTGGACCCGTCTTCGCTTCGTCAGCTAGCGACGTGACGGTACGGCGCGATCCGGCAAAGCCCCGCTGACCAGCGCGTCCACGTCGTAGACGCGCCCATTCACAATCACGCGCCGCACGCGCCTGGTCGCGTGGATGTCCGCGAGCGGATTCCCCTCCACGATCACCAGGTCCGCGAGCTTCCCCGGCTCGACCGTGCCGGCGTCGAGCCCGAGCGCCAAGGCGGGGTTCACCGTCGCCGTCTGGAGTGCCTCGAATGGCGTCATCCCCGCGGCCACGTAGCCCGCCAGCTCGGCGTGCAGGTTGACGGCGTTCGGCGTGTCGGTGCCGGCGACGATGCGCGTGGCCGCGCGGAACGCGCTCATCAACATCTCGCTCCCTGCAATGCCGGAGGCGCCACCGCGCCCACCGCCGCCCGCGGCGCGTCCACCCGCGGCACCGCCGCCGCCGCGACCCGCGGCGCCTCCTCCGCCCGCGCCTCCGCCCCCTCGACCGCCGCGGCCCGCGCCACCCGCTCCGAGCGCGGTGCCACCTCGGCCCGTCACCGGCGCACTGAGCCACGCTGGATAGAGCCCGAACCGCGCATCGCGCCGCAGCCCGGAGTCGCTCGCGAGCACCGCCCGAAGCGTGGCGCCGCCCAGCGCCAGCGTAGGCGTCAGCGTCATCCCCGACTTCGCGAAGAGCTGCGTGACGTCGTCGTAGCTTCGCTGCAGCGTGGCGACCTTCGGCGAGTAGCCGCGCCTACTCGTGCCGGTGGTGTGCTCGGTGCCGTCAATGCCGCTCAGCGCCGCGGGATAGACCTCGTGCGACGACGCGGGCACGCCGATGCCGTGCGCGAACTCGACGACGCGCCGTTGCGCGAGGTCCGGCATGCGCACGTAGCTCTTGAGGAGATCGTGCCGCAGCACCTTTGCGCGCTGCAGCTCCAGCTCGAGGTGCGCCGCGCTCGAGACCGCCACCGCCATCTTGTAGTAGACGCGCTGCCATTCCATCAGGTAGCCTGTCGAGAACACCCGCGGGCCGACAAGCGCGCCGGCGTCGGTCGCCTCGCGGTCGGCGGCCGCCTCGTACGGCGTGCCGCCCGGGCTGCGAACCGTGGTGATGCCGAAGGCGAGCCACGCGCGATAGCTCGCTTCGCCGAGGTCGGGCTGCAGGTGCGAGTGAAACTCGATGAGCCCCGGCATCACGGTGAGGTCCGACGCGTCCACCACGCGCACTCGGGCGTGCGCCTCCGCGCGGTGCGGCGCGACGCTCCGGATGCGATTCCCGGCGATCACCACGTCCACGTTCTCACGCGCCGTGGGGCTCTTTCCATCCACGAGCCGGCCCGCGTGCACCACGTAGCGCTCGGCCGGCACGTCGGGCACGTACGTGAGGTCGAGGGGCACGTCGCGCACGGCGCCCGACTCGAGGTCGAGCAGCCGGAGCTTGTCCATTGACTGGTAGAGGACGTGCTTCGAGTCGGCCGTCCAGCTCGGCGCGAACGCCATTTCCGTGGTGACGCGACGCGGCGGCCCAAGCGGCTCGCCGGCGAGCGACACGGGCACCATCGTGAGCATCCCCTCGTACACCAGCGCCATCTTCGTGCCGTCGGGCGACCAGGCGGGCCCGGCGCCGACGCGCGAGTCAATCGAGAGGTGCGGCACCGGCGTGAACCAGGCATCGTCGCCGCCCGCGGCGGACATCGTCAGGATCTGGTTCGTCCCCTCCCGGAAACGGCTCGAATAGGGTTTGAGGGCCGTAATCGCCACGCGCTTGCCGTCCGGCGACCAGGTCGGCGCGCCCGGCCCGAAGAGCGACTCGTGGATGCGCGTGACTTGGCCCGTCTCCACGTCCACCACCGAGACGTTCGCGCGTCGCCAGATGCCGTCCACGTCGAGAAACGCGATGCGCTTCCCATCGGGCGACCACGCCGGGCTCATCGCCGAGGTGGGCAACGCAGTGAGGCGGCGCTCCTCGCCCGTGCGCACGTCGCGCACCCAGAGATCGAGCAGCGTGCCGCCCTTGTCCGACGCCCAAGCGAGCTGCGCTCCGTCCGGCGACCAGGCAGGCTCGGTGTCGAGGAACCGGCTCTTCGTGAGATTCTCGGGCGTCCCGCCCACCGGCATCAGCCAGAGGTCGCCGAGCGCGGAGAAGGCCACGGCGCGGCCGTCGGGGGAGATCACGGGTCTCACGACGCCGAGCACGCGGCGCGGCGCGCGCGAGTCGAAATCGCGCTTGCGCTTCGTGTATCGGGGCGGCGTGACCTGCAGCGTGGCCGAGAACGCGATGGTCGCGGCGGCGCCGCCGGAGAGCGAGCGGCGGCGGATCAAGCCGTCGGAGACGTAGATGAGATCGCCGGGTGACGCCCAAGCCGCGCGGAACGGGAAGACGTTCTCGTCGCCGGTGAGCGGTGTGCCAGCGGGCGGCCCACCGGCTGGCGGCCCACCGGCTGGCGGCGCGCCGGCGACCGGCGCCCCCGTGAGCGACGCGTCGGCGATCTCGTAGCGGCTCGACTGGGCCTGTGTCACGTGGTAGACGATCTCGCCGCCCGGCCCCCACGAGGGTGCGTCCGCGCGGACGCCGGCGGTGATCTTCCGCTCGGCGCCGGTCGCGAGCGTCACGGCCCACACGGCCTGGTCGCTGTCGCGCGTCGAGACGAAGGCGATCGCCGAGTCGCCGGGCGACCAGGACGGAGTGAAGTCGTCGGCGGCGTTCTTCGTGACCTGCGCGAGCGCGCCGGTGCGCGTGTCAAGCACCCAGACGTCGTAGTTGCCGGCGCCGCCCCGATCCGAGGAGAACGCGACGCGCGCGCCGTCGTGCGACCACGCGGGCTCGCGATCATCGAACGGCCCCCACGTGAGCTGGCGCGGCGCGGACCCGTCGGGCGAGACGACCCAGAGGTGATAGACGCCGTCGCGATACCCCTGGAACGCGATCGAACGGCCGTCGCTCGACCACGCCGGCTGGCGCGCGTCGTACCAGGGGTCGGTGATGCGCGTCGCGACGCCGCCGGTGGACGGCAGCGTCCAGATGCTCCCCTGGAGGTCAATGGCGAGCGAGCGACCGTCCGGCGAGACGGCGACCGCCATCGAGGTGCCTTCGCGCACGGTCACGTCCACCGTCGCGGCGCCGTGCGAGGCGAACAGGAATGCCGCGGCGACCATCAGGGTCGGGCGAATCACGGAGCACCTCCGCTCGATGGTTTCACCGTAGCGAGCCACGCCCGCACGGCCTCGTGCGGATTCTGCTTCGATCCCCGCGCGAGCGCCACGACACGCTCGAGTGCCCGCCGCACGTCACGACCTTCCCGCTCCCACGCCGCCTCGAAGTCGTCGAGCCCGGTGGCGTAGATGCGCCGAGCGAGGAGCGCCGCGTTGTCGAGGCGCACGCGCGTGGCATAGCGGGGATCGGTCGCCCGGAATTGCGGGGCCGCCGAATCCACCAGGAACGCCCGCGTGCGCGCGTAGATCGTGTCGCGCGCCGCGAGGCGCGCCGGGCGCGCTTCGTCGCCCGGCTGCGCGGCGAACGCCGAATCGAGCGCGCGGTAGCTGCGCTCCCAGACCGCGCCGAGGAGCAGCTCATCGTGCCAGCGCGCCGCCGCGCGCCGCGCGCCGGCGCTGTCGCCGCGCGCCTGGAAGAAGCGCTCCGCTCCGCGCGCGCCCACGAAGCTCGCGAAGCTCTCGTTGAAGGGCGCGCGCCCCTTCGCGTAGAACTTGTTGTGCGTGAGCTCGTGCACCACAGTGTTGACGATCTCCACCGAGTCCTCGCGCAGCGTGGTCGAGAGAAGCGGGTCGTTGAAGAAGCCCAGCGTGCTGAACGCCGGCGAGGGGCGAAGATACGCGTCGAATCCGTCGTCGCGCAGCGCGCGCTCCGCACGCTGGGCCTCCTCGAAGTCGAAGTACCCCTTGTACGGCACGCGCCCCACAATCGGGAACCACCACGTCACCGGCACCAGCCGGTCGCGATGCGCGCCCGAGAGCACGAGGACGAGCGTGTCGTGATCGAGCTGCGTGAACTGGGTGAAGGCGTCCTTCGCCGGCAGGCCGAGCGAGTCCACGGCGAAGCGGCGTGCCTCGAGCACGAGCTGGAGCTTCGCGCGCATCGGCGCGGGCGTCGCGCTATCCGAGACGAGGCGCGCGATGGGCTGCCGCCGCGAGAGGATCTTCCCCTCGGCCCACGCCCCGCGAGCGAGGTAGCGCCCCATCGGCGTCACCGCGACGAGCAGCGCCGTGCCCGCGACGACGCCGAGCAGCACGAGGCCGATCCCGCCCCAGCGCACGCGCACGAGTCGTCGCGCCCTCATTGGCCGCGGGGCGGCGCGGCGAACCGCACCCCCACGCGATGCGTGGCGCCGCCGAGCAGGGCAAAGCCCTCGTAGGCGTAGTCCACCGCGATTCGGCCCAGCATGACGCCGCCGCCGAGCGTGAGCGGCGACCGGTCGTCGCCCGACCCCCGGAGCGCATAGCCGGCGCGGCCCGCGAGCACCGCGCCGCCGCGCGCGGGGCGCCACGTTCCCTCGGCCGCGAGGACGCCCGCCGCCAATCCACCGCTCGAGCGGCGCGCCTCCGCCATCGCCCGGCCGGTGAAGCGCTCGCGCCGCACGACGGGCGAGGTCGCCGCCGCGCGCCACGTCCAGGGGAGCGGCGCGCCCACCGCCGCGAGCGTGAGGCGCGAACCCACGTGCTGGAGCGCGGCGGCCACCGCCCAGCCATTCGCCGCGGTGTACGCGACGCCCACGTCGCCGGCCACCGCACTCCCCGAGGCGTCCGCAACGCGCTGATGTGCGAGCTTCACCGCGGCGCCCAGGCGCCAGGCGCGCGCGGCGCCGAAGGCGGCGCCGTAGCCCGCCGTGAGCGCGAGGTCCTGCGCCGACACGCGTCCGCCCGTGAGCTCCCCCTGCTGGCTCAGCGAGCCCGCCGCCGGCACGATCTCCTCCTCGCTCCCGTAGTCGAGTAGCTGCACGCCGATCGCGACCGTGCCGCGCGCGAGCGGAACGGCCGCGGCGAACGCGCCGAGCGTGGTGGAGGCGACGTACCGCTGGAGCGAGCCGCCCGCCGAGGCGCCGCGCACCAACGCGAGCTGAGCGGGATTGTAGAAGAGTGCGCTCTCGTCGTCCGCCGCCGCGCTCCAGGCCTCGCCCAGCGACAGCGCGCGCGCGCCCGACGGCAGCGTGAGGAATACCGCGCCGCGCGACTCACCCACCGCCTGCGCCGGCGCACGCGAGGCGCCGCACGCGAGAAAGACGGCGAGCGCGACGCCGGTCGCCAGCCCGCGCGCGCCGGCCGGCCGGCGGGCACGCGCGCAGAGCCCCACTGCTGCGCGGCGTCCGGTCACGCGTACGCGGAGCTCCACTGCGGCGCGGCGCGTCACGGCGGTAACCGGAAGATGCTGACCTGCGCGCCGAAGAGGTGCGGGAAGGGCGTCAGGTCCTGGTGCGTGAACCGCAACGACACCGGGCCCTCGCCGGGCGACGTCTGCACGATGGTGTGCGTCATCGTCCCGGCGAGCATCGCGGAGTTCAGAAAGCCGCCGACGCGCAGTCCGAAGAGCGGGAGCGGAAACGGGTCGGAGAATCCCGAGATCGTCGCCTCACGCGCCATCAGCTTGCGCAGCTCGCGCGTGCCGAAACGGAGGCGCGCCGGCACGCTCGCCCGCGGCAATCCGGGGAGCGAATCCACCCAGAGCGCAAGGCTGAAGTCGCCGAAGAGCGCGCCGAACGGCTCGGCGCTCTCCTGCTCGACGTTCGCGATGCCGGTCCGCGGCGTCTGGACGAGGCGACGGAAGATGTCCTCCCCCTTCTGTTCGGCGAGCCAGCGAAGAAAGAGCCAAGTGGCGCCGCGTTCCTCGATGGAACCGGCGCCGTTGTACGACGTCACCGAGTGCACGCGCGTCGAGTTCAAGTATACATACGCGTTGAGCAGCTGCGGCGCGATGAACGGACCCGCCGAATCGGGGAAGATCTGCGCCGCGCTCGTGCGGCCGAGCGGCGGCGGGAACTTCGCCTCGTAGTGTTTCGACGCGAGCTCCTCGGCGATGTGGCTCAACCCCTCGGCGAGCCACGTCTCCTCCACGTCACCGAAGCGCGCGAGCACGTGCTGGTTGAACGCGATCATGTGCTGGAGCTCGTGCGCGAAGGTGCCCGGGAGGAGACGGAGGAGGTCCGCGGCCGGGTGCGGGCAGCTGAATGTGCCCGCCGAGTCGGGCGCGAGCGCGAAGAAGATCTCCGCTCGGTTCGAGTTCGGGTTCTGCACCAGCAGGTCAATGCCGTAGAAGAAGCCCGTCACGTACCCCTTCTGGCCGCACTCCTGCGCGGTGACGAGCCGATTGACCGCCGGCGTGAAGAGGGCGATCACGTGGCCGTCCCCATCCACGTCCGACTCGCTGCCGAACGCGGCGATGTCAATGGGATAGAGGACTTCATCGAACTGCGAGCCCAGCGCGCGGTATTGCGCGTCGGTGAAGCCGGGGCCGATGGTGTCGCCGTAGATGAGGAGGTGCGCTCCCGCGAACCGGAGGCGCGCCGTGACATCGGTGAAGCGCGAACCGTCGAGCGTCGTGATCACGTTGAAGGTGCGCAGGCTCCCGACGGCGGGCGGCGCGGCGAGTGCGCCCTGCAGCACGCCTTGGCGCGCGGCGCCCGCGCGCCGCCGCGCCGCCTCCTCCGCGCGTGCCGCCGGCGCGATCGCGCGCTCGGTGCGCCGGAGGGTGGCCTCGAACTCGCGCATCAGCGCGTTCCCCACGCGCTTGCCCGCCGGCACGCCGGCGTCGAGCGCCACGCCGGCCACCGCGTTCGCGCCGAGCCGCCAGTCAATGAGGCTCGTCGCGGAGCCCTCGCTCGCGTACTGCGCCACGACGAGGTGACTGGCGCCGTTTCCGTCGATCGTCAGGCATTCCGCGAGCTGGGCCCCGGCGACCGTGACCGCCGCGTACGGCGCAAGCACGAGCGGCGCCCGGCGCGAGAGGTAGAGGGCGGAGAGCGCGTTGCTCCGCACCGTGCCCGCCGCGACCCGCACGGTAATCGGTCCGGGCGTGAGGCACGCGGGCGCGATCACCCGCACCGCGCTGTCGGTTGCGCCGGCGAGCGCGCTCGCGCGCACACCGCCGACCTCCACACCGCCCCCGGCGGCGCCCGCGCCCGCGCCCCCGCCCCCACCCCCACCCCCTGCGATGGAGAGGCCGTTGCCGCGAAGCGTGAGCGTATCGCCCGCCCCGAACGTGGAGGGCGTGACCGACGCGAGCACCGGTGCGGCGGTCGCGACCGCCACGAGCGTGATGGACCGGCCGGCCGCGAGCGCGGGATGGGCGACGACCGTCGTGGTGTCCAGCGCAGTGCCCAGCTCGAGCCGCGCGGTCGCCACGCCGGCGGGCGTCGTCACGCCGATGGAGTCGAGCATCGCCGAGCCGGCCGAGGCGCCGCGCTCGACGTGGAACACCACGCGCACGCCCTTCACCGGCACGCCGGCCGCGTCCCGCACCAGCACCGCGAGCGGATCGGGAAGCACGCTCCCCGCCGGCGCGCGCTGCTGATCGCCGGAGACGATGGAGAGCGCGTACGAGGCCTCGATGGGCGCGAGCACGCGCTCCCTGTGGCACGCGAACGCGGTGAGCGCGGCGGCGGCGAGCCGCATCCAGGAATCGCCGCGCGCCCGATCACGCGCTCGGGGCACCTCTGCGCTCACTCGACTGATAACCGGTTGGAGTCCAATGTCTTAGCCGTAGGTTTCCCTCGCGCGCTTCGCTTTGACGGGCCCACCGGGAACGGCTACCTTTGCGATTCAATGGCATTCGTCCACCTGCATTGCCATACCGAGTACTCCCTGCTCGATGGCGCCAACCGCATTGACGATCTGATCGCGCGGGCCGTCGAGTTCGAGCAGCCGGCGCTGGCGATCACCGACCACGGCAACCTCCACGCGGCCCTGGAGCTGCACGAGAAGGCGCGCCGGCAGGGGATCAAACCCATCATCGGGATGGAGGCGTACGTCGCCTCCGGCGACCGGCGGACCCGCGGGCGGGCCACACCGAGCGACCGCTCATATTACCACCTCATTCTCCTCGCGCGCGACCTCCAGGGGTACCGCAACCTCGTCAAGCTCTCGTCGCTCGCGTA
This sequence comes from Gemmatimonadaceae bacterium, assembly GCA_035286465.1. GTDB lineage: Bacteria > Gemmatimonadota > Gemmatimonadetes > Gemmatimonadales > Gemmatimonadaceae > Fen-1231. Next base: position 15,536 of record DATEDF010000139.1, on the reverse strand, counting down.
TACCGAGGGGTTCTACGGGAAGCCCCGGGTGGATCGCGAGCTGCTGGCCCGCCATCACGAAGGGATCATCGTCTCGAGCGCGTGCATGGTGGGCGAAGTCGCCACCCATCTCCTCGAGGACCGGTTCGACGAGGCGAAGCAGGTCGCCGAATGGTACGCGGACGTCTTCAAGGACCGCTACTACCTCGAAGTGCAGGCGCACGACGCCGGCGACCAGAAGAAGCTGAACGCGCTGGTGTTCAAGCTCGCGAAGGCGCTGCGCCTGCCGGTGATCGCCACGAACGACTCGCACTTCCTGCGCGAGGAGGACCACGACGCGCACGACGTGCTCCTCTGCATCGGCCTCAAGAAGGACCGCCTCGACGAGAACCGGTTGCGCTACGACCGCGGGCTCTACTTCAAGAGCGCGCCGGAGATCCGCGCGTACTTCAAGGACCGGCCCGACGTCCTCGTGAACACGCTCAAGATCGCGGACGAGGCGGGCTTCGCGTTCGAGAAGAAGTACTACCTGCCGTCGTTCCCGCTCCCCAGGGGGGTCAAGTCGGAGAGCGACCTGCTGGTGAAGCTGGCGACCGCGGGCGCCGAGGAGCGCTACGGGAAGCCGCTGCCCGGTGCGGCGAAGGAGCGGCTCGACTACGAGCTGCGCGTGATCACGAACACGGGCTACGCGGGCTATTTCCTCATCGTGGCGGACTTCATCAAGGCCGCGCGCGACCGCGGGATTCCCGTGGGGCCGGGACGCGGCTCGTCAGCCGGGTCGCTCGTGGCCTACGCCCTGCGCGTCACGGACGTGGACCCGCTCACCTTCGACCTCCTGTTCGAGCGCTTTCTGAATCCGGAACGCGTGTCCATGCCGGACATTGACGTGGACTTCTGCGAGGAGCGGCGCGGTGAAGTGCTCGAGTACGTGCGCGAGAAGTACGGGCGCGAGTGCGTGGGGCAGATCATCACGTTCGGCACGCTCAAGTCACGCGCCGCGATCAAGGACGTGGGCCGCGTCCTGGGGTTCACGCCGGCGGAGACCGACGCGATCGCGAAGCTCATCCCGAACCAGCCCAACCTCGCGTACACGGTGCAGGAGGCGATCGAGAAGGTGCCCGACCTGCGGAAGCTCTACGAGCAGGACGACCGGCACCGGCAGCTCCTCGACTACGCGACCCGGCTCGAGGGGCTCTCGCGCCACGCGGGCGTGCACGCGGCGGGCGTGGTGATCGCGCCGGGCCCGCTCGAGGACTACGTCCCGGTCTGCACGCAGGAGACGAAGGGCTCGGCCCTGAGCGGCGCGAAGGGCGCCGGCGGCGGTGAGGAGGAGCGCGTCGTGGTCACCCAGTACGACATGATCGCGCTCGAGAAGGCCGGGATGCTCAAGATGGATTTCCTCGGCCTCACCACGCTCACCGTGCTCCACGACACGCTCGGGATGATCCGCGCCCGAGGCCGCGAAGCGCCGGACCTGGCGACGCTGCCGCTCGACGACGAGGCGACCTACCGCGCGCTCCGGGCCGGGCGCACCGCGGGCGTCTTCCAGTTCGAGTCGCCGCTCGCCACCGACATGCTGCGCCAGATGCGCGCCGACCGCTTCGACGATCTCGTCGCGTCGAACGCGCTAATGCGCCCCGGCCCGCTCGACGCCGGCATGCACCGCGTCTACTGCCGGCGCAAGCGGGGCGAGGAGCCCGTGAGCTACGCGCTCCCCGAGCTGGAGGAGATCCTCGCGCCGACCTACGGCGTGATCACCTACCAGGAGCAGGTGATGCGCATCGCGCAGCGGCTCGCGGGCATCTCGCTCGCCGAGGCCGACGTGCTGCGCAAGGCGGTCGGGAAGAAGGACGCCGAGCTGATCCGGCAGGAGCTCGACAAGTTCGTCGCGAAGTGCATCGCGCGCGGGTACGAGAAGCACGTCATCGCCGAGCTGGCCGGCCAGCTCGAGACGTTCGGGCGCTACGGCTTCAACAAGTCGCACTCGGTGGCGTACTCGGTGCTCTCGTACCGCACCGCCTACCTCAAGGTCCATTTCCCGGCCGAGTTCATGGCCGCGCTGCTCTCGGCGTGCATCGGCGACACCGACAGCGTGGTGAAGTACATCAACGAGGCGCGGGACCTCGGGCTCGAGATCCTCCCCCCGGACGTGAGCGAGAGCGGCTACAAGTTCACGGTGGTCGGCGACACGCGCATCCGCTTCGGCCTCGGAGCCGTGCGCAACGTCGGGCGGAGTGCCATAGACGGGATCATCGCGGCGCGGACGGTGAAGCCCTTCACGTCGCTGTACGACTTCGCCGAGCGCGTGGACCTCCGGCTCTGCAACAAGCGCGTCTTCGAGGCGCTCCTCCACGCGGGCGCGCTCGACGGCCTGGGCGGCCATCGCGCACAGCTCGCCGCCGCGCTCGATGGCGCCATCCAGTCGGCCTCGCTCGCGCAGGACGAGGTTGCCACGGGCCAAGGGTCGCTCTTCGGCGATGCGCGCGGCGCGCCGGCGGCCGCCGCCCAGCTCCGCCCGCTCCTCCCGAACGTGCCGCCCTTCACCGAGCATGAGCGCCTCACGCGGGAGAAGGAGATCCTGGGCTTCTACATCTCCGGCCACCCGCTGGAGCCGTTCCGCGCCGAGTGCGAGCTGCTGGCCACGCACAAGGTGGCGCAGCTCGGCGCGTGGAGCGACCAGCCGGTGGCCATCGCCGTCGTCGTCACGGCGGTGCGGCGCCAGCTGTCGAAGAAGACGGGCAACGAGTTCGCGCGGCTCACGGTGGAGGACTTCTCCGGCAGCACCGAGGTGCTCGTCTTTCCGGAGGCGTGGGCGGCGATCGGCGATCGCGTGCTGCCGGACGTGCCGGTGCTCATCAAGGGCGGGTACTCGCGCCGCGACCAGGGCGTGGACGCGCCCACGTTCATCGTCGAATCGGTCACGCGCCTCGCGGAGCTGCGCACGGCGGGGCAGATCGCCGTCTCGCTGGAGCTGGCCGAGGCGGAAACGCTGCCGGCCCTCGTGATGCGCGACATCCGCTCGGTGGTGGACGCGCATCCGGGCTCCGCACCGCTCGAGGTCCAGTGGAGCGGCCGCGATGGCTCGCGCGCGCGCTGGCGCTCGGCGTCGCTGAAGCTCTCGCCGGCGTCCGCCGCGCTGCTCGAGCTGCGCGCGCTGCTCGGGTCCGAGCGCGTGCGCCTCGTGCGCGGAGCGTAGCATGGGCACCTCCGCCCTGGAGTTCGAGAAGCCGCTGGTCGAACTCGAAAAGCAGATTGACGAGCTCAAGCGCCTCGCCGAAGAGCGCCAGATCAGCGTGGACGAGGAGCTCGTGCCGCTCGAGAAGAAGCTCGGCGAGTTGCGCCGCGAGATCTACGACCACCTCACGCCCATCCAGCGTGTGCAGGTGGCGCGCAGCCCGCGCCGCCCCTTCACGCTCGACTACATCCGCCTCGCGCTCACCGACTACATCGAGGTCCACGGCGACCGGGCCTACCGCGACGACCCGGCGATCGTCGGCGGCTGGGCGCGCATTGACGGCGAGACCATCATGGTGATCGGCCACCAGCGCGGGCGCGACACCAAGGAGAACCTGCACCGCAACTTCGGGATGCCCCACCCCGAGGGATACCGCAAGGCGCTGCGCCTGATGAAGCTGGCCGAGAAGTTCCACGTGCCGGTCGTGACGTTGATTGACACGCCGGGCGCGTGGGCCGGACTCGGTGCCGAGGAGCGCGGGCAGAGCGAAGCGATCGCGCGCAACCTGCTCGAGATGAGCCAGCTCACCGTGCCGATCATCGCCACCGTGATCGGCGAAGGCGGTTCCGGCGGCGCGCTCGCGCTGGGTGTGGCCGACCGGATCCTGATGCTGCAGAACGCGATCTACTCGGTGATCACGGTCGAGGGATGCGCGGCCATTCTGTGGAAGGACGGCAAGAACCCCGAGATGCGCGAAAAGGCGGCGAGCGCGCTCAAGATCACGGCGCAGGACCTGCTCGAGCTCAGGATCATTGATGAGATCGTGCCCGAGCCCCCGGGCGGAGCGCACGCGAACCACGAGGTCACCGCCCAGGCGGTGCACGACGCCGTGCTCAGGCACCTCGATGAACTGCGGCGGCTCAAGCCCGACAAGCTCGTGCGTCGCCGGCGCGAGAAGTACCTGCGCATGGGCGTGTTCGACGAATGAGCGACGTCGTCGCGCCGGTCGTGCCGATTGCCGAGCCCGCGGCGCCACCACAGCTCGTCGAGGTCGCCTTCAAGGGGAACCGGCGCGAGTTCTTCCTCTGGCCGGCTGACGCGGCGCTCGCGCCGCGGACCGCCGTGATCGTCGAGGCCGAGCGCGGAGAGGACCTGGGCCGCGTGCACGCCACGGGCGACCTGGCCGAACGCCGCAAGGCGGGCACGACCCACGGCAAGGCCGCGCCGGCGAAGCTGCGCAAGGTCGTGCGCGTGGCGGGCGGCCCGGAGATCGCGCGCGCGGCGCAGTTGCGCGTGGACGAGGACAACGTCCGGCGCCGCGCCATCGAGAAGGTCCGGTCGCAGGGCCTCGAGATGAAAGTCTCGGACACGGAATGGCAGTGGGACAAGAAGCGGCTCACGATCTACTTCACCGCTGAAAAGCGCGTGGACTTCCGGCAGCTCGTCCGGCAACTCGAGGGGCTCTTCGGCACGCGGGTGCAGATGTGGCACATCGGCGTGCGCGACGAGGCCAAACGGCTCGACGGCGTCGGCCGCTGCGCGCGGCAGTACTGCAGCGCGAGCTGGCTGCCGGAGCTTCGCCCCGTGAAGTCGAGCGTGGCCAAGGACCAGCGGCTCTCGACGCTGAACCCCGCGCAGATCTCGGGTTCGTGCGGCCGCCTGATGTGCTGCCTGCGCCACGAGCACGAGTTCTACGTGCAGCAGCGCAGGCGCTTCCCCAAGGAAGGGAAGGTGCTCGTCACCACGCTCGGCGAGGAGAAGGTCGTCTCGAACGACATCTTCCGGGAGCAGGTGACGCTGCGCGCGATCTCAGGCGACGTGCGGACCGTGGCGCTCTCGGCGCTCAACCGCGAACTGGGCGTCGAGCTGCTCGAGACCACCGTGGAACCTCCGTCCGAACCCGAGGAGGAAGAGGAATCCGAGGAGGAGCGGGGACCCGTGGTCGCGATCGAGCGAGCGCCCGCGCGCGGGGATGCGGCGCGACGGGAGGGACCACGCGGAGAGGGACCGCGCGGGGAGGGACCGCGCGGGGCTGCGCCGCTTCGGGATGCGCCGCGAGGGGATACGCCGCACACGACCGACGCGTCAGCGGATGAGCGGCCGCCGGCCGACCCCGCACCCGCGGATGCCGGCGCCGCGCCGCCCCAGATGCCCCGCGAAGGCCGCCGACGGCGTCGCCGCGGGCGGCGCGGCGGCCGCCGGGGGCAGGGTGGCGGCGGCGCACCGGGGAGTCCGCCGAGCGGCGGCGCACCCGGCGATCCGCCCAGCGGCGGCGCGCGCTCGGGGCCTTCGAGCGGCTCCACCCCGCCGGCCCCACCCGCCTCGGGATCATGATGTGACGGCGCCGGAGCGAGAGAAGTTCTACCTCACGACCGCGATTGACTACGCCAACGGCGACCCGCACTTCGGGCACGCCCTCGAGAAGATCGGCGCCGACGCCATCGCCCGCTTCCACCGGCAGCTCGGCCGCGACGTCCACTTTCTCATCGGGATGGACGAGCACGGCCAGAAAGTCGCCCAGGCCGCCGGCGCGGCGGGCGTCGAGCCGCAGGCCTTCGTGGACGGGATCGCCGAGCGGTTCCGCGCGACGTGGAGCCGGCTCGGCATCTCGTACGACCAGTTCATCCGCACCACAGACCCCGCGCACAAGAGCGGTGTGCGCGCGTTCATCAAACGCATCTACGAGGCCTCGCCGGACGATTTCTACGAGAAGGAGTACGAGGGCTGGTACTGCGTGGGATGCGAGCAGTTCAAGCGCGACGACGAGATCACCGACGGCAAATGCGCCCTGCATCCGACACGCGACCTGCAGTGGACCAGGGAGCGGAACTGGTTCTTCCGCCTCACGAAGTACCAGCCTTTCCTGGAGCGCCTGTTCGAGGAGCGACCCGGGTTTCTCCAGCCGGAGTCTCGGCGGAACGAGGTGTTGGGGCTCCTCTCGAAGGGTCTGGAGGACATCTCGATCACGCGGTCGAAGCTCGCGTGGGCGATCCCCTTCCCCATCGCATCGAGCGATGGCGAGGCGCAGGGCACGTGGGTCTGGTTTGACGCGCTCCCGAACTACCTCACGGCGACCGGCTATCCCGCCTCGGGCTGGAAGGACCGGTGGCCCGCGCAGCTGCACATCATCGGCAAGGACATCACGCGCCTGCACTGCGTGATCTGGCCGGCGATGCTGCAGGCCGCCGAGTTGCCGCTCCCCGAGCGCGTGTGGGCGCACGGCTTCATCTCGTTCGGCGGAGAGCGGTTCTCGAAGTCGGCGGGGGTGAAGATCGAGCTCGCGGACGCGGTCGAGCGGTTCGGGCCCGACGCGCTCCGGTACTTCCTGCTCAGCGAGATCCCGTTCGACGGCGACGGGAGCTTCACGCCGGAGCGATTCGACGCGGTGTACACGGCCGACCTCGCGAACGGGCTCGGCAACCTGGCGAGCCGAGTCGTGGCGATGGTGGAGAAGTACTGTGGCGGGGTCGTGCCCGGCGGTGAGGAAGGTCCGCTCGATGGAGCGAATCGGGACGACTTCCGGCGAGCCGTGAGTTCGATGGACGGGTCGCGCGGTTATCTCCCGCACGAAGCGCTCTCGTGGCTCTTCAGCACCGTGAACCGCGGCAACGAATTCGTGCAGTCGAGACAGCCGTGGGCGCTCGCCAGGACCAGCGCGAAGCGCTCCGAACTTGACGAGACGCTCGCCGCGCTCGTGCGCGCACTCGCCCGCCAGGCCGCGTACCTCGCTCCGTTCATGCCCGGGAAGTCGGACGCGCTCTGGTCGCTCCTCGGCGCGCCAGGCCGTGCCACGGCTGTGCGCTTCAGTGACGCCGAGCACCTCGCCGCCACCGGTTGGCGGGTCCGAAAGGGCGAGGCCCTCTTCCCACGGCCGGATGGCGACAGCGTCCGAAAACCGAACACCGAGCCCTGAGAGCGGCTGTGTCCTCCCACGACAGCACGGTTATCGGTCGCCGGTACTCGGTTGACGGATCACCGCCGGGAGCGCACTCTTAGGGCCAATGCCGTTCAAGCACTGGACCATTCTCATCGTCCCGCCGGGGAACGGGCCAACGCGGACGATCCGCTTCGGGTCGCGCGGGCGCCGCGCGCTCCTCGCGGGCGCCGTGACCGCCTGTCTTCTCGTGACGGGCGCCATCGGCATCCTCTTCACGCCGTATGCCACCCCGGGCGCCCGGCTGCTCGCGGCGCAGAATGACCGCTTGCGTGGCGAGCTTGTCCGCATAGACGAGAGGCTCTCGGCGCTGAGCGACACGCTCGCCGCGCTCGGCACGCGCGACTTGCAGCTCCGCCTCCTGGCCGGGCTTCCGGTGGACAGCACCGAGGAGATTGCCGGAGTCGGCGACGGCGCGCGTCCGGCCGACCGCGGGGCCGCGCTGGCCGGCGTCGCGGTGGCGCCGCGCCTGCCCAGGCCCTTCCTTGGCCGCCTCGGCTTCGGCACTCGGCCGGACCTGGACGGGATGATCGCCCGCGCGACGGAACTCGCATCGAGCTTCCGCGCCGTCAGCGACACGCTGACGCGCAACTTCGAGCGACTCGCCAGTACGCCCTCGATCATGCCGACCGTGGGGTGGCTCTCGAGCAACTTCTCGCAGAGCCGCTTCCATCCCGTGCTGCACGCGAACCTGCCGCACGAGGGGATTGACGTGTCGGCGCCGCGCGGCGCACCGATCATCGCCCCGGCTGCCGGGCGCGTGAGATCGGCGGGCTTCGAGCCGGGCTACGGCAACGCCTTCGAGATTGACCACGGCAACGGCATCGTGACCAAGTTCGCGCACTGCTCCCGCATTCTCGTTCGGCGAGGCCAGACGGTGACGCGCGGGCAGCTCATCGCCACGGTCGGCAGCAGCGGGCTCACCACGGGCCCGCACCTGCACTACGAGGTGCACGTGAATGGGCAGCCGGTGGATCCGCTCAGGTACGTGTTGCCGGGAAAGGTTGCCGACTGAGGTGAGGCGTGAGGGGTCGGGCGAAGGGCGAAGGGTGAAGAGTGAAGGGTGAAGGGTGAAGGGCGAAGGGCGAAGGGCGAAGGGCGAAGGGCGAAGAGCGAAGAGCGAAGAGCGAAGGGCGAAGAGCGAAGGGATAGCGAGGCGCAAAGGGCGAAGAGAGCCGTGAGACTCCGCTTCGCCCTTCGCTTTGTCCCTTCGCCCTTCGCTTTGTCCCTTCGCCCTTCGCTTTGTCCCTTCGCCCTTCACTTTGTCCCTTCGCCCTTCGCTTTGTCCCTTCGCCCTTCGCTTTGTCCCTTCGCCCTTCGCTTTGTCCCTTCGCCCTTCGCTTTGTCCCTTCGCCCTTCGCGTTGTCCCTTCGCCCTTCGCGTTGTCCCTTCGCCCTTCGCTTTGTCCCTTCGCCCTTCACCGTCCTTACGGAGGTGTCGGCGAGTTCGCCAGCCCGGTCCCGCCCCAGGTGTACAGCGGCTGGCCGAACACCCCGAGCTCCTTCGCGGGGACCGGCATTTCCCGAGGCGTGCCCGCCAGAAGGCCGTTGTCCACGCGACGGCGATTGTAATAGGGCGACGCGCCGAGGCCGAGCAGCTCGAGCTCCTGTTCGTACTGGAGCTTCGCCGTGAGGCCGGCGGTCCCGTCGCCCGCTGCCGCCGGCGGGAGCCCGCCGCGCGTGACGCGTGTCTTGTTGATGAGCGTCGCCGCGGTCGCGAGGCTGCCGCTGCTCCGGATGAGTGCCTCGGCCCAGAGCAGGTCGCTCTGCGCGGCCGAAATCACCGGCGCCGGGCCATACCCGAAGTAGATTCCCGTCGTGGCCTGCGTGCCGCTCAGGTCGTAGCGGATGTGCCCGATGTTCGATTGGTGGTACGTGCCACGGGCGTTGTTGAAGTTCGCCTGCGACGACCAGGCGAAATCGGTGCCGGCGTTCGCGGTCTTGGGGACGTTGCCGAACCCGGCCACCATCGAGGCGTCGCCGAACGACCCGTCGCCGAGACGCTTGTCCGCCGAGTTCGGCTGGGGATTCCCTCCCAGAGGCCACGGAGTCTTCTGCGTCACCGGGTCGAGCATGTTCGCGACGCGTGTGTGCAGCCGTCCCGTGTCTATCGAGTTGAACCACACGATCATCTCGGGACACCACGCCACACACCCGTCACCCACGAACACGAAGTCGAACGGCGTGCCGCTCGACATGCCCGCGGCCGCGTACGTCGCGACCTGCGCCCAGTTGACCTGGCCGTTCTCCGCCGAGTTGCGCGGCCAGTACGCGAGCAGCATCGCCGCCATCGTGTTCGCGATGCGGGCGATCTGCGTGTTGTCGTACGAGTTCCCGTTCGTCCACGCGGACGGCGTCGTGAAGGTGTTCGCGCCGGCGAGCGCGATCGCGTCGTTGAACTTCGCGAGCGCGGCGTCGCGCAGCTCCTTGCGGTTCGAGTAGGCGAGCGTGCTGAGATCCACCGTCTCGTCCACGATGTAGCCCTTGTCGTAGTTGACCGCGATCCCCGCCAGCGCGGCGCCCTGCACGAGCACCGCGATCGTTTCCGCGCGCTTCGTGTCCGCGGCGGTGTTGATCACCACGCCGTTCGTGCGGATGGCCCGCAGCACGTCCGTCGCGGACGAGAGCGCGCTGTAGTAGCCGCTCCAGGGCGCCTCGACGCTGGTGCGGCCCGCCGCCGCCGGATCGTTCTGCCAGGGCCGGCTGTTGCGCGTGCCGTCGGCGTCAATGCTCGAGTAGAAGTTCATGTTGAAGTTGTTCCACGAGGCGCTGTACGTCTGCGCCTGCGTGACGAGCACGCTGTTGCCCTCCATCGCGTCGTACGTGTTGAACCACGTGCGGAGCGTTCCGCCGGCCACCGCCTCGAGGGCGTCCGGATCGGACAGCGCGCGCGCCGCATCCGGCGCGTTCGGGTTCTCGACGTCGAGTGACTTGCACCCCGCCGCCGCCATCACGGCGAGGAGGCCAAGGCCCCGAACGGTTCGCGAAATCTGCATCAGTGATTTCCTCATGGTCGGGTCCCGAGGCTCAGTAGCCGAGCTCGAGCATCACGGTGAACGTGCGGTAGCTCGGATAGGTGAAGTAGTCCACACGGTACGCAAACGGGTTGCCGCCACCCGGGCCCGAGACGTCCGGATCGTAGCCGCTGTACTTCGTGCTCGTCCACAGGTTTCGGCCGACGATGCCGAGCCGCGCCGTGGTGAAGTTCGCCAAGCGGAGCGACCTGACGAGCGACGACGGAAGCTGCCAGTTCACGGCCAGCTCGCGAAGCCGGATGAACGACCCGTCCTCGACGAAGTACTCATTCGCGTCGAAGTTGTTGTAGAACGCCTGGTAGTAGCTCACCGGCTTCCGCTCGGCCGCCGGCTTGCCCGCCTGGTCGTAGACGGCATCGCGCTGCTCGTTGAACGGCCACTGCCGGGTGTAGTTGTAGATGTTCCCGCCCTTCACCCAGTTGAGCAGGGCGCTCACCGAGAGCGACCGCCACGTCGTGTTGCTGTTCAGCGAGAGGTTGAAGTCGGGGTTTACGTCACCGATCGCCGTCAGCGAGTTGCCGTCCTTGTCGTAGGCCTTGAGCGGCAATTCGCTCGCCGTGCGATACGCGGACTTCGCGACGTAGAAGCCCTCTTCATTGAGCTGATAGTCCGCCGCCGTTCCGGCGTGCTTGCCCGCGCTGAGCGCCGTGGCGAGCTGATCCGCCGTCTTGATCCATCGCGAGCCATAGATCACGCCGAACGGCTCACCCTCGGCGATCCGGAAGATCCTCGTGTTCGCATCGGCGGCGTTCGGCCCCACGAGGAACGGGGCCACCTTGAGGTCGGTGATCCGCTGCCTCGTGCGGTCCGCCGCGAGATTCACCCGCCAGAAGAAGTCCGCCTTCGAGGCAAGGACCGCGCCGACCGCCACCTCGTGCGTCTGCCCGGAAAGGGTCCCGGCGTTGATCCACTGGCTGCGGTATCCCGTCGCCGACGACACCGGAACGTTCAGGATCTGGTCGTTGGTGTTCTTGTCCGAGTACGTGTACTCGAACGTGTAGTCGCGCAGGAAGTTGACGTTGAACCCGACCTCCGTTTCCTTCGAGAACGCCGGCTTGAGGTTCGCGTTGCCAAGCGTGATTTTCGTCGGGCTCCCGCCGGTAATCGCAAACGCCTCGTACTGCGCGTCGAACACCGGCCGGAGCCCGGCCGTGCCGTACGACGCGCGCAGCTTCAGCTCGTCTACTCCCCCGATCCGGAGGTCCTCCGACACGCGCCAGGCCGCCGAGAAGCGCTGGTACGTCTGGCCGCGCTGCTCGGAGCCGAAGAGCGACGACTCGTCGCGCCGCACCAAGCCGTCCACGATGTAGCGGTCCTTGATGTCGAACGTGGTGATGACGAAGTAGTTCTGGTTCCGGATCGGCAGGGTGGACGATCCCGGAATGATCGGGTTGTTGGGATCCTGCGCCGCCGCCCCGAACTCCGGCACCTTGGGCACCGTCAGCGCCGAGGCGTTCACGTTGAAGTTGTTCGTGTTCTGGTCCTCGTACACCCAGGCGGCCTTCGTCGTGTTCGTGAACCAACTCGTGGTCTTCACGGCGGTGACCGTCATCCCCGTGTTGTACGAGCGATCCGACGTCCCGCTCTGGAAGAGCGTCCCCTTGCTCTTGGCGCCCGAGGAGTTCAGGTACCCGAGCGGCTCGAAGTCCTTGTAGTTCTGGTTCGACACGTCGTAGTTGACGTTGCCGTCCGCGGTGAGCCAGGTGGTGGGACGGTACCGCAGCTTGAAGGTGCCGGTGAACCGGTCGCGCTCGTTGGTCGTCTCGCGCTGCGACAGGTAGTAGAGCGGATTGATGACGTTGCCCGAGAGCGGCGGCTGCTTGATCACGGCGTTGTACAATCCCTGCGGCGTGATCGAGTCAATCCGGACGTTGGGCTCCAGGAAGCGCATGCCGAAAAACATGTTGAGCCCGCTGTCATCCACCTGATCGGCGTGCGACCGGCCGTAGAACGCGCCGGTGGAGATGTCCACCTTGTCCGAGAGCGCCTGGTCGAGGTTGATGCGGAAGTTCTGCCGGCCGAAGCCGGTGAGCTGCGTGAGGACGCCCGTCTCCTTGGTGTTCTGGAACGACGCCGCGAAATTCGTGGTGCCCCGCCGCTGCCCGACGGAGACGTAGTTCGTGAGGAACGTCCCGGGCTTGAAGACCTGCGACTGCTGGTCGTAGTAGACGGGATACCGGTTGTCGGCGATGCGATCGGCCTCCGGAATCCGGTTGCCGTTGGCATCGTAGGCGAACTGGCCGCTCGCGTTGAGCTGATACTCGTGCGAGTCGTTGCGCCCGATCTTCTTCCCGATGCGGCTCTGTCCGTACTCGTTGCGCACGGTGAGGACCAGCTGCCCTTCGGCGAGGTTCGCGCCGCGCTTCGTGAAGATCTGGATGACGCCGTTCGCGGCGTCCGACCCGTACAGTGAACTCGCCGCCGCGCCCTTGATGACCTCCACGCGGTCAATGTCCTCGGAGTTGATGTCCGCCAGCGAGAGCCGGGAGATCGTGCCGTCCACGATCACGAGCGGATCCTGGCGGCCCGTGAGGCTCGTCGCGGACCGAAGGCGGACCGCCGGCGGCGTGCCCGGCTGCCCGGACGTCGTCACGACGCTCGCGCCCGCCACGCGCCCGCTCAGACCCGCGAGCGGCGACGACGCCTGCGGCGACTCCTTGAGCTGCGACGCGTCCACCACACCCACGGCGAACGCGGTCTTCTTCTGCGACGTGGCGTCGCTGACTCCCGTGACCACGACCTGCTCGAGATTCAGCACGTCCTTCTCGAGCTCGAAGTCCTTCTCGGTGCGCCCCGCGGCGAGCGTGACCGCCATCGTCTTCGGCTTGTAGCCGATGTACCTCGCGACGACGTTGAGGGTGCGGCCGCGGGCACGCGTGACGTCAACGGTGAAGTTGTAGCGTCCATCGGTGCCGGTGACGGAGCCGACGCCCAGCTCGGGAATCCCGACGGTCGCACCGCCCAGTGGCTGTCCGAGCGACGTCACGCGGCCGGAGAACACCGCGGTCTGGGCAGCGGCCATGCCGCTGTGCAGCGCCAGCGCAACCGTGACACCGGTCAACTGGAGCAAACGCCGAATCCACGCACGATCCATGAGGAGAACCCCGGTGCGGGTTAGAGAACTGAAGCAGCGATCACTTGGTGGCATTGCGCGCGAGGCCGGCCTCAGCACGTCTGCGCGCCCGTCAACTGCACCAAAAATGCGTATGTGCGTGTCCCAGCGCAAGATCGCCGCTTTCCACCGGCGCCTGAATAGCATACCTTGTCACCCAGGGTTCTCGTCACGGCTGGCGGCACACCTCGGCCATCCGCTGGTGTCACCGGTCTCCGCGGTATGGAGTGAGGCGATGTCGCGACTTGGCTGCCTGTTGCTTTGGTGTCTGTTCGCCCTCTTGATCGGGCCGAGTCCCGCCCTCGCGCAACGAGGCGGGTCGGGGTTGACCGGGAAGGTCGTGGACCGGAGCACCGGAGGGCCGATCGCGGGGGCGGACATCATCCACCTCGGCGACAACCGGACGGTATCCACCGACTCCTCGGGAGCGTTCCGCTTTCCGGACCTTCCCACTGGGGTCGTGCGTTTCATGGTTCGCGCGCGCGGCTTCCCGTCGGCCTCGCTCTTCGTTTCGCTCGCGCGCGGCGAGGTCAAGGACCGGCGGATCGAGCTGGACTCGACGAATGCGCTCGCCCGAGGAGCGCAGCCGCTGCCGAGCGTCCCGGTCACGGCGCCGCCCTCGCTCGGACCCCGCTACGTGGATTTCGAGCGGCGCAAGGCGACCGGCCGTGGCCAGTATCTGACTCGCGACGACATCGAGAAGGCGGGCTACTACTCGCTGCACGACGCGATGCGCGGGCTCCGCGGCGTCACGGTCGAGTGCGGCGGCGGCATCGGCTGCTACATCCGGATGGCGCGTGCGCCGATGCAGTGTCGCCCCGACTACATCGTGGATGAGCGCGTGGACAACGCCTTCGGTCCCTCGGTGCCGATCCGGGACATCGAGGCGCTGGAGGTGTACACGGGCCCGAGCGACGTTCCGGGTGAGTTCGCGGGACGGAGTGCCGGCTGCGGCGTGATCGTCATCTGGACGCGCTCCGGGCCGCCGGGAAGGCGCCCGTAGGCCGGGGCCACGGCGCCGTGGCGCTCGTGGCGCTCGCGGCGCTCGCGGCGCTGCGGCCTACGGCGGCCGCTTGAGCCTCAGCTCCCGCGTTGCCTTCGCGATCGGTACCGTCTGCTCGCGCCCGCCCGGCCAACGCACACGGAGCGCGCTCGCGCCCTCCGGCAGCGCGAGCACCGTGGTGGCGCCGTCCATTGACCAGTAGCCGCTTCCCGCGTGCACCTCGCGCGCGGGGCCCGGTGTCGCACCCACGATGACGCGGAGCTGCGCGCCCACGCCGAGCGGGTTCGCCGCGCCGGCGTCGAGCCGTACGCGCAGCCCCGCCGCCCCTCGCACGTTGTGCCAGAGTGTCGTGGCCGCGCCGTTCTGCGACACCGCGAGATCCACGCGGCCGTCGCCGTCGTAGTCCGCGGCCGCGGCGCCCCGCTGGTCGCCGAGCACGGAAATCCCCGAGGCGCGCACGCCGAGCGGCCGGAAGCCGCCGCGGCCGTCGCCGAGCAGCACGAGCCCCGCGCCGGCGTCGAGGCGCATCGTGCCGATCTCCGTGGGGAAGAAGTTCTGCGCGAGGAAGAGGTCCTCGCGCGCGTCGCCGTCGAAGTCGGCGACGACCGCGCCGAACGCGGGGGCCATCTGTGCGGGCGCCGGGAGCGCGCTCGCCTCGAACCGGCCGCCGCGATTGAGGAAGAGCGTGTGGTCGAAGGTCGTCGCGCCGACGCGCACCGCCGACTTCGCCGCGTCGCCCAGCAGCTCGTCCACGCTCGCCCGCGAGAAATCGGCGAACGTCGCGATGCGTGCGCGGACGGGGGGGATCGCGACGCCCAGGCGCGAGAACGACTCGAGCGGCATTTCGCGCCCGGTGAGCGAGTCGGCGCGCGCGTACACGAGGCCGAGTCCCTCGCCACCGAAATTGCCGGCCACCAGCTCGTAGGGGCGACCCGGCGACGCCCGCCACGGCGTGTTGCGCCCCCAGCTCGTGGCGACCAGGTCCATCCGGCCGTCGCCGTCGAAGTCGCCCGCCGCGAGGCCGTTCCAGCGGCTCGTGCGCTCGGCGAGTCCCCATTCCCGCGTCACCTCGCGGAACCGGCCCCGCTCGTTGCGCAGGACGCGCACCGGACCCCACTCGGCGGCCACGACGAGCTCGGGCCATCCATCGCCGTCCACGTCGGCGAAGAGCGCGGCGGAGACGAGGGCGAGCGCGGCGAGCGCCTTCGCATTTGCGCTGTCGGGCACGAAGCGGCCGTCGGCCGTGCGCAGGAAGAGCCGTGACGCCTTGGGGAGCGGCCACGCGCCCGGTATCGCGCG
>DATEDF010000138.1:0-16252 GCA_035286465.1 Gemmatimonadaceae bacterium | reverse complement strand
GTCCATGAACAGCGGATGATCCACGTGCGGCAGGGCGGCCCGGATGGCGCGGTTGAAGCGCTCGATGTGCCCGATCTGGACGAGCATGCCCCGCGCCCGCGCCAGCGCGAGCAGGTCGTCGGCTTCGTCCAGCGTCGCCGTCATCGGCTTCTCGATCAGGAGGTGCTTCCCCGCGGCCAGCGCCTGGCGCGCCACGGCGTGATGCGCCCTGGTCGGCACCACGATCGAGACGGCGTCCACGTCCGCGAGCAGCGCGTCGAGCGACGAATACGCGCGCACGCCCAGCTCGCGCGACACGGTGTGTGCGCGCTCGGCGTCGAGCTCGTAGAAGCCGGCGAACGCGGCCGCACGCACGTCGCGCAGGATCCGCGCGTGATGGTAGCCGAGACTCCCTGTCCCCACGACGCCGACGCGAAGCGTCCCGGTCATACCGTGACCCCGCGCCCGCTCGACTCCACGAACGCGATGAGGTCCTTCACCTCCGGAAAGGCCTTCAGCTCGCGAGCCGCCTGCTCGATCGCCTGGCTCACGTTCAACTCGGAGCGGAAGAACAGGCGGTACGCCTTCTTCAGCTCCGCGAGGACCTCCTCGGAAAACCCGCGGCGCAAGAGTCCCACACTGTTCAGGCCATAGAGACGGATCGGATTCCCCACCGCCCTCACGAAGGGCGGGATGTCCTTGGGCACGCGCGAACACCCGCCAATGAACGCGTGCCGCCCGATCTTCGTGAACTGATGGATCGCGCAGAGTCCCGAAATCGTCGCGTGGTCTTCGATCGTGACGTGGCCCGCGAGCTGCGTGCCGTTCGAGATGATGACGTGGTCGCCGACGTGACAGTCGTGGGCAAGGTGCACGTAGGACATCAGGAAGCAGTGCCGGCCCACCGTCGTCTTGAAGGACTGCGACGTGCCCCGGTTGATCGTCGCATACTCGCGGATCGTCGTATCGTCGCCGACCTCGACGTGCGTGACTTCGCCCTTGAACTTGAGGTCCTGCGGCTTGCCCCCGAGGACGCTGCCGACGCCCACCGTCACGCGCTCCCCGAGACGGACATTCTCCTCGAGCGTGGCGCGCGCCTGCAGGACGCTGCCCGCGCCGACCGTGCAGCCCGGCCCCACGAGCGCCCACGGGCCGATCTCGACGTCGTCCGCGATCTCCGCGCCACGGTCCACGATCGCGGTCGAGTGGATGCGCGCGCTCATCGGTCGCGCACCATGGCGGCCATCTCCGCCTCGCACACGACCTCACCTTCCACCTTCGCGACCCCCGCCATCCGGCACACCTTCCCGCGCACCTGCTTCAGCTCGAGTTCGAAGCGCAGCTGGTCGCCCGGCCTCACGGGCTTCCGGAACTTCACGTTGTCGAGCGACATGAAGTACACGACCTTGCTTTCGGGGTCGTCCACCGTTCCCATGAGGAGCATGCCGCCGACCTGCGCCATCGCCTCCACGATCAACACGCCGGGCATGATCGGATGTCCGGGAAAGTGCCCCTGAAAGAACGGCTCGTTGATGGTGACGTTCTTGACTCCGACGATCCTCTCTCGTCCGATCTCCAGGATGCGGTCCACCAGCAGGAACGGATAGCGGTGGGGGAGAATCTTCATGATGTCGTCAATCTCGATCACCTTGGCCTCCCGGTGGCCGCGCGCGAGCAGTTCGCGCACGAGAGTCACGGTCCCGCGATGGCTTGGCCTGACCGCACTGATGCGGGCCTTCACGCGCTGACCGGCCAGGGCGAGATCGCCGATGACGTCGAGCGCCTTGTGGCGCACGAACTCGTCGGGCCAGCGCAGCGTCGTGCCCACTACGCCGCGGTCGTCGAGCACCACGGCGTTGTCGGTCGAGGCGCCCTGAATGAGTCCCTTGGCACGCAGCATCTCCACTTCATGCACAAAGCCGAAGGTCCGCGCGCCGGCAAGCTCGGTGGCGAACGTCTCCTCCGTCACGCGCCAGCGGCCTGACTGCGCGCCGACCACCGGGTGCGCGAAGTCGATGGAGACCTCGACCTCGAGCTGGTCGGCGGGATGGACGACGTAGACAGACTCGCCGTCCACGAGGCGCACGACCTGCTCGAGCCGGAGCTCCTGGGTCGTGCCTCCGTTCTCGGCGACCCCCGCGCCGCGCAGGGCGTCGAAGAACGGACGCGCGCTCCCGTCGAGAATCGGCGGCTCGGGGCCGTCCATCTCGATCACGATGTCGTCGAGGCCGGCGCCCACCACGGCCGCCAGCACGTGCTCCACCGTGTGGAGCGCCCCCTCCCCCTCGCCCAGCTGCGTACGACGCTCGGCGAGAATCGCGGTCTCGGCCGTCGCGGGCGTCTCGGGCCGGCCCGGCAGGTCGGTGCGCCGGAAGACGATGCCCGCCCCCGAACGCCCCGGCAGGAACGTGAGCCGGCAGGGTCGGCCCAGGTGCAGCCCGATTCCCGCCAGTGCCGCGCGCTCGCGGATCGTGCGGCGCGCGCTCATCCGGGCTCCCGCTCGAGCAACCGCTCGAGCCGCTTCATCAGCCCCGCGAGCTTGAAGAGCGCGGCACTGGCCCGAAGCGACTCGCGGTGCGGGCGTGCCGGATAGCCGGACCACTCCTCGCCGGCCGGCACGTCGCTGATCACGCCCGCCTGGGCGCCGAGACGCGCCCGCGCGCCGACGGTGAGGTGTCCCGCCACGCCGACCTGTCCCGCCAGGATCGCGCCGTCCTCGACGCGGCTGCTCCCGGCCACGCCGACCTGAGCGAGGATGAGGCACAGGCGGCCGACGCGCACGTTGTGCGCGAGGTGCACGAGATTGTCAATCTTCGTCCCGTCCCCGACGACCGTGTCGTCAATGCTCCCGCGATCAATGGCCGAGTTTGCGCCGATCTCCACGTCGTGACCGATGATGCACCGGCCGACGTGCGGAATCTTCTCGTGCTGGCCGTCGCGGTAGACGTAGCCGAAGCCGTCGCTCCCGAGGCGGACGCCGCTGTGCACGATCACGCGGTCGCCGAGCGACGTCCCGCTGTACAGGGTGACGTGCGGAAAAAGGCGTGTGTCCGCGCCGACCGACACCCCCTCGCCGACGACGACGTGCGCGCCGATCCACGCGCGATCACCGATCGTCGCCCCCTCGCCGATCACGGCGTAAGCCTCCACGCGCACCAGGCTTCCGAGCCGCGCGGACGGCGCGACCACGGCAGTCGGATCTACGCCCGCCTTCCGGATCGGCGCGAAGTAGAACCGCGGAATCAGCGCGAGGAGCGCGTCGTGCGGTTTCTCGACCACGACGCGCGCGGCACACGGGCCTTCGAGCGCGGCGAGGCCGGGCGTGAGCAGCACGACGCCGGCCGCCGACCGCTCGAAGAGCGGCGCGTACTTGGCGGTCGCGAGAAAGCTCAGGTCGCGCGACGTTGCGCGATCGAGCGGCGCGATGGCATCCACGGCCACGTCGCCGCGACCGACGAGCGCGCCGCCGACCGCAGCGGCGACTTCGGCCGCGGTCATGACCGGTGCAGCTCCGCCGGACATGCGGTGGGGGTCCGGGCGCGCGGCCGTCGGCTGGCGCCGCGCGCTAGGCGCCGGCGGAGTGTGGGAGCGCCGACATCGCGTCGGGCCGCTTCGTCGTGCTGTCGGGCTTCTTCGTCGTGCTGTCGGGCTTCTTCGTCGTGCTGTCGGGCTTCTTGGTGGTCGAGTCGGCCTTCTTGGCCGCGTCGGCGCCCTTCTTGGTCGTGTCGTCCATCTTCTTCGTCTGCGTCTCCGCGGCCGCCGCGCCCGGCGCGGGCGGATTCGTTCCCGGCGGCTTGACGCCCACCGGCGCCGAGAGCGGCGCGCCCGCTGGCCTGGCCGGCGCCGGCCTCGCGACCTCCACCCTCGCTTCCGAGACCACCGGCTTCGGCATCGTGCGCAGCTTCGCGATCGCGCGGTCCGAAAGGTCGAGGTTCTTGTCCACCGCGACGATCGCCGCGCCCTGCCCCACGTCGAAGAGCATCGTGTACCCACCTTCGACCCGCAGGTCCTCGAGCACGATCTTGATCTGGTCGAGGATCGGCTGCATCAGCTCGCCCTGCCGCTGCTGAAGCTTCGCCTGCAGTTCCTGGGTGCGCTGCCCGTACTCGTTGCGCCGCGCGTCAATGGCCTTCTCGCGCGCATCGCGCGCCGCCGTCGTGAGCGTTCCCTGCACCCGGTTGTAGTCGTCAACCATCTTCTGCAGCGCGTCCTCCATTTTCTTCACCGAGTCCTGCCCGACGGAGATCTCCTTCTGGAACTGCGCCTCGGCGTCCGGTCGCCCCGGCGCCTGCTCGAGGATCTTCTGCGTGTTCACGTACGCGAACTTCTGCGGCGCGGCTGGCACCTGGGCGCCGAGCGTCGGTGCCGCGCCGAAGGCAACGAGGAGCGCGGCGCCGAGCGCGCGCGGAGTAAAGGACATGGAGACTCCGGATTAGTTGAAGAACTGGCCGAGACGGAAGTGGATCTGCCACTTCGGATCCGGGCGGCCGTTGAAGTCAACGCGGTCGAGGCCGAGCGCCCAGTCGAGCCCGAGCGGCCCGAGCGGTGTGATGACCGAGACGCCGACGCCCGTCCCTCGAAAGAGCCGCGTCGGATTGAAATCCCTCGGGTGCTGCCAGAGGTTGCCGGCCTCGAAGAACGTGTTCACGTACAGCTGCTGGCTGAAGCGCACGCCGATCTCGGCCGTGGCGCTGAAGAAGGCGTTGCCGAAGGACCCGCGCACCGCCGCGTTGGTGCTCGTGTTCGGATTGTAGCCCAACGGGGTAATCGAGAACTCCGGGTAGCCGCGCAGCGGCTCGCCATACTGCACGCCGCCCATCGCGAACTCCTGCGACGAGAAGAACGGACCCGCGTTCCCCGCCACCATGCCGGCTCGCTGCGACAGGCCCGCGACGAGCTTGATCTGGGACGGGCTGCCGCGGCCCTCGCCGAACTTGTGCAGCGTCGCGAACGTGCGGAACTCCGTCGTGTACCGCTGGAACGAAGCCGACCCGCCGAGGGGACCGCCGTTGAACTGGGCGCCGACCGACTGGAGCGTCCCGTCACTCGGGAACGGCATCTCGATCCGCGTGTCGCGCGCGACGTCGAGCCCGAACGTCGAGCGAAAGCAGCCCGCGCAGTTGTCGGTCGTGACCGACCCGAGCAGTCCTTCCCCGCCGTAGCGGACCCTCTCGGCGCCGTAGGAGAGCGCCACGCGGGTCCACCGCGAATTGAGGAACGGAAGGCCGACGCGGAGCTGGCCGCCAACGCGCGTCACCTGCCCGAGGTCGGCGATCGTGTACCGGGACTGCGAACGATACGCCGTGACCGAGCCCGACACCTGCGACTGCCGGACGCTCGGATCCGTGTACGTGAGGCTGAAGTCGTTGATGTAACGGCCGTACTGCCAGTTGAGCGATCCGCGCTTGCACTTGCCCATCAGGTTGGGCTGGTCGAGCCCGATGAATCCGCCGAGGCCCGTGCCCTGCCCCATCGAGGCGCCGAAGTTGACGTTGCCCGTCCGCTTCTCCTTCACCTTGAAGATGATGTCCACATCCCCCTGCTCGTTGGCCTGCCGCGTCTCGGGCAGCGGCAGCGGGTCCTCGAAGAACCCGAGGTTCTTGATGCTCTGATAGCTCCGGATCAGGCGCTCCTGGCTGAAGACATCCCCCGGAATGAGCACGAGCTGGTCACGAATGCAGGTCTCCGACGTGTAGTCGTTCCCCGCGATCTCGACGCGGTTCACGATCGCGGGCGAGCCCTCCTGCACGTCCCAGCGCAGGTTCACGCGCGCGCCCGAGTCGGACTGCTGGCGGTCTTCGACGGGCCGGACCTGCGCGTAGATGTACCCGAGGTTCGCCATCGCCTCGCGGTACTTCCGCGTGGCGTCCTCCCAACGGGTCTGGTCGAAGACGTTGGTCGCCACCGGCCGGCGGCGCACGAACCCGGCGATCCGCTGCGGCAGCGACGGCGACTGATTCGCGAACGGATAGAGGCGGTTGACGTCCTCCGAGGAGAAGCGCTTGTTGCCGGACACCTCGAACGACCCGACGCGATACTGCGGCCCCTCGCGCACCTGGAGGTCCACGAGCGCCTTGCCGCGTTCCCGGTCCACGCGCAGCGTGTCCTTCACGACCTGGAAGTCGATGTAGCCCCGCGCGAAGTAGAGCGTCGGAAGCTTCTCGCCCAGGTCCTGCGCGTACTTCTCCGGATCGTACTCACCGCGCTGCCACCAGAAGAAGCCCTCCGGCTTCGTCTGCATCGTGCCGACGATTGCCTTGGCGGAGAGTGCGTCGTTTCCCTGCACCCGGATTCCCGAGATCGCGAGCCGGTGCCCCTCGTCCACGCGGAACAGGATGGACGCGCGGCCGCCGCTGTCGGCGAGGGTCGTCTCGGGCCGGATGCGCGCGAGATACCCCGCCGCCTGGTACAGTGAGTCAATCCGCTGGACCGCGCGCGCGACCTGCGCCGGATCCACCGGGCGCGCGATCAGCAGGTCCACCCGGTCGCGCACCGAGTTGCGCGAGACCGCCGAGGTCCCCGCGACGTCCACGGACTCCAGCATCGGGCGCTCGACGACCTTGATGACGAAGATCGCAAGGGGCGGCGTGCTGTCGGTCACCACGCAGGCCACGTCCACCCAGTCGAACTGGCCGCTCTGGAAGACAGTCTTGATGGCGCGCTGCACCGTCGGGAAGTTGAGCGGCACGCCGGCCGCGATCGCGGCGTCCGCGAGGATCGTCTGCGACGCGACGCGCTTGTTGCCGGACACGGCAACCGAGTCCGGCGTCATGCATCGCTGGAAGGGATCCTGGGCGACGAGCGAGGGTCCCGCCGGCGCCACAAGAAGCGCGACGAGTGCGAGTTTCCGCATAGCTTGACAATATAACACGAGACGGGGCCGGAGGGTTGTAACCCCTTCCGGCCCCGTGAGTTCCGTCGCGACGGGCGATCAGGTCTTCGGCGTACTCGCGGGCACCCGGAACTCGAGCTTCTCGCCGTCGGCGGACACGTCCACCTCGATCTCGTCGCCCTTGGCGAACTCCGCGAGGAGGATCTTCTCCGAGAGCGGATCCTCGATCCACTTCTGAATCGCGCGCTTGAGCGGTCGCGCGCCGAAGCTCTCGTCGAACCCGTGCCGCACGAGGAAATCCACGCCGGCGTCCGTCAGCTTGAGCGTCAGCTCCTCGTCGCCAAGCCGCTTCTGCACGTCACGGAGGAGGATCGAGACGATCTGCGCGATGTGCTCGCGCGTGAGCGGGTGAAACACGATCACGTCGTCGAGCCGGTTGAGAAACTCGGGATTGAAGGTGCGGTTCAGCTCTTCCTTCACCTTCTCGGCCATTCGCTCGAACGACGTCTTCGAGTCCTGTGCGCCGAAGCCCAGCGCGCGGTTCTTCGTGATGTCCCTGGCCCCGACGTTCGACGTCATGATGACGACCGTGTTCTTGAAGTCGATCACGCGCCCGTAGTTGTCGGTGAGGTGCCCCTCGTCGAGGACCTGCAGCAGGATGTTGAAGACGTCGGGATGCGCCTTCTCGATCTCGTCGAGCAGCACGACGCTGTAGGGCTTGCGGCGCACGGCCTTGGTGAGCGTGCCAGAGTCCTCGTAGCCGACGTAGCCCGGGGGCGCCCCGATGAGGCGGGAGACGGAGAACTTCTCCATGTACTCGCTCATGTCCACGCGGATCAGCGCCTGCGCGTCGGCGAACAGGAACTTCGCGAGGGCCCGCGCGAGCTCCGTCTTGCCGACGCCTGTCGGGCCGCAGAAGACGAAGGAGCCGATCGGCCGCTTGGGGTCCTTGAGCCCGGCGCGGCTGCGGCGGATGGAGCGGGCGATCGCCTGGATCGCGTCGTGCTGCGCGACCACCTGAAGGTGCATCTCCTCTTCCATGCGGAGGAGTCGCGCGGTCTCGGCTTCCTGCAGGCGCGTCACGGGAATGCCGGTCCAGCGGCTCACGATGAAGGCGATCTCCTCCTCGCCGAGGACGGGGCGGAACGACTGCCGCCGCTGCTCCCACTCCTCCTGCCGCGTGCGAATCTCGCCCTGCAGCTCGCGCTCGGTGTCGCGCAGCGCGGCGGCGCGTTCGAAGTTCTGGTCGCGCACCGCGGCGTCCTTCTCCGCGTTCACGCCCTCGAGCTTGGCCTTCAGCGCCGCGACTTCCGGCGGCGGCACCTGCGCGGCGAGCCGCGCGCGCGCGCCGGCCTCGTCAATGACGTCAATGGCCTTGTCGGGAAGAAACCGGTCGGTGATGTAGCGCTCGCTGAGCTTCGCCGCGAGGACGAGCGTGTCGTCGGGGATCGTGACGCGGTGGTGGTCCTCGTACCGCTTCCGCAGCCCGTGGAGAATCTCGACCGTCTCGTCCATCGTCGGCGGCTCCACGACGACCGTCTGGAACCGGCGCTCGAGCGCGCCGTCCTTCTCGATGTACTTGCGGTACTCGTTGAGGGTGGACGCGCCGACGCACTGGAGCTCGCCGCGGGCCAGCGCGGGCTTCAGCATGTTGCTCGCGTCAATCGCGCCCTCGGCCGCCCCGGCGCCCACCAGCGTGTGCAACTCGTCAATGAAGAGGATGATGTTCTTGTTCTGCGCGATCTCGTTCATCACGGCCTTGAGCCGCTCTTCGAACTGGCCGCGGTACTTCGTCCCCGCGATCACGGCGGCCATGTCGAGCGAGAGCACGCGGTTGTCCCGGAGCGAGTCCGGGCACTCGCCGTTGGCGATCAGTTGCGCGAGCCCCTCGACGATCGCCGTCTTCCCGACGCCCGGCTCGCCAATGAGCACGGGGTTGTTCTTCTTGCGGCGGGTCAGCACCTCCATCACGCGCTCGATCTCCTTCGCGCGGCCGATGGTGGGGTCGAGCTGGCCTTCTCCGGCGAGCTGCGTGAGGTCGCGGCAGAAGTGGTCCAGCGCCGGGGTCTTGGACTTCTTCTCGCCGCCCTTCGAGGGCGTCTGTTGCGGCGACGGCGCCGCGCCCGCGGCGGCCGGCGTGCCGCCCTGCGGCATCTCGGTGCCGAGGAGGCGGAGCGTCTCGGCCCGCGCCGCGTCGAGGTTCACACCGGCGTCGGTGAGCACCTGCGCGGCGATCCCCTTCTCCTCGCGGAGCAGTCCGAGCAGGAGATGCTCGGTGCCGACGTAGCTGTGGCTCAGTTCGCGCGCCTCGCCCATGGCGAGCTCGAGCACCTTCTTCGCCCGTGACGTGTAGGGGAGATCGGGGCCGGTGGCCTGCGCGGCCTTCCCCTTCTTGACCGTCTCCTCGATCTTCTGCTGGATCTCGTCGAGGTCCACGTTCAGGTTCTGCAGGACGGCGGCGGCGACGCCCTCACCCTCGCGAATCAACCCGAGCAGAATGTGCTCGGTCCCCACGTACTCGTGGTGGAGGCGCGCCGCTTCCTCGCGCGCCATCGCGAGGACCTTCCGGACCCGCTCCGTGAAGTTGTAGCCGTTCATCCTCTCCCCTGTCCAAGAGGACCCGCCGTCCCGCCGCCTACCCGGCTGGCCCCGCCTCGTTCGCGAGGACCTGCCGCACGTGCCGTGCCCGGGCCAGGTTCGCCTCGCTTTCCGTCAGCGACCGCCCCGCCTCGAGCGAGAGGTGCGCCGACTGACTGAAGATCAGGAGCTTGTTGAGAGTATATACACTCAGGCCCACCATAAGCTGCAGGCCCACGGCCAACCGCACACCACTCAGCAGGTTCATGGCCTCGTCGGACGGCAGGCTGCGGGCGTGCCGCAGCGTGCCGTAGGCGCGCCAGAGCTTGTCCTCGATAATATAACCGGCGTCCCGCAGCAGGACACGACGGGCCTCCTCCTCCTGCTCGATCACCCGCTTGACGACGCGGGACAGGTGCTCGGCCAACTCCTCTTCCGTCCGCCCCAGCGTCGTCTGGTTCGAGATCTGGAAGAAGTTCCCGATCACCTCGCTCCCCTCGCCGTAGAGCCCGCGGTAGGTGAGTCCCATCTGCTGCAACCCCTGCAGCACCTTGCCGATCTCGCGCGTGAGCACCAGGCCCGGGAGGTGGATGAGCACCGACGCGCGCATTCCCGTGCCCGTGTTGGTCGGACACGAGGTCAGGAACCCGAACTCCGGGTGAAACGCGTACGGCACCTCGCCGCCCAACTCCCGATCGAGGCGCGACGCCGCCTGGAACGCGCCGCCGACGTCGAAGCCGGACCGGAAGACCTGCAGCCGGAGGTGATCCTCCTCGTTCACCATCACGCCGGCGTCCTCGGAGACGAGCACCGCGGCGCCGCTCTTGGTCTCGGCTGCGCCCTCGAGGCCGGCCAGCTCCTTGCTCACGAGGTGCCGCTCGTGCAGCAGCGCGCGCTCGGTGGGCGTGAGTTCGTCGAGCCGCAGCACGACGGACCGCGCCAGACTCGGCACGCGCGGCAGCGCCTCGCGCACCTGCGCGAGGATGCGCAGCCGCTCGCCGTCCCGGGCACGCGCGGTGAACGCGTAGCCGGCGACGTTTCGCGCGAGACGGATGCGCGACGACAGCACGATGTCCGCGTGCTCGCCGCTCGCCGCGAGCCACGGGACGCCGCCGTCGGGCAGGAGCGACAGATCGAGCGTCATGCGCAAGTCACTCGAGCGTCCGGATCTGGTCGCGCAGCGCCGCGGCGGCCTCGAACTCCTCGCCCTGGATCGCCTGCTGCAGGCGCGTGCGCAGCTCGCTCAGCGTGGCGCCGCGCTCGAGCGACTCGGGATCCGGCACGTCGTACCGGCGCCCCACGTGCTTCGCGCTTCCGTGCACGCGCCGCAGCAGATCGCGCAGGCTCTGCTCGAAGGCGCCGTAGCAGTGGGGGCAACCGAGGCGGCCGCTCGCCCGGAAGTCGCGCAGCGAGGTGCCGCAATACGCGCAACGCGCGGCGTCGCCGGGCAGCTGCAGCGCCTGTTGCTGCACCGCCTGGAGGAAATCGCCGAGCGGGTGCTTCGGCGCCGACACCGTGGTCTCGATGCCGCGCTCGGCCGCGCACTTCTCGCACAGATGGACCTGCGTGACCGCGTTGTTCTGAATCTGCGTGAGATTCAGCACGGCATCGCGTTCACGACACTGGTCGCAGAGCATCAGACGGCACCCTCGCTGACCGAATTATCGCGCAGGGACCCGTCTTCGAGAAGTAGGACACGGCCCGCGCGCGCGGCCAGCGACCGGTTGTGCGTGACCACCACCAGCGCCAGCGCCAGTTCCCGCCCCAGCTCGGCGAAGAGGTCGTGGAGCGCCTCGGCGCTGTGGTGGTCGAGATTCCCGGACGGCTCGTCGGCGAGGATCAGGGGCGGTTCCATCGCGAGCGCACGCGCGACGGCCGTCCGCTGCTGCTCGCCCCCGGACAGCTCCGCCGGCCGGTGGTGGAGGCGTGCCGACAGCCCCACGCGTTCGAGCAACCATTCCGCGCGCCGCCGCGCCGCCGCGCCGGTCTGCCCCGCGATTCGCAGCGGCATCATCACGTTCTCCAGCGCGGAAAACTCCTTCAGCAGGTGATGGAACTGGAAGACGAACCCCACGCTCCGGTTCCGGAGCGCGGCGAGCTGGTCGTCGGCGAGGGCCGAGACGCGCTGGCCGGCGAGCCGCACCTCGCCGCTCGTCGCGGGCTCGAGCGCCCCGAGCACGTGGAGGAGCGTGCTCTTCCCGGCTCCGCTGGCGCCGATGATCGCGACCATCTCCCCGCGGCCGACGGCGAGGTCCACCCCTTCGAGCACGCGCACTTCGCCGCCGTCACCCCCGTGAAAGACCTTCACGACCGCGCGGGCCTCGACCACGGCCCCGGCCACCGATGCCTCACCGCCGGGCCACGCGCTCATTCGCTCCGGATCGCCTCGATCGGGTAGAGGCGCGCGGCCTGCGTCGCCGGGTGCAGCGTCGCGAGCGTCGCGATCGCGACCCCGAGCAGCACGATGAGCCCGATGTCGAACGGCTGCATGCGCACCGGCAAGTGGTCAATGAAGTAGATCTGCGGGTCGAGCGTGATCAGCCGGTAGCGGTCGATCGCGCGACCGGTCGTGACCCCGAGGCCAAGCCCGAGCACGGTGCCGACGACGCCGATCACCACGCCCTGCGCGAGAAAGACGCGGCGCACGGCCGTCGAGGGGAGCCCCATCGCCTTGAGGATCCCGATCTCGCGGGTCTTGTCGCGCACCACCATCGTGAGCGTGCTCACGATGTTGAATGCCGCGACGATGACGATGAGGCTCAGGATGACGCCCATCCCCAGCTTCTCGAGCGTGAGCGCCTTGAAGAGCGAGCTGTTCTGTTGCCGCCAGTCCACCGTGTGGTACGGAAAGCCGAGCGAATCGGCGAGCGCCACCGCCACTGCCGGCGCCTCCTCCCGGCTCGGCGTGCGCACTTCGATCCCCGTGACGGCGGAGTCGAGGCCCGCCAGCTCCCGGGCGGCGTCGAAATCCACGAAGACGTACTGGTTGTCGTACTCGTACATCCCGGTCTCGAAGACGCCGGTCACCTCGAGCTCGAGCGTAACGATGCGCGGGAGGAGACCGCCGGTGACCGCGTTCGGCCGTGTGCTGGCGGGCGCGAAGAGCGTGAGCTTCGTGCCGGGGAACGCGTTCATCCGCTCGGCCAGCAGCTTGCCGGGCA
Organism: Gemmatimonadaceae bacterium; assembly: GCA_035286465.1. Lineage (GTDB taxonomy): Bacteria > Gemmatimonadota > Gemmatimonadetes > Gemmatimonadales > Gemmatimonadaceae > Fen-1231. The sequence goes on along the minus strand of DATEDF010000138.1, from coordinate 3,703 downwards.
CGGCGCCGCGCCGGCGGCCGTCCGGCGTGGCGAAGCGGAAATCGCCGATCGTGGCGTGCTCGCGGATCGAGGTCACCGGACGCCCCGGCGTTCCCGCCGGCTCGATGCCGGCGATGGACACCGGCTCCACATAGTCGGCTCCGGCCCGCATCAGCGCCTGGCTCAGCACGAAGGGGGCCGCCGCGACGACGCCCGGCTGGCGCCGCACCTTCGCCAGCACGCCACGCCACTCGCTGATGCGCAGATCCTCACCATAGGTCAGCACCCGGATGTCCGGACTGCCGACGAGGATCTTCTCGCGCAGATCGTGCTGCAGCCCGTTCATCACGCCGATGATGACGATCAGCGCGCTCACGCCCACGACGATCCCGCCGATCGCGATGACGCTGATGAACGAGAGGAGCCGCGAGCCGCGCCGGCTGCGGAGATAGCGCCACGCGATCGCGAGTTCGAGGCGGCTGATCACGAGGACTCGGGGCGCATCGTCGGGAAGAGGATGGCGTCGCGGATGTGGGCGGTGCCCGTGAGGTACATGAACAGGCGGTCGAGGCCGATCCCGACGCCGCCCATCGGCGGCATGCCGTACTCCATCGCGCGCAGGTAGTCCTCGTCCACGCCGACGGCCTCCTCGTCGCCGGCGGCCTTCAGGCGCGCTTGCGCCTCGAACCGGCGCCGCTGGTCGAGCGGATCGTTCAGCTCCGAGAACGCGTTGGCGAGTTCCTTCCCCTGCGCAAACAGCTCGAAGCGCTCGGCGAGCACGGGGTTCCCCCGCCTGGGCTTCGCGAGCGGTGAGAGCTCGAGGGGATAGTCCACCACGAAGGTCGGCCGCGTGAGCCTGGCTTCGACGTGCGCCTGGAAGAGTTCGTCGAGAAGCTTGGGACGCGAGAGCGTGTCGGCCTTGAGCATGCGCGCGCGCTGGGCGGCCTCGCGGAGCGCGGCGTCGTCGAGCGCGAGCACGTCCGGCACGCCCAGCGCCGCGCTCAGCGCCGGCACCCACTCGACGCGGGGAAACGGCCCGGCCGTCACGGCGGGGTCGCGCGCCGGCGCCGTCGCGGCGACCGCGGTGCCGTCGAGCGAGCGCCGGATCGCGGCCGCGGCGGCGATGAGCAGTGCCTCGACCACCCCCATCATCTCGACGTAGTCCGCATAGGCCTGGTAGAACTCCAGCATCGTGAACTCGGGGTTGTGCGCGCGGTCGGTTCCCTCGTTCCGGAAGTCATGCCCGATCTCGTACACGCGGTCGAAGCCGCCGACCACCAGCCGCTTGAGATACAGCTCGTCGGCGATGCGCAGGTAGAGCGGCATCTCGAGCGCGTGGTGGTGCGTCACGAAGGGCTTCGCCAGCGCGCCGCCGTAGAGCGGCTGCAGGATCGGCGTCTCCACCTCAAGGTACCCCCGGCCATCGAGGAAGGCGCGGATCGCGGTGACCATCCGCGAGCGCGCGGTGAAGAGCGCGCGCACCTCCGGATGCACGGCGAGGTCCACATAGCGCTGGCGCGAGCGTTGCTCGCCGTCGGCGAACGCGGAGTGGCGCACGACCCTTCCCTCGACGACTTCCTCCTTGCCGAACGGGAGCGGCCGGAGTGACTTGGCCAGCATCTCGATTCCTTCGACGCGCACGGTGGGCTCCCCCGTGCGGGTGCGGAAGAGTGGACCCGCGACGCCGACGATGTCACCCAGGTCGAAGCCGTCGAGCAGTGCGTACCGCTCGGCGCCCAGCGTATCGCCCTTGAAGTAGAGCTGGATGCGCCCGCTCGCGTCCGCGAGGTGCGCGAACGTCGTCTTCCCGTGCGCACGCCAGGCGACGAGCCGGCCCGCGAGCCGCACGCGAGGTCCCTCGTCCCCCGCACCGAGCAGCGCTGCGGCCTCCCCCGCGGCGTGCGAGCGCTCGAACGCGTACGCGAAGGCCGTCACGCCCCGACTCACGAGCGCATCGAGCTTCTCGCGGCGCGCCTTCATGACGAAGTTGAGGTCGTCGCGTTCCGGTGCGCTCACGCCTATCGTCCCGCAGGGACGGCGCCCTGCTGCATGAGGAATGCCTCGATGAACGGGTCAATCGCGCCGTCCATCACCTTCTGCACGTCGGTGACCTTCAACTCCGTGCGGTGGTCGTTGACCATCGTGTACGGCTGGAAGACGTAGCTCCGGATCTGGCTGCCGAAAGTGACGTCGGCCTTCGTCGCGTCGAGCTTCGCCTTCGCCGCGGCCTGCTTGTCGGCCTCCAGCTGGTAGAGCCGGTTCTTGAGCTGCTTCATCGCGGTCGCCTTGTTCTTGAACTGGCTCCGCTCCTGCTGGCTCGACACGACGATGCCGCTGGGAAGGTGCGTGAGGCGCACGGCGGAACTCGTCTTGTTGACGTGCTGGCCGCCCGCGCCCGATGCGCGGAAGACGTCCATCCGGATGTCCTCCTCGCGAATCTCGATGTTGATCTCCTGGTCCACGACGGGATAGACGAAGATGGACGCGAAGCTCGTGTGCCGCCGCGCCTGCGAGTCGAAGGGCGAGATGCGCACGAGCCGGTGCACACCCGCTTCGGCGCGCAGGAAGCCGTAGGCGTACTGCCCCTTGATCTCGAGCACGGCGCCCTTGATGCCCGCTTCCTCACCGTCGCTCTGGTCGAGGATCTCGACCGAGAAGCCCTTCCGCTCCGCCCACCGCGTGTACAACCGCATGAGCATCTGCGCCCAATCCTGCGCCTCCGTGCCGCCGGCGCCCGCGGCGATCTCCACCTGCGCGTCGCGGAAATCGTCCGGGCCCTGGAGGAGCGAGCGGAGCTTGAACGCGTCGATCTCGCCGCGCAGCGCCGCCGTCTCGCCATCCACCTCGGCCGCCATGTCGCGATCTGGATCGCCCGCGAGGAGGGCGTCCATCTCCAGCGCGTTCTGCACGCGGCCCCGGAGTTTGTCGAACGGCTCGATCCACGCCCGCAGCGCCTTGACCTGCTGCACCACCTGCTGGGCGCGCTCCTGGTTGCTCCAGAAGGCGCCGCCGGCCATGTCGTGCTCGAGCGCGCTCAGCGCCGCGCGCTTCCCGTCGAGGTCAAAGGAACCTCCGGATCTCCGCGAGGCGGTTCTCGTCTTGCTTCAGCGACTTCGCGCGTTCGGTCTCGGCCATGGAGGGAGGAGGTAGAGGACGAGCCGTCCCCCGCAGTCGGGGAACGGCCCGTGCGCACCGCGGAAAGATAAGGGGGGCGTCGGGGAGCGTTCTAGTGCGGCGCGCGCGTCAGAAGAGCTTCTTTCCTCCGGCCAGCACGTCGTTCAGCGCGTCCTGGAAGTGCGTCGTCCCGTCGGCGAACTCCTTCCCGACCTGCTCCACGTACTCCTCGTAGCTCTTCTTGATCTCCTCGCGGAAGAGTTGCTTGAGCGTGTTGTTCCTGAGCCCCTCTTCACGCTTCTGCGGGAGATACGCCACCATATCCGAGACCAGCGCCCGGGCGAGCCGCTTGGCCTTCACGTTCGGATCGCTGGCGAGGAACGGGTTGATCGGCGTTTTCCGCCCGACCCCGGGCGCCGCTCCCGCGGCTGCGGCGGCGGGGGCAGGGGCGGGTGCGGCGGCTGCGGCTGCGCGGGCGGCGGGGGCGGCGGGGGCGGCGGGGGCGGCGGGGGCCGCGGGGGCCGCGGGGGCGGCAACCGAGGGGACCGATGGAGCGATCGCCGCCGGGCGAACGACCGGAGTCGGGGGCGGCGCCGGCCGCGGCGCGGCG
>DATEDF010000137.1:0-3244 GCA_035286465.1 Gemmatimonadaceae bacterium | reverse complement strand
GAGGCGGCTCCTGCTCGTCGCCGAGGTGCTCTCGCCCAGCTCCGGCCGGAAGGACCGCGTGGTGAAGCGCCGGCTCTACCAGCGCCTCGGTACGGAATACTGGATCGTGGATCCCGACGCGCGCGTCGTGGAGCGGTGGCGACCGGGCGAGGAGCGCCCGGAGCTGGCCGAGGAGACGATCACGTGGCAGCCGGAGGGCCCGCACGCGCCGTTGACGATTGACCTCGTGGCGCTCTTCGCCGAGGCGCTGGACGGCTGATTCGCGTTTGTTCCGACCGCGGGCCGCGTCGGCGCGCGCGGCGGTTATATTGGCCTCTCCGCGTGCGCGAGTCGCCACCGATGCCGACCGCTCCAGATACCGCTGAGCCCGCCGCAATCGTCGGACCCGAGTGGCGACCGCTTCCCCCCGCAGCGCGGAAGGTGTTCACCCTCTCCGGGCTGCTGGAAGGGGGGCTTTTCGGGGCGCTCATCGGGGCGTTGGTGGCGGCCGTTGCCGTGAATGATCTGGGCGTGCGTGCCGTGGCGTTGGTCGTCGTCGCGCTCGGGCTTTTTTCCGCGCTCGGCGCCCTTCGCGGGCGCATGCGGTGGAAGCACACCCGCTGGCGGCTGGCCGACGCCGGCCTCGAAGTCCGCCGAGGGCGCTTCTGGCAGAGCGAAACACTCGTGCCGCGCTCGCGGGTGCAGCATCTCGACCTCGTACGCGGGCCGATCGAGCGTCGCTACGGGCTCGCGACGCTCACCGTGCACACCGCGGGCACGCGGACGCACGCGCTGAGCCAGGCCGGGCTCGCCGACGCCGACGCCGTCGCGCTTCGCGACGCGCTCTTGCCCGAAGCGAACCGGAATGACGACGCCCTTTGAGCCGACGGCCGAGCGCCGGCTGCATCCGGTGTCGTGGTTGTTCGTGCTCATCGAACTGCTCATGCAGTTCGCCTTCCCGCTGGTCGTTCTGCTCCTGGTCGGGCGCGGCGAACGCAGCGAGCTCTGGCCGCTCATTGGCGCCGGGGCGCTGGTGCTGTATTCGATCGGCCAGTACTTCACGTACCGATTCCGGATCGACGACGATGGCGTGGTGATTCGAAGCGGCGTGTTTCAGAAGAGCGTACGGCACATCCCGTTCAATCGCATCCACAACGTCGCGCTGCACCAGTCGCCGCTGCACCGCCTGTTCGATGTTGCCGAAGTGCGCCTCGAATCCGCCGGGGGCGCAAAGCCCGAAGGCCAGATGCGCGTGCTGGCGATACGGGACGCGCAGGCGATCGAGGCCCTCGTGCGCGGGCGCGGCCCGCGGATCGCGCTGGCGGCGGACGGCTCCGTCGCCGGAGCTTCGCGAGTGCTGCTCGCGCTCGACACGTCCGACATCATTCGGCTGGGGTTGATCTCCAATCGCGGTCTGGTGGTCGTCGCGGCCACGCTTGGCGCCCTGATGCAAACGAACTCGGAGACCTTCACGCGATTTCTCGCGTCGTGGACCAGGATGATGCTCGGCTGGACGCGCGAGCTCCATCTGGGCACGACCGGTACGGTCATCGGCGCGGTGAGTCTTCTCCTGGCGCTGATGATCGCGCTGCGCGTCCTGTCAGTCGCACTCGCGCTCTTGCAGTTCCACGGGTTCGTGCTCAGCGCGGAAGGGCGGCGGCTGCGCGTCGAGCGCGGCCTGTTGTCGAGGCTGCGCGGCAGCCTGCCGCGGGGACGCATTCAGGCGTACAGCGTGCGCGAGGGCGTGGTCCACCGCTGGCTTCGGCGGCAGAGCCTCGTCGTGGACAGTGCCGCGACCGAACCATCCGACCGCAAGCGTTCCCTGCGCGACCTGGCGCCCGTCGCCACGCCCGGGCAGATGCGCGAGCTGATCAACGAGTTGCTCCCGCGTGCGGCGTGGCCGCTCACGGGTTGGCGCGCGCTGCACCCGCTCGCGTGGCGGCGGCAGTTTACGATGCCGATGTGGCTCGCCGTGCTTGCCACCGCTCTGCCGATCTGGAGGTTTGGCGCCGCAGGGGCGTGGGGACTCGTGCTCATTCCCCTGCTGTACGCACGTGCGCGCGTGTGGGCACGCCACGCCGCGTATTCCGAGGAGCGCGGCCTCATCGCGGTCCGTGAGGGATGGCTGAGCCGGACGTGGAGATTCGCGGAAGTGCGCAAGCTGCAGGCGCTGCGGTTGAGCCAGTCGCCGTTCGATCGCCGCCACGGGATGGCCACCTTGTTGCTCGACACCGCCGGCGCGGGCCCGCGTGAACATCCACTCAGAATCCGGTACCTCCCCGAACCCGACGCGCGCGCGCTGCATGCGCGGCTGGCCGTGCTGATGGAGGGCGCGGTTCCCTCGGGATGAGCGGTGAGCGCGCGTCACGCGATGCAGCACGCCCCGAACGAGTGCGCGAGGCGGGCTCAGCCAGGAATCATGGTGACGCCCTGCACTTTCCGGAAATCCGTGTCGAACGTGGCCACGTATCCGTGCTTGTCGCGCCGCGCGACCGTGACGATCGCGGCGTCGGCGAAACTCAGCGCAGCGTCCTCACGCCGGAAGGTCGCGAGCGCCTCGAGAAAGAGGTCCGCGCACGGCATGAACTCGACCTCGCGTGCCGCGAGCAGGGTCTCCGCCGCATCCGAGGCCATGGCGCGTCCGCGCCGGGCGCGCAGCACGGTCACGACCTCGAGGAACACGTACTCGAGCAGGATCGCCGGACCCCATTCGCCCCGCGACGAGGTGCACCATGGCCCTCGCCGCGGCCGGATGGTGGACGTCACGCGTGTTGAGGTAGGCGACGAGGAAGCTCGAATCGAGGACGATCACAGCCGCGGCTCAGGGAGCGCTCACGCACCGTAGACGAGCGCGTCGATCTCCTCGCTCAGCCGGTCGTTCTTCGCCGGATACGCTTCCGGGGCGAGGTCGCGCAGGCTGCCTCGGCGCGGCCGGCTCTCCGGTCTCGCGAGATAGGCGCGGATGGCCTCGTTCATCGCGTCGCCGACGGTCTTTCCGAGGAGCGCGGCCCGGGCCTTGAGCGCGCGGTAGCTCCTGGCGTCGAGATTCCGGATGGTGGTGTCCATGTGTGCGTTGTAACACAAGAAGAGACCTGTTGCAACACACGACGAACGAGCGCACGAGGCGATGCGAGCCGCGGAGCCGGCTCAGTTCCGCCGCCACGGCGCGCTACTTCCCGCCGCTCGCCTTCAGGCGCTCGCGCAGCTCGTGGAGCCAGTTGGGGACGACGACGAGCTGGAAGTCGTGGCGGTCCGAGGAGAGCGC
>DATEDF010000136.1:0-11359 GCA_035286465.1 Gemmatimonadaceae bacterium | reverse complement strand
GCCCAGCAGAAGGTTGACGAGGAGTACACGAAGCAGATCAAGCAGTTCCTGCGCGACCCGCGCATCTCCACCGAGCTGGTGGATCACCTGCCGGCCTCCGACAAGGTCCCCACGCCGCTCAAGCACTTCGGGCACATCATGGGTGCCTGGGGGATCCTCGACAAGGCCGAGGAGATGAACAAGTACCTCGCGGCCATCGCGAAGGCCGCGCCGAATCGCGCCAGGTACTGGACGCTCGGCAAGTCCGAGGAAGGGCGCGACATGTCGGTGCTCGTGGTCGCGAACGAGGAGACGATCCGCAACCTCGACAAGTACAAGGGCTACCTCGCCTCGCTCACCGACCCGCGCAAGACGAGCGAGGCGCAGGCGCAGCAGATCATCAAGGTCGCCAAACCCGTCTACTGGATCACCAGCGGGATGCACAGCCCCGAGACCGGTGGCCCGCAGATGCTGATGGAGCTCGCGTACCGGCTCGTGGTTTCGGAGATGCCGCTCGTCCAGAACATCCGGAACGGCGTGATCACGATGATCACGCCGGTGGTCGAGGTGGACGGCCGCGAGAAGGTCGTGGACGCCTACAACTACTCGAAGGCGCATCCGGGAGTCTCCCGCGGCAACCTGACGATGTACTGGGGCAAGTACGTACAGCACGACAACAACCGCGACGGCATGGGGCAGTTCCTCGCCCTCACGCGCAACATCGAGAAGTTCGGCCTCGAGTGGCACCCGACGATCCTGCACGATCTGCACGAGGCCGCGACGCTGCTCTATGCGTCCACGGGGACGGGCCCGTACAACGAGCAGCTCGACGCGATCACGGTGAACGAGTGGTGGATCCTCGCCGAGAACGACGTCATCGAGATGACCAAGCGCGGCGTGCCGGGCGTCTGGACCTACGGGTTCTACGACGGGTGGACGCCGAACTACATGTTCTTCGTCGCGCACGGACACAACGCGACGGGCCGGTTCTACGAGGTGCAGAGCTACGGCCCCGACACTTCGACGGTCACCACGGTTCAGAGCCGCGAGTGGTTCCGGCCGAACCCGCTGACGACGCGCGTGCCCTGGGGCCCGCGCAACAACGTTAACATCCAGCAATCGGCGATCCTCTTCGCGCTGAACCGCACGGCGAAGGATCGCGACTTCTTCCTCGAGAACTACTGGATCAAGAACAAGCGGGCGGTCGCGAAGGGCACCGACGGCCCGACGTTCGGCTGGGTGATCCCGGCGACGCAGCGCCGCAAGGCCGACGCCGCGCAGGCGGTGAACGACCTGATGGACCAGGGGCTGGAGTTCCACACCGCGACCAGTGACTTCCGCGCGGGGAACGTCAGCGTCAAGGCGGGTGACTACATCGTCCGCGGCGACCAGCCCTTCCGCACGGTCGCCGACATCTACTTCTCGATCCAGCGCTACCCGGCGGCCAACCCGTCGCCGTACGACGACACGGGATGGACCTTCCAGTACATGCGGCACCTCGTGATCAACCCGGTGACGGACAAGGGCCTCCTTGTGCAGCCGATGGCGGCGGTGAAAGGACGCGTCGTCGCGCCGGGCGGGATCACCGGCTCGGGTCCCGTGGTCGTGGTCGAGCACACGGGCGACAACAGCATCGTGACTTTCCGCTACAAGCTGAAGGACGTGCGGATGGCCGCGGCGGAAGATGATTTCGAGGCCGCCGGCCACAAGTTCCGCGCGGGCGCGATCATCATTCAGAACGCGAACGCCGCGCAGGTGGACGCGCAGCTCAAGGCGCTCGGCCTCTCGGCGTGGGCGATGGCGTCGGCGCCGACGGTGAAGACGCACGATCTCGACATTCCGCGCATCCTCTACCTGCACAGCTGGAGCCGCACGCAGGACGAAGGGTGGGTGCGCGCGGCGCTCGAGACCTACGGCGTGCCGTTCACGTACACCGGTGACAAGGAACTCGCGAAGATGACGAATCTTCGCTCGCAGTACGACGTCGTGATCTACCCGCACATCGGCGGCACCGCGCAGTCGGCGGTCAACGGTGTGGCGATGAGCGGCACGAATCCGGTTCCCTACAGGAAGACGGCGGAGACGCCGAGCTTCGGCTATCCGGACTCGACCGACGACATCCGCGGCGGGATGGGCGTCGAAGGCCTGATGAACCTCTACAAGTTCGTGCAGGAGGGCGGCACGCTCATCACCGAGGGCTCGACCTCCACGCTCTTCCCGGATTACAACCTCACGAACGGCGTCACGGTCGAGAATCCGACCGGCCTCTTCGCGCGCGGGACGATCGTGCGCGGGCTGGTCACCGACATGAAGAGCCCCTTGGCGTACGGCCTCCTCGACTCGCAACTGCCGGTGTACTTCAACTCCACGCCCGTGCTCAACGTGGCGGGCGGCGTGGGCGCATTCGGTGCGCGCGGCGGAGGCGGGGGCGGCCGTGGCGGCGGCTTCGGCCAGAACATCTCGCCGATGGCGAACCAGCCTCCGGTGGGGTCCATCACGATCGGCGGCGCGCCGCCGCCGGAGCCCGACCCGGCGGCCGCGGGTGGTCGCGGCGGTCGCGGCGGTGGGAGGGGAGGCCGCGGCGGCGCCGCGGGTGAAGTTCCGGAAATCCCGGTCGTTGGCGGAGGAGGAGGCGGCGGGCGCGGCGCAGCGGCCGACCCGACGCCTCAGCCGCGCGTCGTGCTGCGCTTCCCGAACGACACGACGCAGATGCTCCTCTCGGGCGGACTCGCAGGCGGAGCGGCGCTCGCGAATCGTGTGCAATTGGTGGACGCGCCGGTCGGCAAGGGGCACGTCGTCTCGTTCGCCATCCGCCCGTACTGGCGGTGGCAGACGCAGGGCACGTATTTCCTCGGCTTCAACGCGATTCTGAACTGGAACGACCTCGACGCGGGGAAAGCCGCGCCGGCATCGCCGGTGGTGCCGTAGAAGCGATGCGGAGTGCCGGATGCGGAATGAGGGGTGTGCGGTCCATTTCGTAACGGCGTGAATGCGGAATGCGGAAGCGGCCCGCACCGGAATCCCGGTGCGGGCCGCTTCGTCATCCGGCGCGCGCTGCGCGCGAGCGGTGCGCTACATCCGCGTGCGCGGCCCGGCGAGCGTCTTGACCAGCTCGTACGTGTACGCCGCCGCGTCGTGGAACGCCTTGACGCCGATCCGTTCGTCCCGGCCGTGCGCGCGAATGTCGTCAATCCGGTCGAAGAGCGCGCCGATGCCGTAGACCGGGATCCCCGCGTTCCGCACGTAGAGGCCGTCGGTCGCGCCCGTGGACATCTGTGGCACGACCACCACGCCCGGCCACATCCTGGCCGAGAGCTGTTCGATCGGCCCCATCACGTCCGTGCGGAGCGGCGAGGCCGGACTCGGCGTCGGCGGCGCCGCGCGCGAGATGCGAATCGCGCTGTCGGCGAGCACGCGGCGCAGCACCGCCTCCACGCTGTCCGCCTGGTCGTCCGGGAGCATCCGGCAGTTCACCGTCGCGCGCGCGAGCTGGGGGAGCGCGTTGTCGGCGTGTCCCGCGAAGAGCCGCGTGGCCACGCACGTGGTACGCATCACGGAGTTGTAGAAGGGCACCGCCGAGAGCCGGCGGGCGGCGGCGGCGTCGGCCGTGCGCGCGACGGCGCGCATGTCGCGCGCAGCGCTCGCGCTCTGGGCCGCGGCCGAGCGCTCGAAGAAGGCGCGTGTCGTTTCGTTCAACCGCACGGGGAACGGGAATCGCGCGAGGCGCTCGAGGGCGGCGCTCAGCCGGTAGATCGCGTTGTCCGGTTCCGGCACCGAGCTGTGCCCGCCCTTGTTGCGCACCTCGAGCTGGAGGGTGAGGTACACCTTTTCCGCCGTCTGCACCGCGAGCGCGACGGGCTTGCCATCCCGGATCTCCCCGCCGCCCGCGTCGGTGTTGAGCGCGTACTCCGCGTCCACCAGGCTCCGGTTCTGCCCGACGAGCCACTCGATGCTGTCGCTCGTGGTCTCCTCGTCGGCCGTGAGCACGATGATGAGATCGCGCTCCGGCACGAAGCCCTCCTGCCGGTAGCGGATGAAGGTGGCGACGAGGATGGCGGCGCCGGCCTTGTTGTCGTCCGTGCCGCGGCCGTAGAACCACCCGTCCTTCTCGAGCAGCGCGTAGGGATCGGACGACCAGTCTTCCTTTCGCGCGTCCACGACGTCCAGGTGCGCCATCAGGAGGATCGGCTTGAGGCCGCTGCTCCGTCCGCGGTAGCGCGCCACCAGGCTCTGGTACCGCGGCGAAGGGCCGAGCACGCGCACGTCGCTCGCGGAAAAGCCCGCGCCGACCAGGCGGCGGGCCATCGCTTGCGCCGCCTCGGCGGTGCGGCCCGCGGAATCGCTGGTGTTGATCTCGACGAGTTGCTTGAGGATCTCGCGCTCGAGCGCGCGGTGGTCGGCGGGCTGCGCGGCGAGGGCGAGGGGAAGGGCCGCGACGAGGGCGACGGGAAGGGCCGCGACGAGGGCGAGGCGGAGGGCCGCGGCGAGCGGGACGAGGCGATGGTGAAAGCGCATGGGAACGATCGTGTGGTGTGCGTGCGGGCAACGGGAGCGGGCCGGAAGATCGCGTCGCGCGAGAGCGAAGTCCAGCGTACGTTCCGGGATGCCCACGCACCGTCATCTCCCGCTCGCGGGTCTCGCGCTCCTCCTGACCATTCCCGCGGCGACGCTCGCCGCGCAGTCGCGCGCCGCGGCCGTGGCCGACAGCTCGCCCTTTCGTCCGCTCACGCTCCCCGCGCCGAACGACGTCCGCACCGGCGCCGGCCGTCCCGGTCCGCGCTACTGGCAGCAGCGCGTGGACTACACGATCACCGCCACGCTCGACCCGGCGAAGAACGAGGTGCGCGGGCGCGAGACGATCCACTATGTGAACCGATCGCCCGACCGGCTCACCTACCTCTGGCTCTTTCTCGAGCAGAACCTCTGCGCGCCGACGAGTGTGACGAACGTGCTCAACCAGCCGCCGCTCGTCTTCCTCAACTCGAGCTTCGACTTCTCGTGCCAGGGCTTCGCGGGCGGGCTCACGCTCGAGTCGCTGAAGGTCGCCGGCCGCGACGCGAAGCACGTCATCTACGGCACGACGATGCGCGTGGACCTCGCCGCGCCGCTCGCGGGCGGCGCCTTCGTGGACCTCGAGGTCGCGTGGCGCTTCAACGTCCCCGCGCTCGGCGGCGGGCGAATGGGGCACGACGGGCCGCTCTACGAGATCGCGCAGTGGTACCCGCGTGTGTGCGTCTACGACGACGTGCGCGGGTGGAACCACGAGCCCTACATCGGCGCGGGCGAGTTCTATCTGGAGTACGGCAGCTTCGACGTCTCGCTCACGGTACCGCGCGAATACCTCGTCGCCGCGACGGGCGAGCTTCGGAATCCGGAGCGGGTGCTCACGGCGACGCAGCGCGAACGCCTCGCCCGCGCGCGGCGCTCGGAGACGCCGATCGCGATCATCACGAAGGAGGAGGCCGCCGATCCATCGCGGTCGCGCCCCGCCTCGGGAGCCTCGTCGCCCGGCGCCCGGCCTTCGACTCCGGACTCCGGACTGCTCACCTGGCGCTTCACCGCGACCAACGTCCGCGACTTCGCCTTCGCCGCCGGCCCAGGCCTTCGCTGGGACGCGAGCGGCTACGACGGCATCCTCGTCGAGACGCTCTACCGCCCCACCGCCGACAAGTGGGAGGAGGCGAACCGGATGGGGCGCGAGGCCATCAAGTACTTCAGCGAGCAGTGGTTCAAGTATCCGTACTCGCACGCGACTACGGTCGAGGGCCCGATTGAGGGGATGGAGTACCCGATGCTCACGTTCTGCCCGGACGCGCCCTCACGCGAGGAGCTGCAGTGGGTGATCGCGCACGAGTTCGGCCACGAGTGGTTCCCGATGGTCGTCGGCTCCAACGAACGGCTCTATCCGTGGATGGACGAAGGCTTCAACACGTTCATTGACCTCGCCGGCGCCGCGAAGTATTTCGCCGGCACGCCGTACGGCGACACGATCGAGGTGCATCCGCTGCGCCTCTACCCCGACCACGCCAGGCCGGGCGACGAACAGCCGCTCATCTCGAATCCCACCGAGGTGCGCGACCTCTTCTGGGTCGGCTACCAGAAACCGGCGCTGATGATGCAGCTCCTCCGCTTCGAGGTGCTCGGCAAGGAGCGCTTCGACGCGGCGTTTCGCGAGTACATCCGGACGTGGGCGTTCAAGCACCCGACGCCCGCGGACTTCTTCCGGATGATGCGCGACCAGTCGGGGATGGAGCTGGACTGGTTCTGGCGCGGGTGGATCTACACCACGGCGCGGCTCGACCAGGCCGTGGACTCGGTCACGGTGCGGAGTTCAGGGGAGTCGCTCGTGCATCTCACGAACCGTGGCACGATGGTGATGCCCGCGGAGCTCTCGCTCACGTTCGACGACGGCACGCGCACCACCGTCAAGCTCCCGGTCGAGATGTGGAACCTCGGCGACCGTTTCAGCTACCGCGTGCCGGAAAAGCGGCGTGTGCGTCGCGCGGAAGTGGATCCGCGACGGGCGCTGCCGGACGTCGAGCGGGCGAATAACGCGTGGCCGCGGGGCGGTTGAGCGGCGCACGCTCCGGTAAGCTCTGCCGTCAGGCAGGCCGCGCACGGGAAGACTGCTTCGGTGAGCACGTTGCGGTGCTAGTGGAAGTCGTGCCCCCGCGCGTGCTCCGCGCCCGCTCGCGCGCCGAGCGCGATGAACTCCTCCGCGCGCAGGTTCACCACCTTCTTCTCAATCTGGAGCGGCCCGCGCACCAAGAGGAGCGGCGTCCGTGAGATCAAGAGCGCCTGCTTCTCGAACCGCTGTGGCGTCACCACCACGTTCAGCATCCCGGTCTCGTCTTCGAGCGTGAGGAACACGAACCCCTTGGCGGTGCCCGGGCGCTGGCGGCAGATGACGAGCCCGGCGACCGCCACGCGGTCGCCGTCCTTCGCCCGCGTGCACGCCTCGCGCGCGGTGAGGACGCCGTTCGGCACGAGGAGCGTTCGCAAGTGCCGCATCGGATGGCCATTCAATGAAAGGCCCGTCATCCGGTAATCGGCTTCGGTGATCTCCGGCGCCGAGAGCGGCGGCAGCCCCGCGGGCACCTTCGTCTCCGGGAAGAGGGCGAGCGGCCCGGCGCTCCCGCGCTCGGCCTCGAGCACGCGCCAGAGCGCCACGCGCCGCCGCCGCGCCGCCGGCTCGTCCCGCACGAACGCGTCGAAGGCGCCGGACTCGGCGATGAAACGGAGCGCGCGGCGGTCGAGCCGGGTGCGGCGGGCGAAATCAGCGATGCTGATGAATGGCCCAGCGTCCAGCGCGCGCTCGACCTTCTCGCGGGCGTGGGAGCCGAGGCCGCGAATGCTGCGCAGGCCGAGGCGCACGGACGGGGCGGGGTGCGGGGCCCGGGGCGGCGGACCCCTGAACCCCGCACCGAGCCCCGCCCGCCGCACCGCAATCACCCCATCGTGCGGGACGACAACGGTGCCGTCCGCGCACTCCAGCGTGTGATCCCACGCCGAGCGTGTCACGTCCACCGGCAACACCCGCACGTTGTGCCGCTTCGCGTCCTCCACGAGCGTGCCCGCGGAGTAGAACCCCATCGGCTGCGCGTTCAGCATCGCCGCGAGAAACTCGCTCGCGTAGTAATGGCGGAGATACGCGCTCGCGTAGACGATCAGCGCGAAGCTCGCCGCGTGGCTCTCCGGGAATCCATAGTCCGCGAATCCGTTGATCTGGTTGAAGATTCGCGTCGCGACGTCGTCGGGAATCCCGTTCGCGCGCATCCCGTCAATCATCCGCTGCTGGATCGCCGCCATCTTCTCGCGGCTGCGTTTGTGGCCCATCGCCTTGCGGAGGAGATCCGCCTCGCCCGGTGTGAACCCCGCGGCGGCGATCGCGACCTGCATCCCCTGCTCCTGAAAGAGCGGCACGCCGAGCGTGCGCTTGAGGATCGGCTCGAGCGATGGGTGCGGGTACGTCACCTCCTCCTCGCCCGCGCGCCGCCGCAGGTACGGGTGCACCATCTCGCCCTGGATCGGCCCCGGCCGAATCAAGGCCACCTCGACGACGAGGTCGTAGAAGTTCCGCGGCTTCAGGCGCGGGAGCGTGTTCATCTGGGCGCGGCTCTCCACCTGGAAGACGCCGACGGTGTCGGCGCGGCAGAGGTCGTCGTACACGGCCTGATCCTTGAAGTCGAGCTGCCCCAGGTCAATCGCCGCGCCGCGCGTGGCGCGGATGTACTTGAGGCAGTCCTGGAGCACGGTGAGCATCCCGAGACCGAGGAGATCAATCTTCACGAGCCCGGCGGCGTCGAGGTCGTCCTTCTCCCACTGGATGACGGTGCGCTCGTCCATCGAGGCGGGCTCGATGGGGACGATGGTGCGGAGCGGCTCCTCGGTGAGGACGAAGCCGCCGACGTGGATGCCGCGGTGACGCGGGGCTTCGTGCAATCCGGCGACGATGTCGGCGAGGCGCTGCACGCGGAGGTCGGCCGGATCGAGGCCGGTGCGAGAAAAGATCGGTGCGGGGTTCAGGGGGCTGGTTCTGGGTGCGGCGGCAGTGCGGGGTGCGGGCCCTGCACCCCGCACCGGCCCTGCACCCTGCACCGGTTTCATCCACGACGCCCGCGCCTTCTCCCGCTCCTCCCTCATCCGGTTCACCGCGTGCGTCCCCGTCATCATCTCCATTCCGAGCACGTCCGCGATGCGCCGCGCTTCGAGATCCTTCGAGTAGCCGGCGGGCCCCTGCACGTCCGCGCGCTCCGGCGCGAAGGGATCGGCCCGCTCTGTCGTCCGCCGGCTGTCGTCCACCGTCTGTCGCCCGTCATCCGCTGTCGTCCGCAGCGCTTCCGCCGTCGCCTTCGCCGAGAACCGGTCGCTGAACGTCGCGAGCGCCTCCGCCTGCTGCGGGGAGAATCCGAGTACGCGCGCGGCATCCCGAACCGCCGAGCGGCCTCGCCACGTGATGTGCTCGCACACCATCGCCGCGTGCTCCCGCCCGTAGCGCTCGTACACGTATTGCAGCACCCGCTCGCGGTCGCGGTGCGCGAAGTCAATGTCAATGTCCGGCGCTTCCCTGCGCTCCTCGCTCAGGAAGCGCTCGAACAACAACTCCAGTTTGACCGGGTCTACCGCCGTGATGCCGAGCACGAAGCAGACCGCGCTGTTCGCCGCCGAGCCGCGTCCTTGGCAGAGCACGCCCTCGCGGCGCGCGAAGCGGACGATGTCCCAGACGATGAGGAAATACCCGGCGAGCCGGAGCTTCCGGATCAGGGCCAGCTCGTGCGCGAGCTGCGCGTCGTGCTTCGCCGTGCGGCGCCATCCCCAGCGCTCGCGCGCGCCCTGTTCGACGAGCTGCGCGAGGTAGTCGTCGTCGCTCACGCCGCTCGGGAGCGGGAAGCTCGGCAGCGTCGGTTTCACGTCGCTCAGCCGGAACGCGCACCGCTCGGCGATCGTGAGCGTCGCGGCGAGTCCCTCTTCGCGCCCCTGCCAGCGGCGCGCGAGCTGCGCGGCGCCCTTGAGGTACCACTCGCCGTTCGGGCGGAGCCGCGTTCCCATCTCGTCGAGCGTCGCGCCGTGCTTCAAGGCGCGCAGGACGTCGTGCGTGAGCCGCTGCGTGGGCTCGGCGTAGTACACGTCGTTGGCGACGACCCACGGCACGTCGAGCGCGCGCGCGAGGGCGATGAGCTCCGTGGTGAGCGCGTGCTCTTCGGGGAGCGCGTGATCCCAGCACTCGATGGCGACGCAGCGGCCGAAGATGTCGAGCAGCGTCGCCGCGGCTTCGCAGGCGGCGTCGCTCTCGCCGCGCGCGATGAGGTGCGGCACCCAGCCGGTGGGCGGGCCGGTCAGGGCGAAGAGGCCGGCGGCGTGCCGGGCGAGGGTGTCGAGGGAGACGCGGGGGCGGCCGCGCGGATGATCGAGGCGGGCACGGGTGATGAGTGATGAGAGGTTGCCGTAGCCCTCGCGGGTTTCGGCGAGGAGGACCAAACGGTGCACCACCGCTGCACCCCGCCCCGACCCAGCACTCAGCACCTGCGCCCTGCACCCCGCACCAGGCGCCGCACCCCGCACCTCAACCGTCAGCTCCGCCCCGAGAATCCCCGCGAGCCCCGCCGTCTTCGCCGCCGTCGCGAACCGCACCGCACCACCCAGGTCATCCCGATCGGTGAGCGCGAGCGAGCGCATTCCGAGCTCCACCGCGCGCGTCACGAGCTGCTCGGGCTGCGCAGCGCCCTCGAGGAGGGAGAAGACGGAGTGGCAGTGCAGTTCGGCGTACGACATGTCAGGCGGCGGGCGGCGGACGGCGGACGGCAACGTGCGCGCGATTGATCCACGTGGCGTTGGGATGGTGACGCTCCCGCGCCGGGCGCATGCCACTCTTCGGCGTGACCTCTTGCACTTCTTCCGCCGAGCCGAGCACCATATGGGCATGCCCGCCCCGAGTAAACCGAAGCGCTGGACCGCGGCGATGGTCCGTGAATTCCCGGAAGACGGGAATCGGTACGAGGTCATTGACGGGGTGCTGCTCGTGACACCCGCGCCCCGCGTGGTGCATCAGCGCGCGGTCGCCCGGCTGCTGTTCGCGCTCCAGCTGTGGATCAGGGAGCAGGACATCGGCGAAGTCCTGCTCTCCCCGGCCGACCTGGAACTCGAGCCGGACGACCTCGTGCAGCCCGACATGTTCGTCTGTCCCGTCGTCGCCAAAGACTGGACGGACATCCGATCGCTCGTGCTCGCGGTGGAAGTGCTCTCGCCCACCACCGAGCGCTACGATCGCGGCCGGAAACGGCGCTATTTCAGCCGCGTCGGTGTGCCCGAGTACTGGATCGTGGATTGCGACCAGCGCGTGATCGAACGCTGGCGGCCCGGCGCCGCGACGCCCGAGCTCGCCGGCACGACGCTCGAGTGGCGTCCCGCCGGTGCGACGCGTGCCTTCGTGCTCGATCTCATCGCGTTCTTCGGCACCGTGCACGCGGACGCGTAGGCGGAGCCGCGCTGCGGTCGTCCGCATTTCCCGGTCCGCCATCCGCCTTCCGCCGCCTGCCGTCCGTTCAGTCATACCACCCCTGCAGCCGCCATCCCTCGGCGTCGCGGTAGAGCAGGAAGTCCCGCGCGAGCTCGTCGCTCTCGCACCGCCAGTAGTCGCGCGCGTAGGGGTCCTTCCACCAGTCGCCGGAAATCCGCTCCGGGCCCACGGCGCGCGCGATGGCGATGCGCTGACCGCGCCACCACATCGTGCGCGGAATGCCGCGGGGGGTGGCGACATCCACGGGTTCGGGGTCGTGCAACAGCCGGGCGGGGGGCGGGGAGGTGAACTCCGGTGCAGGGCTCGGTGCAGGGTTCAGGGGTCTGGTTCCGGGTGCAGGGGCGGTGCAGGGTGCGGGGTCCG
>DATEDF010000135.1:0-2677 GCA_035286465.1 Gemmatimonadaceae bacterium | reverse complement strand
CGCCGCTGGGCGATCGAGAACGAGCTGGCCTCGCTCGCCATCATCGAGCGCAAGGTGATGATCCCGATGCGCGACGGCGTGCGCATCGCGGCCGACATCTATCACCCGAAGGACCAGTCGAAGAAGTACCCGGCGATCTGGGTCCGGACGCCGTACAACTTCAACTTCTGGGACATCCAGAACGGCGTGCCGCGCGACATGAGCAACGTGCTGAACGCGATCAAGCGCGGCTACGCGTGGGTGGACATGCAGGAGCGCGGCCACTTCTTCGCCGAGGGGAACTACGACATCCTCGGGCCGCCGGTCTCCGACGGCGACGACGAGCTGACGTACATGCGCACGCGCCCTTGGTCGAACGGGAAGATCGGCACCACCGGCTGCTCCTCGACGGCCGAGTGGCAGGGCGCGGTGGCGGCGCTCGGGAATCCCGGCTACGGCGCGTTCAACGTGCAGGGGTTCGGCGCCGGTGTCGGGCGCGTCGGCCCCTACTACGAGCAGGGGAACTGGTATCGCGGCGGGGCCGTCCAGATGCTCTTCATTGACTGGCTCTACGGCGAGCAGAACCAGGTGCGGCCGACGTTCCCGAAGAACACGTCGCAGGAAGACCTGATCCGCGCGTCGAAGTCGTTCGACCTCGCGCAACGCCTCCCGCCCGTGGACTGGGCCAAGGCGTTCTGGACACTGCCCGAGATGGACATCATCAAGGCCGTGGACGGGCCGCACGGCATCTTCGCCGACTCGATGCCCGTCGCCACCGGCGGCGCGATGATCAGGCGCGCGCCGAACGACCCGGCGTGGTACCGGGGCGGACTCTACCACGACAACATGCGCATCAACATCCCGGGGCTCTGGTACATGTCGTGGTACGACGTGTCGGTCGGGCCGAACCTCGAGATGTTCAACATCGTCCGGAGGACCGCGAGGGGCGAGGCGGCCAACCAGCAGTGGGCGATCATCGCCCCGGTGGGCCACTGCTCGTACACGCGCGCGACGGAGCACACCGTGGTCGGCGAGCGCGACATGGGAGACGCACGCTATCCGTACCAGGAGATGATGTTCGCCTTCTTCGACAAGTTCCTGAAGGGCGTGAGCAGTCCCGTGATGGACACGCTCCCGAAAGTCCGCTACTACACGATGGGGATGAACAAGTGGCAGACGTCGGACACGTGGCCGCCGCGCGGCGCCACGCCGATGACGTTCTACCTCTCGAGCGGCGGCAAGGCCAACACGCTGGAGGGCGACGGCGCGCTGACGATGGTGCCGCCCGCGACCGACACGCCGGACCTCTTCACGTATGATCCGGCGAATCCCGTGATGTCCTACGGTGGCAACGTCTGCTGCCAAGGGAACGCCGTCGCCGCCGGCGCGATGGACCAGCGGAAAATGGAGGCGCGGCCCGAGGTCCTCGTGTACACGAGCGAGCCGTTCCGGGAGGGCACGGAAGTGACCGGCGCGATCACGCCGACGCTCTACGTGTCGTCGGACGCGAAGGACACGGACTTCACGGTCAAGGTCCTCGACGTCTATCCCGACGGCCGCGCGTACAACCTCGACGAGTCCATCCAGCGGATGCGCTACCGCGACGGCTACGACAAGCCGCTGGTCTGGATGGAGGCCGGAAAGGTGTACAAGGTGACGTTGCAGCCGCTGACGACGAGCAACTGGTTCGCCGCCGGTCACCGCCTGCGCATCGAGGTCTCGAGCAGCAACTTCCCGCGGTTCGACCGCAATCTCAACACGGGCGGGAAGAACTGGGACGAGGCGAAGGGCGTCGTGGCGCACAACGTCGTGCACCACTCGGCGCAGTATCCGTCGTCGCTCACCGTGACGGTGGTGAAGCGCACGCAGCCGTAACGCTCACGCCGGATCGCCTCCGGCTCGGCGGGGAGCGGCGGCGGCTGGCAACAGCCGCCGCCGCCTTGCATCTTCGATTACGTCAACCCTCTCGCACCTCACGACCCATGCGCACTTTCCGCCGCCTCGCCCTCGTCGCTCTCGTCGCCCCGGCCGCTTCTTCCGTCGCTCAGACGCCCGACCCCGCCACGCTCGCCGGCCTCAAGTGGCGCTCGATCGGCCCGGTGAACATGGCCGGCCGCATCACCGACGTCGAAGCGGACTCGCGCAACCCGAAGGTCTTCTACGTCACGGGCGCCGGCGGCGGCGTCTGGAAGACGGTGAACGCCGGGACGACCTTCTTCTCCATCTGGGACAAGGGGCCCATCGCCTCCATCGGCGACATCGCCATCGCGCCGAGCAACGCGAACATCCTCTACGTCGGCACGGGGGAGAGCAATTCGCGCAACTCGGTCGCTCCCGGGTGGGGCGTCTACAAGTCCACCGACGGCGGCGTCACCTGGCAGTCGCTCGGCCTCGAGAAGACGCAGCACATCGGCCGCATCGTCGTCCATCCCACCAACCCGAACATCGTCTACGTCGCCGCGCTCGGCGCGCTCTGGAAGGACAACCCCGAGCGCGGGCTCTACAAGTCCCTTGACGGCGGCAGGACGTGGGCGTTGAGCAAGTTCGTCTCCGACAAGGTGAACGGCCGGGCTGATCCTTGACAGTTTGTTCTTGGTTGATCCTTTACACTCGCTCGTGATGGGTGTAGGCGTGCGGGTGGTGACGGAAGAGGCGTCCTCGGTCATCGATGATCCGGCCGCGGCGTTCGTCGAAGCGC
>DATEDF010000134.1:0-9638 GCA_035286465.1 Gemmatimonadaceae bacterium | reverse complement strand
CCTCTTCGACGCGCCCTTCGTGAACTATGGCCAGACTGTCGCCTATCGGCGGAACGGCGCGATCGAAGCCGCGAAGGTGGGCGCCGTCGCGAGCCTCATCCGCTCCGTCACGCCCTACTCGATGCGCACGCCGCACACGGGGCAGATGGCCTACGAGTCCACCGTCACGAAGATCCCGCACGCGGCCATCACGGTGGAAGACGCGATGATGCTCCACCGGATGCAGAGCCGCGGCGAGAAAGTCGTTGTCCGGCTCGAGATGGCAGCGCAGACCCTCCCCGACGTGCCGAGCCGCAACGTCGTCGGGGAGATCGTCGGCGCGGAGAAGCCCGGCGAGGTCGTCGTCCTCGGCGGGCACGTTGACTCGTGGGACGTGGGGCAGGGCGCGATGGACGACGGCGGCGGCGTCGTGGCCGCGTGGGAGGCGCTGAAGCTCATCCGGAAGCTCGGCCTCACGCCCCGCCGTACGATTCGCGTCGTGGGGTGGACGAACGAAGAGACGATGGGGCGGGGCGGCCGGGCCTACCGCGACACCCACCAGGCGGAGGCCGCCGAGCACGTGCTCCTGGTGGAGTCGGACGGCGGCGTCTTCGCGCCGCAGGGCTTCGGCTTCACGGGCTCCGATTCCGCGCGCGCGATCGTGAGGCAGATCGGCGCGCTCCTCGAGCGCATCGGCGCGGGGACGATCGGCCCGCGCGGCGGCGGCGCCGACATCGGCCCGATGATGGAGCTCGGAGTCCCCGGCGCGGGCCTCGAGGTGGACGGGTCACGCTACTTCTGGTTCCACCACACCGACGCCGACACGGTGGACAAGCTCGATCCCGTCGAGATGCAGAAGTGCGTGGCGGCGCTGGCGGTGCTGGCGTTCGTCGTCGCGGACCTGCCCGAGAAGCTGCCGCGAAAGTAGGAACGAGAACGGCGAGTAGACGGCCGTCAGCTGTCAGTCGTCAGTGGTCAGTGGCTGAGTGCTGACAACTGACGGCTGTCTGCTCGCTGTTGTGGTTTCCTCACGGCCGGATGTAGTCCGCCCACGACCGCACCGGCGCCGGGCACGCCGGCCAGGGCTGCGGCTGCGCCGGGCCCGCGCCGGCTCCGCCGCCGCGCCCGCCGCGCCCCCCGCCCGCGGGCATGATGCGCCTCTCGCGTCCCATCGGGCTCGCATCCTCCGACGCGAGATAGGCGAGCATCGCGGTCAGCGTCGCGTTCCCCTTCAGCTCGTCGAAGACAACCTTGTCGAACGTGTCGCGGTTCGTGTGGTGCGTGTACACGCCGTAGTCCCAGCCGAGTGAGCTGAGCCCGAACCCCGGCGCGCCGTGGCAGTCGAACGACGCGTGGTCGGTGCCGCCGCCGGCGGGCGTGCCCGGGAACGAGAGCGTGATCTGGCTCATGAACCGGTCGGGGAGCCGCGCGAACCAGTCACCGATGTGCGACGCCGACGAGAGGAGCCCCGCGCCGCCCACGCTCTGCACGCGTCCCGTGCCGTTGTCCTGATTGAACAGCGCGAAGAGCCCCCGCACGACTTCGGGGTGATCGAAGGCCCACGCGTGCGAGCCGTGGAGCCCCCACTCCTCGCCCGCCCAGTGGCCCACCACGATGGTGCGCTTCGGGTTGGGATAGACGGTCTTCAGGAGTCGCATCGCTTCGAGCATCGTGATGGTGCCGGTGCCGTTGTCGGTCGCGCCGGAGCCGCCGTCCCACGAGTCGAAGTGCGCGGAGAGCATCACGTACTCGTCGCGGCGCTGCCCGGGAATCGTGGCGATCGTGTTGAAGACCGGCACGTCGCCCAGGAACTCGGCGTCCACACGCGCGCGGAGCTCCGGCCCCTGGTTCCGCTCGGCGAGCCGGAAGACGAGACCGTAGTCCTCACACGAGAGATCAATGGTCGGGATGTTCTCGATGTACGTCTGCGAGACGACATCCACGCCCCAGCCGCGCTGCCACCGGCCGACGAGCACGCCGGCCGCACCGGCGCCCGTCAGGGCGGCGCCCAGCGCCTGATCGCGCACCCGCGCGGTGCCCGCGAAGCCGGCCTTCGCGAAGCGCGCGTTGAATGCGTTGTCCGCGAGCGAGCGCAGCGAGTCCATCCGCTGGAACGTCGCCGGGAGCGCCATCGCCTGCCATTCCTCGTTCGGCCGGCAGGTCGGCTGCGCGTTGGAGAGCATCACGAACTTCCCCCTGACGCGCGGGAGCCACGCGCTGAAGGCGCTCGCGTCGGCGACGTCGGGGAAGATCGCGACGCCGCCCGTCACCTCTCCCTTGCTCGGGGCGCTCATGGACATCGCGTGCGCCTCGAGCGTGCGCAGGCGCGGCTTGAGCAGGTCCACGTGCGTGACGCCGCGCCGCCAGCCGCGCCAGGTGCCGTACGCCTCGTTCTTCGCGGCGATCCCCCACTGCTGGTAGCGCGCGACGAGCCAATCGTGGCCGCTCTTGATGAGCGGCGAGCCGTGGAGACGCGGGCCGATCGAATCGAGGAGCGCCTGCGCGAGCGGCCACACCTCCGAGCTGTCCATCCCGAGCGTCCAGAGACGCTTGAGGACGGGATCGCTCGTCGGAAAGTTGGGCGGCCCCACGGGACCGCCGCGGCCGCCGCCGCCGCGGGCCTGCGCCGGAAGGGCGAGGGGAAGGGAGAGGAGCAGCGCGAGCGCGGCGAACGGGCGAAGGGATCTCATGGGAAACCCGAGCGGTTGGGGTGTCACCGACGAAGATACGCCAAAGCGCTCGAGACGGTACTGCGGATTCCGGTTCCGCCATCGGCAACCGCAACAGGCAGCCGCATTGCATCGCGTTGAGACTGTTGCTCCATCAACTGTCACCGTGCTAACCTTTGCCCATGCCACGACCCTCCAGCCTTCAGCGCGAGATCCGGCAGACGCGACCGTTCCGCTCTGCCGCCGAGGAAGCCTCCCTCGGGATCGTGCGGACGGCAGCCCTCGTCCGCCGGGCCGTCGCCCGCGTTGTCGAGCCCAGCGGTATCACCCCCGCGCAGTACAACGTCCTCCGCATCCTCCGCGGCGCCGGCCGGGCGGGGCTCCCGACGCTCGCCGTGCGCGACCGCCTCCTCGAGGAAGCCCCCGGGATCACCCGCCTGCTCGACAAGCTCGAGATCGCGGGCCACGTTCGCCGCGCGCGCTCCACGCCCGATCGCCGCCAGGTGATCTGCTTCATCACGCCCAGAGGGCTGGGCCTCCTGAAGAAGCTCGACCGGGTCATCGTCCGGGCCGACGAGTCCGGCGCCGCCGGGCTCAAGCCGCGCGAACAGCGCACCCTCATCGCGCTGCTCGACCGGGTGCGCGCCGCCATGCGCGCCACGAACAGCAGGACGAGCAGCGACTAGACACGGCGGTTAGTTGCAGCACGGTCCGCCCATTCGTCGTATCTTGGCGACGCGCGAGCGTTGACCGCGGCTGGGGCCGTGGCACTCGCGCCTCAGGAGCCGTGGGATGACCTCTCCGGGCGCCGCGCAGAGAGTTGGAGTCCACAGCCCGCCCAGGCGGGTGCGGCTGGTGCTGCGCGACGACGCCGTCGTCGAGGGCGGACTCTTCCTCAATGAGGGACAGGCGCTCGCGCCTTACCTCGGGTCGCGCAAGGGCGGATGGGTCAACATCATCAACGCGGTCTGGCTCGCCGAGGGCGAGACGCACAATCACGCCGTGCTGCAGGCCGATCACATCCTGCTGGCATCCTCGCCCGACAAGGACATCCCGGTGCACGGGGGCGCCACCGGCGCGACCGCCCGCGAGGTGGCTATCGGGCTCGCGGACGGATCGCAAGTGGAGGGCGTGCTGCATCTCGCGGAGAAGCAGCGCCTGAGCGACTACCTCCACTCGTGCGGGAAGTTCATGCCGGTGATCGAGGCGAAGCGGCTTCCTGCCGGCGAGGAGCTGGGCGAGGTCGCGCTCAACTGCGGCGCCGTGCGGGTCGTGCGCGACCGGAAGCTCTTCGCGCCCGGCTCGATGGACCTGGCGGCCGAGGCCGGCGCCGAGATCGGCGGCGTGCGCCGCAGCTCGGTGATGATGAACGCGCCGGTGAACCGCGAGGAGGTGATGCGCGAGACCGGATCCGTCGAGGTCCTCACCGAGGGGCGCGTGCCGGACCGGCGCGCCGGCCGCCCGTACACGCCGCCGGCGGCACAGGCGCCGCTCCCAGCGCCCGCCGTGCCGGAACTCACGAGCGAGCAGCGCCAGCTCGCGGAGCGGGTCGCGCGGCATTGGCTCGTGCAGCTCGGCGCCGGCGTGCAGCTCTCGCCCCCCGATCCGCGCGAGCTCTCCCCGGCTCCGACGCTCGAAGAGATCTGGAGCGGCCTGGCGCGGAGCAACGACATGGCCGAGGGCGAGCTGGCGGTCCACGTCGCCTCGGCCTTCAAGCTTCCCGTGGCCAACCTCGAGCAGGTCACGCCCGAGGCCCTGCACGCGGTGCCGGCGAAGGTCGCGCGCAAGCTCGGCGTGCTGCCCCTCCAGGTGGATCACCGCTTCCTCGACGTCGCGCTCAGCGATCCCAGCTCGGTGGAGATCGAGCAGCAGCTGGCCTTCGTGACGCGACTGACGCTGCGCTTCACCGTGGCCCCGCCCTCCGAGATCCGCTCGGCGCTCGACCGGTACTACGGCGGCGCGCCTGGCGCGAAGGCGACGCGCTAGGCAAGCGGAGTGCGGGCGGAATCGTCCGCACTGGGCCTCGGGCGCGGGCGGCATCGCGCCCCGCGCCAGGGCCTCGGGCCCGGCCGCCTACCGGATCGCGGCGCGACCGCGGGCCAGCGACCGCGCGACGAGCGCCGCGGTGAGGGCGAGCAGCCCCGGATAGGCCATCGTGAGTACGTAGACGCTCACCGGCCTCACCCCCAGGTCGCCGGCGACGATCGCGGCGACGGCGCCGATGGGGCCCCGTGCGGACTCGACCGCGAGCCACGCGCCCCACGCGAGGCTCGCGGCGAGCCCCGCCTCGAGCGCACTCGCACGGTCCGCGCGCGCGAGCACGCCCCAGCACGTCGCGACGACCGGCACGCCCCACCATCCCACGGCGCCCGTAGCTGCGGCGAACGCGCCCGCGAGGAGGACGACACGAATGGCGTGTTTCACGGCCGGCGCTCCGGCGTGAGCGTCAGCACGCTGCCGAGGGTGCGGCCCGCGAGGTCCGTCGCGCGGCGCGGGAATCGCAGCGTGTCGAGCTGCCCCGCGGCCCACGTGCCAAGCCGGTCGTCGTACCGCCGGCTCACGGGATTCCCCGACTGCCCGCCCGGATACGTGCCCCAGGCGCGCACGTCGGACCCCAGCTCCACCACCATCCGCCAGCTCGCGCCGTGCGTGCCGTCGCCGCCCGAAGGGCTGAGCGTGCCGGGCCCCGCCTGCATCGGGATGCCGAGGCGCGAGAGCGAGGGAAGGCGGAGCAGGTGATGGATGTTGGTCTTCCGGATGTTCGCCCAGCGCCACGCCGGGCCGGGCGGCCCGTACTGCCGGATGGCACGCCGGTACGCGGCCACGAGACTCGCGCGCAGGATCGCGTCACGGTCTTCGCGGGCGTCCTTCGTGGAGCGATCATCCCACCACGGGTTGGCGGGATCGCTGAGGAGTTCGGCGAGGATCATCGAGTTGGGGGTCGCGATGCGCCGCGCCCGATCCTCCCTCGGGGCCCCCTCCGCCGTCAGTTCGTCCCACGTGCGGCGCGTCAACTCCTCGAGCGCGACGCCGTAGAGCGCCGCGCGCTCGTTCTCCACCGTGAAGCGGCCGTCCCAGCTCGCGAGGATCGCCGCCGCGCGCGTCAGCGCCGAATCGTCGCTCGCCCGGGCGCTCGCCGGCGCGGTCGCCCACGCGCTCGTCGGCGCCGTCGTCGCGGCGTGCACGAAGGCGCGCACGAACACGCTCGTCTGCTCGCTCTCGGCGTCGGTCTGGTAGCGGCGCATCGCGTCCGGCGTGACCGCCGAGTCGGCGCGGAGCAGCGCGTTGATTCGCATCGCCCGCCACGGGGCCGGCCAGTCCCATCCGAGATAGCGCGATTCCGCCTTCGGGTCCCTCGGCTGCTGGTTGTTCGAGGCGAGGAAGCCCTGCGGCGGATCGAGCGCTCCCGGGTACGCCGGGGGTGGCCACCACCCCTGCCAGTCGTTCGCGCTCGACGTGCCGTCCAGGAGCACGTCGCCTCGCGGCGCCCCGCGTGGCCGCACCGGAAAATGGCCGGTCGAGCGCACGGCGATGTGGCCGAGGCGATCGGCCGTCAGGACGTTTTGCGCGGCGACCTCGAAGGCCTCGAAGGCGCGGAACAGCTCGGCCGAGTTCCTGGCGACGTTCGCCGCGCCGAAGACGTCCGCGCTGTTCTGCGGGTCGAGCACGGTCCAGCGGCGTGACACCCATCGCGTGCCCACCCGGAGCATCGGGCCGCGATGCGTGTGATAGATGGTGTCGGTGGCGAGTGCCTCGCCCTTCCGGCCCCGCGTCGTCTCCACGCGCGCGACGAGCGGTCGCCACGCGCCGTCGAGCCGGTACCGCGTGGGGTGCGCGTCGTCGTCCACCGTCTCCTCGTAGTAGTCCGCCACGTCGGCGCCGGTGTTCGTGAGCGACCACGCCACGTCGCGATTGAATCCGATCGTCACGAACGGTGAGCCGAGGAGCGTCACGCCGTAGACGTCCATCGTGTCCGGCACGACGAGATGCGCCTCGTACCAGACGGAGGGCATCGAGAGACTCAGGTGCGGGTCGCCGGCGAGGAGCCCGGCCTTCGCGGCGGTGCGCGAGGGCGCCACCGCCCAGTTGTTGCTCCCCACCGCGTCCTCGCCGCCGGCTCGCGCCACCCCCGCGACTCCCGCCACGCCCGCGACTCCCGACGCGGCGCGCGCGAGGTCGCGGTCGAGGGCGCGCTCGAGGGCGCGCTCGATGGCGCGCGCGAGGGCGCGCCTCGCGCTGTCGGCCGGCGCGGGCGCAGGAATCCGCACGAAATCGAACCGCGGTGCGCGCCGTCCGTTGGGCTCGATCGGCTCCTGGATCGGCGCATTTACGGGGAAGAGCGCGTCCGCCGCCGCCCGGCCGACGAGCGCCTCGAGCGCCGCGCGCCGCAGCTCGCCGTCGCTGTAGGCGAGCGTGAGTCCCATCCGCGAGAGCAGATACGCGCTGTACTCGGGTTCCCAGCGCATCGGCGTCCCGCCAAGCAGGTGGTACTCGAACGGCAGGTCGCGCGCCGTCATCCCGGCGATGTATGCGTTGACGCCCTCCGCGTACGCGCGGATCGCGCGTCCGCCCGCCGACGCGGAATCCGTCGCGCGGTACGACCGTTCGGCGCCCCAGGCGAGCCCCTGCGCGCGCGCCTCGCCGTCGGTTTCCAGCGTGCGGCGTCCGAGCAGTTCGGAGAGCGTCCCCGCGACGGCGCGCGTCTGGATCTCCATCTGGAAGAGCCGGTCGCGCGCGTGCACCCAGCCGAGGGCGCGATACGCGTCCGCCGTGCCGGGTGCGAAGATGTGCGGCACGCCGCGGTCGTCGTAGCGCACTTCCACGGCGGCCCCCAGCCCCGCGAGCGCGTGCGACTCGCGTGCCGGCAGCTCGGCGCGCGCCGCCACGACCCAGACACCGTGCGCGGGCTCGATGAACCGGCCGAGCGCCGGCCCGCCGCGCATCGGCGTGAACCCGACATAGAGCGCGCCCGCGAGGACGGCGGCGGCGAGGCCGGTCGTCAGAGCCGAAACCCGGGGCGATGAAGGACTCACGAAGGGAACACGTTAATCGCGGAGCACGTGGATCGGGTGGATCGGGTGGATCGGGTGGATCACGCGAGCCACGTGGATGGAATGGTCGGACACGTCTGTGACACGCGGGCGTCTCAATCTGCGGACAGGGGCGCGTCCCCGTCGTTCATGAAGTTCCTTCGGCACAACAACTTACGCCGTTTGCGCTGCCCGGTGCAAACCCTGCTTACTTGCGTGATCGCGGTCGCGGTCGCGGTCGCGGTCGCGGTCGCGGGCGTCCGCGGCCGCACCGCAGCAGGGACACGAGACCCTCTCTCGCAGGAGCCGGCATGATTCCCCTCTTCCGTGCTGTCCGGGCTGTCCAGCGCCACGCGCGAGGCGTCATCGCGCTCGGCCTCGCGCTCGGCCTCGCGCTGCTCGCGGCAGCGTGCAGCATCAAGCGCGTCGCGCGGGTGGACCCGGCGTCCGTCACCGACCTCTCCGGGGGATGGAACGACGTGGACTCGCGGCTCGTGGCGAACGAGCTCATCGGCCAGGTGCTTGGCGCGAGCTGGGCGCGCGACTGGGCCGCGGCGCACGGTGGCGAAACGCCGACCGTGATCATCGGCGAGTTCCGCAACCGGACCCTGGAGCACATTCCCATCGGCACGTTCCAGAAGGACCTCGAGCGCGCCTTCATCGGCTCGAGCGCGGTCACGCTCGTGGCGAGCCGTGGTGAGCGCGAGGAAGTGCGCGCCGAACGGCTCGACCAGCAGGCGAACGCCGCGGCCGACACACGCGCGCGGCTCGCGCGCGAGCAGGGCGCCCGCTTCGTGCTGCAGGGCGACGTGCAGGAGATCACCGACAGCCAGGGGCGCGAGAAGATCGTGTACTACCAGGTGGACTGCACGCTGATTGATCTCGAGACGAACGCGAAGGTCTGGGCGGGGCAGCACAAGATCAAGAAGTACATCCAGCAGCGCCGGATCACTCCGTGAGAGGGGGACGAACGATGAGACGGGATTCGACTGCTCGTGTGGGCCAACATCGGGTCGGCCCGAAGCTCACAGCCTTCAGCCGTCAGCTCTCGGTCATCAGCCTGCTGGCCGCTGTCGCGGCGTGCGCGCCCTATCCGCAGCGCATCAAGGACGCGCCGATCGTGGACAACGGGCGGAGACTGCCCGCCGCCGAAGGGACCGCGATGGGGGCGGAGACGGAGATCGAGCGCGCGAGGGCGAAGGCGCTGATGGACTCGCTCTTCGCCGCGGCCTCGGCGAGTTGTGAGCCCGCGTCGTGCGCGGCGGTCGCGCGCGGCGAGCTGCTGCTCGGGATGAGCGAGACGCAGGTGTATGCCGCGTCGCGGAGCACGCCGGCGGCGTGGTCCGTGCGGCGCTCCGGCACGACCGCCGTGATGGTGCCCGCGTCCGCCAGCGCGGCGCCGCGCGACGCGAACGGCGCAGTCGCGATGGTACAGTTCGACGGCCCACGCGTGAGCGAGTTCGCCTATCGCGAGCCGCAGGGGCTGCGCGTCGTCACGCGCGCCGAGGATGCGACGGCGCAGGCCAGGGCGCGCGCGGTCGCGGCCGCGCTGATCAGGGAGGGCGACGAGCTGGTCGCGACCAACGACCTCGCCGGCGCGCTCAACCGATTCGACCGGGCGAGCGTGCTCGTGCCGGACGATCCCGATGTCCAGTTCAAGACCGCGCGCATCCTCGACCTGCAGCTCCGGCCGCTCGAGGCGCTGATGCGCTATCAACGGTTCCTCCAGTCGCTCGACCTTGAGCGCATCAGGGCCCACGGCGAGGCGAACGCGAAACTGGCGGAGGCGATCGCACTGGCGCGACAGCGGATTCTCATCCTAGAAGCTATCCCGTAAATGAGTAATGCAGCGATGAGGTCGCTCGTCCTTGAGGGAAAGAACCCCTCGGAGCCTGCGCGTGGACCTCACCGATGCTCAGTGGCGACGGATCGAACCGCTCCTCCCAAAGCCGCGACGGCG
>DATEDF010000133.1:0-8453 GCA_035286465.1 Gemmatimonadaceae bacterium | reverse complement strand
GAGCGACCGGAAGCCGAACGCACGCCCGTTGCGGTTGAGATTGGCCTGCCAGAGGGGACCGGTGGTCCGCACGCCGGCGCGCTCCGTGGCGCTCCCCGCCAGCTGGAACTGCAGGGAATAGACCCGCTGCCACACGAGGCGACCGTCCACGTCGAGCACGCGATTCCAGTTCTTGCCGTCCAGCCGGTCGGTGTACGCCATGCCGATGCGGGACTGACTGCCGACGTCACGTTGCAGCCGGATGATGTTGAAGATCGGATGGTCGCGGCCGGTGGTGGACGCGCTCGCGGCGTCCGCCGCGGAGAGGAAGGCGAGGTCGAAGCTCCCGGCTTTGCCGGCCAGCTTCACCGCGGCGACCGGCTGCACCACGCGCCGGGTGTAGATGAGCGAGTTCGGCGTCGAGAACTGCTCCAGCCCGTCGAGAAAGAAGGGGCGCTTCTCCGGGAACGAGAGCGCGGCGCGGGGGTCGAAGTTGATCTGGCCGGCGTCTGCCTCGACCTGCGAGAAGTCGGGATTGAAGGCGCCGTTGAGCGTGAGGTTGTTGCTGATTCCCCAACGGATGTTGGCTCCGATCTCCGGCCGCCGCGCGTCAAGCCGCCACGTGCCCGCCGTCGTCTCTCCGGCGTCCGGCGTCCCCTCGGTGCGCTGCGTCGCCTCCGGTGTCAGGTCCACCACGAGACCGCGCCGGAGGCCGGTCAGCCCCTCGAGCCGGCCGGACTGCGCGAGGAACGATGCCGCGGCGCGCTGCGCCGGCGCCCAGCTGTCCTCGTACCCGCGATACTGCACCTTCCGGACCGCGTTGATCCCCCACGTCTGCGCGAGAGCCGGCTGATAGCGCAGACTCTTGAAGGGCACGCGCAGCTCGACTTCGTATCCCCACGCCGTGATCCGTCCCTTGGACTGGAAGACGAAATCCTGGCTGAGGTCGGCCGCCTCGCGCGCCTGCGCGACCCCTCCGCCAAAACCGCCCCCCGAGATGTTCCCGCGCTCCAGCAGCGTGCCGTCGGCCTGCACGCCGAGCGGATTGACCATGAACACGGTGGCCTGCCGGCCGTCGTTGAACGTGCCGAGCAGGATCTGGACGTGGTCGTCCTGCGAGATCCGGTCGCGGTCGGTCAGCGTGGCGCGCACCTGTTCGCGCGGCTGAAACGCCCGGACGCCGAAATGGATCGCGGTGGACGAGTACCACACGAGCACGTGCGTCGAGTCGGCGGCCGGGACGCCGTCCTGCGGAGCGTACTGCGAGAAGTCGGTGAGAACGGCGGCCGCCTTCCAGGGCGTCTCGCTCAGGTCGCCGTCAATCGTCACGGTCGTGTCCAGGCGCGGCGGACGCACCGCCAGCTCTCGCGCGCGCCCCCGAAACACGGGGGCGGCGGTGCCCACGGGCGCCGCCGACTGCAGCGCGGCGAGCAGCAGGAACCGGACGAGCATTCTGAACGCTAACGCATTGCGAACGTGCCGGCGACGGCGGCCTGCGGGCGCGCCGAGCGGGCGCGCCGAGCGGGCGCGCCGAGCGGGCGCCGAGCGGGCGCCGAGCGGGCGCGCCGAGCGGGCGCCGAGCCTGCGCGATGCGCTCAGCCCTTGTGCCCGCTCCTCGCGTGCGCGTGCGCGCGCGACGGGCGCCCCGGCCGGCCCGCCGCCGCCGCGCGCCGTTTCTTCTCCGCGCGCGAGAGCGGCCGCAGGAGCGTTCTCCGGCACTCCAGTGATCCGCAACGGCACCCGTACTTCGTGACTTCGTCCGCCTCGGTTTCCGTACCGTCGCGCTCCAGGGAATAGTCGTACGTCAGCTCCTCGCCGGGGCAGATCGTCCGAATGGCCTCGATGAACACGCGCGAGCGCTCGATCACCGCCTCGCAGTTCGGCTCGCACGAGTGGTTGATGAAACGCGCGTCATTGCCGCTCACGGCCGCATCGATGACCGTCTGGCGACTGACGCTGAAGAGGAACGTGTGATGGTCATCGGCCGCGGTGTCGTCATACCGGGCGTCGGCCTCGGCGTGCGTCAGGCGCTCGCCGACGTACTCGATCAGCCGCTCTCCCTTCCGGATCCGGCGCACCGCGAATGCTCCCCTCCCCGCGATCCGCGACCGGCGCACGACAAACGCGCGAGGCGGACCGGGGGTCACTTCACGAGACCCCATCCCAGCTCCATCCCGAAGTAGTAGTGCCGGAGCGGCGACGGCTCGAACACCCGGCCGCCCGTGCCGTTCAGCGTGACCGCGCCGACGTACGCCTGGTCGAGCACGTTGTTCACCCCCACGAACGGCTGAAAGCGCCGGTCGCCCAGCGTCCCGACCCACGAGGCGCGCAGCGTGAGGCTCCCCCGGCCCCAGTCGTCAATCCGGATCGTGTTCTTGTCGTCGGCGAACAGCGCCGCGCTCCACGTGTGGTCGAGGTCCACGTGCGCCGCGCGCCACCGCGCCCGGAGGCCGAGCCGGACGAACCGATCGGGGACGCCGGGAAGGGACTTGCCGTCCAGTGTGTCGGTGACGGTCCTGTTCTGGACGCGGTAGCGCACGAAGCGGTAGCGCGCCTCGGTCCACGCGACGTTCACGTCGAGCCAGCGCGCCGCACGCGCCTCGAGCCCCACTTCCAGCCCGTCGTTGCGCGTGCGCCCCGCGTTCCGGAAATACGCCCGGCCGTTGTTCTCGAGGTACTGGATGATCGCGTCGTCCGCAAGCGTGCGAAACGCGCTCACCGTGTACCCGATTCGCCCGCCGACCGTGCCGCGGGCCCCCGCCTCCACGGTGTGGATGCGCTGCGGACCGAGATCGGCATTGAAGCCGCCGCTGCCGTCGGGCTTCGCGTTCAGCTCCGTCGTCGTCGGCGTTTCGAACGCCGTGGAGTAGTTCAGGTACGGCGTGAAGGCCTCGGCGACGACGTACGACGCGCCGACGTGGCCGCTCAGCGCCGTCATGTCGCGCACGCCGCTGTTGTCGAGGCCGTCGCGCAGGAAGTGATCGGTCACGCGAAACGTGAGGTCGTCCCAGCGTGCGCCGGCGCTCAGCGTGAGCGCGGCGACCGGCGACCACTGCACCGACGCGAACGGTCCGAGCGAGACGACGCTCTCGCCCTGATCGAGGAAGAGCGTGTCGGTCGGTGTCACGGGGTGTCCGCCCGTCGCGCGCAGGTTGCGCCGGACGTCGAGCGAGCGCTGCACATCGAGCCCTCCGCTGAGGCGCGGCGTGCGCGCGGTCGGCGTGCACGCGCAGAGCGGGCGTGTGCCGTCGAGCCGTACGCCCGTCACCCAGCGGTTCAGCTGCGTGTACGTTCCGACGGCCGCGCCCGCGGTGCCCGGCGGCGGCGTGGCGATCGGATTGTCCACGAACCGGCGCACGACGTACGCCAGCGCGGACCAGTCGGACCCTCCAGACGCGCCGTGATACAGGCGCACCGCGAACTGCGATTGGGCGAGCGCCTTGTTCACCCCCCGCGCCACGCTCGTCGCCGCGGCGGAATCGCGGTTCTTCGCGTATTCCGCGCTCGTCAGCGCGCCCGGGTTGAGCGCCTGCGGCATCCGGGTGTAGCTCGCGCGGAGCGCCAGCGTGGTCGCGCCGCCAAGCGCATAGTCCATCGCGCTGCTCAACTGCGTGAGCTCGGCGCGGCTGTACTGGCGGAAACCCGTCACGGCCGTGTGCGACAGCGAGACCGCCCCCACGGCGGGGCCCGAGCGCCCCGACGTTCGGAGCTGGAGCTTGCGCGTTCCGAACGCGCCACTCGTGAGACGCACCGTCTGGCCGAGCGGATCCGGGGCGGACAGGTCGGTCGTGAACGCGATCACCCCACCGGATCCGTTCCCGAAGAGCGACGACGCCGATCCGCGCAGCACCTCCACGCGAGAAACGGCGGCGAGATCCACGTTGGTGAGCTGGGTCTGGCCGTCCGGCAGCGACTGCGGGACGCCGTCGAGGAGGACCTTCACGCCGCGGATGCCGAAGTTCGCCCGTGAGCCCGCGCCGCGGATCGAGAGTCGCTGGTCGAGCGAGTAGTTGTAGCGGTTGGACACATACACGCCCGGGATGTTGTTGAGCACCTCGTCAATGCCGAGCGTGGCCTGGCCGCGGGCGATCGCGACCTTCTCCTGCAGGCCGACGGCCCACGGCGCGCGCTGGGCCGAGGCGTCGGTGCGCGTGACCGAGACGCGCACGTCGGCGAGGCGCTGGGCGCGCAAGGAGTCGCCGGGCTCGCCCGCCCTCCGCGCGGAGTCGGCGCGGGCCGCGCCCTGCGCGTCGAGTGATGCGCCGAACGACACCGCGAACGACGCGATCAGCATCACGACGCGCAGCGCTCGCCTCACACCGGTTCGCATGGCGGGAAAAGTAACTCGCCCGCGGCCCCCGCGTCCCCCGCGTCCCCCGCGTGCGCCGCGTGCGCCGCGTGCGCCGCGTGCGCTTCGTGCGCTTCGTGCGCTTCGTGCGCTTCGTGCGCGACGCGCGCCTCGATTAACTTCCGCGGGCCGATCTTCTCGCGCCCGGAGACGCCACGCCCCATGGCGATCGCGACCGTCAACCCCGCCACCGGCGTCCTCGTCCGGCGCTTCGAGGAGCACGACGCGGTGCGCGTCGAGGCGGCGCTCGTCCGGGCCGCGGCCGCCGCGCAGG
This sequence comes from Gemmatimonadaceae bacterium, assembly GCA_035286465.1. Taxonomy (GTDB): domain Bacteria; phylum Gemmatimonadota; class Gemmatimonadetes; order Gemmatimonadales; family Gemmatimonadaceae; genus Fen-1231. The sequence goes on along the minus strand of DATEDF010000133.1, from coordinate 3,852 downwards.
GGTGGCGACGCGCGCCGATCACCACGCGCACCGCGCTGCTCGAGCGCGTCGCGGCGCGCCTCGACGCCGAGCGCGAGCGCCTCGCCCGGCTCGCCACGCTCGAGATGGGGAAGACGCTGCAGGCGGCCCGCGACGAGGTCGCCAAGTGCGCCTTCGCGTGCCGTCACTACGCCGCGCACGCCGCGACGATGCTGGCGCCGGAGCGCCGCGAGCTGGACGACGCCGCCGCCACACTGCACTTCCAGCCGCTGGGCGTCGTGCTCGCCGTGATGCCGTGGAACTTCCCCTACTGGCAGGTGATTCGCGCGGCGGCGCCGGCGCTCGCCGCCGGCAACGTGATGCTCCTCAAGCACGCCTCCAACGTGCCGCAGTGCGCGCTCGCGCTCGAGGAGACCTTCCGCGAGGCGGGCGCGAGCGAGGGCCTCTTTCAGACGCTGCTCGTCGGATCCGCTCGCGTCGCCGCGCTCATCGCCGATCGCCGCGTGGCCGCCGTGACCCTCACCGGAAGCGACGCCGCCGGCCGCGACGTCGCGGCGCACGCCGGGCGCGCCATCAAGAAGTCCGTGCTCGAACTCGGGGGCAGCGACCCGTTCGTCGTCCTCGCGAGCGCCGACCTCGCGGCGGCGGCGGCCGCCGCGGTGAAGGCCCGCATGATCAACAACGGCCAGTCGTGCATCGCCGCCAAACGCTTCGTCGTGGTGGACGCCGTCGCGGACGAGTTCGAGCGGCGATTCATGGAGGGGGTGCGCGCGCTCACGGTCGGCGACCCGATGGACCCCGCCACCGACGTCGGGCCGCTCGCCACCGAGCAGATCCGGCGCGACCTCGTCGCGCAGGTCGAACGCACCGTCGCGCGCGGCGCGCGCGTGCGCGTGGGCGGCGCCCCGCTCGACCGCCCCGGCTGGTTCTACGCGCCGACCGTGTTGACCGGCGTGCCGCGCGACGCGCCCGCGGCCACCGAGGAAGTCTTCGGCCCCGTCGCGCCGATCTTCCGCGTCCCGGACACCGCCGACGCGATCGCGCTCGCGAACGCCACGCCGCTGGGCCTCGGCGCCTCCGTCTGGACACGCGAGCCCGGCGAGGCCGCGCGCGCGGTCGAGGAGATTGACGCCGGCATGGTCTTCGTGAACGCGATGGTCGCCAGCGACCCGCGCTTCCCGTTCGGCGGCGTGAAGGCGTCCGGCTACGGGCGTGAGGTCGGGCTCGAGGGGCTGCGGGAATTCGTGAACGTGAAGACCGTCCGCGGCACCGCCTGACCGCGCGCGCGCCGGGCCGCGGCCGTCACGCGCGCCCGAGCAGCCGGCCCAGCGTGTGCGACACGCGCTGCGCGAACGCCCGGCGGGGGTCTCCCGCCTGCACGGCTCGCGCGACCCGGTTCCACTCCGCCTGCATCGTCGCTGCATCGCCGAAGCGCTGCTCCGGGTCCGCGGCCATCGCCTTCGCGAGCCACTCCGCGAGCGCCGGGTGGAACGCCGAGACGTCCACCTTGCCCGCGAGCTGCTGGGCGAGGATCGCCCGCCCGTCGTCCCCGCCGAAGGGCGCCCGCCCCGTGAGCACGAAGTACACGATCGCGGCGACGGCGAAGAGGTCGGCCGCCGCGCCCTGCGGCTCGCCCAGCAGCTGCTCCGGCGGCGCGAACGCGGGCGTGCCGCTCGAGCCCGTCCATTCCTCGCCCATCGCGGCGGCGATCCCGAAGTCGCCGACCCGCCACCGCCGGTACCGGTCAATCAGGATGTTCTCCGGTTTCAGGTCGCGGTGGATGATGCCGTTCTCGTGCGCGACCTTGAGCGCGTCGAGAATGGCGTCAATCTGCGGCGCGACCTCCACGAGCGGGCGGGGCCCGTCGCGCCGCACGAGGTCGGCCACGGAGCCCTCGTCCTCGAGCTCCATGATGTACCAGTGCACGTCGCCCTTGGAGTCCCAGTCGAAGATCGGAACGATCGCCGGGTGCTGGAGCCGCGCGGCCGTCTGCGCCTCGCGGCGGAAGCGCGCCACGGCCTCGTCACTGCGCGCCACCGACCGGTGCAGCATCTTGAGCGCGACTTCGCGCTGCAGCGTGAGGTCGCGCACGCGCCACACCGACCCGAACGTGCCCGAGCCGAGCGCGGCCAGCACTTCGAAGTCGTCGCCCGTCGCCCAGCGGAGCCGGTCCTCCTCGCTCACCGCGCGCACTTCCCCCGAGGCGATCTCGACGCCCCCGAGCCCCGGCGTGCCGGAGCTCGAGATCTTGTCCACGGCGCGCAGGAGCGACGCGACGGAATAGAAGCGCGCCGCCGGGTCCGCCGCGAGCGCGCGATCGAGCAGATCGGCGACGTTCGCCGGGCAATCGGCGCGCACCCAGCGCACGGGAGGAATCTCCTCCCGGGGCGGGAGCTCGCCGGTGAGGATCGCGAAACACGAAGCCGCGAGCTGCCACTGGTCGCTCGCCGGCGTCGGCGCCCACTCGCCGGCGCCCCACTCGCGCGGGACCGGCGTGTGGAGCGCGTCGGGGCGCGCGTCGCCGGGGATCTCGCCGCGCGGCAGCGCCCACTGCCACCCGAGGAGCCAGACCCGGCCGGTGGGCGTCACGTAGATCGTGTCGGGTGAGAGCGCGCCGTGCGTCTGACCGGCGTCGTGAAGGTACGCGACCGCGGAGCCGACCGCGCGCAGCACGCGCAGCATGTACGGCACCGTCTCCGTCCCCAGGCGGCGGAGCCGCGTGCCGACCGTTTCACCCGCGACCCACCGGCGCAGGTACCCCGGGCCCCGGCGGCTCCCCGGATGCCGCTGCCAGAAGTGGTACGTGGTCGGGATCGCCGGGTGATTCCGGTGCGCCAGATGGCGCGCCTCCTGATAGAGCCACGTCGCGTGCGTGCTCGTGGGTGCGGTCACGAGCGCGAGCGAGCGGCCGAGGGAATCCACGATCTCCTGCGTGTGCCGGTGGTTGGCGAGGTAGCCGCTCTCACCCCACTGCCAGCCCGGGGGGAGCTGCCATTCGGCGAGATGCGGCGGCACCCCGAGGGTGCGCGTGCCCGGCGTCGGATCGCCAGTGCTCATCGTTCGCTCCGGCTCGGCGGGGCCTCGGCGGCGACCAGGACGATGCGCACGGTTGTGCCCCGCGGCGAACCCTCTTTCACGTCCGCCGCGTCCGCGGCGCTCTCGACCGAGATCGTGCCGCCCCACCCTTCGATCAGGCGTCGGCTGATGGCGAGGCCGAGCCCGCTGCCGCTCGTGCGCGTGGAGAAATGCGGCTCGAACACGTGCGGGAGAACCTCGGGCGCGATGCCGTGCCCGTCGTCCCGCACGGCGATCTCGACCTGGCGCGCGTGGTCGCGGGAGACCCGGACGCCCACGGCGCGGGCGTCCGCCAGCCGGGAGTTCTCGAGCAGGTTGAGCAGCACCTCACGCAGCTCCGTGCCGCGCGCCATCGCGAAGAGCGGCGCGTCGGTTCCCTCGTCGTGCCATCCCACGTCGTCCCCGCCCAAGCGCTCGAGGCTGATGACGTCCTTCACGGCCTGCGCGACGTCCACCGGCTCGCTCGCGGCCTGCTCGCCGGGCGCGGTTCCGTAGCGGCTGAACGCGCGCGCGATTTCGTTGAGCCGGTCAATCTCGGCGAGCACGCGCGCGACGTTGTCGTCGAGCACCCGGTCGAAGTCCACGCGCGGGTCGTGCCGCGCGCGCCGGAGGTGCTGCATCCCGAGCCGCATCGGGGTGAGCGGGTTCTTGATCTCGTGCGCGACCTGCCGCGCCATCTCGCCCCAGGCCAGCACCCGCTGCGCCTGCGCCTCCTGCTCGCGCGACGCCTGGAGGTCGCGCGCCATCTGCCGGAAGGCGCTGAAGACCGGCTGGAACTCGACCGGCGGGTCACCCGCG
>DATEDF010000132.1:0-71173 GCA_035286465.1 Gemmatimonadaceae bacterium | reverse complement strand
ACGCCGCCCCGTGAAACACATCGCCGAATCCACCGTCCGGCGCCTCTCGCTCTACCTGCGCATCCTCGAGGAGTTCGAGGCGCAGGCGCACCAGACGATCTCCAGCGGCGAGCTGGCCGCACACGGCGGCACCACCTCGGCACAGGTGCGCAAGGACCTCTCCTTCTTCGGCTCCTTCGGCAAGCGTGGGCTCGGCTACTCCGTCACCGCCCTCGCCGCGCGGCTCCGCGAGATCCTCGGACTCAACCGCCAGTGGCGCGTGATCATCCTCGGCGCGGGGAAGATCGGGGCGGCGCTCGCGCGCTATGAGGGATTCCGCAATCGCGGCTTCACCGTCGTCGGCGTCTACGACGCCGATCCCGCACGCACGGGGCGCGCGCTCGACAACCTCATCGTGCGCGACCAGAAGGAACTCGAGGCCGACGTCGCGAAGCTCGGCCCAGAGATCGCGCTCATCGCCGTGCCCGCGGAGGCCGCACAGCCGCTCGTGGACCGCGTCGTGAAAGCGGGCGTGCGCGCCATCCTCAACTTCGCGCCCGCCCCGGTGCACGTGCCGCGGCACGTGGTGCACCGGAGCGTGGACATGGCGCTCGAGCTCGAGATCCTCTCGTACGCCCTGGTGAGCCGCCGCTAGGAGCTGTTACCTCGCGGCGAGGAGTCGCGCGAAGTCCTCGGGGCTGAGCGACTCGGGCCGGGCCGCCGGCGCGATGCGCGCGCGCGCGAGGAGGGCCGCGGCGTCTGCCGCCCCGAGCGCCCAGAGCGCGCGCACGACGCGCGCCATCTGCTTGCGGCGAAAACCGAACGCGCCGATCACCATCGCGCGGTACGCCTCCTCGTCACGCGGCGCGATCGCCGGCGCATCGAGGGGCGTGAGCCGCAGCACCGCGCTCTCGACCCGCGGCGGCGGGGAGAACGCACCGGCCGCGACGCGAAAGAGCCGTTCCGCGTGCGCGACCGCCTGGACGTTGACCGAGAGTGCCCCGTACGTGCCGCTCCCGGGCCGCGCCACCACGCGCTCGGCCACCTCGCGCTGCACAAGAAAGACCGCGCGTGTGGGGCGCGGCCGCTCGAGCGCGTGGAACAGGATCGGCGTCGTGATGTGGTACGGAATGTTGCCGGCGAGGAGGAACGGCCCGCCGGCCACTTCCCCCAGCGGCACATCGAGCACATCACGCACGAGGACCTCGACGCGCGGGTCTCCCGCGTAGCGCTCCCGCAGTCGCCGCGCCAGCTCGCGATCCACCTCGATCGCGAGCACCCGCCGCGCGCGAGCGGCGAGTTCCGCGGTGAGCGCACCTCGCCCGGCCCCGATCTCCACCACCGTATCGTGGGGCCGCGCGTCGAGCGCGTCCGCGATGCGCCCGAGAATCCGCGGATCGGTGAGGAAGTGCTGCCCCAGCCGCTTGCGGGCCCGCGGAAACCCCGCCTCCGCGACCGCCCGCCGCCCCGCCCTCACGAGCGGAGGACGACGATCGCCTGATCGTCGGTCGGCGCGACCGGCCCCATGTGCCCCTCGAGCAGCGCGAAGACGCCATCCACGATCCGCGCCGGCGCCTCGTTGCGCCGCGCGCGCACCACCTCGAGCACGCGCGCCTCGCCCAGCACCTCGCCGCGCTCGTCGCGCGCGTCGCTGATGCCGTCGGTGAAGAGCAGGAGCAGGTCGCGCCCGGGCCGCCACGCGCGGGCAAGCGAGTGCGGCGGCTGGGCGCCGAGCCCGAGCGGAGGGTCGGTGGCCCCGAGGCGCTCCGTGGCGCCGTCCGGGCCCACCACGAATGCGTGCGGGTGCCCGAGGTTCGCGTAGCGCAGCTCGCCCCGGGCGGGATCCACCACCACGTAGCAGACGGCGAGGAACATCTCCGTCTCGCGCAGCTCGCCCTCCAGCGACGCGAGCAGCGCCGCCATCGTCTCGCCCGGGTCGTGCGTCGTCTGGGCGTGAATGGCCATCGCGCTCATCGTGAGCGCCATGATGAGCGCGGCCTGGTAGCCGTGGCTCGAGACGTCGCCGATCAGCACGCCCGTGCGCCCACGCCCCAGCTTGAAGAGGTTGTAGAAGTCGCCGCCCACGCTCGTCGCCGGCTCCACGCGCGCGGCGCAGGTGGCGTCGGGCGCGAGGATGGTCGGCGGCGGGAGGAGCCGCATCTGCAGGTCGTGCGCGAGCTGCATCTCGTGCGCGAGCCGCTCCTGCGCCATCGAGGCCTTCACGAGGCGGTCAATCTGGATGGCGGTGCCGATCTGCGTGGCGATCGCGGCCACGAGCTTCTGGTCGCCCGCGGTGAAGCGCTCGCCGTCGCGCCGCCCGGAGAGCGTCACGACGCCCAGGGGCACGCCGCCCTGCGGCGTCGCCCACATGATGGGCACCGAGAGCGTCGGGCCGCGCCGCACGGGCGCCTCGAGTGCCGACTCGCGCTCGCCCGCGATCACGACCAGCGGGCGCCGCGTGCGGAACACCTGCGCGGCGACCGTCGCGTCGTCGTCAATGGCGACCGGCGCCACCGCGCCGGGGTCGGCCCCGCGCACCGCCGCCGGCTGGAGGAGCCCCGTCGCGGCGTCGTGCACGAGGATCACGCCCACCGTCGCGCCGACCGTCTCCGAGATCTCGTTCAGGATCGTCCGCGCGGCGTCGTTGAGGTTGACCGTGCGGCCGAGGATCTCGCCGATCGAGTAGAGGAGGTTGATCTCCTCCCAGCTCTCGGAGAGCTGCTGCGCCGCGAGCTGCGCCTCGCGTCGGGCCTCGCGCAGGGCCCGCTCGGCGTCGCTCACGGACCGCGCGCGCCCCGGGCGCCCCGGGCGCGATGGAGCACGAGGCGCACGACGTTGCCGCCGTCGCTGTAGCGCTCCACGTGGTCCATCAGCCGCCGCATCAGGAAGAGTCCGCGCCCGTTCTCCCGGAGCAGGTTCTCGGGCGTCCTGGGGTCCCGGGTGCACGCCTCGAGGTCGAAGCCGTCGCCCTCGTCGCGCACCTCGAGCACGAGGCGCACCGAGTCCACCGCGGCCCGCACCCACACGGACTTCGACGCGTCCTCCAGGTTGCCGCGGAGGATGGCGTTGGACATCGCCTCGGTGAGCGCGACCGGCACGTTGAGCGCCAGGTGCCGCCGGGAGAACCGGAGCGCCTCGCACCGCTCGACCACCTGCTCGACGATCGCCTCGATGTACTCGACGTCGCTGGGGATGCGGACATCCAGGTCGCGCGATGGCTCGCGCGCCGCCCACGACTGCATCAGAAGCTCTCGAGGGCGCGCTCGCGGGACTCCGAGATCTGGAAGAGGGTGTCGAGCTTCGTCAGCTCGAAGAGCGTCTGGAGGTCGTCGTTCAGGTTCGCGAGCCGGAGGTCGCCGCCCAGCTCGCGGATCTTCTTCGCGAGCGAGACGAGCACGCCGAGCCCCGAGCTGTCGATGTACCCGGTCCGCGCGAAGTCAATCAGCACCTTGCGCCTGCCCTTCTCCAGCTCGTCGAGGACCTTCTTCTTGAGGTCCTGGCGGTTGCCGACGATGAGCTGGCCCTCCACCTCGACGATGCTCACGTCGCCGTGTTGCGTGACGGTGAAGCTCATGGCCCCTGTTCTCCGGATGGTCGCAGTGCTCCGCTTTGCAGCGCGGTGATCGCCGCGACGTGAAAGATGGCGTCGGAATCGGCGCCGCGCGAGAGATCGGACACCGGCCGGGCGAGGCCCTGCAGGATCGGCCCGATGGCCCGCGCGTGCGCGAGCCGTTCCGTGAGCTTGTACGCGATGTTGCCGGCGTCGAGCGACGGGAAGACGAGCACGTTGGCGCGGCCGGCGACGGCGCTCCCCGGCGCCTTGCGCGCCGCCACGTCGGCGACGAGCGCGGCGTCGCCCTGCAGCTCGCCGTCCACCGCGAGCGCGCCCGAGCGCGCGCGCACGAGCGCGAGCGCCTCGCGCACCACGGCGATGGAGCCCGCGTCGCCGCCCGAGCCCTTCGTGCCGTACGAGAGGAACGCGACGCGGGGCTCGTCGCCGACGATCCGGCGCCGCGCCTCGGCCGCGGCGAGCGCGATGTCGGCGAGCTGCTCGGCCGTCGGCTGCGGCACGACCGAACAGTCGGTGAAGGTGAGCACCTCCTCGCCGCTCTCCCGCGCCGCTCCTTCGCTCCCCGCGTGCCGCCCGGCGCCGTCCGCCGTCCGCAGGACCATGTAGAACGCGCTCGACACGGTGCGCACGCCGGCGGCCGGCCCCACGAGCCAGAGCGCGAAGCGCATCAGCTCGCGCGTCGTGCGCACGGCGCCGCCGACGGCGCCGTCCACGGCGCCCGTGCGGGCGAGAAAGACCGCGAAGGCGAGGGGGTCGCGTGCCATCCGCTCCGCCGCCGCGCGCGCGAGCCCGCGCCGGGCGCGCGCGTGCACGAGCGCGTCGGCGAGCGCGGCGACGCGCGGATCGGTGCCCGGGTCAATGCACTCGAGCCCGCTCGCGCGCGCCGCGGCATTGCCGTCGGCGCCGGCGGGATCGAGCACGAGCACGGGAGCGGCAACGCCCTCCCGCTCGAGCCGAGACGCCGCCTCGAGCACGCGCGCGTCCGACGACTCGGCGAAGGCCACGCGCGCGCCGAGCCGCGACGCCCGCGCGCGGACCGACTCGAGAAAGCTCATTCCGGCGGGAACTTCGACCGGAGCGCTGCAGCGACCGCGGGGTGCACGAGGTTCGTCACGTCGCCGTGGAAGCGCGCGATCTCCCGCACCAGGTTCGAGCTGATGTACGTCGTGTCCAGCGACGGCACCATGAACACCGTCTCGATCTTCGGCGCCAGGTGCCGGTTCATCAGCGCCATCTGGTACTCGTACTCGAAGTCGCTCACCGCGCGCAGCCCGCGGATGATCAACCGCGCGCCAGCGGCCTTCGCGAAGTCCACGAGCAGGCCCTCAAAGCGCCGCACCTCCACCCGCGGGTCGCCGTCGAGCGCGCTCGCGATCAGCGCCACCCGCTCCTCCGCCGTGAAGAGCGGCTGCTTGGCGAGGTTCGTCGCGACGGCCACGACGAGCCGGTCCACGAAGCCCAGGCTGCGCTTGATGAGGTCCGTGTGCCCGTTCGTGATCGGGTCGAAGCTTCCCGCGTACAACGCGATGTTGGGCATGACGAGCGCGGCTCAGGTCCGGTAGATCGTGAGGGCGGTGTCGCCGTAGCGCCGGCGGTCCCCGCCCTCGGGGAGGGTCTCGGTGGCTTCGTGCTCCACCCCGAAGATCGCTGAGAAGGGGTGCGCGAGCCAGAGTCCGGCGAGTCGGGCGGCGAGGCCCTGACGGTAGGGCGGATCGGCGAAACAGATCGAGGGAGAAGGGAGAAGAGCGGAGTTTACCGTGCCGAGGGACAGGAGAGAAGAGAGACGCGCAGTGAGAAGGGAGGCGAAATCCAGGGCGTCGGCGCGATGAATCGCGCAGCGATCCTCCGCGCGGAGGGCGCGGACGTTCTCTTCCAGCGCGTGCAGCGCGCGCGCGTCGTGCTCCACGAACTCCACGAACGCCGCGCCTCGCGAGAGCGTCTCCAATCCGAGTGCACCGGTGCCCGCGAAGAGGTCGAGCACGCGCGCGTCGGGGATGTCGCGCTGCAGAATGCTCATCCACGCTTCCCGCACGCGCTCGGGCGTAGGGCGGATGGTCAGCCCCTTCGGCACCACGAGCCGCCGATTGCGCCACTCCCCCGCGATGATCCTCACCCCGCACTCCGCACGTCACTCCTCACGTCTTCTCGCCCCTCCTCCCGGTAATCTCCGCTCTCCGCTCTTCTCACTCCGCGGGCCGGAAATCCACGATCGCCAGCTGCAGTGTGGACCGCCCGCGGTACTCGTTCCGATCGAGCTTGTACGCGAGGTCGAGCAGTGCCCCCTCGCGCAGCTCGCCCACGCGGTCCGCGAGTCCCCACCCGACGGCTTCCACTCTCCGCTCGCCGGCCTCGACGAGCAGTTTCACGCCGTCCGCGCCGATGCGCACGGCGCTCGACGCCGCCCGCACGCCGCGCGCCAGGAAGAGCGGCCCCGGGTTCCCCACGCCGAACGGCTCCAGGTGCCGGAGGAGGCGTTCGAGATCGTCGGTCGCCTCCGCGAGCGGGAGTTCCAGGTCCACGCGCAACTCCCGCACGAAGTCGTCCGGCGAGAGCCGCGCGCGTGCCACATCGTTAAAGAGAGCCGTGAACTCCGGGATGCGTCCCGCCTCGACCGTGAGTCCGGCCGCCGCGTGGTGCCCGCCGTGCTTCATCAGCAGGTGGCCGCACGCGCCCAGCGCCGCGTGCAGGTCGAGCGCCGGGATGGAGCGTCCCGATCCCTTCCCCACGCCATCCTGCACCGCGATGAGAAACACGGGGCGCGCGGTCTGTTCGACGACGCGCGAGGCGACGATGCCGATCACCCCCGCGTGCCACCCCTCGTCGGCGAGCACGATGCCGTACGTCTCGTCCAGGTCGAGCCGCTCGACGCGCCGCATCGCCTCGTCGAGAATGCGCCGGTCGAGTGCCTGGCGCTCTCGGTTCTTCTCCTCGCAGAGCCGCGCAATGGCGAGCGCTTCGTCCTCGCGCTCAGCGAGCAGGAGTTCGACGCCCTTGATGGCGCGGTCGAGCCGGCCGAGCGCGTTCAGTCGCGGGGCGAGGATGTAGCCCACGCGCCCCGCGGTGATCTCCTTCCCCTCCAACCCGGCGCTCCGCACGAGCGCGCGTACGCCCGGGCTCCGCGACCCGGGGACGAGCGCGAGCCCGTGGCGCACGAACACGCGGTTCTCCCCGCGAAGTGACGCGACATCGGCCACGGTCGCGAGCGCGACGAGGTCGAGCGCGTCGAGCACGGTCTTCGCGTTCCCGCCGAGCGCCTTGACGAGCGAGAGCGCGAGTTTGTACGCGACGCCGGCGGCGGCGAGGTCCTTGTCGGGCGACGCGTCGTCGCCGCGCCGCGGGTTGACCACCGCGAGCGCGCGCGGGAGCGACGCGCCCGGGAGGTGGTGGTCGCTGACGATGAGGTCAATGCCCGCCTCCGCGAGCGCGTCCGCGCTCTCGTGCGCCGTGGTGCCGCAGTCGCAGGTGAGCACAAGGGCGGCCTTCGCCGCGCGCGCCGCGTGCACGCCCGCGGGCCCCAGATCGTACCCGTCGGTGCGGCGGTCCGGGATGAACGGGAGGGCGACGCCGCCGAGCGACCGGATCGTGCGGACCATCAGCGCCGTCGAGCAGATGCCGTCCACGTCGTAATCACCGTGCACGAGCACCGTCTCACCCGCGCGGATCGCGCGCGAGAGGCGCGCAACGGCCTCCGGCAGATCGCGGAGGAGCGCCGGATCGTGGAGGTGCTCGAGCGCGGGTCGGAGGAAGCGCTGCGCGCGCTCCGGATCGTCGTGCCCCCGCGCCACGAGGAGGCGCCCGAGCGCAAGGGGAACGGAGAGCACGGCGGCGAGCGAGCGGGCCGCGCCGTCGTCGGGCGGCGGGGCCGTCGCCCAGCGGCTCCGGGGCCGTCTCACCCCGCGGAGTACATCAGGACGCCGCACGCCTCGCACAGCTCGATCGCGCCCGACATCGTCATCACGTGCCGGCGCTGCAGCGGGATGGCGGTGTCGCAGTTGCCACACGACATGCCGCGCATCGGAAAGACCGCCTCCACGCGCCGGTGCCCGCGGATCCGGTCGTACATCGTGCGGAGCGATGCGGGCACCGCCGCGGATGACTGCGCGCGCCTGGCGCGCGCGGCCGCGAGTTCCGCGTCGAGCACCTCGCGTTCCGCCGCGACCTCCGTGCGCGCCGCCTCCTGCACGGCCTCCAGCTCCGCCAGCTCGCGCTTCTGCGCGTTCAGCACGCCGCGGACCTCCTCGAGCCGGCGGTTCAATGCCAGGAGGTCGCTCTCCTCGCCCGCCACGATCTTCTTCGCCTGCTCCATCTGGGCGACGGCCGCGGTCGCCTGCTTCATCGTGCGCACCTGGTCCATCTGCGCCTGATTGCGATCGATGAGCAGCTTGTGCTCGGCAATCTTCTCGCGCAGGTACGCCTGCTTCTTCTCCTCCGCCGCGACCGTCGCCGACGAGCGTTCGATCCCGTCCACGACGCGCTGGCGACGCTGGTCGAGGTCCCGGATGCGCGGCTCGAGCGCGGCGAGGCGCTCCTCGAACCCGTGGATCACCACGTCGTCGGCCTGCAGCGTCAACAGCAATTCGAGATCCGTCGGCACTCCCCCTCCCCCTCCAGGTGAAATCCGCAACGCCCTCCCTCCCCGCGGCCGCGGTCGACCGCGGGACCCGGCCCTCAGTCCAGCGCGCGCCGCACGCTCTTCCATCCCCGGCCGCCCAGGGCAGCCAGCTCGCGCGTGAGCACGTCCTTCTCCCGCAACAGCGAATCTTTCTCCGCCCCGTCGGCGAGCGGCGTCATCCGGTCCAGTTCGCCGAGTCGTTCCTGGATCCCGCGCTCCTTGAGCATCCGGAGGGCGCCGTCCACGGTGCGCGCGGCGTCCACCACCGCGCCGGGCTCGGCCTTGATCGTCTCGAGGACCCCGATCGCCGTCTCGTCGAGCGACTCGGCGAGCGTTTCGAGCGACGCATCGGCGCCCGAGCGCACGAACGCGTCGAAGATCGCGCGAAAGACGGGGTCGCGCAGGGCGCCGCGCTCGGCGCCGCTCGCGCCCGGCAGCTCCGGATGCGCGCCCTCTTCCTCCTCCAGCCGCCTGATGGACTCGATGATGCCGTCGGCGAGCGCCGGATGGAGCAACATGACGCGCACGATGGCCATCTCCCCGGCGCAGCCGGGCACGTCGCTCCGGTAGGGCCCCTCGCGCGGCGGCGCGGGCGCCTCATCGGGCTCTTCCGGCGGCCGCTCGCGCGGCGCACCGGCGCCGCGACGCCGCGCCGCGCGGGCGGCGGAGCCCGGGGCCGCCTCCAGCTCCCGCGTGAGCACCGCCCGATCCACGCCCGCCACCTCCGCCGCGCGATGCACGTACAGCTCCCGCGTGATCGCGTCGGTCGTCGCGCGAATGGTCGGGAGGAGCGCGTCGAGCGCGCGCCGCTTGCGCTGGAGATCGGCGAACCAGCCCCCGCGCTCGAGCAGCTGCACTTTGCGATCGAACACGTCCACCGACGCGGCGAGGAGCTTCTCCATCGCCTCGCGCCCGTGCCGGGCCACGTACGAGTCGGGATCGTCGCCCTCGGGCAGCGTGACCATCCGCACGGCGATCCCGCGGGCGAGGAGCACGTCCGCCGCGCGAAAGCTCGCCTTCTGCCCCGGTGCGTCGCTGTCGTAGAGCAGGAACGCCGTCTTCGCGTAGCGCGCGATGAGGTCGGCCTGCGCGTCCGTGAGCGACGTCCCCATCGGCGCGACGACCGACTCGAGGCCCGCGTCCACCAACCGCACGACGTCGAAGTACCCCTCCACCAGGATCACGCGCGCGTCGCGCCGCATCGCCGTCCGCGCGTTCGAGAGGTTGTAGAGGAGTCGCCCCTTCGAGAAGACCGGCGACTCCGCTGAGTTGAGGTACTTCGGTTCTCCGGGTCCGAGCAGCCGCCCGCCGAAGCCGACCGTGTGCCCCCACGCGTCGAGGATGGGGAAGATCAGGCGGTCACGAAAGCGCGGGCGCGGCTCCTCCTGCTCCTCCCGCCGGACGAGCAGTCCAAGCTCGAGGAGCCGCTCGTCCGTGAAGCCGAGCCCGCTGAGGTACGCGCGCATCAGGCCGATCTCGCGGGGCGCGAAGCCCAGCCCGAAGTGCTCGGCGGTGGCGCGCGGGACGTTCCGCGCGGCGAGATAGTCGCGCGCGCTCGCGCCGAGCTCGTGCTCCCAGAGCGTCTCGCGGAACCACGCCGCAACGGTCGCGTTCAGTTCCCAGAACGGCTCGCGCGGGTCGGGGCCCTCGCGCTCGCGTTTCACCTCGCGCACCTCGACCCCGGCCTTCTCGCCGACGTACTTGACCGCCTCCACGAACGAGAGGCCGAGCCGCTTCTGCACGAAGGTGAACACCGACCCTTTTTCGTGGCAGACGAAGCAGTAGTAGCCCCCCTTCGGCACGACCGAGAAGTTGTTGTTCGTTCCCTGATGGAACGGGCAGGGCCCGCGGAAGACGTGGCCCACTTTCCTCAGGCGCACGTGTTCGCCAATGATCGCGACGATGTCCGCGGCCTGCGCGACCTGGTCCACGACCTCGTCGGGAATCACGCCAGCTCCGCCACGGTGACGCCCGCGCCGCCCTCGTTCCACGCGCCGAGCCGGAACGCGCGCACGCGCCGGTCGCTCCGGAGCAGCTCGGTGACGCGCGCGCGGAGCGCCCCCGTGCCTTTCCCGTGAATCACGCGCAGCGTGGCCAGGTCGGCGCGCACCGCGTCGTCGAGCGCCTGCACCACCGCCTCGTCCACCTCGCCCACGCGCAGCCCGCGCACGTCCACCTCGTGCCGCGCGACGACCTCCGGCTGGTCGCCGACGAGCGCGACGGCGCGTTCCACCGGTTGGAGCCGCGACGCCGGCACGCGATGGAGCGTCCCGACCGGCACCGCGAGCTTCAGCGCGCCGACGGCCACCACCGCCTCCCCGTCGCGCAACTCGACGACGCGCCCGGCCTTCCCGCCCAGCGCGGCGACAGCCACGGCCGCGCCCACGGTCACGCCTTCGGTCTCGCCTTCGGTCTCGCGACCCGCGACGTCCGGCTCCGGACGCGCGACACCCGGCCCCGTCTCGAGCGCGGCCAGCCGCTCCGCCTCCGCCGCGGCGAGCTTCTCCGCCTCGCGTCGCGCGGCCGCCGCGGCCTCCTCGATCTGCACCGCGCCCGCCGCCTTCAGTGCGCGGATCGTCTGCTCGATCTGGTGTCGCGCGTCGAGCAGGTAGCGCCGCGCCTCCTGCCTGGCCGAGCGCTCCAGTTCCCGTTCCTGCTCGCGCACGCGGCGCTCGCGCGCCGCCAGGTGGTCGCCGCGCGCCGACAGCGCCTCCGCGCGCTCCGCGGCCGCGACCTCCCGCTCCGCGAGCGCGCGCTGTCGCCGCTCGAGGTCCTCCAGCAGCGCGGACACGTCGCGCTCGCCCTCCGGCACGCGCCGTTCCGCGTTGTCGAGGATGTCGCCCGGCATCTCGAGCCGCCGCGCGATCGAGAGCCCGTACGAGCGCCCCGGGACCCCCTTGACCAGATGGAAGGTCGGCACCAGCGCCACTTCGTCGAACTGGAGCGACGCGTTCACCACCCCGCGCACCTCGTGCGCCAGCTCCTTGAGCGCGCCCAGATGCGTGGACGCGATGGTCGTCGTCCCGCGCCCGGTGAGCGCCTCGAGGATCGCGCCGCCCAGCGCCGCGCCCTCGACCGGATCGGTGCCCGAACCCAGCTCGTCCACGAGCGCGAGCGAGCGCGGCGTGGCCTCGCGCACGATCTCGGTGAGGTTGCGGAGGTGCGCGCTGAACGTGGAGAGCGAGGCGGCGATGGACTGCTCGTCGCCGATGTCGGCGAAGAAGCGGTCGAAGACGGCCACGCGGCTGCCCGGCCCCACCGGCGCGGGCACGCCGCACTGCGTCATCGCCGAGACGAGCGCGACGGACTTGAGCAGCACGGTCTTCCCGCCGGTGTTCGGGCCCGAGACGAGGAGTGTGCGCTCGTCCGCACCGAGCACGAGATCGAAGGGCACGACGGCGGCCGGGTCCTGCGCCAGGAGGAGCGGGTGCCGCCCGCACACGATCGTGAAACCGGTGCCGGGGCCGGCGAGCGCGACCGGCGCGCACGCGCACGCGATCGCGTAGCGGGCCCGTGCGAGGAGCGAGTCAAGGGTTTCGAGGGCGTCGAGCGCACCGCCGAGGGCGTCGCCGTGCGGCCGCAGCCGGTCCGTCGCCTCGCGGAGCACGCGCTCCACCTCGCGCACCTCCTCGGCCTCCAGCTCGCGGATGCGGTTTCCCGCCTCGATCCCGGCGGGCGGCTCGATGAACAGCGTGCCGCCGCTCGCCGAGGCGTCGTGCACGATCCCGCCGACGGCGCCGCGCCCCTCGCGCCGCACGGGGATCACGTAGCGGCCGTTCCGGAGCGTGACCGACGCGTCGTCCACGCGGTGGCGCGCGTCGAGCTTCGCCATCACACGCTCGAGGAGGCGCACCAGCTCGCCCTCGGCGCCACGGAGCGCCTTGCGCGTCCTGCGGAGGAGCGGCGACGCGCCGTCGCGCACGCTGCCCTCCTCGTTCACCACGCGGTCGAGCGCCTGCTCGCCCTCGGGGTCGGAGAGGAGCGCTCGGGCGATCTCCGCGAGCGGCGCCACGGCGAGCGGGTCGCGCGACGCGTGGCGCAGCGCGGCGAGCGTCCGTCGTGACGACGCGAGAAGCACGCAGGCAGCGCGCAGCTCCGGCCCTGACCACGAGGCGCCCTCCACGCGCAGTCGCTCGAGCGCGGCGGCGAGGTCGGGAATCGGCTCGCTCGCCCACCCCATCTCGCTCGTGACGAGCGTGCGCATCGCCTCCACGCGCTCGTGCTCGGCGGCGACCCGGGCCTCGGCGGTCATCGGAGCGAGCGACCGCACGCGCGCCGCCCCCGCGGCGCTCGAGGCGTGGCCTGCGACGAGGTCCAGCACGCGGTCCAGCTCCAGGACCGCCAGCGCGTGGTCTCGCGCCGTGGGGTTCACGCCGACGGGCTCAGCTCCTCTCGGGCAATCAGGACGAGCGTCAGTGCCTTGTTCTGGGCCTTGCGCGAGGCGGCCAGCTCCCCGCCGAGGCGGTCCCGCAGTGCAGCCACTAGCCGAGACGGGTGCGCCGGTTCTTGCGCATCGCGGCGTTCATCTTGCGCTTGCGCCGTTCGCTCGGCTTCTCGTAGTGGCGGTGCTTGCGAAGGTCCGAGAGGATTCCCGCCTTCTCGCACTTCTTCTTGAAGCGCTTGAGCGCCCGCTCGAAGTTCTCATCGTCGTGAATGATGACTTCCGACAAACTGGATTGCCCCCGGTGGAGAGAGGTGGATGACAGCAATGCAAGTTATTCCGGGATGGGGGCTTGAGGCAAGGCGACCGGGTGCGGCGTCGCGATGCGAGATGCCCATTCCGCATCCCGCATTCGGAGCGGTCACCACCCCTTCGCCTTCCCCGCCGTCTCCCGCTCCAGCCACACCCGCAGCGGCTCGAAGTATTCCATCATCGCCCCGGCGTCGAGCTCGCGCGAACCCGTCATCTCGAACAGCACGTCCTGCCACGGCCGGCTCTGCCCGGCCGCGAGCATCGTGGCGAGCTTCGCGCCTGCCGCCTTGCTCCCGTAGAACGAGCACGTGTAGAGCGGCCCCGTGTGCCCCGCGGCGCGGCACATCGCGCGGTAGAACTGGAACTGCAGGATGCGCGCGAGAAAGTACCGCGTGTACGGCACGTTGCCGGCGACGTGGTACTTCGCGCCCGGATCGAAGTCGCCCTCGCTGCGCGCGACGGGCGGCGCGACGCCCTGATACCGGAGCTTGAGCGCCCACCACGCCGCGTTGTAGTTCGCCGGCTTCACCTCGCCCGCGAAGACCTTCCACCGCCACTGGTCCACGAGGAGCCCGAACGGGAGGAACGCGATCTTGTCGAGCGCCTGCCGGAGCAGGAGCAGCGTGTCGCCCGAGGCGGGCGGCAGCTGCGCGAGCAGCCCCACCTGCTGCAGGTACTTCGGGGTGATGGAGAGCGCGATGGCGTCGCCGATCGCCTCGTGAAAGCCGTCGTTCGCGCCGTTCTGGTAGAGGAAGGGCAGCGCGTTGTACGCGCGCTGATAGAAGTTGTGGCCCAGCTCGTGGTGCACCGTGTGGAACATCTCCGCGCTGCGCTCGATGCACATCTTGATCCGCAGGTCGTTCTTGCTGTCCACGTCCCAGGCGGAGGCGTGGCAGACCACTTCGCGGTCACGCGGCTTGAGGAAGAGCGAGCGCGTCCAGAACGTCTCCGGCAGCGGCGCGAAGCCGAGCGACGTGAAGAAGCGCTCGCCGTAGCGCACCATCTCCAACTCGTCCACGTTCTTCGTCTTGAGCAGCGCGGTGATGTCCACGGGGGACGCCTCGCCCGCGGGCGCCACGAGGTCGTAGATGTTCCCCCACTCCTGCGCCCACATGTTTCCCAGCAGGTGCGCCGGAATCGGGCCCGCGGGCGGCACAACGTTCGCGCCGTACTTTTCGACGAGCCGGGCGCGCACGTAGGCGTGGAGCGAGAGGTAGAGCGGCCGCAGCCGGTCCCACGCGCGGTCGAGCGCGGCGGCGAATGCGTCGGCGCTCATGTCGTACCCCGCGCGCCACATCGCGCCCGCGTCCGCGAACCCGAGGCCGCGCGCGCCCTCGTTCGACAGCTCGATGAAGCGCGCGTACGGCGTGCGCATCGGCTTCGAGATCGCGTGCCAGCCCGTCCACGCGTCGAGCAACCCGGCCGGATCGCGGCTCGTCGCCAGAATCCGCGAGAGATCCTGCTGCTGCAGGCACTCCTGCTTCGTCCGGTCCGCTTTCGAGGGGCGACAGTACGTGCCCTTCCCGTAGTCCGCGTCGAGCTTCGCGCCGAGCTGCGTCAGCTCAGTGGCCTTCTTCGCGTCCGCCGGCGGCGGCGCGGCGAGCGCGAGCTTGAGCAGGAGGAGCTTCCGCTTGACCTCCGCGGAGAGCGGCGCCTTGTCGTAACCGCGTGCCTCCGTCGCGAGCCGCTGGACCGCGACCGCGAGGTCGCGCTGGGCCTCCGCGTTCAGGATCTCGGTGTCGTCGGTGATGAAGTTCTGCTGCACCCATTGCGCGCGCGCCGCGCGGACGCCGAGCGAGTCGAGGAGGCGCTCGGCGCGGGCGAGGAAGCGCGTGGCGCCGGCCGCCGTCGGGGCGGCGGGCGCGGGCGTCTGCGCGGGCGCGGGCGTCTGAACGAGCGCCGCCGTTGACACGAGGAGCACAAGCACCGGGAGCGTACGCACGGGTTACTCCGTAGAGGTCCGACTCGAAACGCTAGGGCTCGGGATGGCGTCGCGAAAGAGCCCCGCGCGCCTCAGCATACGTGAACGGTCTACCGTCTACCGTCTACTCGCCGTCGCGGTGGTGGTTACCCCGGCGGCCACCGCATCTCCCTCCCCCCGAGCAGGTGCAGGTGCAGATGGAACACCGTTTGCCCGCCATGCGCGTTCGTGTTGATCACGAGCCGGTAGCCGGACTCGGCGATCCCCTCGCCCCTCGCGATGCGCCGCGCGAGCAGCGTCATCTCGCCGATCACCGACGCATCGGTCAGCTCGTTCACCGAGGGCACGTGGGCGCGCGGAATCACCAGCATGTGCACGGGCGCCTGCGGGCCGATGTCGCGGAAGGCGAGGCACGTGTCGCTCTCGGCGACGAGCTTCGCGGGAATCTCGCCCCCGGCGATCCTGCAGAAGAGGCACGACTCAGCCATCGGGCATCTCCTCCTTCACTCCCGTGATCGTCGGCGGGAGCGTCGCGAGCGCGCTCCGCACGACGGCGAGCGCCGCGACGGCGGCGGTCTCGAAGCGCAGGGTCGTGTTGCCGATCGAGACGGCGCGGAACCCCGCGCGCTGGAGCGCGTCCAGCTCGTACTCCTCGATGCCGCCTTCGGGTCCGACGGCGAGCGTGATCGGGCGGAGGCGGCCGGCCCCGTACTCGCGCACGGACTCGAGCGCCTGCGCGACCAGCGTCGCGATGGGCTCGCCGCGGAGGTCGAGGACGAGGCGCGGCCCCTCGGGCGTCGCCGTGATCGCGCGCTCCAGCGTGGCGCTCGGATAGATGACCGGGAGCCACGCACCGCGCGACTGCTCGAGCGCGCCCGCCATCCGCGCGGCCACCTTCTGGCGGAACACCGGGCCGTCGCCCCGCGGATGCACGCTCTTCGAGCGCTTCCAGAGCACCGGCCGCCAGCTCGTGGCGCCCAGCTCAGTCGCCTTCTCCGCGAGCCAGAGCATCCGGTCGCGGTCCGCGACCGGCAGCATCAGGTGCACCGACGGCGGCGGCTCCGCAGTCGTCGCGCTCTCCACGGTCACGGCGGCGTGCCGCTTCGCGAGGCGCACGAGCACGCCGGTGCCGCACGTGCCGCGCCCGTCGAGCAGCCCCACCTGCTGCCCCAGCTCGAGCCGGCGTACGCGGATGTGGTGCGCCTCGTCCTCGCCCAGGGTGATCGTCTGCCCGGGCGCGAACGGATCGGCGGTCACGAAGTTGATCACGCGCCGAGCGCCTCCCGCATCTTCGCCCAGAACCCCTTCGAGCGCTTCTCCGGCGGCGCCGCCGTGACCTGCGCGAGCGACTCGAGCAGCGCCCGCTCCTCCGCCGCGACGTCCGTGGGCGTCCACACCTGCACGCGAACGTGCAGGTCCCCCGTGCCGCTCGCGTTCACGCGCGGCAACCCGCGTCCCCCGAGCTGGAAGACCTGCCCACTCTGCGTGCCTGCGGGCACGTGCAGCGTGTGCGGCGCCGTGACGCCGGGCACGGTGACGTCGGCGCCCAGCACCGCCTGCGGGAAGGTGACGAGCACCTCCGTGTACAGATCCTCCCCGTCGCGCTCGAAGCGCTCGTCGTCCTCCACCTCGAGCATCACGATGATGTCGCCGCGGGCGCCGCCACGGGCGCCCGCGTTGCCGACACCCCGCAGGTGCAGATACTGCCCCGTCGAGACGCCCGCCGGAACCGTGATGGGAATCGAATGGTCGCCCCGCTGCCGCCCCTCGCCGCGGCACGCGCGGCAGGGCGACGCGATGGACACTCCCTCGCCGCGGCAGGTCGGACACGGCGCGACGCTCGCGAACGGCCCGAAGAACGACCGCTGCGACAGCCGCACCTCGCCCTGCCCGCCGCACGTCGCGCACCGCGTGGCCCTGGTCCCTGGCTCCGCGCCCGTCCCCTCGCACCGCGCGCACGGATCGAGCAACCTCGCCTTGACGGTCCTCGTCACGCCGCTCGCGACCTCCGCGAGCGTGAGCCGGATGTCAATCCTGACGTCCGCGCCCGTCGGCGGGCCGGCCTGCGTCCGGCCGCCACCGCCGAACAGGTCGCCGAAGCCGAAGTCGCGCATGAAGATGTTGAGCGCTTCGGACAGGTCCACGTGATGGAACCCGCCCGCGCCCGCGCCGCGCCGGAGCCCGGCCTCGCCGTAACGGTCGTACGCCGCGCGCTTCTCCGGATCGCGCAGCACGTCGTACGCCTCGGTGATCTCCTTGAACCGCTCTTCGGAAGCCTTCGACCCGCTGTTCCGGTCGGGATGGTACTGCATCGCGAGCCGCCGGTACGACGCCTTGATCTCGTCGTCCGAGGCGGTCCGCGACACGCGCAGCACGGTGTAGTAGTCAGCCATCCGGAGACCTCAAGACAACTGCGCGTCGTTGTCGTTCACGGCTACGCGAGCAATTCCGTAACGAGCGATGAAGTATGAGTCACCAGCGCAATCACCTTCTCGTACGGCATGCGCGTCGGCCCGATCACCCCGATCACCCCCGCCAGACTGCCGGCCCGGTATTCCGCCGTCACGACCGTCAGCCCACCAGGCAGCGCGTTCCCGTGCTCGCTGCCGATCGTGATGGACACGCCGGTCGCCGAAAGACGCCGCCGGAGGAGATTCGCAAGTTCCGTGCGCGTCTCCGTCAGCTCGATGAGCCGCCGCATGCGCTGGCCGCTCGCGAACTCCGGCTGGTCCGCCAGGAGCGACGCCTGCCCGAGCAGCACGGCGTCACGGTCTCCCGCGCTCGGGACGTCGAAGAGTTGCTCCCCCTCCTGCAGGAAGATGTTGAGGAGCTCCGTGGCGCCCCCCGGTGCCGACGCGTCGCGCAGCCGCGACGCGAGCGACTGGCGAATCTCCGAAAGCGTGAGCCCGCCGAGGCGCTCGTTCAGCACGAGCTGCACTTCGGCCAGCGCTTCGTCCGCGATCTCGCCCTTGACCTCGATGAAGATCGTTCGCACGGCGCCGCCGGCGAGCGAGAGCACGAGAATGAGTTTCTCGCTCGTGAGCCGCACGATCTCGAGCCGCTCGAGCACCGTCTCGTCGAGCCGCGGGCCCAGCGCCACGCCCAGTTCCTGGGTCAGCACGCCCAGACTCTGCGCCGCGCGGCGCAGGATGGACTCGATCGCGGAACCGCCGGCCGAGATCTCCGTCGCGAGCTGTGCGTGCTCCGCGGACGCAATCGGCCGGACGCGCAGCAGCTCGTCCACGTAGAGCCGGTACGCCTTCTCCGTCGGAATGCGCCCCGCCGACGTGTGCGGATGGAAGAGGAAGCCCTTCTCCTCCAGATCGCTCATCGTGTTGCGGATGGTCGCCGGCGACACCCCGAGCCCAAAGCGCCGGGAGAGGGTCCGCGAGCCGGCCGGCTCCGCGGTCTCCACATACGATTCGATGACCGCTTCGAGTATCTGCCGCTCGCGGTCGGAGAGTTCCGATGCTGGCATAAGTTGAAGTATACTAACGACTTCGCTCAGCGGTCAAGGCGGCTGCCAGACTGTCGAGGCGCAGCCACCCCTCCGCCGTGAGCACCACCCGGCCGCCAGAAACCTCCGCCCAGCCGCGAGTCCCCCATTGCTCCACAACCCGCTCATCGCCTGCCGTGGTGGAAAGTCCTTCGGACGTCCGCAGCCCCAGGTACACGACTTCAGCGCGTTCGTTCTCTTTGTTCAGCAGCTCGACTCCCGCGACCGGGTCCTCCCCGCGCTTCGCCCGCATCTTCCACGCCGCGTATTCTCGCTCGTTCCAGCGACGCGCCGCGCCATCGAAGGAGTGGGCGGATGGGCCGATGCCGAGGTAGGGAACTCGCCGCCAGTAGGCGGAGTTGTGCCGGCTCTCGTGATCGGGACGGGCGAAGTTCGACACCTCGTAGTGCGCGAAGCCGGCGGAGGCCAGCGTCCGGTGCGCGAGCAGGAACTCGGACGCGTAGCGCTCTTCCGGCGCCTCGCGAACATCGCCGCGCGCGGCCCAGCGGCCGAGCGGCGTGTGCGGCTCGACAGTGAGGCCGTAGAGTGAGAGGTGGTCGGGCTCGAGAGCGATCGCCGCGGACAGGTCGGCTTCCCAGTCTCGGTCGAGGTGCGCCGGCAGGGCGAAGATGAGGTCCAGCGAGAGGTCGCTGATTCCGGTCTCGCGGCCGACGCGCACCGCGCGCCCGATCGCGCCGGCGTCGTGCGTCCGGTGCATCCATTTCAGAGCCCCTTCATGGAACGACTGCGCCCCGAGTGACAGGCGATTGACTCCTGCGGCCCTCCAGGCGGCGGCCGCGGCGGGGGTGACGTCCTCAGGGTTCGCCTCGATGGTGACCTCGGCGAGGTGACCAGAGTTCCGGACGCCCGCCTGCCTCACGGAATCGAGCAGGCCGGCCACGCCATCGGGCCCAAGCTTCGAGGGGGTTCCGCCGCCCAGGTAGACGGTCTCCAGAGGCCCCATCGGCGCCTCGTCCAGCCGCCTCTCCAGCTCGGCGGCGAGCGCGTCGAGGTAGTCCGCCACCGGCACCGAGCGGCGGACCGCGATGGCGAAGTCGCAGTAGCTGCACCGGCGGCTGCAGAACGGCACGTGGACGTAGAGGTGCCTCGCGGCCGTCACCGGCGCCTCTGAAGCAGACGCCGAGTTCGGCCTCGCGAAGTAGCCGCAGAACACGCAGACCACGCAGAAACAGCGGATGAGAATGACCTAAAGTGGTTTCTCAACGCATTGACTGAGAATAAGTTGTGAGTTCATTCAAGAATCAACTTCAGGCCTTCGTTCGTGGCCGGTTCTGCGTGTTCTGCGTGTTCTGTGGTGAACTTCGCCAAGCCGATCCCGGGCCGACGTCACCAAGCTGAACCCGGGCCGACGTCACCAAGCCGACCCAAGTGTCGGCTTCGCCACCCCGTGGACGGGGCGGGCACATTCACCCGATCGCCACCCGCTCCACCTCCCCGCCCGCCCCCTGCTGAACCAGCCCGCACACCTCCAGCCGCGCCACCCCCTCCAGCACCTGCCGCACCGACAGCCCTGCCCTCTCCCCCAGCACGTCCGGAGTGGCCGAGCCGGCCGCCAGGACATCCCAGATCTGCGCCTCCAGATTCCCAAGCTCGGGCCTCGCCCCTGTGCGATTTCGCGACACTCCGTAGAACCCCAGCGCATCGTCCACAGTCGCGATGACGTGTGCGCTGTCTCGAAGGAGCTGGTTGGATCCGGCCGACCGTGGCGAGTCAATCGGCCCCGGAACGGCCGCCACCGTCCGGCAGAGAGCGAATGCCTGGCTCGCGGTGTTCACCGCGCCCGACTTGTACGGCGCCTCCACCACGATGGTGACCTTCGCCAAGGCGGCGATTATCCGGTTCCGGCGGGGGAAGCACCCGGGGGCGGCCGGCGTGCCCGGCTCGTTCTCGGACAGCACGAGCCCGTCGGCCGCCAGCCGGGCGTGGAGAGCCCGGTGGGCGGCGGGATACGGGACGTCCACCCCGGTTCCGAGCACGGCGATCGTCCACCCCCCGGCCTCGAGCGCCGCGCGGTGCGCCGCCGAGTCAATGCCGCGGGCCAAGCCGCTGACGACGCCGATCCCCGCCGCGGCGAAGGCGCGGCCCAGCTCGGTGGCGACGCGAATCCCGTACGGCGACGCGTCGCGCGTGCCGACGATCGCCACGAGGCGCTCGGGGGCGCCGTCAAGCGCGGCGGGCTTCCCCAGCGCGTAGAGCCGCTCGGGCGGATGCCGGAGGGCGCGGAGGGCGGCCTCGGGATACGCCGCGTCGCCCCGTTCGATCACACGCGGCTCGATCACGCGCGGCTCAACCACGCGCGACTCAACCACGCGCGGCGCGATCACGGATCCGGCGCGCCGAAGGCCGTCCGGGCGTGCCCTTCCGCCTTCCGCAGCTCGAGCAGCTTGCGCCACCAGGCGTCCTGGAGCTCCTCCAGACCTTGTCGCGCGGGCGCCGAGATGGCGAAGGCGCCGAACGCGCCTGGCGCCTCGATCCGGGGCGCGGGCGACTCACCAAGCAGGTCGAGCTTGGTGAACACCACGCAATGTGGCTTCGCTGCCAGCTCGCTCGAGTATGCGCCGATCTCGGCGCGGAGCCGGTCGTACGTCGCCTGGCAGTCGCCCGCGTCCACCGGGACGAGGAACGCCAGCGCCCGCGTGCGCTCGATGTGGCGGAGGAACTGGAGCCCGAGCCCCTTTCCTTCGTGCGCGCCTTCGATGATGCCGGGAATGTCCGCGACCACGAACGTCCGGTGGTCGGAGAGCTGCACGACACCGAGGTTGGGCGTGAGCGTCGTGAAGGGATAGTCGGCGATCCTGGGCCGCGCGGCGGAGATGACCGAAAGCAGCGTGGACTTGCCCGCGTTTGGCTCGCCGACGAGCCCCACATCGGCGATGAGCTTGAGCTCCAGCTCGAGCGTGTGCGTCTCGCCTTCCTCGCCCGGCTGCCATTCGCGGGGCGCCTGATGCGTCGAAGTCGCGAAGAAGGCGTTGCCCTTCCCTCCGCGGCCGCCCCTGGCGACGACGAGTTCCTCGCCCGCCTCGAGAATCTCGCCGACGAGCGTACCGGATCCCGCATCCCGAATGACCGTGCCGGGCGGCACGGGGAGCACGACGCTCTTGCCCGAGCGGCCGGTCTTGTTGGAGCCCATCCCGTGCTCGCCGCGCTCGGCGGTCCACGCGTCGCGATAGGTGTAATCGAGGAGCGTGGCGAGGTTGTGGTCGCCGCGCACGACGACGTCACCCCCGCGGCCCCCGTCGCCGCCGTCGGGGCCGCCCATGGGCTGACGCCACTCGCGGCGGAACGAGGTGCAGCCCGAGCCGCCGGTGCCGGCGGTGACGCGGATCCTCGCGTGGTCAATGAACACGAATCGAATAGTAAGGCACGTCACTGCCGCTCGACTTTGATCCACATCTCGCGTGCGCGCCGCAGATGGGCGTCGCTCACGACCCCCTCCAGCGCCTCGATCGTCGCCCGCACGGCATCGCGCGTGGCGCCGGCGTTGAGCGCGCCGTGCAGGTGCGAGTGCAGCTGCCGGTCCTGCCCGGCCGCCGCGCACGCGGCGACGACGCACAGCTCCCGACGCGCGAGGTCGAGTCCCGCGCGCGCGAGGACCTTGCCGTATCCCTCGACGATCATCCAGTCGTCGAGCGCGGAGTGCAGCCCCCGGATGTTGCGCCGCAATTTCCCGTAGTTCCGCCCGTAGACCACCTCGCACGTCTCCTCCCCCCGCGTGCGCCAGTCGAACACGCTCGCGTATCCCTCCTCGGCGCCGTCGCGCGCCGGCGGAGGCGCAGAGGAGGCCGCGTCCGGCGTCGGCGGCGCTCTTCTCCGCGCGTCCGCCATCGGCTGCGTTCCGCCCGGCGCGTCCACTGTCGCGCGCTCGCCGGCGCGCCGCCACTCGCGCGCCGCGTTCAGCGCGCGGGGGAAACCTGCGAAGAGGTACGATTGCAGCACGAGCTCCTCCACCCAGCGATCGCTCACGCGCGCGCGGGCGCACTCGGCGAGCCCGACGCGAACGTCCTGTTCCGTGCCGGCGGTGATCCGCGCGGAGAGGCGCACGAGCGCCCGGGTCGCCTCGTCCAACGCGGGAACGCTAGCGCCAGCGGCGAGTGAATGTGTCATCGAAACATTTCCCCAAGGAGTGGTTTACTGCACAGGAGGGAAGGAACCGCGGGCCGTGCCTGCACGCCGCGTGCGGCTCGTGTAAATTCAGCGTCCGGCCTCTCCGCCGCGATCCTGCCCGGCGGTGGAGGCGCGAGCGCCACCCACGGCACCCCATCCTCAACGAGTCGAGATGCGATCCCGGATGAAGCTCAGCTGGTTGATGATCGGCTCCCTCGGTGCCCTCGCTGCCTGCGGCGGTGAGCGGAGCAAGAGCGCCGAGAGCGAAGCAGCGGCCACGAAGGACCCCGCGATGGAGTCACCCGACCAGTTCCGCGCGCGTCAGCAGGCCTTTGCGGACTCGGTACTGGGCGCCACGGCCGCGACGAACGACCTCGTGCAGCGACTCGGCAAGGGCTACGCCGTCGGCGCGGTGCGTCTGCGCGACACGGTGGCGACGCTCGCCGGAAAGACCACGTGCTTTCCCACCGGGCGCAAGACCGACCCCTATCTCGCGGGGACGGTCTCGATGTTCGTGAACATCAGTGTCATCGGCTCCGATGTCGTGCGGGTGCAGGAGAGCAAGTGGACGTCGGTCGCCGGCAACATCGTGGACGCGTGCCTGAACGAGGAGTCGCGGAAGTGGAAGTTCGACGCGACCTTCGGGAAACCGGCGGCGTACATAGTACAAATCCAGTTCAAGTGAGGGGTGAGGGGTGAGGGGTGAGGCGTCTGGTGAAGCGTGAAGGGCGAATGGTGAAGGGCGAAGGGTTTGTGAGAAGTGAAGGGCGAAGGGGGCCGCGCCTCCCCTTCGCCCTTCGCCCTTCGCCCTTCGCCCTTCGCTCTTCACCCAACCCCTCACTCCTCACGCCTCACTCCTCACCTCTCCGACGATTTCCCCTCTCGTATTCCGAACCGTCTTCACGGCCCACTCCTGAAGCCGCGCTGAGAGGGTCGCGGGGAGGACGCCGAGCTGCTGGAGCAGCCGCACCACGGCGACGTGCTGCGCGCGGAGCGCCCCGTCTTCCACTTTGACGGCGATCCCCAGTCCCACCCCCGGCACCGCCACCGAGTGCACGCCCTCGGCGCCGACCTTCGCGATCACCTCGCCGGCGGTCTCCTCGAGGAGCACCGTGTCGAAGCGCTCGGTGCCCGCGAGGAGGTGCGGGTGCCGGCGCACGGCCGACGCGGTGCGGAACGGGAGCTCCTCCCCCTGCGCCACCGAGCGGCCCCAGCGCGAGAAGGCGAGCGCCATCCTGTCGAGCGGGAGCGCCATCACCGTGGCGCCGCAGCCGTCCACGCCGATCGGCATGTCGTCAATCGGCACGTCGCTCCATTTCGCGACCTCAGCGAGGCAGCCGCGCTGCACCGAGTGACCGGCGCGCTCGTAGCCCTGCGTGGGCCAGCCCGCGGAGTGGGCGCGCGCGAGCATCGCCGCGTGCTTCCCCGAGCAGTTGTTGTGCAGGCGCGAGTAGGCGCGCCCGCTCTCGCGCGCGCACCGCACGCCGCGGGGCGAGAGCGGCTCGTGCGGTCCGCACGCGAGGTCGCCCTCCTCGAGCCCGATGGACTCGAGCATCTTCCGGGCGAGCGCGAGGTGCTCGGGCTCGCCGCCGTGCGAGGCGCACGCGAGCGCCAGCTCTTCATCGCCCCAGCCGAGCTTGTCGAAGCCGCCGCAGGCGAGGAACGGCAGCACCTGGAAGAACTTCGCGCACGACCGCCACATCGTGACCATTCCGTGGTCGCGCGCGCCGGCCACGAGCGCGTCGAGCGGGCCGACGACGGCCGCGTGCACGCGGTGGCGCGATTCGATGGTCGCGCCACGCATGACGACGACGTCGAGGGGGAGCGGCTGCATCGGGCGGAATCTAACCGGGGGCGGTGCGGCCGTCGCCGGAGGGGCGCGAGACCCGGCGCGCCCGCCGCCGCTCACCCCTCGCCGGGCGCGTCGAAGGCCGCGAGCACCTCGGCGGCGCTCACCGTCGCGGCGCCGAGCTTCGCGACCTCCACGCCCGCGGCGAGGTTCGCGATCACGCTGGCCTCGAGCGGTGAGGCGCCGCAGGCGAGCATCACCGCGAGCCACCCCGTGACCGTGTCACCCGCGCCGACCACGTCGTACACGTCGCGCGCCGCCGCCGGAATCCGGTGCACAGCGGCGCCGCCCTCCGCGGCCGTCGCGCCGCGCTCGATGAGCGTCATTCCGCGCTCGGCGAGCGTGAGGAGGATGGCCTCGACGCCCAACCGCTCGAGCAGCGCGGGGAGCGTCTCGGGGTGGTCCACGTCCACGGCGGCGCCCAGGGCCGCCTCCAGCTCGCGCCGGTTCGGCTTGAAGACGGTCGCGCCCTTGTACGAGAAGAAGTTCCGGTACTTGGGATCCACGACCACGGGGATCCGCCGCCGCCGCGCGAGGCCGATCGCGTGCTCGATCACCGCGGGCACGAGCACGCCCTTGTTGTAGTCCTCGAGGATGAGGGCGTCGGCAGTGCGCACGGCGCGCTCAACGGCCTCATTCAGCCGCGCGACCTCGGCGCTCGAGCAGTCGTCGTCCACCTCCTCGTCCACCCGCACCACCTGCTGCGCGCGCGCGACGACGCGCGTCTTGGTGGTGGTGGGGCGCGGCACGGCGACGAGCCCGCCGGAATCCGCGCCGAGCGCGCGCAGCATCTCGCGGATGCGCGCGGCCCCGTCGTCGGTTCCGACCGCGGCGACCAGCTCCACGCGCGCACCCAGCGCGGCCACGTTGTGCGCGACGTTGGCCGCTCCCCCGAGCGCGAAGCGGCGGTCGCGGACGCGCACCACGGGCACCGGCGCCTCGGGGGAAATCCGCCCGACGTCGCCGTTCAGGTACACGTCCAGCATTGCGTCGCCGACCACGGCGATGCGGTGCTTCCGCGGGGCGTCGAGGAGCGTGCGCAGGCGGTCGCGGGCGATCGGGTGGCCGCTCATGGCGTGGAAGCTAGACGATCACTTCGCCGCTTGCGAGGGCGCGCGGCGCGTCGAAAACAAACCGGCCCGGCGATCGCGTCGCCGGGCCGGCTCTCACGCTTCGGACCCGCGTTCAGACGATGCCGCCGAGCAGCGCCGTGAGCGCCGCGTGAATGGCCAGCGTCTGCGGGTTGTTGAGCGCGGCGTTCGGCGTGCCCGCGTTCGCAACCAGCGCGTTGAACGCCTCCGCCGCCGCGATGACCTGTCCCGCCGTCGGGCTGTTCCCGAGCCCGCTGAGCGCCTGCACGAGCGCGGCCACGAGACCGGCCGGCGCGCCCGCGCCCGTCAGCGCGTTCGTCACGTTCGTCAGGCCCACCGGCGAGCCGCCGAAGAGCGCACCGAGATTCGTCGCCGGCGCGCCCGTGATCGCTCCGCCCGTGATCGGCGAGTTGATGCTCCCGCCGTTCAGGTTGCCCATCACGCCGCCCACCACGCCCGGCGGAACAGAGCCGCCGCGACCACCGCCGCCACCCCCGCGACCGCCGCCACCCGGCGTGTATGCCCCACCCGCCGGCGTCGTCGAGATGATCGAGATGATGATGTCGGACTGATTCGCGACCTGGGCCTGCGCCATCGTCCCGAGGCCCAGCGCCAGCGCGCCCACCACACCGAGTTTCTTCAGGATCGGAGTCACTGTATCAGGTCCCCGTGTCAGAGGTGGAGAGCGCTACCAGCGGAACGCGAGGCCGGCGCCAAGCGTGAAGCGCGGCCGCACCGACTCCGTGCGATTGTGCACGCCCGCCGAACCCGTGAGGTCGGAGAGCGCCGGCGTCAGCACGAGCGGAAAGCTGGCGATGGGCACCACCGAGACGCCCACCGAGAGATCCTGGCCCGACCAGTCGCCGATCACCGACAGGCGGTCGTGCACCCGGAGCGCCGCGGAGCCGAAGAACCCGACCGTGGAGTTGTCGTCGCGAATGTCCGTCTCGAGGCGGAATCCCTCGTTCCCCGCGCCGCCCGAAAGGATGAGCGCCTGGAACATGTCTATCGGCGTGTTCGCCAGGTCCACAACCTTCGACACCACGGCGTAGAGAGCGGCGTTCCCGTCGTCGTCCGCCTTGTTGGCGATCACGTTCGTCACGCCGATCGCGACTCCCCAGTTCCCCGCGAACTGCCGGTGCGCCTTCGCGCCGAAGCCCACGCGATTGCCGACGCCCGAACGGATCGTCGAGAGCGCGTTGATCGTGATTTCAAGGCCGAGATTGTCCGTGGCGTTGCCGACGCCGAAGCCGAGCGTCATGCCCCCGTCGGCGTCGTCGCTGTAGCGAACGGGCGACTGGTAGCCCACGCCGACAAAGGCGTCGTGGAGCTGCGCGCCGAAGGCGATGGGCGAGCCCGAGCTGGTGCCCGGCGCGCCGCGCGGAAAGTGGCCCGGCTCCGCGGCCAGTCCGGTCGGAATGCGCAGCTTGAGGCGATCCCGCATGTCACCCTGCGCGAGCGCGCCGGACGCGAGCACGGCGAGCGCAAGAGCGGACACCGCCGCAAGCGCCGACGACTTACGGATCGAACCCATTGGTTGGTCTCCGGACTGGACGTGGACCGCGATCAAGATAGAGACGAGCGCCGTCGGCGGAACGTGACGTGAGTCACGCGTTAATTGGGACGGACAATCTTCGCAAATGTCCCGCCGTTCTCACCGGTTGTCAAGGGTGACGCGGAAGCGCGAGGTCGTGACGTGACAATCGCTTGCCCCTTTTCAGCCATCTTGTAGCTTTTTGTAGCTTTTGCCGGAGCCGGGGCCCTTAGCTCAGCGGTAGAGCGGCGGACTCATAATCCGACGTGCGCAGGTTCGAATCCTGCAGGGCCCACTGGGGCGCGGGGCGGGGTGCAGGGTGCGGTGCGGGGTGCGGGGAAACCCCGACTATGCG
Source organism: Gemmatimonadaceae bacterium (assembly GCA_035286465.1). Taxonomy (GTDB): domain Bacteria; phylum Gemmatimonadota; class Gemmatimonadetes; order Gemmatimonadales; family Gemmatimonadaceae; genus Fen-1231. The sequence goes on along the minus strand of DATEDF010000132.1, from coordinate 43,947 downwards.
TGCCGCTCGACGAATCGGCGGAACTCGGTGCGGAAGCGGTTCGCGGTGAACAGCAGCGCGCGGTCGCGGCAGGCCCGCGGCGAGATCGGCGTCGAGAGCGACTCGAACTTCCGGATGGCGTCGGCGAGCGCGTCCGGACTCTGCTCCGCGTAGAACACCCCGGTCGGCGACGGATCGTCGAGCCCGCGCACGGTCTCGGTGACGCCGCCCCTGCCGAAGGCGATCACCGGAGTGCCGCAGGCGAGCGCCTCCACCGGAGCGATCCCGAAATCCTCCTCGGCGGCGAAGAGAAACGCGCGCGCGCGTCGCAGATGGTCGCGCACCGACTCGCGCGTCTGATGCCCGACGAGCGTGACGTTTGCGCCCGCCGCGGCGCGCACCTTCGCCGCGTCCGGGCCGTCGCCGATGATCACGAGCGTCCGGTCGCCCAGCCGCGCGAACGCCCGCGCGATCAGATCCACCCGCTTGTACGGCACGAAGCGACTCGCCGTCACGTAGAACTCCACGCCCGCGTCCGGCGTGCCGCGTCCGCCGTCCGGCCCCCCGCGTCCTGCCTCGGGCGTGAAGTACTCCGTGTCCACCGGCGGGTAGATCACCTGCGCCTCCCGGCCGTACGCGCGTCGAATCCGGTCCGCGATGAATTCTGACAGTGTCGCGAACGCGCCCACTCCACCCGCCGCCGCGAGGTCCCATCGTCGCGTCCGCTCGAGCAGCGCCCCCGCCAGCATCCCCTTCACGCCGCGATCCAGTCCGCTCTCCCGCAGGTACTGGTCCCTCAGATCCCAGGCGTACCGTGTCGGCGACAGGCAGTAGCAGAGGTGCCGCTGCCCGGTGCGCGTCCGCACTCCCTTGGCGAACGAGTGCGAGTTCGAGATCACGAGGTCGAATCGCGACACGTCGAGCGATCGCGCGGCCGCGGGCAACAGCGGGAGGAAGCTCCGGTAGTGCGCCGCGATCCCCGGCACGTGCTGGAGGAAGCTCGTGTGCGCCGGCCGTGACAGGCCGAGCGCGGCACGATGTTCGGCGCTGAAGTGATCGAGCAGCACGTACAGCTCGGCGCCCGGAAAGAGCGCGAGCAACTCGCGGAGCACGACTTCCGCGCCGCCCCACGAGACGAGCCACTCGTGGACGATCGCGACCCGCGCGCCCCTCACGCCGCTCACGCCGGTCATGCCGCTCACGCCGGTCAACGGTGCGCGAGCAGTGGTCGCCACCAGTCCTCGTGCACGAGATACCACGCCACCGTCTCGTCGAGTCCGCTCTCGAGGTCGCGCGTCGGCCGGTAGTCGAGCTCCGTCGCGGCGCGCGTCCAGTCGATCGCGTAGCGCAGGTCGTGGCCGGGCCGGTCGGTGACGAAGGTGATCAGCGATTCGGTCTGCTTTCCCTTGGACGCCGGCGAGCCGGCGTAGCGCCGGCGCAACTCCGCGCTCTCCGCGAAGTGCGCGTCCACCCGGCGGCAGAGCGCGCGCACGAGATCGAGGTTCGTCGTCTCTTTCCCGCCGCCGATGTTGTAGCACTCCCCCACGCGCCCGCGCTCCAGCACCCGCTCGATCCCCCGGCAGTGGTCCTCCACGTGCAGCCAGTCCCGCACGTGCAGGCCGTCGCCGTACACGGGAAGCGGCTTCCCTTCGAGCGCGTGCACGAGCATCAGCGGAATCAGCTTCTCCGGAAACTGGTACGGGCCGTAGTTGTTCGAGGAGTTGCTCGTGGTGACCGGGAGCCCGTAGGTGCGGTGGTACGCGCGCACGAGGTGGTCGCTCGCGGCCTTGCTCGCCGCGTACGGCGAGTTCGGCGCGTACGCGGTCTGCTCGCTGAACGCCGGGTCGCGGGGTCCGAGCGAGCCGTACACTTCGTCGGTGCTCACGTGGTGAAAGCGGAAGCGCGACTTCTCCTCGCCCGCGAGTTTCTCCCATCGCGCGCGCGCCGCCTTGAGCAGCGTGTGCGTGCCGAGCACGTTCGTCGCGAGAAAGGCGTCGGGCGCGAGAATCGAGCGGTCCACGTGCGTCTCTGCGGCGAAGTGCACCACCGTGTCCACCGCCGAACCCTTCGCCGCGGAGCCCTCCAGCGCCCGGACGACAGGCTCGATCTCACCGATGTCGCCCTTGATGAACCGGAAGTTGGGGTGCTTCGCCGCGGGGTCGAGCGAGCGCCTGTTGCCGGCGTAGGTGAGCGCGTCGAACACGATGACGCGATCGGCCGGATGCGTGCGCAGCCAGTAGTGGACGAAGTTCGCGCCGATGAAGCCGGCGCCGCCCGTGACCAGCAGCGTGCGTGGGGCGGCGGAAGAAGGGGAAGAAGCCGGAGCGCTCACGGAAGCGTCTCGGCGGTCGCAGAAGCGCTCACGGATACGTCTCGGCGTTCGCGAGGAGCGGTGCATCCCGGTCGCGCGGGGTCAGGATCGGCGCTCCCACGCCCGCCACCGGCCACGCGATGCCGACCGCCGGATCGTCCCATCGCACCGCCCGTTCGTCGGCGGGGTCGTAGAACGCCGTGCACTTGTAGTACACGTCCGCCGTCTCGGAGAGCGCGAGATACCCGTGCGCGAACCCCGGCGGAATCCAGATTGCCCGGTGATTGTCGCCCGAGAGCCGCTCTCCCACCCACTCCCCGAACGTCGGCGACGAACGCCGGAGGTCCACCGACACGTCGAAGACCTCGCCCGCGGTTACCCGCACGAGCTTTCCCTGCGGTTTCCAGAGCTGGTAATGCAGCCCGCGCAGCACGCCGCGAGTGGACCGCACGCAGTTGTCCTGCACGAAGTGCTCGTGGAACCCCGCCGCCGAGAGGGCGCGCGCGTTCCACGCCTCGAAGAACCACCCGCGCTCATCCGCGAAGATCCGCGGCTCCAGCAGTTTCACCTCGCCGATGCGCAGCGCCGTTACCTTCACCACGTGCCCGGCTCCCGCAGCATCTCGAGCAGCCAGGCCCCGTACGACGTCTTCGCGAGCGGGGCGGCGAGCCGCTCGACCTGCGCGACATCAATCCATCCGGCGCGCCACGCCACTTCCTCGGGGCACGCGATCTTGAGCCCCTGCCGCTCCTCGAGGGTCTGCACGAAGTGCGACGCCTGGAGGAGTGCCTCCGGCGTTCCGGTGTCGAGCCACGCCACGCCGCGGCCGAGCACCGAGACGTGGAGGTCGCCGCGCGCGAGATAGGCGCGGTTCACGTCGGTGATCTCCAGCTCGCCGCGCGCCGAAGGCCTCAGGCCGCGCGCGATCGCGGCCGCGTCGCGGTCGTAGAAATAGAGCCCCGTCACCGCGTACGCCGACTTGGGCTGCGCCGGTTTCTCCTCGATGCTCGTCGCGCGCCCCCGGGCGTCGAATGCCACCACGCCATAGTCGCCCGCGTTCTTCACGCGGTGCGCGAAGATCGTCGCGCCCCGCTCCCGCGCGCCCGCCGCGCGCAGGAGCGTCACGACCTCGCGCCCGTAGAAGAGATTGTCGCCGAGCACGAGCGCGGGAAGCGCCTCACCGACGAAGCGCTCGCCGATGAGCAGCGCCTGCGCGATCCCCGCCGGCTCCGGCTGCGCCGCGTACTCGAGCCGCACCCCCCACTGCGCGCCGTCGCCCAGGAGCCGCTGGAAGAGCGGCAGGTCGTGTGGCGTCGAGATGAGCAGCAGCTCCCGCACACCCGCGAGCATCAGCGCGGTGAGCGGGTAGTACACCATCGGCTTGTCGTACACCGGGAGCAACTGCTTGCTCACCGCCTGCGTGAGCGGGTGCAGCCGCGTCCCCGCGCCGCCGGCCAGGATGATCCCGCGTCGTGTCGGAACTGCCATGGCGAGTAAGATCGAACCGTGAGCGCGCTCACGCTACCACGTCGTGCCCCGGCGGCTTACCTTTCACCGCTCCCGGGCGCGTAGCTCAGCTGGTTAGAGCGCTGCTTTCACACAGCAGAGGTCCGGGGTTCGAGTCCCTGCGCGCCCATCTATGCCACGCCCAATGCGCCTCGCGGCCTGTCTGCTCGTCGCTCTCGCGCTCGCCGCTCCCCTCCCGGCGCAGGTCCCGACGCCGCAGCAGGCGCAGCAGCTCCTGCAGACGCGCCCGGACCTCATCAACCAGCTCCGCCAGCGCATCGGCACGAGCGGGCTCACCGCCGAGCAGGTGCGCGCGCGGCTCCGCGCCGAAGGGTATCCCGAGAACCTGCTGGACGCGTACCTCCCGGGGGGCGCCGGCGGTGGGCGCGACCTGCTCCCCAGCGACGACGTGCTGAACGCGGTGCGTGCGCTCGGGATCAGCGACTCCACCGACGTCGAGGCGCTGCGGCAGGCGATCAACCGGATGATGCTCGAGGAGCGCGGCGCGCGCGGCGGGGCGGGAGCCGTGCGCTACGATCCGATCACCGGCCGCCCGATCAGCGCCGCGGAGTTCGATCGCGCGTGGCGCACCGCGGGCGCCGACACCGCGCGGAAACCTGCCAGCGAACAGATCTTCGGCCTCTCGGTCTTCCGCGCCACGACGAGCGAGTTCCTGCCGAACACGAGCGGGCCCGTGGACCCCGGCTACAAGATCGGGCCCGGCGACCAGCTCGTGCTGATCCTTACGGGCGACGTCGAGCTGGCGCACTTCCTCGACGTCACGCGCGAAGGGTTCGTGGTGATTCCACAGGTCGGCCAGCTCCCGGTGGCGAACCTCACGCTGGGTAATCTCGAGTCGCTCCTCTACGTGCGGCTCGGCAGGGTCTACTCGGGGGTGAGGCGCGGCTCCGGCGCCACGACGCACTTCTCCGTGAGCGTCTCGCGCCTTCGGAGCAACCTCGTCTACGTGATCGGCGACGTGGAGCGGCCCGCGTCGTACCGCATCTCGAGCGCGGGAACCGCGCTCACCGCGCTCTACGCCGCCGGTGGGCCCACGGAGACGGGCTCGCTCCGCCGCATCGCGATCAACCGCCACGGCAGGACCGTCGCGACGCTCGACGTCTATGATTACCTGCTCCGTGGCGACGCCACGAACGACGTGCGGCTCGAGAGCGGCGACGTGGTGTTCGTCCCCGTGCACGGCGCCCACGTGCGGCTCGCCGGCGAAGTCACGCGCCCCGGCACCTACGAGCTGAAGGAAGGGGAGACGCTCCGCGACCTGATCGCGAGCGCGGGCGGCTTCACCGCGGCGGCGGGACTCCAGCGCGTCCAGATCGCGCGCATCACGCCGCCGGCGCAGCGCGGCGCGAGCGGCGGCGAGCGCATCGCGCTCAGCGTCTCGGGCGATGACCTGGCGAGGGGCGCCGTGCCCGCGCTCCGGCTCGAGGCCGGCGACGCCGTGCGCGTCTTCGCGCTCGACTCCCGCGTGCGCCATCGCATCGCGGTGCAGGGCCACGTCTGGACCCCCGGCCCGCAGGGCTTCACGGACGGCCTCACGCTCTCGCAGGCGATTCGCCGCGCGGGCGGCGCCAAGCCCGACGCCTACCTCGGCCAGGTGCTCATCTCGCGGCTCCAGAGCGATTCGTCCCGCATCCAGCTCCGCGCCGTGCTCCGCGACACCACCGGCGCCGTGCTCGGCACGGACGTGCCTCTCGCCGACGACGACGAGATCCAGCTCTTCTCGCGCTCGGAGTTCCGCCCCGCGCGCTACGTGGCGGTGAGCGGCGCGGTGCGGAGGACCGGGCAGTATCCGTACCGCGAAGGGATCACGATGCGCGACCTCGTGCTCCTCGCCGGCGGCATCGAGGAGCGCGCCGACCTCCGCGAGGCGGAGATCGCGCGCGTCCCCGAGGATCGCGCCGGCGGCGTGCTCGCGCGCACGCTGCGCGTCCCGCTCGACTCGAGCTACCTCTTCGAGCGCGGGCCCGACGGCAAGTACCTCGGGCCGCCGGGGCTCCCCGCGCCGAGCGGTCCCGCGCCGGAGGTGGTGCTCCGCGCGTACGACAACGTGCTCATCCTCCAGCAGCCCGACTGGAAACTCCTCCGGACCGTCGCGATCACCGGTGAAGTGCGCTCCCCGGGCCGCTACACCATCGTGAACAAGGACGAGCGCGTGAGCGACCTCGTGAAGCGCGCGGGCGGGCTCACCACGCAGGCGAACACCGACGGCGCGTACTACACGCGGCGGCGCGGCGCGCTCTCGTATCTGGGCCTCATTGACAGCGTCCGCGCGCGCACCGACACCGCGTCGCGCGTGGGGATAGACCTCACCGCCGTGCTCCGCGACGCGCGGAGCATTGACAACCTCCTGCTCGAGAACGGCGACTCGCTCGACGTGCCCTCGGTGCGCGCGACGGTGGAAGTGAAGGGCGCGGTGAACTCCCCCACCGTCGTCGCGCTCTCGCCGGGCAAGACGCTGGAGCACTACCTCCGGAGCGCCGGCCGTCCAAGTCGCATCGCCGACGCGGGGAGCGCGTACGTGATCCAGCCGAACGGGAAGATCGAGAGCCGGCACCGCGTCATCTTCAACATCTTCCGTTCCGACCCCACGCCGCGCGCGGGCTCGACGATCATCGTGCCGGTGAAGGACACGACCGAGGCCAGGGGCACCGGCCTTCAGACCTTCTCGATGGTCACGCAGCTCGTCGCGACGCTCCTCGCGACGCTCGCGGTGCTCAGCCGCTGAGCTAGAAGCCGAGGGGGAACCGGGCGCCGGCCACCGCGTGGAGTTGCGCGCGGTCTCCGGCGCTCTTCACTCCGGTCTCGAGCACCGCGCCGAGCCGCGCGGTGAAATCGAGACGGCCGCGAAAGCGCAGCAGATCGAGCGTGAGCGCCGAGGTGGCGCCGCGGCCAAGCCCGCCTTCCGCCTCGCCGGCGCGGCCCGTGCGTGTGAACGAGACGGACACGCGCCCGGCGCTCGACCACCGGTCGAACGCGAGCGTCGCCCCGCTCCCGCCGCGCACGGCGGGCGAGCCGAGGAGCTGGCCGTATTGCGTGTGCCCCTGCACGAGCGGCGAGTGCTCGTACAACAGCCCCTCGCCGCGCCCACGCGCGATCGCGGTGACCCGCGCGTTCGTGACTTCCGCGCGCATCGTCGTGAGCACCCCGGCGCTCGCATCGGTCCACGCGCGCATCACGCCGAGCGTGTACGCGCTGATATGATCGGGCTCTCCCGCGAGGTCACGGATGTTCCACGAGTGGTCCTCGCGCCCGTACTCGCCGTAGATCTCCACGCCGCTCCCGGGCAGCGCCACGCGCGCGAAGAAGCTCGCGAGCTGGTTGTCCGGCGTGCCGCCCGGAGCCGAGGGATCGTCCTTATTCCTGAGCCCCTGCTTCAGGAATCCCTCGAAGGGGATGAAGAAATCGCTCGCCCGCACGCCGTCCTTCGGCCAGAAGCGGTGGAAGAAGCGCGAGATCCCGAGTTCCACGTTCTCCAGTCCCCGCGGCTGGAAGACGACGACGATCCCGGCGGCAAGCCGCTTGCCGCCGGCGGTGTCTGTCGGCGACCAGTCGCTCTGCCCGAGCTGCCCGGCGAACCACCGTCCGTGGACGCGCCCGATCCCGACGTTCAACGGGCGCGCGGTGCCGGCAAAGAGACGCGGGAATCCCGCCGCGTTGTTCCCGAGGATGACCGGCGAGGTGATTGCCGGCCCCCAGCTCTCGCTCGCGGTCGTCGCGCCGATCGCGAATCCGAAGAGGTCGAGCCGCACCGTGCTCTGCCCCGGATCGAAGCGCTGGTACGCGCCGGGCCCGAAGCGCTGCGGCAGGTCAATGGTCCCCGGCGTCACCGGCTCGTTGTACGGCGCGCCGCGCACGGTGGCGGGAACCGGCTCGAGCGCGAACGCCGCGTTCTCCGCGCGAAAGAACACCGGGTCCACCACCACCGAGAGCGCGCCCGCGCGCAGCTCGAATCCGCCGGATACCGCTATCGTGAGGCCCTTCCCCGCCCACACCGCGCCGTCGTCCGCGCCGTACGGGAACCCCGTGTTCTCGACGAGTTCCAGCTCCGGGCGAATCAGCGCAGCGCGCACGCCGCCCCCGCGCGCCGGCGTCCGAAATCGCGCGATCCACGGATGCTCGCTCGCGCGCGGCACGATCGAGTCCCGCTCCACCGCGCTCCATCCGCGCACCGACACCGGGTACGCCGGCGCCTTCCCCGCCACCTGCAGTGCGCGCAGGTACGACTCCAGTTCGCTCCCCGCCGTCATCTCCGCCCACGACCGCGACGCGGTCTGCGCCGCCGCCACGCACGGAGCCCCCGGCACGAGGAGCGCCAGTAGCGTCACCCGAAGCGCGCGCATCAGATTTCGCCACCGATGCGCATCCGCCGCCCCGCCGTCGTCGCGCTCGCCGTACTGCTCCTCCCGGCGGCGGTGCTCGTCGCGCTCCGGCCGCTCGCGCTCGGCGCGCAGTTCCGCGGGCTCACTACCATCGGCTCCGTCGCCGAGGACCGGTTGCGGCTCCGGCAACTCGCCGACAGCGCGCCCACCGCCGGCTTCCTCATCCGTTCGGCGCGCACACTCAGCGCGCCGGGCGACCGCGCCCGCCACGCGTTTGTCGCGCTCCCCGAGGTGGACGTGCGCTGGAACGACCGTGTGCCGCTCGCGCTCAACGACGGCGCGATGTGGAGCGGCCGCGGCGCCAACGCGCTCGTCCGCGCGGGCGCGTACTTCTCCAATCGCTGGCTCTCGATCGTCCTCGCGCCGGAAGTCACGGTCAGTCGGAACCTCGGGTTCGAAGTCTTTCCCGGCCGGGAGCCGGGGCGGAGCGCCTGGTCGTCCCCGTGGCACACCGGAGGGCACTCGGCGGACCTTCCGCTGCGCTTCGGCGACCGCGCGCTGACGCTCACCTCGCCGGGCCAGAGCTCGCTCACCATCGAGGCCGGCCCGATCGCCGCCGGCGCGTCGAGCGAGAATCAATGGTGGGGGCCCGGCGTGCGCAACGCGCTCCTCCTCTCCACTCAGGCCGCCGGCGTGCCGCATCTGTTCGTGCGCTCGGCGCGGCCGCTCCGGAGCCGCGCCGGCGACGTCGAGTTCCGCGCCATCGCCGGAGGGCTCACCGAGTCCATCTTCTTCGACACGATCCCGTCGAACGATTTCCGGTCGCTGAGCGGAGTCATCGTCACGCTCACGCCACGCGCGGCACCGCACCTCACCGTGGGCGTCGCGCGCCTCGTGGTCGCGCCCGCGCGCGCGAAGGGGAGCGTGCTCGCCGGCGCGCTCAACGCGTTCACCAGGTGGCGGCCCGCCGGCGACCCGCGCACGCGCGCCGATTCGCTCGCGGGCGACCAGCTCACGTCACTCTTCGGCCGGTGGATCTTCCCGAAGGATCGCTTCGAACTCTGGTTCGAATGGGCGAAGAGCGAACTGCCGCGGTCGCTGCGCGAACTGATCATCGCGCCGCACAACGCGCAGGGGTATACGCTCGGGTTCCAGTGGGCCCTCCCGGCGCGCGGCTCTCGCGCGACGGTGCGCGTTCAGGCCGAGGCGACGAACGTCGAGCAGAGCGTGGTCTTCGCGGAGCGTCCGCCGGCCGATTTCTACACGGGGCGCGCCGCGCCGCAGGGCTTCACGCAGCGCGGGCAGCTCCTCGGCGCGAGCGTCGGGCCGGGCGGGCAGGGCCAGTGGCTCGCGGCGGATTACCTCGTCCCCGGCTGGTCGCTCGGCCTGATGCTCCAGCGCATCCGGTGGGAGGACGGCGCGCTCTATCGGGAGCCGATCCCCAACTTCTTCCGCCACGACGTCACGCTGCTGGCCGGCCTGCGCGCCACACTGCGCACCGGAGCGTACGACTATTCCGCGAGCATCGCGACCAACCGGCGGCTCAACTACCTCTTCCAGAACGGCATCGCCAACCCCGCCGGCCGGCGGACGGTGGACGTGCCGAACCTCACCCTCACCCTCAGCGCGTCCCCGAGATAGCCGCGACGACGCCGAGCGCGCCGGCGGCGAGGGCGCCGAGCAGGGCGGCGCGCCGCACGGCGCGCGATGCTTCGGGCACCACGTTGGCGGCGGCCCAGAGGAGGAGCGCCGCGTCCAGCGCGACGCGTGCGCCCCACGCGAGCGCCGCGCCCGTGGCCCCATAGCGCCCGACGAGCACCACGAGCAGCACCGCGTAGAGCGGCAGCTCGGCGAGATGGAACTTCGCCGACAGGTCGGGCCGCCCCGCCGCCTGCACGAGCGTGAGCGCGAGCTGCGCCGTGATGTTGAGCGACATCGCCACCGCGAGCCAGCGGAGCGCGGGCGACGCCGCGTCGGCGAATGCCGGGTTCACCCACCACGCGATTCCCGGCCGCGCGAAGAGCACCATCGCGAGCAGGAGCGGCACGGCCACCGCCAGCAAAAGCGTCGTGCCGCGGTCGAAGAGTCGCACGGTGCGCGCCCGATCGGTCGCGAGCGTCGCGCTCATCGCCGGGAAGAGCACCGGCAGCACCGCGGCGGTGATCAGCCACACCTTCGTCACGACCTCGAAGCTCGTCGCGTAGTACGCCACGGTCGCCACGGGGAGGAGCACGCCGAGGCCGAACCGGTCCATCGAGTTCATCAGCGGGCTCACGACGTTGCTCACCGTCATCCAGCCGCCGTAGCGGACCAGGGGAAGCCATTCGCGGGGACGCAGGAACGCGGGGCTCAAGAGCGCGGGAAAGGCGCGCGCGGCGGCGGCGGCGTGGAGCACCGCCAGCACGATGCGGCCCACCGCGAGGATCTGCGCGGCCGCGACGAGGCTCGGCGAGTACGTGAGCGCGATGAGCGGTCCGCCGAAGGTCAGCAGCCCGAGCGGCACCCGCAGCACGTTGATCGCGCCGAACCGCTGCCCCGCCTCGAGAATCCCGCGCGCGCCCGCGGTGAACACCGTGAACGGCACCGCGACCGCGAACCACCGGAACGCGCCGACCGACTCCGCGCGCAGCTCCGGCGGCATCACCAGCACGCGCTCCACGAGCCAGGGCGCGAGCGCGATCAGCAGGGCGGCACCCACGACGCCGAGCGGCACCATCAGCGCGAGCGCGGTCCAGGAAACCGGCGACAGCTCCTGGTGCGCGCCGCGGCCGAGCGCGTCCGCGAGCCGCTGCGTGAGCGCGCGCGCGAGCCCGAGGTCGAAGAGCCCGAAGTACCCGATCACGGCCCAGGCGATGGCCAGCACGCCGAAGCGCGAATCGCCGTACCCGCGCACGAGGATCGGGATCGCGACCAGCGCGAGCGCCGCCGGCAGCCCCCAACCCGCGAGGTTGAGCAGGACGTTCCGGCGAATGAGCGCGCCGCTCGCGAGCGTCAGCTCGTCGGCGGGCGCCGCGACCGCCGGCTCCGTCACGGCCTGATGCGCCAGACAGCGCGCAGCCGCACGGAGTCCGAGAGAAAGGTGGGCAGCGTGATCGCGATCGTCGTGTCGCGGAGCGGCGGCGCGTGCACCGCGAGCGTCCCCTGCACCTCGCCGTCCGTCGCGGGCGCGAGGTTCAGACTGAACCGCCCGCCCGCGATCGAGACCGAGCTCAGCACCGACGGCGCGCACGCGAGACCGCCGGTGCGCGTGAACGTCACCTGCGCGCCCACGATCGCCTCGTTCGTGTCGTCGCGCCGCAGCTCGCCCACGTAGAGCAGGCTCGGCCCCACTCCCCAGCGCTGGAGGTAGCGGAGCGAGTCGTCCTCGAACGTCTGCAGCCGCACGCCGCGGATCACCTCCGGCTCGCGCGGCGGGAGGTAGCTCACGTGGAGGTCGCCCGTGATCTCCCCCGCCTGGTCCGTATACGGCGCGATCAGGAAGCGCCCGGCCGCGTTGCTCGTGCCCGTGCGCGCGAGCGCGGCGACGCCGCCCGTGGGACGGAACTCGACGCCGACGCCCGGCTGCAGCGCGCCCGTCGCGCGGTTGAACAGCTCCCCCGCGTAGCGCGCCGCCGGCCCGAAGCGCGGGCTCGCGAGCAGCCGGATCTCGTCGGTGTCGAACGTCTGGAGCTGGACCCCGGGAAAGCGCTGCGGCGCGAACGGCGCCGGCGGCGTCATCACGATGTCCCCGGTGACCACGCCGTCGCCGGCGGGCTCCGTGGCGAGCGAGAAGAGCCCGATCTCGTTCGAGACGCCGGCGAGCGATGCCGGCGTCGTCGCGATCCCGCCCGTGCGCGTCCACGTGAACTGCACCCCCGGCACGCCGCGGTCCAACCCGCGGTGCACCGCCTGGATCGCGTACGCGAGCGAGATCCCGAGCGAGAAGACCCGGTCCACCGCCGGGACCCTGTCGCGCCAGATCACCGGGAGCGCCGCGTTCGCATAGGTGAACGGCCTCGGCTGTCCCGGCGACGTGAGCGTGACGCTGGCGATCACGGCCGACGCGTCGCTCGCGGGGCGCTCGAGATAGAACCGCCCGAGCGTGTCGGTCTGGACGGTGATGTCGTTCTGTGAGAGCGACGCGCCTCCGGTGCGCACGATCCGCACCGTCGCCACCGCCGCCGCGCCCGTGCGCCGGAGCTTCACCTCGCCCAGGAACGCGAAGTACGGCTGCGCGAGCACGCGCCCGAGGTCGAGCCCTTCGCCCGCAACGCGCGAAGAGCGAAGTGTAAGCGCTGGTGACGTGTACCCCTGGCTGAAGCCCGGAGCCACCACCCGCAGCGTGCCCGTGACGTCGCCCTCCGCGCTCACCTCGCCGCTCAGGTGAAAACGCCCGAGCGCGTCCGTCGTCGCCTGCAGCACGCCCGGCAGCGCGCCCGGCGGCACGGAGCCCGGCGCCGGCGTGAACTCGAGCGTCGCGCCGGGCACGGGCTTCCCCGTCGCGTAGTCAATCACCTGCCCGCCCGCACTCACTTGCGGCGTGCCTGTGCAGCTCGCGAGTCCCGCGCACGGCTCGCACGCGGCGACGAGGGCAAGCCCGCCGAAAAGGCCGCAAAGCACGCAGGACACACAGACGCGTTTCACCACTCGGTCATCCCTTGCCACGCGCTCCGGGCCCGGGCGAGATCGCCTGACAGCAACTGCTGCACGATCAGCACGACGCGAGTCGGATAGAACCACGCCGAGAACCGCAGGCGATCTCCGAGCGAGTAGTGCAGTCTCACCAGCCGTCGCCGATTGCGATCCCGAAGACGGATCTGGAGTGGCGAAGGCGGCGTACCGCGCGGCGGAACGTTGTGCCGGATGCGAGCGGCGGGGGCGTACAGCAGCCGGAAGCCGGCCGCCCGGAGCCGGACGCAGAACTCGACGTCCTCGACGTACGCGAAGAAATCGGCGCGAAACGGGCCGACTGCCCGCAGTGCCGGGGCGGGGATGAAGAGGCAGCACCCCGTGAGGAAGTCCACCTCGCGCACCTCGTGCTCCCCGGGGTTGCCGTCACGGTCTCCTTCGCCGACGTGCCGGCCGATCGCGCGCCGGCGGTCGAACGTGCCGCCGGCGAACCAGAGCACTTCCGGCGCGTCCGCGCGCACGATCTTCGGGCCGATCGCGCCGACCTTCTCGTGCGTCGCCGCCGCGCGCGCCATCTCGCGCACCGCGCCCGGCTCGAGCGTCGTGTCGTTGTTGATCACCAGCACGTACTCGGCGCCCTCGGCGAGCGCGCGCGCGATGCCGCGGTTGTTGCCGCCCGCATAGCCGACGTTCGTCTCCGTGCGGTCGTGGAGCAGGTCCGGGTAGCGGGCGCGGAGCCGCGCGCCGCTCTCGTCGGGACTCGCGTTGTCCACCACGAGCACGTCGAGCGCCGGATAGTCCTGGATGGCGAGGGAGGCGAGGCACGCGGCCGTGTCCGGCTCGTCGCACCAGTTGAGCACCACGGCGATGACCCGGGGCGCGCTCACGAGGCCGCCACCTCGAGCAGCACGCGCTCGGTGGCCTCGGCGGTCCGGCTCCACGTGAACTCCTGCGCGCGGCGCCTCCCGAGCGCCACCGTCCGATCGCGGAAGTCGAGGTCGTCGAGCAGGCGCGCCACCGCCGCGGTCATCCCCTCGAGGTCGTCCGGGGCGAAGAGGAGGGCGGCGGCGCCCGCGACCTCGGGAATCGAGGTGGCGTTCGACGCGACCACCGGCGCGCCGCTCGCCATCGCCTCGAGAATCGGCAATCCGAACCCTTCGTAGCGCGACGGGTGCAGGTACGCGCGCGCGTGCGCGTAGAGCGCGTGGAGCTGGTCGTCGGTGAGCGGATCGAGGTCCACGATCCGCTCCGCGACGCCGAGTTCGCGCGCGCGCGCAAGCGTGCGTCGCCAATGCGGGAAGCGCTCGCCCGCGACGGCGAGCCGCAGCGTCGCGTGCGCGCCGCCGAGCCGCGCGAGCCGCGCGAGCACTTCCACCGCCGCCTCGAGGTTCTTGTGCGGCTTCCGGTTCGCGACGCAGAGCAGGTAGGGCGGCCGCACGCCGTGAGGCAACGCGGCGGCCGCCGGCGCGGGCCGCGAGAACGCGTCGGCGACCCCGAGCGGCACCACATGCACCCGACCGACGGAGTCCGGAAACGAAGAGAGGAGGTCGTCGCGCGTGAAGCTCGAGTCGGCGATGAGCCGCGAGGCGCCCTTCACCGCGCGCCGGAGCATCACCGCCGCCACGGCGCGCCGCGCGGACGACGTCGCGCGCGCCACGCGGAGGAGGATCAGGTCGTGGATCGTCACGACACTGCGCGCCGGCATCCGAACGACGGGCGCGTCCCAGTGCGGAAAGAGCACGACGTCCGCGAGACGCCGCCGCGCCGTGATCCGTGCCCACTCGGCCTGCGCCACCGCGGAGTACCGGCCCCCGCGAATCGGCACGATCTCGACTGCGGCACCCGGCGCGCCCGCCGAAGGCGACGAGCACACCGCGAGCGACGCGACGAACGGCTCCAGCTCGTGCCGCGCCCCCACCAGCTTGATCGTCGCGAAGTTCCCGCGCGCGACGAGTCGCGCCACGACCTCCCGGGTGTACCGCCCGATTCCCGACCCCCACAGGGCCCGCGCATCCACGGCGAGCGTCGGCGCGCCCTTCGTCACGCCGGGGCGGGAAAGGAAACCACTCGAACCACCGTAGACGGTACACGGTAGACGGTAGCCCGTTCACGTTTTCGTACGACGAACGGCACCGCCCAGAGAATCCAGAGCGGCTCCATCAGAAAGGGCAGCAGCAACGAATTCACGAACAGCGAATGTACCACCATCGCCACGGTGACCGCCGCGACACCGACGGCGACCCCGCGTTCCTGCGCCCCCGCACCCGCATCCCGCCACACACGCCGGCAGCGCAGGACGACGAGCGCCAGGAGCCCCACGTAGAGGGCGGCCCCGACCATCCCCGTCATCACCGCGATGAACAGCACGCCGCCATCGAGTGCGAAGGCCGAGGCGTTGCTCGTGTCGAATCCGTAGAACCGCCCCACGTACCCGTACGTGTTGAACCCCACGCCGAGCAGTGCGTTGTCGGCGAACACGCGGAGCGCGCGCCCCCACGCCACGAGCCGCGCGAGCGCCGAGGCGTCCACGCTCAGCTTGTTGAACGCGTCGGCGAAGGTCAGCAGGCGCGGGATCGCGGGAGTGACCAGCAGCGCGAGGAGCGCCGCGATCTTGAGCGCACGCGTCGAGAGCCCGCGCACGAGGAGCACCACGAGCAATCCAACGGCGAGCGCGAGGAACGAGCTGCGCGAGAGCGTGAGCAGGAGCGCCGTGAGCATTACCGCCACGCGCCACGCCGGCACACGCTCGCCCGCCGCGATCCGTCCCGCGGCCACGAGCAGCGCGATCACGAGGAGCGCGCCCGCGTAGTTCGGATCGAGAAAGGTGGAAACGAGCCGGTGTCCCTGCGGGTCCCAGTCGGCGTACGCCACCGACTCGGGGTAGACGAGCTGCGCGAAGCCGGGGAGGAACGCGGCCTGGATGATCCCGAACAGGGCGAAGAGGAGCACGCCCGTGTCGAACGCCGCGAGAATCCCCGGCACGTCGCGCCGCGTGAGCAGGTTGAGCGCCACCACGTAGAGCCCGAAGTACGCGAGCCACCGCGCGAGGTACGCGAGCGAGAACGCCAGCTCGAACCCCGAGAGTCCGAAGCGCGGGAGCGCGAGCACGGCCGAGATCGCGCCGACGGCCGCGAAGAGCGCCGCGAGTCCGCCCGGCCAGTCGAGCCGGAGCGCGCGCCGGCGCATCGCCTCCACGGCGGCGACACCGAGCACCGCGATCACCACGAAGTCGTTGATCAACAGCGGCGCCTGCTTGCCGGCGCTCTCGAGCACCGGAATGCGCCCGAGGTTGCCGACGGCGAGCAGGAGCAGGGCGAGCTGCAGCGCGCGCGCGGTCATCGTGGAGCCTCGTGATCCTCGGGCCTGGTCCGCCTCAGCGCACGCGTCTTCGACGCTCGTCCAGCCGGAGCTCTCGCCTCAGTGCCTCCGCCAGCCACTGCCGGATCAGGGTCTGGTAGGGAATCGCCTTCATCGTCGCGATCTTGCGCACCGCCTGAACCTGCGCCGGATCGAGCTTGATCGAGATGTTCTCGAGGCGCCGTGTTCTCTTCCCCCTCAGAATCTGGTCGCGCAGCTCCTCGTCCAGGGCAAACGCCGCTCCACCCTCGGCGAGTTCTCCGAGAATCCCCCGCCGATCGTAGTAGTGCGCCGCCGACTCCTTCACCTTGCCGGGTGCTCTCGCCATGTCTCAGCCCTTCCGATGCCGCTGGTAATACCGACGTTCCGCGATGTCCATGTCCCACCCCGTAATCGGGCGAACCGTCCCGGCCGACTTCGTCTCGAAGACGATGACGAGAAGCCGGCCCGCTTGCGTCCGGCCGAACGCCGCGTAGTGGCCCAGGCGGGTCCTTCTGAAAAACGGCGCGATCGCGAACACTTCTTCGGTCTCCTGCACCTCGATGCCGTGACCAAGCGCGAGATGCACGACGTTGCCCTCGTCCCACTCGAAATCACCGATGCGCATCGGGGGTCGCCAAGTAATACATTACATTACCCGTGGCGGGTCCGCAACCGTGGCGCTACGCCAGCTCGTCGTGCAGCGCCACCCCCGCGCAGGGGATCCCGGCGCGACGCAGTGCCGTCACC
This sequence comes from Gemmatimonadaceae bacterium, assembly GCA_035286465.1. Lineage (GTDB taxonomy): Bacteria > Gemmatimonadota > Gemmatimonadetes > Gemmatimonadales > Gemmatimonadaceae > Fen-1231. The sequence goes on along the minus strand of DATEDF010000132.1, from coordinate 27,117 downwards.
GCGTCCACCAGCGTGCGCCGCTCGAGCCGCCCCGCCCGCGCCGCGAAGAGCACCGCACGCGTGGGCGCGAGCACGGCAGCCGCCTCCACGGAGTCGAGCGGGCCGATGGCGGCCACCGGCAACCCCCGCTCACGCCTGACCTCCGTCTCCGCGACGAGCTGCGCGACTCCGGCCGCGTTCGCGCCCGCGCCGAGCGGGGCGACCAGCACCCGTTCGACCCCCGGGTCGCGCGAGACCAGCAGCGCCGCGCGCGGCCGCGCCCACGTCGCCGCCACGCCCGCCGCCCGCTCCGCGTCGTCGGGCGTGCGGATGAACCGCCCGAGGAACGCCGAGAGCAGCGCCGCGATCACGCCGAACACCACGCCCGCGCCGCCTCCCACGCCGAACGCCAGCGCCCGCGTCGGGAACACCGGCTTCTTGCCGGGCACGGCCTCGTCCACCTGCCGCGCCTCCCCGCCCTCGCCGATCGCGGCGAGCCGCGCCTCCACGCGCTGCGCCTGCACCGCGAGCGACGTCTGCGTGAGCCGCTTGAGATCGCGCTGGAGCGCGATGGACGACTCCGCCGTGCCGGGCAGCGACTCGAGCCGCCGGTCGAGCGAGTCGCGCACGAGCTCGAGCTGCTCGCGCTGCCGCGCGAGCGACGCCGCGTAGGTGCGCGCGAGCGGGAGGAGCTGCGCCTCGATCACCCTGATCCCCTCGACGCGCGCGGCCACGCTTGGCTCCGCGTCGGTCCGCTGCTGCTGGAGCGCGACGCGCTCCGTCTCGAGCCGCGCGAGCTGGGAGAGGAGGTCGTTGATCCCCGGACTCTTGAGGAACGAGGGATACGCCGCGAGCAGGCGCGCATCGAGCCGGCCGCTCGCCACCTGCGGGATGAGCTGGTTGATGGCCACCTGCTCGACGACGATGGACTCGAGCGCCTCGCGCAGCTTGAAGTGCGCCTCGAGGAGCGCCCGGCCGCTCACCTCGGGGTCGAGCACGCCGCTCTCCTCCTGTTGCCGGCGCAGTGCGCGCCCGGCCTGCGTGAGCTGCCGGTCGAGCGAGTCGGACTGGAGCGTGAGGAACTCGAAGCGGCGCTGGTTGATCCCCTTGTCCACCGTCTTCCGGAGCGCGAGGTAGAGCGCGACGAGCGTGTTGGGGAGCGCCGCGGCGGTGACGGAATCCGGCCACTGGAAGACGAGCGCGGCGACTTCCCCGCCCGCCTTCTGCACGGCGAGCCGCTTGACGACGCGCTTGAGCAGGTCCTCGCGATCCACGATCTCCAGCCGGAAGGTCGCCGGGAGCGAGTCGCGCAGCCGGATGGTGGCCACGGGGAGCTTGACGGTGCCGCCTGCACGGACCGTCGTGTCCACGCCGGCTCCACGCACCCTGAACGCTTCACCCTGCCTCTCGAACGCGTAGCGCTGTTTACGGAACGATCCCGCGTGCGGCGCGGGGGCCACGAGACGCGAGGAAGGCGTCCCGGCGGGCGAGAGCACGCGGACTTGCAGCCCGAGCGAGTCGGAGGCCTCGGCGAGGATGGAGCGGCTCTGCAGGAGCTGCAGCTCAGTCTCCAGCGGCGACTTGACCGCGGTGCCGAGGAGCCCGGCGGTGACTTCGGAGGGGACGCCGATGCGCGAGAGGACGCCCGTGCCGCCGTCGTTCTGGCTGCGGACGAGGACGCTCGCGCGCCCCTCGAACGATTTCGGCCACCAGAGCAGGATTGCGCCGCCCACCGCGAACCCCGCGACGAGCCAGCCGAGCACCAGGCGCCAGCCGCGCCGCACGGCGCGCCAGATCTCGGCGAGGTCGAGGGTGGATTCGCCCCTCGCATCCAGTCCGGCGGGAGCGGTCACCTGCGCGTGAGGGTGATGATGATGGACGCAAACACGCTGATCGCCGTGACCACCGCGATGGCGTTGCGCTCGATGAAACTCTGGCGGCCGACGACGATCTCGTCGCCCGAGTAGAGCAGCCCGCCGACGCTGTCGTTGCGCTCCCAGTCCTTCACGAGTTCGGGCTTGCCGTTCCGGATGACCGAAACGTTGCGCGGGTCGCCGATCTCGGTGACGCCGCCGGCAAGCGCGACGGCGTCGCGCACGGAGGTGTTGAGGTCGAGATAATAGACGTCCGGGCGGCGGACGGCGCCGACGACGCCGATGCGGCGGAGGGGAGTGACCTCGATGGACTTGGTGCGGAGAATGCGCGCGTACGCCGAGCGCACGGAATCGGGCACGGCGCCGAAGGCAACTCCCGCGAACGGAACCCGGCCCAGTCGTGGCAGCACGGCCGCGCCCTGTTCGTCCACGCGCACGGTGTCGAGGTAGCTCGAATCGAGCCAGATCTTCACGAGCAGGCGATCGCCGGGTCTGATCGCGACCGTGGCCGGATTCTGCTGCGCCACCGCGTGGGAGCGAGCCCCGGCGACGAGAGCGACGGTGACGGCGAGCACAGACAGGGTGGCGCGCACGATGCGAAGCATGGGCGAGGTGATGGTATCGCCCGGTGCGATGCGCGGCAAGGATGCGCGGCGAGGTTGCCGTAACCGCGCACCGGACATACTTTTGACGCGTTCGTTCCACCTCCCGCCCACGACCGGATGCCCCAGGGTAAGACGCCAGTCGAGCGACGCCGAAAAGACGTGGCGCGCACGCCCTCCCGCGGGACCCTCACTCAGTCGAGTCCACCACTAGTCGCTCCGGCTACGGAGCGGCGCAACGTCGTGGTGGTGGGGTCGGCGCAGGATGTGCCGCGCGCGCTCGAGCACACCGCCGTAGCGGCGGGCCGATTCGAGGTCGTCGCGGTGCTCGCCATTGACGTGGAGGCGGGCGACCAGCGGGGCGCGATCCGCCGGCTCGCGGCGCTCCTCAGGGCGCACCGGGCGGAGACCATCCTGGTGGCGGGCCCCGTGGGCGTCCGCACGATCCGGAGCGTGGCCGATCTGGCGCTGGTGCATCACTGCGAGCTGCTCGCCGTGATGCCCACGGAGGTGCTGGCCGGCCACGACCCGGTGGTGGTGTGGAGCGGCGACAGCCCGCTGGTGCAGCTCGCGCGACTTCCACGCCGGCGCTGGCAGGTCACGGCGAAGCGGGTCATTGACGTCACGGGCGCGGCCGTCGGGCTCATCGTCAGCGCGCCGCTCCTCGCGCTCCTGGCCGCCGCGATCCGGCTCGAGTCCAGGGGATCGCCCTTCTTCCTGCACGAGCGCATCGGCCTGCGCGGGCGCCGCTTCCGGTGCCTCAAGCTGCGCACGATGCGCGCGGACGCCGAAGCGCGGCTGCAGGCCGACCCCGCGATGTACGACGAGTACCGGCGGAACCACTTCAAGATCCCGGACGAGCACGATCCGCGGGTGACGCCCGTCGGACGCTTCCTCCGGCGCGCGAGCCTCGACGAGCTGCCGCAGCTCTGGAACGTGCTCAAGGGTGAGATGTCGCTCGTCGGCCCGCGTCCGGTGGTCGAGGAGGAGCTGAGTCTCTACGACGGATCGGGCGACCTGCTGCTCTCGGTGCGCCCGGGCATCACCGGCAAGTGGGCGGTGAGCGGGCGGCACGGCGTGGGCTACCCCGAGCGGGCGGAGCTGGAGCTGCGCTACGTGCGCGAGTGGAGCGTGGCGGGCGACGCGGCGATCCTGCTGGCGACCATCAGCGCGGTGCTGAGGCCGGGCGCGCCGGAGTAGCCCGGACTCCCGCGGGGTCCGCTCTATCCCCGCGCGAGCGTGGCGGCGGCCACCGCGCCGCACCAGACGAGGAAGGACCACTTGATGCGATCGCCGACGCGGCGATCTATCTTGGACCCGACGGTGGCGAGTGCGGCGCGCAGGTCGGCGAAGCCGACGCGCATCTCCTGCCGCACGTCGGCGATCTCGGCGCGGAGCTCGTGGCGCACCTCGTTCAGGCGGCTGTCGAACCGGATGAAGTTCAGCTCGTTCAGCTCGCGGAGCTCGGCGCGCTGTGCGGCCACGGTCTGCATCCAGTCCACGAGGTCGGTGGCCGCTTCATCGCCCGGGGCCTCATGAAGCGTGCGCGAGAGACGTGTGGTGATCGGCATCGGCGGCGCTCTGGAATCGGGTTCCGCCGAGCATGAAGGTGGGGTCGGGCGAGTGTGTCAGAGGCGCGAGGTCCGGTGGGTGGCTGGCATGACGGCGAAGATATGCGGGTCCACCGCGGAATGCGTCACCGAGCGAGCGCGGCGCGGCGCGAAGGCTGGCGCCGTGTGAGTCTCCGCGAGCAGTTCGCGGATGGCCCTCGCGATCCCTTCCGCATCAGCCCGATCCAGCCGCCGAGGTATTCCCGGCTCGCGACCTCCGTGCCGAACGGCACGGCGGACGGCAGGTGGTGCACCGCGTACACGACGGTGCACCGTCGTGTAGAGCGAGCGTCCGAAGCCCACGATTCGCGCCCGGAGCTTGAGCTTGCGATCAGAGTGGCCGTGGAGGCGCCAGACGCGCGTTGTGCGGCACTCACGTCTTGGTCTTTGCGACAAGGCGGACGTATTCGTCGACGACGGCCTGATTGATCGCTGACGCGTCGAAACGCTCACGAGCGCGCCGTTGAGCCGCTTGTCCCATGCGTCGCCGCAATTCTGGTGATTGGATCAGCGTGAGCAATGCGTCGGACAGCTGGGCCACGTCCTTGGGCGGCACGAGCATGCCGGTTTCTCCTTCTACGACCGCATCCACCAGGCCGGTCACACGCGTTGCCACTGTGGGGAGGCTCATCGCTCCGGCTTCGATCACAGCACTGCCGAAGCCCTCGCGGTAGCTGGGCAAACAGAAGATGTCCGACGCGGCAAGGTAGACTTCAGGATCAAACACGAAACCGACCGAGCGCATGTTACGGTCGTTGGAGATCTCCGCAAGAACCTCGGACGGCAAGGGATCGCGTTCGGGCTCGGATTGTCCGACAAACAACAGATACAGATCATTGCGCCGCTGCCGCAGCTGGCGAAACGCAGACACCAACTCCACGATCCCCTTCTCTTTGGCGAGTCGCCCCACATAGGTGATCACCAGGGCGCTTTCGGGAATCGCCAAGTCTCTCCGCAGCGGTGAACGCCGTGCAACGCAAGCCGCGGGATCGAATCGGCGCAGGTCTACACCACTGATGGACCCGTCGCCCAGCACGCTGATTTTTGCTGCGTCAACGATGGATTCATTCACGAGCAAGACACGCTGAGAGGGGCTATCCGCGTACGTGTGTGTGTTCAGCAAGCCGATTAGCCGATCAGATTGGCGTGAGATCCATCGCATCGGTCCCCGCAACTCGACCCACGGCTGTCCCGTGAATGTGTGGATACGTACCGGCACACGTGCAGTGCAACCGGCCAAGGCAGCGAGCAGTCCGGCTTTGGGCGTACTCGAGTGGACAACATCGAATCGTTCGCGTGCAAGGAAACGAGTGAGAACAATCAACGAAACGAGATCGCGTGGCGGATTCGGCGTGCGGGCCATCGGAATGGGGTGGCAGCGCACGGAGAGCGTGTGCGCTAACTCATCCAGTGCCGAACCCGGACTCGAAACCAAGGTGTAATCGATCCCCGCGTCCACAATGAACCGTATCTGCTGACGCAACAACATCGTCAGGTGGATCGGTGTCACGGCTATTCGGCACACCCGAATGGGGCGAATCCTGGAAGCACCAGCGCCGTGTTCGATCCTCATGCCTCGTCTTGCTGTCGACGCCAAGGGACAGACCGAGCGCACGTCGGAGCGATCAGCCGGGCGGACCAGATTGAGGGCAAGTTCGCTGAACCGATCAACGGAAGACTCTACGACGAGTGGTCAAAGCTCGCCTACGCGGAGCTGCGTCGGGCAGCGACTCGTTCATTCAAGAACGCCTTTTCCGCGGCGAGAATGCCGTGCTTATCGCGCGGGCCGAGTGCACGCGCTGGGATACCGGCGTAGATCGTCCATGCCTTCAGATTCTTCTTTACGAGGGAAAGGGCACCGATCGATACACCGTCGGCCAGGCGAACGGAAGGCAAGACAACCGTTGAGCTACCTACGATGCAATGCCGGCCAATGACGATGCTCCCGTATTCGGCATTGCCCTTGTATTTGTCAGGAACGAGCGGCGTAGCAATGCCGCTATGATAATCATCCGTGCCAGCGGAGAGCACGACGTTGGGCGCGAGCGTCGAGAAGCTGTCTATGCTGACGACGCATTTTGGTCCACCAATGAGCTTGCACCCCGCAGCAATGTGAACGTACTCTGACAACTCCAGCGCCGTTGATACATACGTGAAATCATCAATGATGCAGTTGTCCGCGATGCGAACGAGCTCGGGGTGTCGGATGCGGACCGTGCGTCCGATGATCACGTTCTTCCCGCATGAGCCGAGCGTTCTCGGATCGAAGAACAAGTTGGGGGCCATACTACGTCGCCGTCTGCGCGAGCCAGAATTCAATCATCTCATCCATCAGACTTTCGAAGTCGTATTCGGGCCGCCAGTCGAACGTTCTCTTGAGCTTGCTGCAATCACCCCGTAGGTAGGGAAGCTCTTCGGGTCGCATATAGATCGGATTCTGCGTGACGAATTCGCGGTAGTCCAAGCCCAGCGACCTGAACACGTAGTCCGTCATCTCGCGTACGGAGCGCGTCTGCCCTGTGGCCACGATGTAGTCGTCAGGACCAGCATGGTTCACAATCATGTGCATTGCACGGACGTAGTCCTTGGAATGGCCCCAGTCGCGAGACGAGTCCATGTTTCCAAGTTCCAGACTCCTGAGCTTGCCGCGTTTGATATGGACCGCCGTCTTCACAACCTTGTTGGTCACGAAATTGGTGCCCCGACGCGGAGATTCGTGGTTGAAGAGAATTCCATTCGACGCGTGCAGCTTGTACGCCTTGCGATAGTTCCGCGTGATGTGATACGCGTAGAGTTTGGCGCAGCCATAAGGGCTCACGGGGTGCATCGGAGTCGTTTCGCGTTGAAATCCGTCGGGATCTACACTGTCGCCGAACATTTCCGAGGAACTCGCCTGGTAGTAGCGGGCTTCGGGGCAACAGTTCCGGTAGGCCTCCAGCACGTTCAGGGCTCCAAGTGCATTAGTCTGCGCCGTGAACTGTGGAACGTCGTAACTGATCCGGACATGGCTCTGCGCCGCCAGGTTGTACAACTCGTCTGGCTGCACCAAACGCAGCAACCGTTCCAACCCACCGACATCTGACAAGTCGCCATAGTGAACCACAGCCCGATTGCGAATGAGTTCGATGCGGGTCTGCTGGTTCTCGGGAATGGAATTGCGCCGGACGATTCCGTGAACCTCGTACCCGAGTGAAAGCAGGTACTCGGCCAGGTAACTGCCGTCCTGGCCGGCGATGCCCGTGATGAATGCTTTCTTCACGCTGGCTACCTACTAGATGAATGTCTTGTCGAGCTCGATCCCCAAGTAGGGACCGGTCTTGTATTCATAAACTATGGTGTCCTCCTCGAGGATCAGGTAATTGTGCCCTCCACGCAGAGTGATGGAACAATCGCCCGGCCCCAGAACGGGCTTGGCGATAACGGTGTTATCCAGATCGTACAGGAAACACTGCACACTGCCCTTCACTACAAGCCACGATTCTTGGGGGATTCTTGTAACGCGATCAGCCTCGATGTGGCGGTGCGCCTTGAAGGTCTGCCCCTTCCCCATGCGCATGCATGCCACCTGGAGGAACTCCTCGTTCGGCACGATGTTCGTGCGACCGCGCGCGTCGGCCAACCGATGAACGATGTGGAGCAGCACGCCCGCGTCGGATTTCGAGTATATGGCTTCCATCATGAGGCCCCTCAGTGGAAAGCGAAAGTCAGATGCGTACAGCCATTCTCCGACCCACAACCCTGCTCTCAACGTGTCGTGGTCTTCGTTGCCGAGCTGTTGATCAGTGGCAGATCGCGTGCGACGTCCCAGTCACCGAGTGGGCTGGTCCAGCCAGTTGACCGCCCTTATTGAGCATCCAGCCATGCCTGAAACATCAACACGTCCCAGAGGCAGTACTGCCAATTGCGCGCACCGGCCACATGTTCGGCCCACCTCCGCCGAATCGGATCGGGATTGAAGAACCCCTGCCGTTTCAGGCGGCCTTGGTCCAGCAGTTCCTCGGCCCAGGGCCGTAGCGGTCCCCGCAGCCAGGCATCAATCGGAACTCCGAACCCCTTCTTCGGCCGCTCAATCAGGGCCTTCGGAACATACTTGTAGAGCACCTGCCGAAGAACCCACTTCCCCTGCCCGTGACGCATCTTCATCGAGAGCGGCAGTCGCCAGGCGAGTTCCACCACACGATGATCCAGATAGGGCGCTCGAGTCTCCAAGCTCACGCCCATGGCGGCTCGATCTACCTTGACGAGGATATCGTCTGGGAGACAGCCGGCCTGGTCGAAATACATCATCCGATGCTCGAACTCAGGCAGCTCTGGCAACGCGGTCGGCGTTGTGAGCAAGGTGGGCGGCTCCGTGGCTCCGATGACGACGTCGCTTGGCTTGTTCCAGTGGGATAACAAACCGCAGTAGATGTCTTCCGGACTCCTGGCCACGAGCAACCTCGCTAGTTTGAGAGCCTTGTCTCCGGGCTCCGCGACTCGCAATCGGCTGGGTAGCAGTCCCGCGACTGAGCCGAACAGACGGTTCCAGGCTCTTGGCGACACAGCCGTCAGAACTTCCGCCGCCATGCTGCGAATGGCGGAAGGAACAGGTCGCACCAGTTTCTGCCAGATCGAGCTCCCCCAGAAATAATGGTTGTAGCCGCCGAAGAGCTCATCACCGGCATCGCCGGACAACGCAACCGTCACCTTCTGTCGCGCCAGTTGCGCGACGAGAAAAGTGGGAACTTGTGAGGCATCGGCAAACGGCTCACTGTACAGCGCCGGCAAGCGAGGAATCACGGCGCGCGCATCGTCGGGCGTCACATACAGTTCCGTGTGCTCAGTGCCCAGATGACGAGCTACGGACTTGGCGTACTCTGCCTCATTGTATCGCTGGTCGCGAAAACCGATGGTGAAGGTCTTCACCGGCCGGCTCGACTGCGCCTGCATCAGAGCAGTCACCGTCGACGAGTCCACTCCACCCGACAGAAGCGCCCCCAGCGGCACATCAGCGATCATTTGCTGCCCAACTGCCTCGTTGAGCCGCAGCTGCAACGCCTCAACGGCCTCATGGTCATTCAGGATCCGCTGCTCGCTTCGCCCTCGTGCGACTTCGGCGCGCAGCGACCAGAAGGGTTCGGGCTCGCGCAGTTCACGAACGGTGGGCGCGCTCCTGTTCCCTGCAAGCCGAAACATCGTGCCGGGCGGAAGCTTCCGGATTCCCCGATAGATGCAGTATGGAGACGGTATGTTGCCCAGCCGCAGCAGCAGTGTCAGGGCATCGCGATCAATCTCGCCTTGGAATGCCGGGTGCGCGCGGAGTGCCGTCAACTCCGAGCCGAACAGGAAGGTATTCCGTTGCCACCCATAATAGATCGGCTTCTCCCCCATGCGGTCCCGCGCGAGGACCAAGGTGCGCTCCGCCCGGTCCCACAGAGCGAAAGCGAACATCCCCACGGCCTTCCGTAGCGTCCGCTCGGCGCCCCACTTCTCGATACCGGCCAGCAGCGTCTCGGTGTCCGAATGACCGCGCCAAGACTCGGACTCAAGCTCCTTTCTCAACAAGAGATGGTTATAGATCTCTCCATTGAACGTGATCACGTACCGTCCGGACATTGAGACCATCGGCTGGTTTCCCGCCGACGAAAGATCGAGGATGGCCAAACGCCGATGGGCGAGGACGACGCCAGCGTCAAACTCAAACCAGACACCGAAATGATCCGGGCCGCGATGAGCAATGCGCTCGGCCATCGCTTTGGCGATCTGCGCGGATGCATGAGGATCGACACTGTCGAGCGTAACGAATCCGGCTACTCCGCACATGCGACGATTCTCGAAGGCTGGAACAGTCTTCTCGTGGCTGACGCTGCACCTAAGTCCACGGAGTCCTCTTCAACCGCGCATCCTCTCCTCCCGGGGTCACGTGGCCATAGTCCAGGTCACCTCTTGCCCCTGAAACTCCCGCCACACTTCACGCCACCGTTTCACCTGACCTGGAGTCGCGTCCGCGATGCGAGTGGTGCTCGAACCTACTCCCGGGATGCGCAGCGAGATCAGCAAGTCTCTCAAAGCCTTCGCTCCAGTCATCACACCGCCGCCGATCAGCGCAGGCAAGTCGTGCGTCGCTGCAAAGTTCTTTCGCATCGCGAGCCAGGTGTAGCGCCGGGTTTCCAGCCGTTTGCGGAGACTTGAGTGCGGCGAGTACCGGTACCCCACTAGCACTTCCTCGAGATTCGCGTACGTGCTGACTGAAGCGGCCCGCAGCAACAACTCGAAGTCCTGAGCCTTTCTGAATGATTCGTCATAGTGATGACCGCGGAACCACGCAGCTTTCCCCATCCACGTCGGGTGATACAGCGGGAACGACCCCAAGCGCCCGGAACGACAAATCCCAGCATGGTCAGCTGTGCTCGGAAGAACGCCGACACACTCCCCGCCTCCCGAGAACATCAGTGCGCTGGTTCCGAGTACGTCCACATTCCTGTGCTCCTCAAGACACTCGTACTGCATTTCCAAACGTGCGGGATACGAGAGGTCGTCCGCATCCATCCTCGCGATGTAACGTGCTGACGCTGCGTCGATTCCACGATTGAGACTGCCCGCCAAGCCAAGATTCCGGTCGTTGACGAGAATCTTGATGCGAGGATCCGCCAGGGATCGCACCAACCCCAATGAGCCATCGGTTGATGCATCGTCGACAGCCACCAACTCGAATGCCTCGAACGTCTGCATGAGAATCGACCGAATCGACGAGATGATCGTCGCGCGGGCGTTCCTGAAGGGCAGGACCACGGACACTTCGATTCTACGATTCACGTCTTATGGACCGTGGTTCGAGCGAACACTCAATGCGGTTCCTCGAGCGAGTGCGCGTCCCTCGGTCAACACGAGCTTCCGAGTGGTCGCTGCAACACTCCGAGAGCCCTTCCGAGCGACGGCCCGCGCGTCACGTGCCCGGGCGAACAACCGCCATCCCGCGCTTGGGAGCGTGGGCAGTCGATCTGACGTACATGCGGCCGCCCGAGAAACCTCGGATCAGGAACAGCAACGACACAGGAATCAGGAAGTAGTTGATCGAAAAGGCGTGCGCGTAGATCGGCGAAGACAGGCATGTCCATAGTACAAGCGCTCGTACCTGGACTCCCGTGATCGATTGCTTGAACAGCGACGAGAACCACAAGGCAACCAGCCCGAACACGAAGGCCGCTCCCGCGATGCCGAAATACCCGAAATCGAAGTATGCATAGAGCACGTAGCTAACTGAACTTGTCGGCTCAAAGAGCACACTCTGGAACCCTTCGTACCCGTGTCCGAAGAAGCGATTCGGAATCAGGCCAGCTACCAGGCTGTAGAGTTGTCCAGTTCCCTGCGTGAACGCCATGACTCTGTCCAGATTCAGGAGCGGCCACATCGAAGACAGAATCAACTCCAGATAGAAGGGGCCGCTGTCGACATTGCCTACTCGCACGAACTGTACAGCCACGTACACGACCCAGAATGCCGCGAACGCGACTGCGAGTCCAAAGAGCACACGCCACAGTTGCGTTCGACGAGCCCGATCAGCGACCATAAACAGGGCCGTGAGCAGAAGCATGATGAGCAGGACCTGCCTCTTGGCCTCCCAGATCGACGAGAGGAGAATGGCAACTCCGACACCGGCGAGTTGCGGTCGCGATAAACGATAGTGGCGACGAAACGTGATTGCGGTCGCCAACTGCAGCGAGAGGAGAATCGCGATCCACAACATGAGCGCCAGAAGGCCGGGCGGCAGTGACCTTAGCGCCTCATTCATTCGGTTTACATCGAAACGGCCCGCCAGCATGGAGCCCAGCGGAAACCCCACGAGGCCAATGGCCACCGACGCAGCGAGAAACAACAGGATAATCTCGCACGCCAGAACGACCTTGAAGCTCCTGATGTCCCTCACCGAGGGTGTGATCGAGTCGATCTTCAGGTATCCATCCCTCTTGCCTAGTAGAAGCCATGGCAGTCCGAAGCTCACGGACGCGATCAGGTACCCACGAATGACGTTCGTGACGTCAGCCATGACACCGAAATTCAGTCCCTGGCCCGCGGCGTATCGCTGCATGACCGCGTAAATCGCGAGTTGCGCGGCAAACGCCAGCGCATGGATGCTCGGTGGATTCAGCATCGTACGGAATCGGAGGTAGAAGAACACTCCGACACCGCAAATAGCCGTGGCGAGCGCAAGCGCAGTCACGGACGCTGCCTCATCCGTTCACACACGCGACGGAGATCGTGAGCTCTCTCACATCTTCCAAGCTCCATAGTCCATCCCGGTTCGTTTCCAGAAGCGGTTGCGATAGACTCGCAGCAGTTTGATTGCGCCTCTCAGAATCCAATTGCCGCCCCACGGCGTTCCGGCCCGGCGCACGAACCACGGCAAGACTTGCAAGCGGTTGAAATCGACCGGGAGTGAATACCAGTACAGGCAGTGCGGCTCTCCGTGAAAGACGAGTGTGCCATCGTACAGTTGAAACACTTGGAGCGGCTCTCGGTAGTACTTGAGCGCCTCGATTGAGTTATCCGCTATCCGGAACAGCGAGAAATACTCGCGCTCCACGTAGAACGCGTTCTCGGCATTCACACAGATCAACTCGTATCCTTTGCTGCTGGCCAGGTTCGTCATGGAACGGATCGACGATCCGTGCCTCAGCGATGAATCTGGCTTCTGGACGAACTCGATGTTGTTTGGAATGCATGGATTGAATTCGATGACGACCACTTTCGGCCGGTATGACTGCAAAGACGCCCAGAGATGGAAGTCGTTCCCGTCAACGTCGATGGAAAGCAGGTCGATGCTCTTCGGCGCACCCGCTTGGTCAAGGATCTTGTCGAGCGTTGAGGCGCCCGCGGTGGTGACCAGCCGGTTCACCAAGACTGCTCGCTCGACTCCACGATAGGTCCGCGTGAGTTGTCGAAAGCGCTCCTCATCCGCCTCGATGAGCACACCTTTCCACCCCTTGTCGAGGATCAGGTGGTTGGTGTTGCTGCAATGCTCGCCATCCCATGCTCCGAACTCGCAGCACCAGTGATTCTGGTCGCTTTCCGGGATGATCTCGAAGATCTGCTCGAGGATGCCATCTTCGCCGAACTGGGATCTGCCGCTGTCGCTGCGGAAGCGGTTCAGGAACTGATTCTCCGTGAATTCTGTCATGGCCGTCAGGTTATCTCGGCTGTGGACATACCAGCGACCGGCCGCGGGCGGAACTTTCCGGAGCGCACCTTGGAATGGCGGAAACCCGCGAACACTGCCGTCGCGTAGACGGCGCTCATCAGGAAATAGGAGGCCCCGAACGACAGGAGCGTCGGGTCCGGCAGCTGGATGACAATCGAGGCAAAGAACGATGCTACGGAGCACGCATACGCCAGAAACACGAGCCTCGCCTTTCCCATGGCAAGCAGCGCATTCTCGAACGCATTGCCGACGAGGTACACCACAGCGGACGCCGCCATCACCCGAGCGATCGTGGCGGTCTGCCTGCCCATCACGGGATTGATCCACCACGAGATGAGCCGTTCGGCATTCCAGCCAAAAGGCAGGTAGAAGAGGACGACGACGGCGAGGACGGAGACCAGAGATACTGAGACGAACCTGGAGACGTCCTGCTTCACTGCATGATCTCGGAGGATCAGAGCGAAGATTGAGGAGTTGGTCGCATGTACAAGCAGGTACGCCTTCGTGGAGATGTCAGCTGCCAAGGCGTAGCTCGCGACGTCGGCCGTTCCGAGATAGTGAGCGATCAAGAGCTTGTCACCGATCGTCACCGAGAGAAACAGAGCGGCACACCCCATCACCGGGGAACCGAGCTGCACCACAGACAGCGCGCGCTTGGTCATCGAGATGTTCGAGAGAGCAGGCGAGTAGCCGTATCGACGGTTCACCGCGTACAGATCACTGCACGCCCTGCCGCAGGCAATGAGTAGGAGGATGGGTCCCACGCCTTGGCTGCCATGCAAAAACCAGCCGGAGGCGGCGAGTGCGATGCCCTTGCCGAACTCGAAAAGAAAGCGTGACGAGTTGAGGTAGACCAAGTCGTTGTTTGCTTGGTACGCCGCGGCGACAGTCCCGCTGATGGCAAGGAACGGGAGAAGCGCGGTCAACCACAGGTACAGCGTCCTTTGGGCAGAACTCAGGCTTGTTAGCAGCAGGACAGTTGTCGCCAGAATCGCCGCAATGGCGACAGCGGCACCGAGATAGATCCAGAAGACGCGCGCGAGCAAGCGGGGATAGGACTTGCCGGTCCGAGCGAGGCGACGGCCCGCACTTTGCGTAATGACGTATCCGACCCCTACTTCGAGCAGCGTCGTCAAGCCGAGGAGCGAGAAGCCGATCGCGACTATACCATACTCGCGCACGGACGTGCTGTTGATGAAGATCGGCACTGAAATCGCAAACGTGCCCAGCGCGAGAGAACGCAGCACGATGAACGACGAGACGTTGTAAGCGTGTCTCCGCTTGCCGAGCCACGCCGCTCTGATCTGAGCGATGGCACCTTCGAGCAATCCCTGCGGGGGTGTCGTGCCTGGCGTCATCGCCGCGGTCCTGTGAACGCACGCTTCAACTTGAATAGGCGCTCTGCCCACCCTGGCGGAAGCTTCGCGATCGCGGATCCCTTGATCTCATTGACTCGCCAAATCGCCTCTTGGCGCGCAGACATGACGGGTCGTTCCACCGATCGTACGTCCGACGATGCGACAAGCTCCCGTAACGTGCTCCTGAGCCAAGTGCCCCGTACGACGCCGTGAAGGTACTCGAACGGGCGACGGTAGACGCCGTAGAACCGGGGGTACGCGTCCGACCGCCGCGTGCCCTCCATCTCGAACTGCCCCGCGGATTCGCCGTCCTGCAGAAGTCGCAGGAACACCTCTCTCCTCCAGAGTGCCGCAAAACAGGTGTTGCGATACGGTACTCCTTCAACCAGGCGGCCGATGTTGTCGGTTACTCGCTCAGCCGGCTTCGGCACATCTCTCAGTCGGAGGTAGTCTGCGTCGTGCTCGATTGCCCATCGCAGAGTCCGGATCAGCTCGCCCTCATCAACGGACGCATCCAGGAATGCATCGTCAAACCAAAAGAACACGTAGGGGTGACGGATCTGCTTCACTGCACATCCAACGGTGGAGGACCAATCGCGATCCTCCCCGGCGAGCAGTGTCTGAACCCCGTGCCCCTCGAATCGTCGCTGATTCGCCACGAGATAGGCGTCAAGGGTGAGCCCCGGCCAGTATCGCCGCAGCCGCCTGAAGCATGGGTCCCAGAGATCCGAGTAACGGTCGCACGACAAGACAACGAAAGCGATCTGACCCTTCAGCTCAGACGACATGACTGTGCCCTTCACCCTGCACGCGAGCCCCTTGTCGCACGGACGTAGTAGCCGCCGGTGAATTGGAAGCGATCCTCCGCTGAATCGACCAGACGACAGTAGAAGAACAGCCACACGACGCTCGGCAGTTGCAGCAGATAGATCGGGAACAGGAGCACTTGGCTTGGCAAGCCCAGTCGAAGCGAGAACGGGTTGGACCGCTTGAAGAACCAGACAAGCCACTGTGCGAAGTGCGAGAACGATCCTCCCTTCGGCGTCACCTCGATCTCCGTGAAGCCGCACGCATTCAGAAAGAACTCGAAGAAGTACGGAGTGTAGCCGCCGTAGAAATGGTAAGGCTCCTGGTGTATCCCACTTCCGAGGGGAACCGTGAGCAACAGCTGCCCGCCAGTCGACAGAATGCGAGCCATTTCCTTCAGCGCATCTATCGGGCGCGGGACGTGCTCCAGGACCTCGGTGCTCAGGATCACATCAAAACTTCCGTCGCCGACGGGAATGTTCGTGATGTCTGAGACGTAGTCGATGGCCGCATACTTCCCCTGGATGATCTGCTCCGACTTCAGTTGTCCGAAGTCATGCGTCTTGTACTCGCAGTGTGCAAAGAGTGCGCGATAAGGTCCCCCGCCCGCACCCACATCAAGAACTCGAGCGCCGCTCGGCACCTCACGAGCGCGATCCGAAACCCACTTGTCCAACCGTTCCTGATTGAAATGCACAACATGACGAAACAGCCTACGCATAGAACTGCCCAATGGCATCGCAGATCCTCTCGACCTGATTCTCAGTGAGTTGATTGCTGGATGGGAGCCACAGTCCCTTCTGACCCACGAGTTCACACACCGGGAAGCGGCCCGGCAACCGGTAGGCCGCCTGCCGATTAATTGGCGAGTACATCACCCTCGTCCCGATGCCGCGCTCCTTCAGGAAGTCCTGCAGTTGCTCGCGCCGCTCGACGAGAGCATCGACGAACCACGGTGTCGTGTTCTCCAAATCGTGAGCAAATAGCGCGACCGTCGGGATGCTCCGAAGCCTGTCTCGATACATCGTCCACAGAGCTTTCTTTCGCTGGACGCGGCCCTGCAGTTTCCGCATTTGCTCGATACCGACACATGCTTGAAGTTCAGTGAACTTGAAGTTGTAACCGATCGACTCGTGAATATCAGTGCCGCCAGCTGAGCGGCCAAAATCCTTGAGCCGCCGCAGCTTGAACGCCACGACATCGTCATCAGTGATGAGCGCACCGCCTTGGCCGGTCGAGATGATCTTTGGTGCAGAGAAGGAGAAACTGCCGACGATCCCAGCGCGACCGATGTGTCTGCCATCCGGATATCGAGATCCGAGCGACTGGGCAGCGTCCTCGATCAGCGCGATGCCGCGCTCCGCGGCGAACTTCTCAAAGGCCGTAATGCCCGCCCCAGGATAGCGCCCGTTCGCGGACACCAGCATAATCGCTTTGGTCTTCGCGGTGACAGCCCCGCGGGCCAATTCGATGTCCATACAGAGCGTTTCCCGCTCCACGTCGACGAACACGGGCACCGCTCCAAACATCTTTACCGAGTTTGGTGTCGCGATCATCGTGTAGTTTGGCACGATCACTTCGTCACCAGCCCCGACACCAAGCGACATCGCCGCAATGGTGAGACTGATGGTGCCGTTGTTCACGACAACACAGTGCCTCGCCCCGGTGAACTCGCCGACCATTCGCTCGAATTGCTGCGTACGCTTGAACTCAGTGATGAACCCACCCTCGTCCATGTACTCGCAGAGCGCGCGCTTCTCTTCCTCCCCGAACCAGGGCTCCATCTGCGGGATGAAGGGTGTATCCATTCAGAGGCACCCCGCTTCGTGCGCGTGGACGGTTCGGTTGGAGGTCCCTGACGACGCACGGCAGCGGCAAGTGGCCGGACGAGTAACCGGAAGAATGCTCGTCCGACTTCTCGATCGGAGATTCGGGGGCGTACGTCCGAGGACGCTAGCGATCAACTTTGTGAAATCGGACATACCAATCGACGCAACGTTGGATACCATCTGTGATTGAGGTGGCTGGCTTGAAGCCGACCCACGCGTCGAGTTCGGTGGTGTCGGCGTACGTAGCGGGCACATCACCTTGTTGCATCGCGAGCAGGTTCTTCCGAGCCTTCCGCCCCAAGGCGTGTTCGAGCACATCGATGAAATCCAGAAGCTCGATCGGCCTGCTGCTACCGATGTTGAAAACGCGGTACGGAGCGTCGCTGCGGCTGGGGTCTCTCCTCTGCCCACTCACCGCTGGCCCCGGAGTTGGTCGTTTCTCCAGCACGCACGTCAGACCTTCCACGATGTCGTCGATGTATGTAAAGTCCCGCAGCATGCGACCGTGGTTGAACACATCGATTGGACTGCCCTCCAAGATCGATCTCGTAAACAGATAGTACGCCATATCGGGCCGACCCCACGGGCCGTACACCATGAAGAAGCGGAGGCCAGTCGTTGGCAGGCCATAGAGATGACCGTACGTGTGCGCGATCAGTTCGTTGGCCTTCTTTGTTGCGGCGTACAGGCTGCCTGGATGGTCGACCCCATCGTGCTCTGAAAACGGCATCTTCTCATTGCCGCCGTATACGGTGGACGAACTCGCATACACGAGATGCTCGATACCGAGGTGTCGGCACCCTTCGAGGACATTCACGAACCCAGCCAAGTTGCTGTCGACGAAAGCATGTGGATTCCTGACCGAATGGCGCACGCCCACTTGTGCCGCGAGGTGGATCACGCGCTGCGGCCTTGTTTCATCGAAAAGCGCACGCAAGCCGACGCGGGCGGCGATATCGAGCGTGCAGTGGCGATACCCACGGAGGCCTTGGAGTCGCGCGAGGCGAGCCTCCTTCAGTGAGACCGCGTAATAGTCGTTGAGGTTGTCGACGCCGATCACTTCGTCGCCGCGGTCGAGCAAGCGCAGGACGGTGTGCATCCCAATGAACCCGGCGGCGCCGGTCACGAGCACTGTTGCATTCATCGCAGGCGTCGCCGAAGGACCCTCGGCACAGCCTCCTCCACCAATTGGAAGAACTCCCGTGCGTCTTCGGTCGGAGACTGTCGAGCCGCAGCCACAGCATGCGCAAGGAACGCAATCAGAGTGCCGAGCACTCCTCCGACGAGGCCTCCCAGCACTGCTTTCTGCACCGTTTTCCGCGACTCTCCTGTCACAGGAAGTCTCGGTTCCTCCAGCACGGTAAGCACGGGCGTATCTCGGACCTCCCGCATTCTGGCTTCCTCACGGTTCTGCAGGAGCGATGTGTACACCTGCTGACGCAACATCACCTCGCGCTGCAACCGATCGCGCTCAAACGCGAGTCCTGGCGCTCCGGCCACCGCGCGGTTCTGCTGCATGAACGATTGCAGGCGGTCCTCCGCCGCGCGTAGCACCCGCTCCGCTTCCAACGCTTGCGCGTCGACGAACTGACGCTCCGCACCCGCCTGTGACTTGCGCGTTTCGAGGTTGAATCGGTTCACTCCGCGAACCAAGCGCTCAGCTAGCGCCAAGGACACACTCGGCCATTGGGTCAGCACCAACAGCCGCACCGCGCCGAGCTTCTTGTCCTCACTCGCCGAGACGAGAGCTCGGAGCGCCCGGACGGTCCGGTCCCTGCGCTGTGCTGGAGACGGAGCTTCGACCTGAAGCAGGTCGATGACCGCCACGCGTCGCCCTCCCTGTTCCATCACCAGAATGGTGTCTTGTGCGATCGGCTCGAGCAGGACCGGCGAGTTCAGCAACTCCACGTAGATCGACGGGCCCCACGTACCGCCCGATGTCGGCACCCGGATGCCGAACTGGCTCGCGGCAAGCGCGAGCCCGGAGGTAGCGCCGACCTCGGACACCTGCGGGATAAACGTTGCGCCGGATGAATAGACGCGTTTGCTCGTCAATCCGGCCGCCAGCCCCCCGAGCGCGCCGAATAGCCCGAGCACGATGATGGTCCGCCGCCAGAGGAGCAACACGCTTCCCAAGGCGAGGAGCGATACATCGTCATTGTCAGCGTCGTCCCCCTCATGACTGCCTTTGGGTTCCGTCATCACGCCCTCAGGAGGAGTTCTTGTTCCTTAACCTACCCGTCGGCGGCCTGGATGAGCGAGGCCGATGTCACGAAGGCCGCACCGCCGAAAGCAGGGGCGACACTGCGCCTGCAGGAGCTGGCACCTTCTCCACCGCTCAACCACCACCGAGCCGGAGGCGCGAAGCAGCTCTCAGGATCGAGAGTGGCGCCATCGCAACAAGCTACACGGTCGGCCATCCAAGCGTGAAGCTCTACGTCGAGGATGGCCTGAGCGGCGAGGGCGAGCAGCGCATGAGCCCTAGCGTCCGTAGTTCGGACGCTCCGGACCCCCGTTGACGACGGCATTCCAGTCCCTGATGTCGAGATCTCCAGCGAGCTCGCGGAGTCGCAATCCTGCGACGACCGCCGTACGCCACCGGCCCGGCGCAGGGCGGACACAACCACCTCGGACAAACGCTGTCGCGCGAAGACGAACCCTCCCGGGTCCGCTACGGAAGTGCATATTATCAGTGGAGGATTGTCAATATCGAAACACGCATCTCGCCGCCGTGAGACCGTCGACCGAGAAGTGGCGAAGACGGAGCCGACGGTTCCTCATCGCTTTCTTCGCCGTCCATCTCGTGCTGTTCGAGGTGTCGGCTCTTGCCGGTTTGGCGTTCACCGGCCCACCGGGCAGACGGACTGCCGGCGCACTGCTGACAGCTCTTGTATTCGGTTCGGCTCTCGCGGCGCTCGCTGCGGCACCGCGACCGAGCACCCGCTTGCTCAGACCGCTGGTGATTGCAGTGGCGCTGCTCCTAACAATCAGGTTCCATCTTCCGCGGGTTTTCAACGGGACCTACAAGCAAGTTGTGTTTGGCAGCTCGACAAGGCCGCCAACGGAAACGCAGGAGCGACTGGTCGGGTTTCTCCGCGAGTTGGCCGCGGCGCAAGAGCAGTACAGAATGCGACAACGATCGTATGCTCCTTCCGTGGATTCGCTGCTGCCATGGGTGACACCGCTGCCAGGAAGCGAACTCAGTCTGACTCGACACGACAAGAAGGGATGGGCAGCGCGAGTGTCGTTCAACGGCTCGACCTGCTCGGTCTGGGTCCGCGATTCGACGCTGCGTGGAAACATTCGGGAGTTCGAGGGAAGTCCGACGTGTGACGCGGATTTTCCCCGCACCCCAAATCAACTTGTGCACACGGTGTTGGCGCCGAGCCGGCCCGAGGCCGGCTTTAGAGTGAAAGATCTCGGAGGGCGGTGGGCGCAGCATCGTGCGGATGAGCGACGCACCGGGATGGCCCGGAGCGGTGCGGGCGGTGCGTACCGCTGGACGACGCGTATCGGCGGAGAAATCTTGGGCCCTGTTGCTGTGGCGGGGAATCAAGTGTTCGTAGGTGCGCACGGAAACGGAGAATTCGCCGCACTCTCACTCGACTCGGGGACGCTCGGGTTCCGCCTTCGTGCGCCGAATTGGATACACCACGAACCCGCGGTTGCGCCGGAACTCGTAATCCTCGGCTTTGGCAACAACGAAACGGCACCGGGCTTGGGGCCCCGTGGCGTTGCGGCCTTTGGAGGCTCAGCCCCCAGCGGCGCTGCAGCCTACGACCGGCGCACCGGCATCGAGCGCTGGCGGCATTACACATCGGGAACCGTGATGACTACGCCAGTGGTGCACGATTCGGTGGTCGCGGTCATTGCGGGCAACGAGCTGATTGCGTGGCGGTTGTCCGACGGCTCGGAGGTTTGGCGGGCGCTCCTGCCAGGTGTGTCGCCGATGGGGAATCCGCTGCTGCTCGACACCCTCCTGATAATCGGAGTGGAGCCGGCCACGCTCTGCGCGCTCGACGTGCGAACGGGAGAGCACCTGTTTTGCCGAGTCCTATCCACGTCGGCTCGGACCGCCGGGCATTCCTCGGCTGCGGCAGCGGACGGCTTTGTGCTCAAGATCTTAACTGAGGGGGTGTCGCTTTCGAGGGCCGTTCGTACCGGGTGGTGGATGAAGGCTTTGCTGCGCCTCGTAGGCGTCGCCTCGCTAGAGGATTTGCTCGAACAGGAGATCGTCGCCTCGGAGTCGGCCAGCGGACGCGAACGCTGGCGAGTGCACCTAGGGATAGGCAACCTGCAGCAACCAGGACACACCGCCGGCACCCCGACGGTTGCTGATGGTGTAGCCTACGTACCGTCCCCAATCAACGGTCGCATCATTGCCGTACGGACGGATTCCGGCCGGGTGCTCTGGTCCACGGATGTGAATACTGCGCGTGGCTCCGTGCTTGTGACCCGCGGCGCGGTACTCGCTGCGACGCGCGACACAAATTTCGTCGTGCTCGACGCTGCGACGGGCCGTGTCCGCTGCCGACAGCGCCTCCTCGGCCTGAGCGACCGCGCTGGTCCCACGGTGGCGGGCGAGACGGGCATCCTCGCGCTGCGAAACGGAATGGTCCTAGCGCGGCCTCTCTCGGACTGGCTGAACTGCAGGGCGTAGGGGTCGTACCGCGACTGGGGCATCCGGCCCGTCCGAGAATGCAATGCGGGATCATGACCGTGCACGTGGACTGCCTCTGGCGTGGGATACAGCTCAAGGGTTTTCGCCGATGCGCACGCTCGCTGCGTTCGCGGGCTCAACCTTCCGGAGGAGGCGATTGCGGCCGCCCGCGCAAGCGACGAATCGGCGCCGACCCGGTTCGTCGTTTACGATGTCGTCCATCTCCTTTGGCTACGCTGTGGTTTCTTCTTGTCTTTCGAGACTCTGGAGCACCTGCCAGTCGGCCGAACAGACGACTACTTTCGCCAGGTCGTCGGCACCGAGGAGCCGGGCGGCGTCGTCATCTGTTCGAAGCCGAAGCGCACCGTGCGATTACGAGGAAACTCACCCCAACCGCGGATGCCGAATCAATTCATCTATATCGAGCTGTCGCGCGTGGAACCCGCGCAGCGCCCGTGCAGTCGGTTCGCCCCCGTGGAGAGTGACGGCCTCATCCGAACGGGCCTCTTTCACCACGCCGCTCGCGCCGCCGACATGCTTGCCTCACGGCTCGTTCGCTCCCCTGTCGTTCCGGCGCTGAATGAGCGACTGGGATACCATCCTGTGCGGCTGCACGATGGGCCTTCGCTTCATGACCTACTCCCCGTCGTTCGGCAGCCGAAAGCGGAAACGGGCTATGAGTGGGGAGACCGACCGCGCCGAGGAACAAACCTGGCGACGGCGTGCCTCATGCTCCGCCCCTCGCCCTGCCGAGGCACCAACGAACTCGACCTTGCGTGTTGGGATTGCGCAGCGTCGCGCTCCCCGTCATCCGCCTTCCAACTTGCTTCGTAGCACCATGCAGACGAACGTGAAGCAGGTCCTGGTCACCGGCGGGAGCGGGTTCATCGGCCGTGCAATCGTCAAGCGCCTGCAGATGGAGCCGCTGTTCTCGCCTCGCGCTTCTTGTCGCCGCGACGTGTCTGACGTTTCTCCAGGAGTCGAGACGGTCAGATTGTCGGACGCGAGTTCAGGGGATGATATTCGCGAGGCAATGGGAGGCTGCTCCGCTGTCGTACACACAGCCGGACTTGCGCATCGGCCTCGCCGTACCCCGCTGAGCGATTTCAGACGCGTCAACGTCGGCTGGACTCGACGCCTCATGGAGGGCGCCATCGCAGTCGGCGTCGAGCGGTTCGTGTTCCTCAGTTCCGCCGGTGTGTACGGAAAGTACTCGTGTCCCGGCGTGTCCTTCCGCCTGTCGGATGCGCCCAAGCCGACAGAGGCCTACGCGATTTCGAAGCTCGAGGCTGAGGAGCGGTTGTGGTTGATGGCCGCAGAGTCGGGTGTCGCGGTGACGGTCATTCGCCCCGCCTTGGTCTATGGCGCAGAGGCACCCGGGAATCTACGGCGCCTCGCGGCGCTGATACGCGCTGGAATTCCTCTTCCGTTGGCCCGCGTCGCGAATCGACGGAGCTTCATTGCGCTTGACAGTCTCGTCGATCTGATCGTGCGTTGCCTTGTATCGAGCGCTGCGACCGGTCGCACTTTTCTCGCCTCCGACGGCTTGGACATCTCGACCCCACAGTTCGTGCGCGCATTCGCGGGGGTGCTGGGACGCCGAGCCATCTTGTTCCCGGTGCCAGCCGCAATCCTGGAGCTTTCGATGCGAGCGTTCGGACTGGGTCACGCGGCGACACAGCTTTGTAGGTCGTTTCAGCTTGATATCAGCGAGACCGAAGAGGTTCTGGATTGGCAGCCGATGAGCCTGCCAAGGGCGATTCTCGGCAGCGAGATCGCGGCTGGTGACAACCCTGGCCCGTCATGACTGGATCACTCCTTGCCTTGTCAGGATCGAAGCTGCGGCCTTACGTAGGCAGCGTGACATTGGCCGTCCCTTGCTGGGTAGCCTGCACCTGGAGACCTCGAAGTCGCGACAGCTGCTCCGATGAGTACCTCCCTTCGACGTGGACGTGGGGCTCGCAGGGGCGGGACCCCACATGACGTTGTTCCCGACGCTCCTGGCATTCTCCGTGTTCGTCGCCTCGCTGGCACTCACCTGGTGGTTTCGCCGTCAGGCTGTCGCACATCGGCTCCTCGATGTTCCAAGCGCTCGCAGTTCGCATACGATCGCCACGCCGCGAGGGGGTGGCGTCGCGATCGTGCTGTCGACGCTGGTGGCGCTTCTGGCGGTTGGCTGGGCGGGCTGGGTGGATTGGCCGAGTGTGTCAGGTTTCTGCGGAGGAGGGGCTCTGGCGGCGCTGATCGGGTTCGCCGATGACCGCGGGCACGTTTCGCCGCCTTGGCGGCTGGCCGGGCATCTTGCCGCAGCGATCTGGGTACAGGCGGAACTCGGCGGCATCCCGCCGCTCACAGCGATGGGTTTCGTGCTGGATTCGGGATGGTTGGGACTCGCAATCGCCCCACTGTACCTGGTTTGGATGCTCAACCTCACGAATTTCATGGATGGTATCGATGGCATTGCGGGCGTCGAGGTTATCACCGTCTGCCTGAGTGCAGTCCTCCTGAGCGGAGTTGCGGCGCCCGGCGAGCGCTTGTGGATCGCCCCCCTTGTCCTCGCGTCGGCGACCTTGGGCTTTCTAGCGTGGAATTGGCCTCCGGCGAAGATCTTCATGGGTGATGTCGGCAGCGGATTCCTCGGGCTCACGCTCGCCGCACTGTCTCTCCAGGCCGGATGGGTGGTGAACAGGTTGTTCTGGGGTTG
The DNA here is from genome assembly GCA_035286465.1 of Gemmatimonadaceae bacterium. Lineage (GTDB taxonomy): Bacteria > Gemmatimonadota > Gemmatimonadetes > Gemmatimonadales > Gemmatimonadaceae > Fen-1231. The sequence continues at coordinate 2,516 of DATEDF010000132.1, read as the reverse complement.
GGTGATCCTGCTTGGCGTTTTTGTCGTCGATGCGACGGTGACGCTCATCCGTCGAATCGCGGACGGCGAGAGGTTCTACGAAGCGCACCGGAGCCACGCCTACCAACACGCCGCCATTCGGTGGCGCGGGCACCTTCCGGTGACCGTCGCCGTGGGGGCAATCAACGTGTGCTGGCTTCTCCCCATCGCGCTGCTCGTCGCGCTCGGGTCGCTGGACGGCCTGCTCGGCGTGGTGATCGCTTATGCTCCGATCGTTGCGGTGACGTTTTGGTTGGGGGCCGGGAAGCTGTCCCCGCGATGATCAGCGCGCTGACTCCCCGGATCGATCTTCTCCCCTCCGGCGGGCGAGCCGCTGCGGACGACCTCCGGGTGCCGCATGCCGAGCCCCAGCGACTCTTCGCGCGCGGGACGCACCGACATCGCAGGATTGCCAGCGGCACATCTTCCATTCGCGGCGGATGGCACGTGCGACACACGCCAAACCCTGAGCATGTTGGTCTCCGGCGCGACGCTCGACACGCCTGAGTGCGCAGAGAAGGCGAGACTTGGCTCAAGCGGCTCCTCCTCAAAGGTCGAGATCCTCTGCGGTCGGTGACAGTGTGGATGAGACCAACTCACGCCACGTGAGGCCCGCTATGCTGAGCCTATCCCTCGCAACTCATCCACGAGGGCGTCTCGCCTCGCATCCGAGGTGGCTCAAAAACGACGCCACGCATTGACGCGCCGCTCGCACCGTGTAGCATTGTACTCCCCGTACTCCCCTCCCCACCGCAATGCGCAACCGCCACTTCTTCTTCTTCGATGTCCTCCTCCTCGCGGGCTTGCCCGCGCTGGCTGTAGGCCTTCGAGTCGAGTCCTTTGCGTGGCCCGCTGAACTCTCGCGGGCGGTTACCGTCTATGCGTTACTCGCGCTCGGAACCCGTCTCGTGGTCGCGTACGCAGCGGGACTGTACCGCTGCATCTGGCGTCACGCGAGCATCTCGGAGCTCCAGAGGATTCTCTACGCCGCCGCTCTTTCCGGCGTGCTCACTTTCCTGCTGGGCACTGTCGGATTGACGGCGACGGGCCTCGCCCCGGTCCGCCTTCCGTATTCCGCACTCGTGCTGGACGCCCTGCTCGCGACCGGTGTGCTCGCCGCACCGCGCCTGCTGACTCGATTCGCCGGCCGTCGAGCACGGTCCGGGGGCGATCACCGCGCCATCGTCGTCGGCGCCGGGGCGGCAGGTCAGATGATCCTCCGCGAGACGAGGAATAACGAACGTCTCAACGTTCACGTCGTTGCGTTTGTGGACGATGACCCGCAGAAGCAGCAGCAGCTCCTCGGCGGAGTTGCGGTTCGCGGAACCGTGGACGATCTCCCCGCGCTGATCGCCCGACATGGCGCCGACGAACTGATCATCGCAATGCCCAATGCTCGCGGCTCGGTGGTCCGCCGCGTGGTTCAGGCAGCGACCGATGCGAACATCCCCTCCCGCATCCTACCCGCGCTCCACGACCTGATCTCCGGCCGAGTCAAGGTCAGCTCGCTGCGAAAGGTCGAGATCGAGGATTTGCTCCGGCGAGAGCCTATCGTCACCGACCTCGGTGCCGTAGGCACGATGACCCACGGCAAGACCGTCCTCGTGACCGGCGCAGGTGGTTCCATCGGCTCCGAACTCTGCCGCCAGATCGCGAATCTCGAGCCCACGCTGCTGATCGTGCTCGACCACAGCGAGAACCAGGTCTTCGAGATCACGAGCGAGATGCGCAAGCGGTTCCCGAAGCTCCCGCTCTCGCCGGTGATCGCCGACATCCGCGACATGGCGCGGATGAATACGATCTTCACCCAGTTCCGCCCTCACGTCGTCTTCCACGCCGCCGCCCACAAGCACGTGCCCTTGATGGAGGAGAACGTCGTCGAGGCCGTGACAAACAACATCCTCGGCACGCGCAACGTCGTGGACGCCGCCCTGGAGTTCGGCGCCGAGCGCTTCGTCTTCATTTCCACCGACAAGGTGGTGCGCCCCACCTCGGTGATGGGCGCCACGAAGCGCGTGGCCGAGCAGATCGTGCAGGACGCGGGAGAATCCGAGGGACGCAACTTCGTCTGCGTCCGCTTCGGCAACGTGCTCGGCTCGCGCGGGTCGGTGATCCCCACCTTCCTCCAGCAGATCCGCGATGGCGGGCCGGTGACGGTCACACACCCGGAGATGCGCCGCTACTTCATGACCATCCCGGAGGCCGTGCAGCTCGTGCTCCAGGCCGGCGCACTCGGCAAGGGCGGCGAGGTGTTCATGCTCGACATGGGCGAGCCGGTGAAGATCGTGGACCTCGCGCGCGACCTGATCCGCCTCTCAGGGCTCGAAGAGGGAAGCGACATCGAGATCGCCTATACCGGCATCCGCCCCGGCGAGAAGCTCTACGAGGAAGTGCTCTTCGGCACCGAGGACGTGCGCGGAACCGAGCACCCGAAGGTGCTCCGCGCGATCAACGAGCAGCTCGACGCCGAGCTGATTGACCGCGTGGACCTGCTCATC
>DATEDF010000131.1:0-27257 GCA_035286465.1 Gemmatimonadaceae bacterium | reverse complement strand
CCGCCACCGCCGCCGCCGCCGAACCCACCGCCCGGCCCGCCATTGTTGCACCAGTTGAACCCGCCTCGGCCGCCGCCGCCACCTCCGCCGCCGGGCGCGGCCGGAGCTGCACCCGGAGCCGGCGCAACCGCCGCTACGAAGGGCGTCCCGGAGTTCCCCGCCTCGACCTGCGCGTACACGACGTTGGGGCTCGACCGCGAGACATCCACGGCGATGCGGCCGAGCGTCCGGTTCGGCAGCCCATTCGTCAGCTTGGTCCACGTTCGCCCGGCGTCCTCCGACTTCCAGAGCGCGCTCCCGGGACCGCCGCCGTTGAAGCAGCACCCGCTGCGGCGTCGCTGGTAGCTCGCCGCGTACAGCACGTTGGGGTTCGCGTAATCAATGGCGATGTCGGTGAAGCCCGTGTTCTCGTCCACGAACTTGACCTTCGTCCACGTCTTCCCGGCGTCGGTGCTCTTGTAGACCCCACGGTCGGGATTCGGCGCGAAGAGGTGCCCGGCCGCGGCGACGTAGAGGACGTTCGAGTTGCGCGGGTCAATCACGATGCGCGCGATGCTCTGCGTCTCGCGGAGGCCGATGTGCTCGAACGTCTTGCCGCCGTCGGTGGACTTGTACATCCCGTCACCGAACGACGAGGTCTGGCGGTTGTTCGCCTCGCCCGTGCCGATGTAGACGACGTCGGCGTTCCGCGGGTCCACGGCGATGTCGCCGACGGACGCTGTGGTGTACGTGTCGAAGATGGGAACGAACGTCGTTCCGTTGTTCTCCGACTTGAACACGCCGCCCACCGCGTAGCCGACGTAGATCACGTTCGGATCGGTTGGCGCGACCTCGATGTCGTCAATGCGGCCTCCCATCGAAGCCGGCCCGATCGAGCGGAAGCGGAACGGCGCGAGCAGCGGGTCCGTCGTCTGGTTGATGACGGCGGCCGCCGGGCCGCCGCGACCGCCGCGCCCCTGGCCGGCGAGCGGCGAGACGGCGAGGGCGAGCGCGACCACCGGCACGGCGAAAAGCGCGAGCTGACGAAGTGCGGTTCTCATCGGACGCATCCTGATGGGGGTAGGACGACCGGAATCAGCGAGGCGAGGCCTGGCGGCGCCGTCAGCAGTCCTCCACCACGACCGCGCCGCCCTTCATATCCCAACGCACACCCCGCACCACAACGTTGATGTCGCCCCGCGGATCGGGAGGCGACTTTCCCCTCCGCGCTCAGCGGATCGGTCCGCCTTTGCGCACCTGCGGCACTCCGTCCGTCATCCACTTCGGCGCCGGCTTCCCCATCAGGTAGTGATCGAAAAACTGCTTCATCCGGATCTGGAAGTCCTTCTGGTTGTCGCGGTTCGCCAGGTGGTGCGGCTCGTTCGGGTATGAGAGCAGGATCACCTGCTTGCCGTTGCGGCGCGCCGCGTTGAAGTACTGCAGTCCCTCGATCCAGTCCACGGCGCCGTCCGCGGTGCCGTGCAGGATCAGGAACGGTGTCTTGATGTTCCGGACGTTGAAAATCGGGGACTGCTGCTCGTAGAGGTCGTGCGCCGTCCACGGCGTGACGTTTTCGCCCATCCGCACCTGGCCGAGCTCCATGATGCCCTGCTGGACCGTGCCCGTCTGCTTGTAGAGCTCGTCGTAGAAGCTGATGAGGTTGGTCGGGGGCGCACCGGTCACGACCGCGGCGAACATGTCGGTCTGCGTCACGATGTACGACGACTGGTACCCGCCCCAGCTGTGCCCCTGCAGTCCGATGTGCTTCGGATCGGCGTACCCCAGTTCGATCGCCTTCTTCACCGCGGCCGTCACGCAGTCCACGGCCGAGCTGCCCGGCCGCCCGATCTCGTAGACGACGTCCGGCTGCAGCACGAGATAGCCGTTGCTCGCGTAGGTGGACATCTGCGGGCGGTCGTCGAACGCGGGGATCGAGAACTGGTGGTGCGTGTTCGACATGATCTCGTAGAAGTACACGAGCATCGGGTACCGCTTTCCGGCCTCGTAGCCGGCCGGCAGCGTCAGCGTCGCCTGGAGCTTCTTCCCCTTCGAGTTCGTGTAGTCGAAGAGGACCTTCTTTCCCCACGCGTATTCCGCGTGGAAGGGATTGGCGTCGGTGACCTTCTTTGGCGACTCGAACGCCGCGTTCGCCGTCCAGTAGTCGGGGAACTCTTCGAAGGTCTGCTGCGTGAAGATCACGCGGTCCGCGTGCTCGGCTTTCTGCGCCTGGCCGATCGCCTTGTCGCTCCAGATGAGGGGCGTCGGCGGCTGGCCGGCCGTGAGCCGCCAGTAGCCGGCCTTCTTCGTGCGGTCGCCGTAGGCCGAAAGCGTGAGCGGCTTCGAGAGGTCGAGGCCTTCATCCTCCTCGCCGCCTCCGCCGCCGCGACCACCGCCTCCGCCGCGCCCCCCTCGCCCGCCGGCGCCGAACCGCACGACGCGGAAGACAATCTGCTGCGCCTTCCCGACACCGTGCGTCAGGTTGACCGCCTTGCCGCCGTCGAGCGGCATCTGCCAGACGTCGTACTTGTCGTAGAGGAGCAGCGAGCGGCCGTCCCTCGGCCATCCCGCGACGCCGAAGATCGGCTTCTCGTACGGGTGATCGTCCTCGTCATCCACGAAGCTCTTGCCGGGCGTCGCCGCGTCCACGTCCACGGCCTTGCCCGTCTCGAGATTGAAGGCGAAGACGCCCTTGTCCTTGAGATAGAGGAACCACTTCGAGTCGGGCGAGGTCCCGTACGTGCGCGTCAGCCGCTTCTCGATGAGCGTACGCTCGCCGGTCTCGACGTTCACGCGGTAGAGATCGGCTCGGCTTCCGCCCCACGCCACCTCGCCGCGGTACGCCGCGTCGTTCCGGCCGATGCCGAACCGCGCGTTCGCCGTCGTCTGCACGGTGCGCATCGCGGAGTCGCCGAGGCGCATCAGGGTCTTGCCGGCAACGAGCAGCGCCGCCGGATAGGTCGCGCGGCGTTCCTGCGCGAGCCGCACGACCTGCACCGACTGCGGCTCGGTGTCCTTCCAGTGCCAGACGTCCACGTTGGCCTTGGAGGAGTCCGCCGCGGCGATCTCAGCCTCCTGCTCCTTGATGCCGAAGAACACGCGCGAGCCGTCCTTGCTCCAGCGCGGGGCGGTGAACTCACTCAGGACCATTCCTTTCGGGAACCCCGGGTCCCTGGCGGGCTCGAACTCGAGCGACTTCGCGCGGCTCGTGCCGACGTCGGTCCACGCGAGCAGCGTGTTCTCCTTCTGCTTGAGCTCCTTCGGCTTGTCTCCCCGCAGCACCGCCAGGTGCGCGCCCGTGTCACTCCACGCGAGCTGGTCGTAGTCGGCGCTCGCCGTGCTGAGCGGGCGTGTCTCGCCGCTGGCCGGGTCGAGCAGGTAGAGGCCGTTGCCGAGCCGGTCCGCGGCGTCCACGGTGTAGGCGAAGAGGCGGCCCGCGTCGTCGAAGTCGTACTGGTTGACGTTTCCGACGTTGCGCACGAGGCCGGTCGCGAGTTCGCGCAGCAGGAGATCGGCGCCATTGTGCTTGGCGTCGGCTTGCGCCTTGTTGAGGCGCACCGCGAGCCACTTGGAGCCCTTCGAGAACCGGAACGACGCCGCGTTCGGTACGGGCGTCTTGTCGCCGCTCGCGAGGTTGAGCAGTTCGAGCCGGCGCACGGTGGTCGCCGCACCCTGTGCGTCCGGCGCCGCACCGCGCCCACTCGGCCCCGGCGGTGCGCCGCCACGGCCGCCACCGCGCCCACCGCGCCCCGCCGCCTGCGGCGGATTCACGTAATAGGCGATCCAGCGCGAGTCGTCGGAGAACTGCGGCCCCGCTCCGCCTCCGCCGCCGGGCGCGGCGCCCTCGCCGCCACCACGGCCGCCGCCCGGCGCCGAGCCGATCGGAATCGTGTACACCTTGTCGCCGTCGAGCTGTTTCACGTAGAGCATCGCGTCGCCGTCGTTCGGCTGGTACGCGTAGCTCATCCAGCGCCCGTCGGCGGAGAGCGCGGTCGAGGTGATGCGGTTCCAGCGCCCGTAGTCGGCGAGGTTGAGGACCTTGAGGTCTTTCGGGTCCTTCGTCGCGGCCCCCGGCCCCGGCTTTGGCACGACGACATTGGATTGCGCGAGGACAAGGAGCGGCGATTGAGCGGCGATCGCGAGGGCGAACGCGAAGGCAATCGCGAACCGCGCGAGACGGGGAAGACGACGCATGGGGACTCTCCGGGGAAAACAGGCTCGCGCCTGCTGCATCCTCGAGTATACGCGCCGTCGGGGCGCAGCGCTCGGCGGTCGCGCGCGGACGTCAGAAGCGCAGCGACAGGCAGCTGAGCCCGCCGTCCATCTTGCGGAACTCCGACATCTCCAGCGTGATCACCGAGTACTCCAGGCGCTCGAGCGCCGCGACGAGCCGGGGAGCGCCATCAGCGACCAGCACGTACGCGTTGGCGCGCACGCAGTTCGCGGCGTATGCCTCCTCCGGATCCACGAGCACCCTCTCGAAGCCACCGAGGGCGGGGTGCCCCGCAAGCCGAGGGCCCACGACGAGCCGGTCGTCGTCCACGCACGAGAGGCCACTCTTCAGGTGCAGCAGGCCCGGGAAGCCGCGGATGTCCACCGGCGTGGAGCTGTAGCCGTGGTTCGCCAGCACGCCGGCGAGCTGCGCCGCACCCGCCTCGTTCGTGCGTCCGGAGATCCCGATGAAGAAGTGATCGCCGGCCGGGCAGACGTCACCTCCATCCAGCGTCCCCGGCTCGCCGATCGCGATGCGCTCCTCGTAGCATTTCGCGAGCGTCGGTGCGAGAAGCGCGACCTCGCCCTGCCGGCTCGGCGCGCCGGGGCGCGCGAGAATCGCGACGCGGTCGGTGAGCACCGCGGTGTCCTCGACGAAGGTGGAGTCGGGGAAGCGCGCATCCGGTTCGAGCGGAATCAGGGAGAGCCCGCAGCGCTCGAGCGCCGCGCTGTAGGAGCCGTGCTGGATCAGCGCGGCAGCGAGGTCCGGTTCGCCCAGCTGCGCCGACGTGATCCCCCGAGCGAAGCTCGTGCCCGGCGGCCGGACGATCGCCCGCGTCAGCATGATTCGTCCCGTGTTGATCCCGCGCGCGGCGCGGTTACGACAGCCCCACGATCTCCCCGTCCGGCTCGATCCCCATCTTCTCCGCGGCCGGCTCCCTTGGCAAGCCCGGCATCGTCATGATGTCGCCCGCTTTCGCGACGACGAAGCCCGCACCCGCCGAGCCGTACAGCTCGTTGATCGTGATGCGGAAGCCCGTCGGCCGGCCCAGCCGCGACGGATCATCAGTCAAGGAATACTGCGTCTTCGCCATGCACACCGGGGTCTGCGCGAGCCCGATGGACTCCAGGTATTCCACGGCGCGCGCCGCCGACGGCGAGTAGTCCACGCCGTCCCCGCCGTAGACTTTCTTCACGATCGTCTCGATCTTCACCTTGATCGGCTCCTCCAGCCGGTAGAGCGGCCGGTACTCGGCGGTCCCGCCGTCGAGCAGCGCGAGCACCTCGCGCGCAAGCTCCTCGCCACCGGCGCCGCCCCGTTCCCAGACATCGCAGAGCACGACGTGCACCCCGAGCTTTGCCGCGTAGTCGTCCACCACCTTGAGCTCGGCGGCGCTATCGGTGAAGAAGCGGTTGAGCGCGACGACGACCGGCACACCAAACTGCCGCACGTTGTTCACGTGATGCTCGAGGTGGGGGAGGCCGCGCTCGAGCGCCCTGAGGTCCTCTTTCGCCAGCAGCTTCTTGTCGGCCCCGCCTTGCATCTTGAGCGAGCGGAGCGTGGCCACGAGCACCGCGGCTTCGGGGTTCAGTCCGCCGACGCGGCACTTGATGTTGAAGAACTTCTCGGCGCCGAGGTCCGACCCGAAACCCGCCTCGGTCACGACGACGTCGCCGAGCGCGAGCGCCGACCGCGTGGCGAGGATGCTGTTGCAGCCGTGCGCGATGTTGCCGAACGGGCCGGCGTGCACGAGCGCCGGCCCGCCCTCGAGCGTCTGCACGAGGTTGGGACGGATCGCGTCCTTAAGGAGCATCGCCATCGCGCCCGCTGCCTTGAGGTCGCGCGCACGCACGGGCGCCTTGGCCGACCCCTCGGTCGCGCCGACGATGATCCGGCCGAGCCGGTCCTCGAGATTCTCGCGGCTCGTCGCGAGCGCGACCACCGCCATCACTTCGCTCGCCGGGATGATCACCCAGCGCTCCTCGCGCGGCACGCCGTGCGGGTGGCCACCGAGGCCGATCACCGCCGTGCGGAGCGAGCGGTCGTTCATGTCAATGGTGCGCGGCCAGCTGATGCGGCGCGAGTCGAGGTGCAACGCGTTGCCTTGGTGCAGATGGTTGTCAATCATCGCCGAGAGCAGCGCGTGCGCACTCGCGATCGCGTGGAAGTCGCCGGTGAAGTGGAGGTTGATGTCCTCCATCGGGATGACCTGCGAGTAGCCACCGCCCGCGGCGCCCCCCTTGATGCCGAATACCGGGCCGAGGCTCGGCTCGCGCATGGTCAGGATCGCGTTCGTGCCCAGCCGGCGAAGCGCCTGCGCGAGCCCGACGCTCACTGTGCTCTTGCCCTCGCCGGCGGGCGTCGCATTGACTGCGGTGACCAGCACGAGTTTCCCGCGCACCGGACGCGTCGCGATCTCGAGCGGCAGCTTGGCCATCAACTTGCCGTACAGGTCGAGGTCGGCGGCGTGAAGACCGACATCGCCGGCGACATCCACGATTGGGCGCGCGTGGACGCTCTGGGCGATTTCGATGTCGGGTGGGACGGGGACGTCCATCTGAGCGGCCAATGGTGGGAGGGAGGGGTGACGTGCGAGAGACGGCGGCGAGGGGCGAGAGACGGCCCGACCTCAGCCGGGCGACTGCAGAATCCGCTCCGGATGAGCGTACACGTTCGCGGTCTGTCCGCGCAACAGGCCGACCAGCGTGATCCCGGCGGCCTCGGCGATGCGCACGGCGAGTCCGGTGGGGCGGGAAACCGCGGCCAGGAGCGGGACGCCCGCCACCGCCGCCTTCTGGACGAGCTCGAAGCTGGCGCGGCTGGTGACGATGAGGAACCCGTCGCCCGGGGCCGTGCCCGCTCGCGCAAGCGCACCCAGCACCTTATCGAGCGCGTTGTGGCGGCCCACGTCCTCGCGGACGACGCGAAGCTCACCCCCGGCGGAGCACCAGGCGGCGGCGTGCACCGCGCGCGTCTCGCGGTTCAGGGGCTGCGCCGCATCGAGCGCGGCGCCGGCGTTCCAGAGCGCCTCGGGCCGGATCGCGAGCGCCGAGACAACCGCGTGCGGCGCGCGCACGGCGTCGTCAATCGCTTCGACGCCGCAGAGCCCGCAGCCGGTGCGGCCCGCGAGCGCACGGGAGCGCGTCGCCAGTCGTTCCACGGCCGCGAGTGGAATCTCGATGCGCAGCTCGACGCCCCGGCTGTGGCGCTCGACTTCCACGCGGCTGATCTCGCTCGCGCTCGAGACGATCTCCTCCGTGAGCGTGAAGCCGACGCCGAGATCCTCGAGGTCGGTCGGCGTGCACATCATCACCACGTGCGGACGTCCGGAATACACAAAAGCCACGGGCACTTCTTCGGCCACGGGCGCCCCGTCCGGCACGGCCAATCCGTTCGTGAGCCGGACGAACGGCCGCGACGCCACCGGGGGCTCGTAGCCGATTCCCGGCATCGGGCCGCCGGGCGCGCTCGCGTCACTCACGGCGCCGACCGCCGCCGTGCACGGGCGCGGCGCCGTCGTTCGCGCGCGACTCGTGAGGCTGCACGAAGCGCCACCCGAAGCGCCCCTTGATGCAGAGATTTCCGAGCGTGATGCCGTTGTCGAGCGGCGAGGTGGCCTTCACGATGTCCCCCTCCTGCACGTGCAGAGTCAACGTGCAGCCGACGCCACAATACGGACAGATGGTGTCGGTGCGCGTCTGGCGCGACGCGTCCCACGTGCCGGCGGCCCGCATCTCGTACTCGGTCTTCGCCATCAGGGCACCCGTCGGACAGACCGCGATGCAGTTGCCGCAGTAGACGCACGCCGAGTCGGGAAGCGGAACCGCCAGCTCGGTGGCGATGCGCGCGTCGAACCCACGCCCCGCGACGGCGATCGCGAACGTGTTCTGGTGGTCCACGCCGCACGCCTCGACGCACTTGTAGCAGAGCACGCATTTTGCGTAGTCCCGCACGTACAGGTCGTTGTCGAGCAACGGGGGCTGCGCGACGGTGGCGGCGTAGGCGGGATCCGGCGGCGCGTGGTGGCCGGGAAGGCTCGCATCCCGAGCGCCGTCGGTCGCCGGCGGCGCCGGCGGGCCGTACCGGCCGGGATCGCAATCGTATTCCGCGAGCAGCGCCTCCACCCCCGGCGTCGCGGAGAGATCCACCGACGACGCGAGAAACTCGAGCACCATCTTGCGCGTGTGCCGCACGCGATCGGACGAGGTGTGGACGACCATGCCGGGTTCCACCACCCGCGAACAACTCGGCACGAGCACGCGCGAGCCCTCGACCTCCACCAGGCAGAGGCGGCAGACGTTGACCGGGCGCAACGTCTCGAGGAAACAGAGCGTCGGTATCTCCAGCCCGAGCGCGCCGCAGGCCTCGAGAATCGTCGCCCCCTCCGGGACGGCGACCGCCCGTTCGTCAATCGTGAGTGCCACCATCGCTCGTGGCGGGCCGGCCGGCCGGCGGAGCTGCACGAACGTGGCCGTCACTGGCGAGCGGTCCCCTCGCGTTCGTACAACCCGAGCTGCTTCACGGCGGATTCGATCGCCGAGTACGCGGTCTGCCCGAGACCGCAGATTGAGCCGTCCTCCATCGCGAGCCCGATCTCGTCGAGCAGTGCCAGCTCGGCGGCGACTCCGCCGCGCGTCCGGCCGCTCGCGATGCGGTGCAGGACCTCCTCCTGACGCACGGTCCCCACGCGGCAGGGCACGCACTGGCCGCACGACTCATCCCGGAAGAAGGCGGCGATGCGCAACACGGTGTCGCGCAGGTCCACCGAGTCGTCGAACACCATCACGACGCCGGAGCCCAGGCTGGCGCCGAACAAGTGCGTGTTTTCCTGCGTGAGATGCAGGTCGAGCTCGTCGGGATGCACGAAGGTTCCGGCGGCGCCGCCGACGAGAACCGCCTTGAGTCGGGAGGCGGGCGAGGGGAGGCCGGCGAGCGTCAGCAACTCGCGGAGCGTGGTTCCCATCGGGACCTCATACACGCCGGGACGCGCGACGCATCCGCTCAGGCAGAAGAGCCGCGTGCCGGTTGAACGCGGCGTGCCGAGTTGCGCGAACGCCGCGGCCCCCTCGAGGATGATCGGCAGCACATTCGCCAGCGTCTCGACGTTGTTCACCAGGGTGGGCTTGCCGAAGAGGCCCCGGCTGACGGGAAAGGGCGGCTTGTTGCGCGGCTCTCCGCGCTTCCCTTCGATGGACTCGAAGATCGCGGTCTCCTCGCCGCAGATGTACGCCCCCGCACCGCGGCGGATCTCCACGTCGAAGCGCGCGCCGCGACCGAGAATGTTCGAGCCGATCAGGCCGGCGTTTCGTGCGCGTTCGATCGCGTTCTGCAGCCGACGGTACGCCAGCGGATACTCCGCCCGCAGATAGATGAACCCCTGCTCGCACCCGGTCGCGAATCCCGCGATCGTCATTGCCTCGACGATCGCGAAGGGATCCTGCGTGAGGAGCACGCGGTCCTTGAACGTGCCCGGTTCGGACTCGTCGGCGTTGCACACGAGGTAGTGTGGCGTGGCGCTCTGGCCGCGCACGGCCTCCCACTTGCGTCCCGTCGGGAACCCCGCGCCACCGCGCCCCTCGAGGCTTGATGCGGTGAGTTCGCGCACCACCGCTTCGCCGCCCATCTCCAGCGCCAATTCGAGTGCCCGGTACCCGCCGGCCGCCCGGTACGCGTCGAGCGACATCGGGTCCACCACCCCGACGCGGCGCAGGAGGCCGAGGGCGGGCGCGCCGTTCCCGGAGCGTCGGGCCGATGCAACCCGCAGCGGGGGCCCGAAAGGCGCGTCTGCCGAGTCCACGTCAGGCGGCGTGCCGCCGCGCAGAAGCGCCGCCGCGTCCGCGGCCGTGATCGGTCCGAGTGACCGCTCGACCGGCCGCTCGCCGGCCTCGATGAGCAGCGCCGCCGGCGCCCGGTCGCAGAACCCGAGGCACGGAGCGTGCACCCAGGCGGCCCTGTCGCGCTCGATCGCGACGCGGTCGCCGTTCGGCCCGTGCGCGATCGCCGGTCCGGCCGTCTTCTCGAGCGCCGCACAGAGGTCCCGCGCCCCCTTCGTCCGGCAGGCGATGTCGTCGCACACGTGCAGCACGCGTCTCGGCCGGGGCGAGGTCGCGAGCATCGCGTAGAAGGTCGCCACGCCCCACGCCTCGGCCGGCGGCACGTCGAGCCGCGCGCACACGTAGTCCAGCCCGCCCTCGCTGATCCACCCGACGCGCGCCTGCAGTGCCTGGAGCGCGGGCAGGAGCAGGTGCCGGCGCGCGCGCGTCTCGCGCCCGCCGAACGTCGCCGTGTGCGCATCGCGCGCGCTCCCGCGCTCGCCGCCGTCCCACGCCGACTGCGGCAGACCCACGACGGCGTCCACCGCCGAGCGTTCGTCGGAGGTCGGGACCGCGTCGAGAAGGCGAAGGTCCATGTGTGGATTGGTGGTTGACTGACCGCTGAGAGCTGAGAGCTGAGAGCTGTCGGCTCTCAGTGCTCAGCCGTCATCAGGGTCGCGCATTCCGGCACCGCGCCAATCGCCGCCCGCTGGCTCCACCCGCACGGCGCAGGCCTTGAACTCCGCGGTCCCCGACTTGGGATCGGACGCATCAATCGTCAGCCAGTTCGTCGCCACCTGATCGGGAAAGTGCAGCGTCATGAACACGAGCCCGGGGCGGAGCGACGCATCCACGTGCGCGGGCGCCACGACGCTGCCGCGGCGCGACGTCACGCGCACCGGCTCGCCGTGCGCCACGCCGAGCCGCGCGGCGTCCTCCGGGGAGAGGTCGAGCGTCTCGCCGCGCCGGAGCGGCGACGCGTATCCGGCGGTCTGCACGCCCGTGTTGTACGACTCGAGCCGGCGCCCCGTGGTCAGAACGAACGGATAGTCGGCATCCGGCTTCTCGACCGGCCCCTCGTGCCGCACCACGGAGAACGGCCCCGCGCGTCCGCGCTTCGAGGGGTCCTGTTCCCAGAGCCGCGCGTGCAGGAACGGCGTCCCGGGGTGCGACTCGTCGGGGCAGGGCCATTGAATGCCGTCGAGTTCCTCGAGCCGCCGATAGCTCATTCCGCCCGCGAAGTGCGGCGCGACCGCGCGGAACTCGTTCCACACGTCCTCCGCGGCGGGCGTGCCCCAGTCGTGTCCGAGCCGCTTCGCGATCTGCGCGATGATCCACAACTCGTCCCTCGCGCCCGCCGGAGGATCCACCGCCTTCCGGCAGCGCTGGACGCGGCGCTCACTGTTCGTCACCGTGCCCTCGCCTTCGCACCACGTCGCCGCGGCGGGGAGCACGACGTGCGCCAGTTCCGCGGTACGCGTCATCACGATCTCCTGCACCACCAGGTGATCGAGACCCGCGAGCAACCGTTCGACGTGATGCGAATCGGCGTCCGAGACGGCGGGGTTCTCACCGATGACGAAGAGCGACGTCATCTCCCCGCGGTCCATCGCACGGAGCATCTGCGTGAGGTTCCACCCGTGCCGCGGCTGAATGCCCACGCCCCAGTGCCTCTCGAACCGTTCCCGGATCTCGGGCTCGAGCATGTCCTGAAAGCCCGGGAGCCGGTTGGGGATCGCGCCCATGTCGCCGCCGCCCTGCACGTTGTTCTGCCCGCGGAGCGGGTTCGCGCCGCTTCCCCAGCGCCCGACGTGCCCCGTGAGCAGACAGAGATTGATCAGCGCGAGCACGTTGTCCACCGCGTCGTGGTGCTCGGTGATCCCCAGCGTCCAGCAGATCATCGCCTTGTCGGCTCTGACGAACGTGTGCGCGGCTTCGCGAATGACGTCGGCGGGCACGCCGGTGAGCCGCTCGCCCTCCTGCAGCGTGAAGGACTCGACCGACTTCAGGTACTCCCCGAAGCCCTCGGTGGCGTTCCTGATGAAGGCCTCGTGGTGCAGGCCGGCGTGGATGATCTCGCGCGCCATCGCGTTCGAGAGCGCGATGTCGGAGCCCACGTGGAGCCCCAGCCAGACGTCGGCCCACCGGGCGGAGGCCGTGCGACGCGGGTCCATCACGTACAACTTTGCGCCGTTCCGTACGCCTTTCAGGGCGTGGTGGAACCAGATCGGATGTGCCTCCCGCGCGTTCGACCCCCACAGAAAGATGACGTCCGTCTCCTCCACCTCGCGGAAGGAACTCGTCCCGCCTCCCAGACCAAAGACCGTCGCCAGACCGACGACGCTTGGCGCGTGTCAGGTCCGGTTACAGCTGTCAATGTTGTTGTTCTTGAACACGACGCGCTGCAGCTTCTGCGCGAGGAAGTTCACCTCGTTGGTGGACTTCGAGCAGCTGAACGTGCCGACCGCGTTCGGCCCGTGGGCCTGCAGGTTGCGCCGGAATCCCTCGGCCGCACGGTCGAGCGCCTCGTCCCAGGACGCCGCGCGGAGGGCACCGTTGTCGCGGACCAACGGGGTGGTGAGGCGGGTGTACGAACGCGCCTTGTCGGCGGGATGAGTACGCGGCATCGGTGGATTGCCCCGGGTGGAGGCCTGAAGAGCAGGTAATGTATATGATTCGTGGGTTCACATCCTTCATCGGACGACTCCCCATGTCCCGACCCCTCGGCGCGCTCTGCCTCCTGCTCGCCGCTCCCGCGTTCGCGTGGACGCAGGCACCCGTCCCCCAGACCGAATCCGATGCCTACACGCGCTACGAGCTCCTCGCGCCCGGGTCGGCCAGGTTCAGGATCATCTACGAAGTCACCGCGACGACCCCGGGCGCCACGTTCTACTTCAACCCGATCCGCAGGGGGAGCATCGCGACGGACGAGTCCGTGTTCGACCGTGCGACCGGGAAACCGCTCGAGTTCGACGTGGTGGGGCAGGCGGTCGCGAGCGCCGCCGGCGTGCGCGGACGCGACACGACGCAGACCTACATCCGCGTGAAGCTGGCGCGCCCGGTGCCCGCGAACGGTGGCGAGGCGCGCGTCCTCATCATCAAGACGTACGAGGACACGGCCAGCTACTACCGACAGGGCGACCTTCTCGTGTTCAGTCGCCCGCTCGGCATCAAGCGGAACGCGGTGGTGCTGCCGGCGGGCTACGAACTCGTTTCGTGCAACTACCCTTCGCAAGTCCTGCAGGAACCGGACGGCCGCGTCGCGATCAGCTTCTGGAACGGCACTCCTGCGGAGGCGCCGCTCCAGCTTCGGGCGCGACCCGCACGAGCCATGGCGGCTTCGGCCGCCGATCTTCGCGCAGCGCCGGGCGTGCGTTCCCGACTCGACGAACGCGCCCACCAGAATCGCGAGATCGTCTACTTCCTCCAGCAACCCGAGACGCACGCCTTCGACCTCTATCACGACTACACGGAATCGCGCCCTGGCGTCAGCAGCTATCTCAACGAGGTACGCGCCGGCAGCACCGTGTCCGAGCCGTCTGCGCAAGACCTCGATTCCGGTGAGGAGCTCAGGTGGGAAGTGCTGAGGGGTGATGCGATCACGAAGGCCGGCCTCACCGTAGCGAACGTGACGCCGCAGTCGGAGGTCGTCGTCTTTCGCTTCGCCCCGGTCCGGCAGGGGGAGAGCATCCGGCTCCGGATGTTCGAGACGTACACCGATACGGCACGCTACCGGCTGGTCGGCGACGAACTGGTGTGGGACCGGAGCTTCGGCCGGCCGGCGAACGCCGTGGTGCTGCCGAGCGGTTGGATGCTCACGAACAGCTCGATCCCCGCGACGGTGCGAGAAGAGCCGGATGGCCGGATACGGCTGGACTTCGTCAATCCGCGCCCGGACGAGATCGCGGTGCTGATCACGGCGCGGCGGCGGGGGACAAAATGATGCAATACAGAATGGTTCCTTTCGCCACCTGCCTCGCGATTGCCGCGCTTGTGCGGGGCGCCTCCGCGCAGGCGCCGACCACACATCGCATCACTCCCGACACCTTCTGGAACACGCTCGATCGCCGGCATCCGGTCGTCGCGCGCGTCAGACCCGGCGACGTCGTCGTCACGAAGACCCTCGACGCCTCCGGTTATGACGACCACGACGTCCGCCGCGCGGCGTCGAGCAATCCGATGGTGGGACCGATCTATGTCGAGGGGGCGGAGCCCGGCGACGCGATCGCGATCCGCTTCCGGAGAATCCGTCTCAATCGGGCGAACGCCTGGTCGTACTACCGGCTGGGCACGTTCTCGCTGACGCCCGACGCCGTGGAGCGGCTCTACCCCAACAGCTACAAGCCGGAGTCCGTGCGACCCGGCCGCGCGAACCTCCTCTGGTGGGACGTGGACGTCGCGCGTGGCACCGTGAAGCTGCGCGACCCCGTGAGCACGGTGGCGAAGCTGGAGTTCACCGCGCAGCCGATGCTCGGCGTGGTCGGCGTGGCGCCCGCCGGCGACTTCGCGCCCACGTCGGGGCCGTCGCGGGAGTACGGCGGCAACATGGACTTCAACGAGATCCGCGAGGGCTCCACGGTCTGGCTGCCGGTGTTCCACCCCGGCGCGCTCCTGTTCGTCGCCGACGGTCACGCGCTGATGGCCGACGGCGAGCCCACGGGCGCGGGGATCGAGA
The DNA here is from genome assembly GCA_035286465.1 of Gemmatimonadaceae bacterium. Taxonomy (GTDB): domain Bacteria; phylum Gemmatimonadota; class Gemmatimonadetes; order Gemmatimonadales; family Gemmatimonadaceae; genus Fen-1231. The sequence goes on along the minus strand of DATEDF010000131.1, from coordinate 12,580 downwards.
CCTCGATGGACGTCGAGTTCTCGGTGGACCTGAAGAAGGGCGCGCGCCTCACCGGTCCGCGCGTCGAGAACGCGGACCACATCATCTCGGTCGGGAGCCAGGCGGAGTTCGTGAGCACGCTCGACCACGCGCTGCGGTTGGCGACTACCGACATGGTCCGCTGGCTCACGGAGGAGTACCGGCTGGAGCCCTGGGCCGCGCACCTGATGATCAACGCGGTGGGCGAGTACGAAGTGGTGACAGTGGCCGGCTCGATGGCGCTCAAGGTGGCGAAGCGGCACTTGCCGGCGCGTCAGCCGTAGCGACGATCGGACCCCCCAGCGTACCGCACAGCCTCGTGCCCAACGCCCGCCGCACCCACACTTTCACCGAATCGGTCATCCGCGAGATGACGCGCGTCGCGCAGCAGTACGGCGCGATCAACCTCGCGCAGGGCTTCCCGGACTTTCCGATGCCCGAGGCGATGAAACACGCGGCCTACGATGCGATCGGGCGGGACCTCAACCAGTACGCCATCACCTGGGGCGCGAAGAAGCTCCGCGACGCGATCGCCGGCAAGTACGCGCGCCGCTACGGGATGCCGGTGGACCCCGAGCGGGAAATCACCGTCTGCTGCGGCGCGACCGAGGCGATGGCCTCCGTGGTCCTCGCGCTCATCAATCCCGGCGACGAAGTGCTCATCTTCGAGCCCTTCTACGAGAACTACGGGCCCGACGCGATTCTCTGCGAGGCACACCCGGTCTTCGTCCCGCTCACCCCGCCGGACTGGCACTTCGACGCGCGCACGCTCGAGCAGGCCATCACGGCGAGGACGCGCGCGATCATCCTGAACTCGCCGCACAACCCCACCGGCCACGTTTTCTCGCGCGACGAGCTCGCCACCATCGCCCAGCTCGCCATCGCGCACGATCTCCTCGTCCTCACCGACGACCCGTACGAGTACATCGTCTTCGCCGGCGCGCACACGCCGATCGCGACGCTCCCCGGCATGCGCGATCGAACGGTGACGATTTCAAGCCTCTCGAAGACCTTCAGCATCACAGGCTGGCGCATCGGTTACGCGATCGCCCCCGAGGAGCAGACGAGCGCCATTCGCAAGGTGCACGACTTCCTCACCGTGGGCGCGCCCGCCCCTCTCCAAGACGCCGCCGCGATCGGCTACGGGTTCGACGAGGCGTACTACGCCAAGCTCTCGGCCGACTATCAGGCCCGCCGCGACTACCTCGGCGCCGCGCTCCGGGAGGCCGGTTTCCGCTTCGCGAACCCCGACGGCGCGTACTACTTCCTCACCGACTTCACCGACCTCAGCGACGAGGACGACGTCACCTTCGCCAAATGGATGGCCCGGGAGATCCGCGTCGCGACCGTCCCCGGCTCGAGCTTCTTCCGGCCGGGCGCCGCCGAAGGGAGGCGTTACGTCCGCTTCGCGTTCTGCAAGCGGCACGAAACCCTCGAACAGGCGGTCACGCGTCTCGCCCGCCTTCGCGCCCGAACCTGAGTGACGCGCACGTGACACCCCCGGGGAAATTCCTTGCTGACCCCCCCGCGAACTTCTAGCTTTCTGTCACTTACCCGAGCACAGAGAGCGGCACCCTCGTGACCCAATACCAGCACGCCCGCGTCCCCTCCGGCGGTGAGCGCATCGAGGCCGCCGGCGGCGTCTTCACGGTGCCCGATCGCCCCATTGTTCCCTTCATCGAGGGGGACGGCACGGGCCCCGACATCTGGCGCGCGGCCGTGCGCGTGTTCGACGCCGCGGTCGAGCGCGCATACGGCGCAAAACGCAGGATCGCCTGGATGCAGGTCCTCGCCGGCCAGAAGGCCTTCGACGCGACCGGCGAGTGGATGCCGGCCGAGACGCTCGACGCGGTGCGCGAGTTCAAGATCGCGATCAAGGGCCCGCTCACGACGCCGGTCGGCGGCGGCATCCGCTCCCTCAATGTCGCGCTCCGGCAGGAACTCGATCTCTACGCGTGCATCCGGCCGGTCCGCTACTTCCAGGGCGTGGGCGCGCCGATGAAGCACCCCGAGAACCTCAACATCGTGATCTTCCGCGAGAACGTCGAGGACGTCTATTCCGGCATCGAGTTCAAGGCCGGCTCGCCCGAAGCGAACAAGCTCCGGGACTTCATTCAGACCGAGTTCCAGAAGAAGATCCGCGAGGGCTCGGCGATCGGCGTGAAGCCGATGTCCCCCTTCGGCACGAAGCGGCTCGTGAAGAAGGCGATTGACTACGCCCTCACGCGCGGCCGAAAGTCGGTGACGATGATGCACAAGGGCAACATCATGAAGTTCACCGAGGGCGGCTTCCGGGACTGGGGCTACGAGGTCGCGCGCGAGCAGTTCGGCGATATGGTCGTGACCGAGGCCGACCTGCAGAAGGCGGGCACCAAGGCGCGCGCCGACGCCGTCATCCTCAAGGACCGCATCGCCGACTCGATGTTCCAGCAGCTCCTCCTGCGACCGGACGAGTACGACGTCATCGCCACCCCCAACTTGAACGGGGACTACATCTCCGACGCCGCGGCGGCGCAGGTGGGTGGGCTGGGGATCGCGCCCGGCGGGAACGTCGGTGACGAGGCCGCCGTCTTCGAAGCGACGCACGGCACCGCCCCCAAGTACGCGGGGCTCGACAAGATCAATCCGGGGAGCCTGATACTCTCCGGGGTGATGATGCTCGAACAGATGGGATGGCAGGAAGCGGCCGGGCTCATCATCCGTGGCGTGGAGCGCGCGATCGCCGCGAAGACGGTGACCTACGATCTCGCGCGTCAGATGCCGGGCGCGACCGAGGTGTCCACCTCGAAGTTCGGGGATGCGGTAATCGCCGGGATGCGGGACTGATGCCGCGCGCGAGCGGCGGCCGGCGGACCGCGGGCGGCCCCTTCGGGCTCAGCGTCCACGCGGGTGATCCGGCGCGCCTCCGGACGCCGCTCCTCGCCGTCCTCCTCCCGTCCGGCAAGCCGGTGCCGCGCGCGCTCGCCGCGCTCGACCGCGTGACGGGGGGCGGCATCGCGCGCGCCGTCCGCCGGAAGGACTTCAGGGGGAACCGGGACGAGGCGTTCCTGCTGTACGCCGAGGGCCGCGGCCCCGAGCGTGTGCTCCTGGTGGGCCTGGGCGCGTCGCCCGATGCCGCCGCCCTCCTGCGCGCCGCCACGCTCGCGGGCCGGCGCGGAAACGCGATGGGCGTGGAGCGCATGGCGCTCTGGGCCGAGGGGCTCGAGGACGCCGCCATCGAGAACGCGGCGGTCGGCGTCTCTCTCGGGGCGTGGGAGTTCACGCAGTTCCGGACGCCGCCGCCGGAGCAGGAACGCGCCAAGCCGCTGATTGCCGCGACGGTGTGCGTCTCGCGCACGCGCGGCGCCGCGCAGGCCCTCGGCCGGGGCACCGCCGTCGCGGACGGGCAGCGGCTCGCGCGCCATCTCGCGATGCTCCCCGGCAACGTCTGCACGCCCAGCTACCTCGCGAACGAAGCGCGGAGGATCGGCCGGCGGCGGCGCCTGCGCGTGACCGTTCTGGGCCGGCGCGAGATGCGGCACCTCAAGATGGGCTCGTTCCTCGCTGTCGCGCAGGGCACGCCGCAGGACCCCAAGCTCATCGTGCTGGAGTACCGCGGCGGCCGGCGCGCACAGGCGCCCGTCGTGCTCGTGGGCAAGGGACTCTGCTTCGATTCGGGCGGCATCTCGATCAAGCCCGCCGACCGGATGGAGTGGATGAAGTTCGACATGAGCGGCGCAGCCGGCGTGCTGGGCGCGATGGAGGCCATCGCGCGGATGAAGCTCCGGATCAACGTCGTCGGCCTCATCGGCTCCACGACCAACATGCCGAGCGGCACCGCGATGAATCCGGGGGACGTCGTTCGCGCGAGCAACGGCAAGACGATCGAGATCGTGAACACCGACGCCGAGGGGCGCCTCGTCCTCGCCGACGTGCTGTCGTACGCCGCGCGATTCAAGCCACAGGCGGTGGTGGACGCCGCGACGCTCACGGGTGCGGTGGTCGTCGCCCTCGGGAACGCGGCGACCGGGGTGATGGGGAATGACCAGGGCCTCGTTGACGAGGTGCTCGCGGCGTGCAAGCGGGGCGGAGAGCCGGGCTGGCAACTTCCGCAGTGGCCGGAGTACAAGGAGCTGTTCAAGTCCGACATCGCGGACATGAAGAACGCGGGCGCGCGCGGCGCGGGGACGATCACCGCCGCGCTCTTCCTGGCGGAGTTCACCGACTACAAGTGGGCGCATCTCGACATCGCCGGCACGGCCTACACGGAGACGGACCTCGTGGCGCTCCCGCGTGGACCCACGGGCGTGCCCGTGCGCACGTTCGTCGAATTCGTGCGGGGGAGGGCGCGCTGAGTTTCTGCGCGCGCGCGCTGCTCGCCGCCAGCGTGTGCGCGCCGCTCGTCCTGGGTGCGCAGCAGCCGCCGCCGTCGCGGCCCCCGGTCCCTCCCGCGCCCGCACGCGACACCACAAAGCCCATCCCGGCGCCTGACACCGTGCGCAAGGCCGCCGCCCGGGACACGCTCGCGCCCCGCGATTCCGCGCGGGCCGACGGCGCCCAGCCTTCGACCCCGCGTTCCCGTGCGGCACCGGACACCCTCCAGACGCCCATCGCGCGCCCCTACGCCCCGCGCCCGACCGAACTCGGCACCGGCATCGTGCATTGGGACCGCGATGCGATCTTCGCCTCGGGCGCGCTGACGCTCGGCGAACTCCTCGACCAGGTCCCCGGCGTCACGGGCCTGACGACCGGCTTCATCCTCGCGCCCCAGGTGGCCGCCTGGTACGGCGATCCCGCCGGCGTCCGCATCTTCGTGGACGGCGTCGAGCGCGACCCGCTGAATGCACGGAACGGCGGCATCACCGATCTCGCCGCCGTGCCGCTCTGGGCGATGGAGGACGTGCGCGTCGAACGCACCGCGCGTGAGCTTCGCGTGCACCTCCGCTCGTGGCGCGTCGAGCGTACCGCGCCCTCGACGCGCACGGACGTCCTCACCGGCTCCGAGAACCTGAATCTGTACCGCGGGTGGTTCGGGGCTCGCCTCTCCAACGGCGGCGCCATCCAGTTCGCCGCGCAGCAGCACAGCAGCGCCTCGCGCGGCGGCATGGATGGCGATGCCATGGGCGCGATGGCGCGCGTGGGTTGGGCGCGTGGCCGCTGGAGCGTGGACGGCACGTTGCTCCGACAGGGACTCGACCGCGCGTCGGGCGCCCGTTACCTCGCAACGACACCCGTGCCGAACGCGCTCCCGGGGTTCAAGGGCAGCGAAGGTACCGCCTATCTCCGCGTGGCATGGCGCGACCCGGAAGCGCCCGGGCCGTGGGTGCAGCTGACCGCCGCCACGATCAGCGCCGGAGAGAGCCGCACGACTGCCGGCCAGGGCGCGGGGTCCGGGCAGAGCGCCTCGACGACGGCCGCGACCGACAGCGTGGATTCGACGGCGGTCCGATCGCAGTACGTCGTCGCGGCCGGGTTCACGCAGTGGGGCGTGCGGCTCAGCACGACGAACCGCCTGCGTTCGATCAACGGGAGATCGTTCTTCTCCCCGGGGGCCCGCGCCGAATACGAGTCCCGGCTGTTTACGCTCTCCGCGTTCGGTGAGCGCGGCCCCGACTCCACGACGCGAACGGACGTGCAGGCGCGGGTCGCGCCCTTCTCGTGGCTCAATGTGGGCGCCTCGTTGAGCCGCGCCTCGCCGAAGCACGCCGGGATCGGCCCGACGGTGACCGCCGCGCGCGTCGAGGCGGGCGTGCGGATCTTCGACCGGTGGCTGACGGCCGGCGTCGTGACGCGCAGCGCGGGACGGCTCGACGCGCCCGTCGAGCTCGACACGGTGCTCCGCGCGGTGGACGCGCCGGCCGCATCCGCGACGATCGTCGGGTTCCGCGGCCCGCTCTGGCGCGGCGTCTCGCTCGACGTGGACGCCATCAACTGGGACGCGCCAGGGTCCTATCGCCCCCAGCAGCAGGTGCGCGCGCGCCTCTGGTTCGCCTCGTCGTTCCTGCGCAGGTTCCCACGAAACACGTTCCACCTGCTCGCCGCGGGGACGTACGACTACCGCTCGACGACGCTCGTGCCGAGCGGTACGGACCCCTACGGCCAGCGCGCGATGGCCGCCGGCGCGCTCGGCTCCCTCCTCGAGATTCGCATCGGCAGCGCCGTCATCTCCTGGCAGACGAGGAACATGCTCGCGGAGATCTACGAGACGTACCCCGGGTACGTGATGCCGAGGCTGGTCAATGTCTACGGCGTGAGGTGGGAGTTCTGGAACTGACGACGAGGGAGAAGCGAGGAGTGCTGGGTTGACCGGACGAAGGAGAAGAGCGAGGGGAGAAGGGAAGGGAGAAGGGAAGGAGCGGGAACGTTCTGCTGGCGAGCGCATTGGAACGGTGACGGTTTTGCTGGCTCCGGGTGCCATCGTGGGGCGTCTCGCTCATCCTCCGCTCACTTGTCTCTCCTCCCCTCTTCTCCGCCCGGTTAACTCCGCACTTCGCCCTTCTCTCTCGCTTTACAAACCCCTTGTCGCACCGTAACTTATCAAGTTCCACATGATCAGATCCATGACCGGTTTCGGCGCGTCCGAGGGCGCGGTCGGCGGCGCGCGCGTCAGCGTCGAGCTGCGTACCGTCAACCACCGGTTCTTCAGCCCGTCTCTCAAGCTCCCCTCGGCGCTGGCCCGGTGGGAGCCCGAGGTGCGCGAGGCCCTCCGGCGGCGCATCGCGCGCGGTCATGTGACGGTCACCGCGCGTATCGAACGGCCGGCCGAGAGCGGCGCCGTGCTCGACGAGGGGAAGTTCTCCTTTTACGCGACTGCGCTGCGCTCACTGCGCGACCGCCACGGTCTGGGCGGCGAGGTGGACGTCGCGACGGTGCTCCGGATGCCCGATGTCGTGCGGGCGGACGCGGAGGACATCGTGCAGGGAAGCGCCGACCCGTTCGTGGCGCTCGTGGAGACCGCCACGGACGCGCTCACCGCGATGCGCGAGGCCGAGGGAGCGCGGCTCGCCCGCGTACTCCTCGACCGCCTCGCCGTGGTCGAGGACGCGCTGCGCCGGATCGCCGAGCGCGCCCCCGAGCGGGTCGTGGCGCAGCGCGACCGGCTGCGCGAGAACGTGCAACAGCTCGCCGAGGGCGTCGCGCTCGACGAACAGCGGCTCGCGCAGGAAATCGCCATCCTCGCCGACCGTCTCGACGTGGGCGAAGAACTCGACCGGTTCCGCGCGCACGTCGCGGCGTTTCGCGACACGCTCGCCTCGCCCGGCGCAGCGCCGGTGGGCAAGCGTCTCGGCTTCCTGCTGCAGGAAATGCTGCGTGAGGCGAACACCGCGGGGAGCAAGGCGAATGACGCGTCCATGCAGCGCGACGTCGTGGTGGTGAAGGAGGAGCTCGAGCGCATCCGCGAGCAGGTGGAGAACCTGGAGTGAATCCCTTTCCCATCGTGCTCTCCGCTCCCTCCGGCAGCGGGAAGACGACCGTCACCCGGCGGTTGATGGAACGGCGCACGGACATCGGCTACTCGGTGTCGTGCACGACGCGCGCCCCGCGCGAGGGTGAGGTGGACGGCGTGGACTACCACTTCCTCACCGAGGCGGAGTTCGCCGCGCGGCGCGAACGCGGCGATCTGGCGGAGTGGGCCGTGGTGCACGGCCGCTCGTACGGAACGCTCAAGTCGGCGGTGCAGAAGGTGCTCGACTCCGGACGGCACGTGATGATGGACATTGACGTGCAGGGCGCCGCGCAGTTCGCCGCGGCCTATCCGACCTCCGTGCTCATCTTCATCCTGCCGCCCTCGGTGGAGGAACTCGTCGAGCGGCTGCAGGAGCGCCAGACGGAAGACCACGCGACGCTGCTCACGCGCCTCAAGAGCGCACGCACGGAGCTGCGCGCGGTGGACAGCTACCATTACGTCGTGGTCAACGACGACCTCGACACCGCGGTGGACCGCGTGTCGTCCATCGTGGACGCCGAAGAGGTCAAGCGCCAGCGCGTTCGCACGCTCGACGTGCAGGTCACGGGCCTCATCGCGCGCCTCGAGCAGCAGATCTCGAACTTCTCCACGTAGGGGTGCGCAGCTCGCCTCGTCCGCCATCCGTTCTCTCTCCCCCGACCTCCGCCCTTTACCTTCCCTCACGAGCCCTTTCCTCATGCGAGTCTTCACACCAACCGAAGTCACCACCCACGCCGCCAACAAGTACCTCTCCGTGCTCGTCGCGGCGAAGTTCGCGCGCGTGCTGAACGAGTTTCCCCGTGATCGCTCCGCGAGCGGCGAGAAGAAGCTCACGACCCGCGCGCTCGAGGAGCTGTCGGGCGGGGCGATCGAGTACCGCGTGGTGCCCCGGCGCCGCCCGGCGGAGTAGGGCGCGGCGGCGGCGCGGCTCCGGAGCGACGCCGTGCGTCCGTACGCGGGCCGGCACATCCTCCTCGGCGTCACCGGGGGAATCGCGAGCTACAAGACGGCGTGGCTCGCGCGGCTCCTCGCGCAGGCCGGCGCGCTCGTGGATGTCGTGCTCACGCACTCGGCGCGCGAGTTCGTCGGCGCCGTCACCTTCGAGGCGCTGACCGGTCGGCCGGTGCACACGGAGCTCGTCGCCGCGGGGCACGCGCTCGATCATATCACGCTCGCGCAGGCCGCCGAGCTCGTCGTCGTGGCGCCGGCCACGGCGGACTTCCTCGCGCGCGCCGCCTCGGGTCGCGCGAACGATCTCCTCGCCGCCTGCCTCCTCGCCGCGCGCGCCCCGGTGCTCCTCGTGCCCGCGATGAACGATCGGATGTGGGCACATCGGCAGACGGTCGCGAATGTCGCGCACCTGCGCGCCCTCGGCTACGGCGTGCTCGATCCCGCCGTCGGGCCGCTTGCCTCGCCACAGGAGGGCGCCGGGCCGGGCCGGATGGCCGAGCCGGAGACGATCTTCGATCACCTCGGGCGCCTGCTGGAGCCCGGCGGCGCGCTCGCCGGCCGGCGCGTCCTCGTCACCGCGGGGCCCACGCGAGAGCGTCTGGACCCCGTGCGCTTCCTCTCGAACGAGTCGAGCGGCAAGATGGGCGTCGCGGTGGCGGCCGCCGCTTGGCGGCGCGGCGCGGAGGTGACGCTCGTAGCCGGTCCGCTCGGCGTGCCGGCGCCCACCGGCGCGTGCGTCGTCCACGTCGAGACCACCGCCGAGATGCGTGACGCCGTGCGCGCGGCGCTCCCGAACGCGGACGTGCTCGTGATGGCCGCGGCGCCCGCGGACTTCCGCCCGAAAGCGGCCGCCGCATCGAAGATCACGAAGGCGCGACGGCCCGCGGCGATCCCCCTCGCGGACACCGCCGACATTCTCACCTCGACGCGCGACGCCCGCCGGCCGGGCGCCGTCGTCGTCGGCTTTGCGCTCGAGACGGACGACGCGCTGGGGCGCGCGAAGGAGAAACTCGCGGCGAAGGCGCTCGACCTCATCGTCGTGAACGACGCGGGCGAGGAAGGAGCGGGATTCGGTGTGGACACGAACCGCGTGACGCTGCTCGCGCCCGACGCCGAGGCGGAAGCGCTCCCGCTCCTGCCCAAGTCCGAGGTCGCCGACGCCATCCTGGACCGCGTCGAGCAGCTGCTCGGCGTCCGGAAGTCGCGCGGCGCGAAGAAGAAAACCGATGGACGCTAGAGATCGCCTCCGCCGGTATCTCGAGCAGCGCCGCGAACTCGGCGAAACCGAGTTCGTGCTCGACGCGCTCCCGGTCGAGCAGGCGCTGCGCGTCCTCGGCATCCGGGGCGAACTCCCGGCAGTCCCCGGCGCGCGGGACGAGCCGCCGGGCCCATCCGCCGTGCGCGAGGCGGCCGAGCGCGCCGGCGCGTCCGGCGACTGGCGCGCGGCGTTGCGCAGCATCGGCGCCGACCAGCCGGGCAGCACCGTGCCGCGTCGAGACTTGCCCCGTCCGCTTCCGCCCGTCGCGCCCGTCGCGCCCGTCGCGCCCGTCGCGCCCGTCGCGCCCGTCGCGCCCGTCGCGCCCGCCGGGAGCACCGCGCCCGTCGAGCCCCTCACGCCCGTCGCGCCGTCCGCCGGGAGCACGGCGCCTCCGCCCCTCGGGCGCAACGCGTTCTATCCCGCCGCGGAGAGCACGGGCGCATCGCCGGCCCCGCTCAAGCCGGGCATCGTGATCGGCGCGCCGATGGGCGATCTGCTCGGCGGTCCGCTCGACCACCTCGATTCGATCGAGGCGGTCGCGACGGCCGTCGCCGCCTGCACGGCGTGCTCGCTTCATCGCGGCGCGAAGCATCCCGTTCCCGGAGAAGGGAATCCGCACGCGGGCTTCGTGTGCGTCGGCGAAGCACCGGGCGCGACGGAGGACGAGACCGGCCGTCCCTTCGTGGGCCAGGCGGGCCAGCTCCTCACGAAGATCCTCGAGGCAATCCACTTCAGGCGCGAGGACGTGTTCATCTGCAACGTGCTCAAGCACCGCCCGCCGGGAAACCGCAATCCCGCGCCCGAGGAGGTCAGGGCGTGCAGTCCGTTCCTGATGCGCCAGCTCGAGCTGCTCAAGCCGCGCGTGATCCTTGCACTCGGCGGCATCGCGGCGCAAACTCTCCTGCAGACTTCGCAGCCGATCGGAAAGCTGCGGGGCCTGGTACACCGCTTTTACGGGGTGCCCCTGATCGTCACCTACCACCCCGCCGCGCTCCTGCGCAATCCGGCGTGGAAGCGCCCCACCTGGGAAGATGTCCAGTTCGCCCGCCGAGTTTTCGATAGCGCCGCCAGCGGCGCGTGAGCAGAAGGCCTTCCGCGACCGCCTCCCGCCGTACTCGGAGGACGCGGAGCAGGCGGTCCTGGGCGCGATGCTCCTCGACGCCGACGCCCTCGTGCGCGCCGTCGAGCTCGTGGACGAGTCCATGTTCTTCCGCGAGGCGCACCGGCGGATCTTCCGCGCGATGCTCGCCCTCCACACGGCGGGCGCGGTCCTCGACCCCCTGACCCTCGCCGACGAGCTCGAGCGGCAGGGCCTGCTCGCCGCCGCCGGCGGCAAGGACTACATCGGCACGCTCCTCGACGTCGTTCCCACGGCGGCGAACATCGCGTACCACGTCGGGATCGTGAAGGAGAAGGCGCTCCGGCGGCGCCTCATCGAGGTGGCGCAAGGGCTCGTCGTCGAGGCGCACGAGTCACCCGCGGGCGCATCCGACCTCCTCGACCTCGCCGAGCACCGGATCTTCCAGGTCAGCCAGCAGCGCGGCTCCGAGGGGTTCACGCGCATCAAGGAGCTGCTCTGGCCGGCGATGGAGCGCATCGAGCAGTTGCGGGAGGGAGGGCCCCTCACCGGCGTGCCGAGCGGATTCGTGGACCTCGACAAGCTCACGCTCGGCTTTCAGCCGTCGGACCTCATCATCGTCGCCGGGCGCCCCTCGATGGGGAAGACGGCGTTCGTCCTCAACATCGCCCAGTACGCGGCGGTCGAGAGCAACATCCCCACGGCGATCTTCTCGCTGGAGATGGCGAAGGAATCGCTCATCATGCGCATGCTCGCCTCCGAGGGGTTCATTGACGCGCAGCGGCTCCGCTCGGGCAAGCTCAGCAGCCAGGACCACTCGAACCTCGCCAAGGCCGCCGCCCTGCTCGGGCAGGCACCGATCTGGATTGACGACACGCCCGGGCTGACGCTCCTCGAGATCCGCTCGCGCGCGCGGCGCCTCAAGTCGCAGGTGGGCATCAAGATGGTCGTCGTGGACTACCTGCAGCTCATCGAGGGACCGCCGAACACGGAGAATCGCCAGCAGGAGATCAGCTACATCTCGCGCTCGCTCAAGATCCTGGCGAAGGAGCTGGCGGTGCCGGTCATCGCGCTCTCGCAGTTGTCGCGCGCGCCCGAGCAGCGCGCGGCCGAACACAAGCGGCCGCAGCTCTCCGACCTGCGCGAGTCGGGCGCGATCGAACAGGACGCCGACGTCGTGATGTTCATCTACCGTCCGGAGATGTACGACCGGCCCGTGGACGACACGGGGAAGCAGGTGACGCTCGCCGACGGCACGCCCATCGAGGGACTCGCCGAGGTGATCATCGGGAAGCAGCGGAACGGCCCCACGGGACAGATCCGGCTCACCTTCCGCAAGCAGTTCACGCGCTTCGAGAACTTCACCGCGCGCCAGCCGGGATAGCCGAGGCCGCGACGAGATGGCGCGGGCCAGGACCGTGTATCGCTGCACCGAATGCGGTGCGGAGCACGCCAGGTGGGCGGGCCGCTGCGACGCGTGCGGCGAGTGGAACACGCTGGTGGAGGAGGTCGCCACGCCACGCGCCGGCGACGGCGGCGCCGCCCGGCGGAAGGCCGGCGTCGGGGCACTGGGAAGCGGCGGGCGCGTCGCGCAGACGCCGCGCCTCAAGGAAGTGGTGGGCGCCGAGGACCACCGGTTGCGCACGGGGCTCGACGAGTTCGACTTCGTGCTGGGCGGCGGCATCGTGCCGGGCTCGATGGTCCTCGTGGGCGGCGAGCCCGGGATCGGGAAGTCCACGATCCTCCTGCAGGTGGCCGCGCAACTCGAGGCGACCGGCGTTCCGGCGCTCTACGTCTCGGGCGAGGAGTCGCCGCTCCAGGTGAAACTGCGCGCCGACCGGCTCGGCGC
>DATEDF010000130.1:0-53476 GCA_035286465.1 Gemmatimonadaceae bacterium | reverse complement strand
CGTCCGGCGCGCGCACGTCCGGCGCGCGCACGTCCGGCGCGCGCACGTCCGGCGCGCGCACGTCCGGCGGCGGCGCTCCGGGCAACGGCGCGACCCGCGCGGCAAGCGCGCTGTCGATCGCCGCCTGCGCGCTCGTCAAGTCGGAGTCGGCGGCGAACAGCACCGGCTCATCGAGCCCCGCGGCCCGCGGCCGGAAACCGTTCCAGCGAACCAGGGCCCAGAAGTCCGAGGCGCCCGCGACGTGGCGCTCCCGCTCGCGCCCCGTCTCGGCGTCCACGACGACGACGTCCTCGTCCTGCACGACCGCGAGGAACCCGTCCGGCGCCACGAGCGGGAGGTCCGCGCGCCAATCCGAGCGCACGCCGCCGAGCACGCGCGAGGTGCCGACGGCGATGACGCGCACCGAATCGCCGCCCGCGGTGCGGGCGAGAACGTACCGGCCGTCGGGGTCCATCCGGAGCGCCGTCACGTCGTCCGGCAGCGCGATCGTCTGCGCGATGGCTTCCGCGTATCGGTCAATGATGGCAAGCATCTTCCGGCCGCGGAGCGCGACGAAGATCCGGTCGCCGCTCGGCGTCGCGACGGCATCCTCGACCGCTCCCGGGAGCCTGAGCGTCTTCGTCCGTGCCAGGTCGCGCACCCGCACGCCGGCGAGCCCCGAGTCGCCAAGGAAATAGAGGCGGTCGCCGAGTTCCGTCTGGACGACCAGCTCGCCCGAGGGTACCGAGGCGGTGTCCGTGACGCGCGGCTCCGGCGGGTGCAAGCGCCGCAGCCGCAGCCGTTCGCCCGCACCCTGCAGGAGCACGAGCGAACCGTCGGAGAGCGGCAGCAGCGCCCGCGGCACCGACGAGGGCCGGAAGGTCCAGACGCCGCTAAGGGTGAGCCGGCTCACCTCGTTCATTGCGGTCAGGCCGAAGATCGCCCAGCCGTCGGCGCTCGCCAGCGCGCGCAGCGGGCCGGCGGCGGCGGCCCCGGCGGTTCCGACGCGGAGGTCGAGCCGGCCCGGCATCCCCTGCGCGTCCACGTACGCGAGCAGACCCCGGTCATCGTCGAACGCGAGCACGCGGGCGAGGGCCGGCACGGGCTCGGCCGAGGACCAGAGCACCGAGTCCCGCCCCCAGCGATACGCGCGCGCGCGCCCACCGTCGCGCGGCACACGCAGGAGGATCGCATCCGGACCGCCCGTACCGAGCGACGGCGCTACGCCTGCCTCGGACGGGCCGCCCGAGCAGCCGCCGACCGCAAGGACCGCGGGGACCGCGGGGACCGCAAGGACCGCGAGGAGTAGGAATCGCACGCTGAACAAGCTAACCGCGCGTGGACAGTTCACAGTAGACGGTTGACCGCGACCGGTTCGTCCGCTCAACCGTCGGAAAGAAGTGCGGCCCGGGCACCGCCCGGGCCGCACATCACTCGTTCCGCATTCTCGTTCCGCGTTTCCATTCCCCATCACGGACGCCGGCGACCCTCAGAACGACGGCCCTATGCTGAACCACCAGTAGCCCTTCCGGTCGAAAGAATCACGCGGGATCGCGTAGTCCCATCGGAGCACCGCGAAGTTGAAGAGGTTCATCCGGATGCCGTAGCCGACGCTGCGCACGGGATAGCGCTGCGTTTCGGGGTCGTAGTTGCCTGGCCTCGTGAGACTCACGGATTGCCCCTGGCTCCAGGCGATCCCCGCGTCGTAGAAGATGAGTCCGTCCACCCGCGGGAGCGAGATCGGGAGGACGCCGAGATCGAAGCGGCGCACGAGCGGGAACCGCAACTCCGCGCTGGCCAGCATCACGCGTGTCCCGATGAGCTGCGTCAGCGGGTCAATGCACTGGTTCGCGGCCGATGGAGCGCAGGCACTCGAGCTGTAGTATTCCCGGTCGTAGCCGCGGATGTACTGCGGGATGCCGAGGAACTGCTGCCCGAACTGGGACTCACCCGGCCCGACGTTGACGTTGGCGTAGAGGCGCGTCGCGAACGTGAGGAAGCTGAACAGCACGGCGTCGTAGCGCCGCAAGTCGCCCTGATACGTGGTGAAGCCGCCGCTGCCGATGTTCGCCGTCACGCCGAGGCGGTACCGGTGGCCGAAAATCGGCGCCCCGGAGGCGGACCCGCCCGCGAAGAGGGCGTTGTCGGAGACCCAGGCCGCGGCCGGCGAGAGATAGTTCAGCGAGCCCAGCCCCTTGATGCTGTCCACGTAGAACGGCGTCGCGTAGCCGTTGCCGAAGCTGTCGAACGCGATGCCTCGGCTGATGTACAAGGCGGAGCGGTCAATGTTCAGGAACGTGCCGCTGAACTCGAAGCGGCTGAAGCGACTCGTGGGATGCATCGTCGCGAAGTCCGCGGTGCGCACGATGTACCGGGTGAGCGACTGGGTCTGGACGTACTGGCCCGCGCCGACCTGCTGCTGGCCGGCGCCGGCGAAGAGGAAGAACGGGTACTGCTGGACGCCGGCCCGGTAGTTGGTCCGGTTCGCGAAGTTCGCGTACTGCACCGCGACCTGTGCTTCCTCCAGCCGCCCGTTGACGCTCCCGAAGAGCAGGAGCTGCCGGTTGCCGAGCAGGTCGGCGAGCAGGACCCCGGAGCCGCCGAAGACGCCGCCGCCGAAGTTCGTCTGGCTGTACGTGACCTGCGGCGTGAACACCCGCTCCGCCTGCAGGGCGGCGCGATACGTCTCGTCCTTGAAGGAGGTCGCGCTCGGGAGCGCGAGCGCCACGCTGTCGAGGAGCGCCGCCACCGAAATGGCCGACTGCGAGCCGGGCGCGCCCGCCGGCGGCAGCTCACCCGAGGTGCGGAGCCCCGTCGGTCCGCGGTACAGCGACTGCCGGCGCGCGCCGAGGCTGTCGCGCGAGGCGGTGCGCGCTTCGCGCGCCAGCGCGGCCACGGCCGCGGCCGCCGCCGCCGCGCGCTGCTGCGCGCTGTCCAGCGGCGCGACGCCCGCCCCCGCCTTGGCCACGACGGACGCCACCGGGCTCTCGCGGTACGGCTCCCGCTTGAGCTGCCGCGGGTTGCTGAGCGACCAGACCGTGTAATCGCCATTGTCGAAGTAGACGAACGCGAGCTTGTCCGCCTGCCGCGCCCACGTCATCGCGGGACTGTTCTCCGTCAGCGACTGCACGCCGCCGATGAGCCGCGTGATCTGGAAATGCTCCTTCGTGTCGAAATCGTAGAGGAACACCTGCGGAATGCCCGTGCGGTCGCTGATGAACGCGACCGACTTGCCGTCGGGCGCCCACGCGGGATTCAGGTTCTTCCCGGCCTGGCCCGGAATGGTCTCGACCGCACTGGACTCGAGGTCGAGAATGTTGATCTCCCACTTGCCGAACTTGAGGAGGTCGAGGTTCGTGCGCGGGCCGCGGTCGCTCACGAAGGCAATCCTGCGCCCGTCCGGCGACCAGTTCGGCATCAGACCGGCGAACGTTCCCGTGGTGAGCTGGCGGAGGTTTCGCCCGTCGGCGTCAATCACGTAGATGTTCGTGAGGCCGTTCTTCGCTCCGCTGAACGCGAGGCGCTTGCCGTCAGGAGACCAGCTCGGACCCACCATCGCCTCGAGCCCGGTGTCGAGACGGTGCAGCACCTGGCGTGATCGCACGTCGAGCACGAACAGCACGTCCTTTCCTTCGCGGTAGCCGGTGTAGGCGAGCAGCCGTCCGTCCGGTGAGAACGCGCTCTGCGAGTAGGCGTAGCGCAACTCCTCGGTCTCGGAATTGAGCACGCTGTTCGTCAGGCGCTTGAGCCGCTTGCCCGTGGTTGCGTCGGCGAGATAGAGATCGAGGAAGACCTCGGCGCGGAGCAGGCTCCCGGTGGAGATGTAGGCGATCTGGCGGCCGTCGCTCGAGAGCGCGGGCGCGATGTAGACGGGAATGATGCCGCCCGTCTTGCGCGCGTTGAGCAGCGGCTGTGCCACCTTGCGCGGGCGCTCGAGGCTGGCGATGCCCGGCAGGTACGCCGTCTGCGTCGCGTCCTTCCACTCGTCGCCCAGGTCGTCGAGTTCGAGGCCGGTGTGGCGCTTGAAGGCGCGCTCGAGTCCGAGCGTCGGCGTTGCGAGCATGATCTCCCCGATGATCTCGTCGCCCCAGCGCTGGCCCACGTAGCGCCACAGCGACTCACCGAACCGGTAGGGGAAGAACGCGTTCGGGTCGTTCATCTCTTCGATCGTCGGCAGCTTTCCGTTCAGCGCGGCGTCGCGCATGATGGCATCCGTCGCCGGGTGGTCGGGGCCGATCGAGAGGTACTCGGCCATCCCTTCGATGAACCAGAGCGGGGGCGACGACGACGTGGTCATGGTCGCCACGGCGGCCGTGCCGGTGCGTCCGCGGAGGAGGATGTCGTACTGGAACTGGTGCACCATCTCGTGCGTCAGCACGTGCTCGACTTCGGCGAGATCCTGGCCGAAGAAGAACATGTTGCGCTGGTGGATGGCGTCGGTGACGCCGCCCGTGCCCTCACCCAGGTCGCCGGTGACGTTGTTCTGCGCGAAATCGCCGCGCGATGCGAAGACGACGATCGGTTTGCGCTCCTTGAACTGGTAGCCCATCAGGCGCGAGAGTCGCGCGTACGAGCGTTCCGCCATTCGCGCGACGATCGTCGCGCCTTCTTCCATCCCTTTGTAGTAGTGGACGTCGAAGTGCTCGGATTTCTTCACCATCCACCGGAACTTCGTGTACTGGACCTGGTTCTGGCCGAACTGCGTGTACTGAGCGGAGAGCGCGGCCGGCGCGACGGCGGCGAGGATGACGAGCGCGGCCAGGGCGACGGCGGGCGGGACGCGGGCGGGAGCGCGATCGGAGCGCATCAGGAAAGCCCTCTCAGGGCGAGACCGCGAGGGCCGGGGCATCTCCCCAGAGCCGCTCGAGTTGGTAGTACGAGCGCAAGGACGGATGGAACACGTGCACGACGAAATCCACGTAGTCGAGGAGCACCCAGCGCCCCTGCTCCAGCCCCTCGACGGACTGCACCCGCACGCCACGCGCGGCGAGGTCGCTGACCACGTGCTCGGCGATGCTGCGCACGTGCGTGTCCGACGTCCCCGAGGCGACCACGAAGAAATCCGTCATGTCCGTCACCGTGTGCAGGTCGAGGAGCACGACGTCGTGCGCCTTGTTGTCCGCGCACACCGCCGCCGCGCGGCGCGCGAGATCGGCATCGGGTCTCCTCTTCGGGCTCGTGGGAACGGGCGTCGGGACGCTGGGCAACGGGTGTACGAGGGGGCAGAAGATTGTATCGCGCGCGGGGCGCGAATGTTCCGGCAGAGAGACGTCCGCCGGCGAGACGGCGGCAGCTCCCTGCGATACGATAACGCGCCGGGCGGCGGCGCGTCAGGTGATCGTCACGCCTTGATGACCCAGACCTTGACTTCCGGTTTCACGTCCGCGTGCAGCTTGATCGCGACCTTGTACACGCCGAGCGCGCGAATCGGCTCGTGCAGGTCAATCATCCGCTTCTCCACCGTGGCGAAGCCCTGCAGGTGCAGCTGCTCGGCGATGTCCGACGCCGTGACGGAACCGAAGAGCTTCCCCTCTTCTCCCACGCGCGCGGAAAACGTCAGCGAAACCTGGGCCAGGCGATCGGCCAGCCCCTGCGCCGACGCCACCCGCGTGTTCTCGGCGGCCTGCAGCCGGTCCTTCTCCTGCGCGATCCGCTTCTTGTTTCCCGGTGTGGCCTCGTAGGCAATCCCGCGCGGCAGGAGGAAGTTGCGCGCGTAGCCGGCCGACACCTTCACGATGTCGCCGGGGTGTCCGAGCTTGTCCACCGCCTGCCTCAGAATGACTTCCATCAGTGCTCCAGGTGAATGTCCGTTACCGCGCACCCGGTGTCCGGGTCCTTGCCTTCGCGCGGCGCCGCCAGTCGAGCCAGGTGTCGCCCACTCCCAGCCCGAGCGCGAGGGCGCCGAGCACGTGCCAGAAGAGCACCGCGAAGACGATCAACAGCGCCATCGCCAGTTTGCCGGGCGAGAGGAACCAGAGGACGATTCCCAGCCCGCGCACCGCATACAGCGCGCCGAAGAAGACAATCAGGTTCGCTCCAAGCGCGTCCACCGGCGCGAACCAGGGTACGACAGCGACCACCAGCCCCGCGATCAGCCCCCACACCAACTGGTCGTTGAACCGGAACTCCCGGAGCGGGGCGAGCGGCGGTCCGAGCCGCGCGCGGCCCACCCGGTGATACAGGGCCCAGGCGAGGGCGAGCGACGCCAGCGACTCGAGCGCGAGCAGCGCCGGGAAGAGGGTGACCGCATGGCCCGGGGCCGCCTGCAGCTGCTGTTCCATGCGCGCGGCGAGGGTGTCCGCGAACGGCTGCTTGGCGGCCAGCTCCCGCCAGCGCGTGCTGCGCGTCTGATTCCGGAACTCGGCGAGGGCGTCGGTCGCGCGGCGGTTTACCTCGACGCGGAGGGCGTCGCGCACGGCCGGCCCGCCGTGGGGCACCACGAGCGCGGTCGCGCCGGCGAGTAGCGCCGCGAACGCCATCGCCGCGAGCGCGCGAGGGAGGAACGGCCGGCGCGGCTCGCGCCGGTCCGCGATGGAGAGCGCGCCGAACGACGCCGCGAGCATGACCGCCCACCCGCACGCGAGGAAGGCCACGGTCCCCTCGCCGGCGGTCAGTTGCCAGAGCACCCAGGCCGTGAGCGCCGTCCACACGACGGCGAGCGGAAGGCGGCCGCCGGCCCACCACCCGACCAGCGCGCACGCCGCCAGCGCCGGCGCGACCAGGAGCAGCGTGTCGTCCACCGGCAGCAGAATGCGGAGCATCGGCGTCACCGGCAGGAACAGGACGAGGAGCGTCGCGAGCAGCACGCGCCACCACCCCCGCTCGCGGGGCGGGGCCGCGCCCGCCACGCCTGATCCGGCGGCGTCAGTCATGTGCCAGCCCGCAGGGGATGCGCGGACGCCGGCTCAGGGCTGGTGGGCGCGCGTGTACGGCAACAGGGCGAGATAGCGGGCCTTCTTGATGGCCTTCGCGAGCTGGCGTTGATGCCGCGCGTCCACCCCGCTCAGCCGGCTCGGGAGGATCTTCCCGTTGTCGGTGATGAAGCGGGCGAGGAAGCGCTCATCCTTGTAGTCCACGAAGCGGATGCCCGCCTCGGTGATGGGGCACGTCTTCTTCGGTCGGCGCATCGGATCAGTCCTCGTCGTCGTCTTCGTCGTCGCCGGCTTCCCGTCGCGCGGCGAGCTGCTCTTCGCTCATGGGCGGCGCGCCGAGCTCGTGCTCGTGCACCGAGATCAGGTAGCGCACCACGCCGTCATCGAGCTTGAGCGCGCGCTCGAACTCCGGGAGCACCTTCGGTTCCGCGTGGAATCGCGCGACCACGTAGTAGCCGGTCTCCCGGGTGCCGATCTTGTAGGCCAGCTGCCGGCGGCCCCAGTGATCGAGCTTGACCTCCTGGGTGGTCCCCAGCAGCGCGTGGTGCTTGGCGATCTTGTCGTTGATGGCGGCATCTTCGAGCGTGGAATCGAAGATGTACACCGCCTCGTATGCACGAGACACTGCGGGCAAGCCTCCCTTTGGTCTGAGCCGCCCCCAGCGGGTTGCCGGCGCCGGGGGAGGGTTTCGTTTCGGTTTGGCTGCGGTACGGCGGGCGCCGGACGCGGCCATTGTGAGACAGGACAACAAGTTAGCGGGCGTTCGTGGTCCGGTCAAGGGAGGCCAAACAGCGAGTGCGCAGTTATCCGTGATCCGTTCTCGGTGGTCGGAGGCATCTGTGAACAGACAACCGACAACTGACAACTGACAGCCGTGCACGCGTCGTGTTCTCGAGACCGCGCGCGATTGCGGGCCAGCCGAGCCCGCGGGTAGACTCCCCGCATGGTGGCCTCGCTCACGCCCGCTTCCGTCGTCGTGGCGTCGAAGGACCAGGTCTCGACGCAGCTGTCCGGGGAGGCGGTCATCCTGGGGATGACCGACGGCGTCTACTACGGGCTCGACCCCGTCGGCGCGCGGATCTGGGCGCTCGTACAGGAGCCGCGCGCGCTCGACGACGTGGCCGACGTGATCGCCGCCGAGTACGCGGTGGAGCGCGGGCGCGCGATGGCGGACCTGCTGGCGCTCGCGGGCCAGCTCGTGGAGCGCGGGCTCCTTGAAATCGTTCCGCGCCCGGCTGCGTAGTTTCGGGGCGCTCCCGGCGGTCGAGCGCCGCCTCGCGTTGCGCGCGATCGGCTGGCTGGTGGCGGCGCGCGCGGCCCTCGCGGTGATGCCGTTCGCGCGGCTCCAACGATGGGTGGAATCGGGCGCCACGTCGCGGCGCGCCGGCTCACCCGGCGCCGTGTCCGCCGAATGGCCGCACCTGGTGCGCCGCGCCGTGCTCCGCGCCGCCCGCACGATGCCGGGGAGCACGTGTCTGGCGCTCTCGCTCGTCGCCGAACGGCTGCTGCGCGTGGGAGGCCATCCCGCGCGGCTCACGCTTGGCGTCGTCCACGGGCCGCTCGCCGGACCCGAACGCGCGCTCGAGGCCCACGCGTGGGTGGAGAGTGGCGGCATCGTCGTCGCGGGCGATGCCGGGCTCGACCGCTTCGCCCCTCTCGCCACCTTCGGCGGCGGCGCGTGAGCGGCTACGTCGCGGTCCTGTCGCGACGGGGCGGGGACGTGGACGCGGGGCTGCTCGCGCGGCTGGCGAGTCCGCTCGCGCCGCACGGCCCGCACGCGGCGGGCGAACACCGCGAGGATGGCGTGGGCCTGGCGCACGCACTGCTCCGCGCCCGCGAGAATGCGTCGTGCGGTCCGCATCGCTCGCCGCGCGGCGCGTGGCTCGTGGGCGACGTCCGCATTGACGCACAAGCCGCGCTCCGTGACGCGCTGGCCGCCGCAGGCGAAGCCGTGCCGCGCGCTTCGCCGGACGAGTCGCTCGTGCTCGCGGCGTGGCACGTCTGGGGCGAGGACGCTGCAGCCCGGCTCCTGGGCGATTTCAGCTTCGCCATCTGGGATCCCGCCCGGCGCGTCCTCTTCTGCGCGCGGGACGCCTTCGGCGTGCGCCCGCTCTACTACGCCGACGCGGGCGACACTTTCGTGTGCAGCAACGTGCTCGGCGCGGTGCGCGCGCACCCTGCGGTCTCCGCGCGGCTCCACGAGCCGGCGATCGTCTCGTTCCTCTGCGTCGGGTGGAACGTGGACCTCACCACGACGAGCTTCGCCGACGTGCGCCGGCTCGCCCCGGCGCACCAGCTCGTCGTGCCGGCGGACGCGCATGCCGCGGCGACGCCGCGGCGCTACTGGTCATTCCCGGTCCCCGCGCCGCTCCGCCTCCGGCGAGACGAGGATTACGTGGAGCGCTTTCGCGCGACGCTCGGCGAGGCCGTCCGCGACCGGCTGCGCGTGCCGCGAGCCGCCATCCTCTTGAGCGGCGGGCTCGACTCGCCGAGTCTCGCGGCGACGGCGCGCCGCGTGGCGCCGGAGGCGGAACTCGTGGCGTACACGACCGTCGTGTCCCCGATGGTCCCGGACGGCGACACGCCGCTCGCGTCGCTCGTGGCGCGCCGGCTCGGCGTTCGACACGAGATCGTGGACGACGTGCCCCTGCCGCTCGAGCACCTCGGAGACCGTGCCTTCCGCCCCGAGGAGCCGCTCGACGAGCCGGAGCAGTCCGCGTGGCTGCGGCTGGCGCGGCGGATTGCGGCCGAGAGCCCGGTCCTGTTCGTGGGCGAGGACGGCGACGCCCTCTTCCAGCCGCCCGGGCTGATGACGATGCTCCGAACCTGGCCGGTGCTCGACGTGCTCTCGCGCGTCGTGCGCTACACGATTTCGCACGGTCATCACCCGCATCTGGGCCTCTGGCTCCGGCGGCGCCTACGCGCGCTCGGAAGGCCAAGGGAAGATCCGCTGCCGCCCTGGGTGCGCCGCGACGTCGTCGCGCGCACGGGCGTGCCGCTCCCAGCGCCGATCCCCCGGCATCCGACGCGGCCGGAGTCGCAGCAGTTCCTTCTCGGGACGGTTGTGCAGAGCATCTTCGAAGGGTTCGAGCCCGCCTATACACGCGCGGCGCTCGAGGCGCGCTGGCCCTTCCTCGACCTGCGCGTGCTGGAGTTCGCTCTGGCGATCCCGCCGGTGCCGTGGTGCCAGAGGAAGGAGCTGATGCGACGCGCGTTTCGCGGCGAGCTGCCGGACGAAGTGCTGCGCCGGCCCAAGACGACGTTGACCGGGTACGACGACGCGCAGGTCGCGATGTGGCGTGCGGCGCAGGACTGGCGCCCCCTCGAGCTGGCGCCCCGCACGAACGAGTTCGTTGACAGCGCCGGTCTCCTGGATTACCTGAGAGTCGGTTCGACCAGTCAGGTACTGGCCGCCTGGCGTGTGCTGGCGCTCGACCGCTGGCTGCGCGCGCTCTGACCGCCGCCGCTGCATCCACCTCTCGCCGATCGCGCCCCTCCTGTGTACGGCGTTCACGACTACGACGCGATGCTCGCTGACGAGGTGCGTTCCGGCGCGTACGTCGGCGCCATCGCGCGCGCCGTGCGCCCGGGTGACGTGGTGATCGAGATCGGGACCGGGGTCGGGTTCTTCGCGGTGGTGGCCGCGAGAGCGGGCGCGCGCCACGTCTATGCGATCGAGCTGAACCCCGCGATCGCGCTCGGGCCCGAGATCGCGGCCGCAAACGACTGCGCCGACCGGATCACGTTCGTGCGCGGCCATTCGGCGCACGTTACGCTGCCGGAGCGAGGCGACGTATTGATCGAGGACCTGCGCGGCGTTCTCCCGCTTGCGGGCGACCACATTCCGTCGGTGGTGGACGCGCGCGCGCGCCACCTGCGCCCGGGCGCGACCATCGTGCCGGTGCGCGACACGCTCTGGGCCGCGCCGTGCGAGGCGCCGGCGTCGTTCCGCGCCGATCACGTGAAGGCCGGACCCGCGCCCTTCGGCATTGACCGGCGCGTCGTGGACGCCCGCGTGCGGGAGCACTGGCATTCGGCGCGGCTCACGGCCGAACAACTGTTCGCGCCGCCCGCGCAATGGGGGACGATTGACTTCGCGACCGTGACGTCCCCCGATGTCGCGGGTCGGGCGGAGTGGACGGTTCAGCGTGCCGGGTCCCTCGAGGGCGTCTGCGTCTGGTTCGACACTGACCTGGGCTTCGGGTGTGGTTACTCGAACGCGCCGGGATGCACGCCGACCGTCCACGGCCAGGGATTGCTTCCGTTCGCCCGTGCGCTCGACGTGGGCGCTGGCGACCGGCTCGTGACGGAGATCCGCGCGAAGCTCGTGGAAGAGGATTACGTCTTCGCGTGGGACACGACGTTCGAACCCGTGGAGGGCTCGGGACGCGCGGGGGCGCGGTTCCGGCAGTCGAATCTCGCGGAGGTGAGCGCGGCGCTGGAGGAGTTGCATCTCTGGCGGGCTGATCGTCGTCCGGCGCTCGGCGCGCGCGCCGCGCTGCTCCACGAGCTGGTTGCGCTCGCGGACGGCGCGCACAGCCTCCGGGAGATTGCCGCGACGCTCCATCGCGCCCATCCCGGGGCGTTCGCGGAGGAGGCCGCCGCCCTGCGCTTCGTGTCACGTTCGCTTGCCGCGCTCGAGGGAGAGGAGCGACGACCCCCGAGTCGTTGACGGGGCACGGGCCAGCGCATATATAACGGTTGCGCCGCGTGCTCATTCGACGCCGGCGTTTCGACCGCGGGGGTCGCCATGCGAAACGAGAAGACGACGTCATCAGCCGTCCCGCCCGGCAAGCCGCCACTGCCCTACGCTACGCCGCGTCTCTCCGTGTATGGCTCCATCACGGAGATCACGCGCAACCGCGGCAGCAAGTCCATGCTCGATGGCGGAATGTCGGCGGGGATGAGGCGGTCCGCAGTCTAGCGCGTCGCATTCCCGACTACTCGGTCTACGGGCTGACGGTCCGAAGTGACCGCGAGCTGGCGGGGCTGCACGCCGTCGCGTCCCCGGCCGCGCCCGACGTGGTGGTCCATCTGGGCGGCGCCGCGCCCTGGGGCGGCCTCGCGAACGCGGGCGACGGGCTCCTCTTTCGCGCGCGGGAGGAGGACACGGACGCTCCGGTGACGGAAGCGTCGTGGGTGGAGGGACGGCCGGGTGTTCGTCTGCGATACGCCGACGGCGCCGAGTTCCATCTGCGGGCCGACGCGCGCGAGGTGTGGGCGACGTGGCCCCCGGCACTCTCGGTGGAAGACGCCTCCACGCATCTCCTCGGACCCGTGATGGGCTATGTGCTCAGGCGGCTTGGCGTGCTCTCGCTGCACGCGAGCGGTGTGGTGATCGGCGGCCGCGCGGTCGCGTTCTGCGGAGCGTCCGGTACGGGGAAGTCCACGATCGCGGCCGCGGTCGCCGCGAAGGGGCACGCCGCGCTGGCCGATGACCTGCTCGCGCTCCGCGAGGTGAACGACGCGACGCTGGCGTATCCCGCCTCTGATCATCTGCGCGTCTGGGACGACTCCGCGCGGATGCTGATCGGCGAGGGCCACGCGCTCCGGCCGCTGACACCGACCTGGGACAAGCGCGCGTTTCCACTGGAGGCGCTGGGGTATGCGGTGGCGCGCGCGCCGGCGCCGCTCGGCGCGCTCTTCCTGATCGCCGATCGCACGGCGGACGACACGGCACCCCGGGTCGAGCCGCTGCGCGCGGCGGCGGCGTTCGTTCCCCTCGTCGCGAACACCGCCGCGACCTACCTGCTCACGCCGGAGATGCGCGCCGAGGAGTTCGCGGCGCTCTCGCGTCTGCTCGCGTGCACGCCGGCGTTCCGGCTCGTGCCGCACACAGACCCGGCGCGACTCGGGCGGCTCGTCGAGCTGGTGCTGGACGCGGCCGGTGCGTGAGGTGCGCGCGAACGGAGCGGCTGCGGCGCTGCTTCGCGCCGGGGCCCGGGTGGCGCCGACGGCCGACGACGTGGAGCGGCTCCGCACCGCGGTCTCGCGCGTGCGCGACTGGGACGCTGCCTTGGCGCTCGCGGGGCGCCATCACGTGGTGCCGCTCGTGGCGCGCCAACTCGCCGCCTCGGCCGCGGACGTGGTGCCCGCCCGGGCGCTCGACGCGTTCCAGGCGACGAGTCGCGCGATCGCCGCCGGCGCGCTGGTACTGGCGGGCGAGCTCGCGCGGATTGTCGCCGCGCTGGAGGCACAGGGGGTGCGCGCGCTCCCGTACAAGGGGCCGGCGCTCGCGCTCGCCGCGTACGGCGACACCGGGATGCGCGAGTGCGAGGATCTCGACGTCGTCGTCCCGCCCGCCGACTATGCGCGCGCCCGCAAGACGCTGCTCGCGCTCGGGTACCGCTCGCTCCGCGCGCTCTCGCCCGCGCAGGAGGCCGTGGTCTACGGCGGTCAGGGGCACGCGCCCTTCGAGCGCGCGGATCGAGAGGCGCTGCTGGTGGTCGAGCTGCACTGGCGCTTCGCGGCGCGGCGCTTCCCGTGGAACCCGCGCCTCGATGACCTGCTCGCGCGCGCCGCGTCGCTGCCGATTGGCGGCGTGCGCGTCGCGCTCCCCGCGCGCGAGGATCATCTGCTGCTGCTCCTGCTCCACGGCACGCGCCACCGGTGGGAGCGCCTCGAGTGGGCGGCGAGCGTCTCGGCACTGCTCGCCGGCGGGCCGGTGGACGGCGGCGTGCTGCTCGCGCGAGCGGCTCGCGTGGGGGGCACGCGGGCTGCGCTCGTGGGGCTCCAAGTCGCCCGGCGTGTGCTCGGAGCGCCGGTGAGCGAGGAGCTGCTTGCGCGCGCGGACCACGACGCCGCCGTCGAACCGCTCGCGCGGGAGGCGATCGCACGCATGTTCGCGCCGCCGGACGAGGCGGCTGGGCGGGACGGCGAGCGCGAGTTTCACCGGCGCTGCCTCGAGCGGCCGCTCGACCGGGCGCGGTTCCTCGCCCTGAGCGTGCTGTTGCCGACGCCGCGGGAGTGGGAGTTGGTGCGGCTGCCCGGAGTGCTGGCGCCGCTCTACGTGCCGATCAGGATCGGGCGGCTGGTGCTGAGGGGAGCCCAGAGCGAAGGCGAGTAGACAGCTGTCAGCTGTCAGCTATCAGTTGACGGCTGACTGCTGACGGCTGACGGCTGAACCCTGACGCCTGAGCGCCGCTGGCTCGCCGTTCAGACGTTGAACCGGAACAGAATCACATCCCCGTCCCTCACCACGTACTCCCGCCCCTCCGACCGCACCACGCCCTTCTCCCGCGCCCCCTTCCATCCGGCGCACGCGACGAACTCGTCGTAGCTCACCGTCTCCGCGCGAATGAAGCCGCGCTCGAAGTCGGAGTGGATCACGCCCGCCGCCACGGGTGCGGTATCGCCCTGGTGAATCGTCCACGCGCGCACCTCCTTCTCGGCCGCGGTGAAGAAGGTCCGGAGCCCGAGGAGGTGGAAGCCGGCGCGGATCATCCGGTCGAGCCCCGCCGACTCGACGCCGAGTGATTGCAGGAACTCGGCGCGTTCCGCCGGGGCCAGTTCGGCGAGCTCGCCCTCGATTCTCGCCGAGAAGACGACCACCTCCGCGGGCTCGTGTGCGCGCGTCACCGCCTCGCGGAGCGCGGTCGCGTGCGCGCCTCCCGCGCTCGCGAGCTCCCGGTCGGCGACGTTCGCCGCGTAGAGCACGGGCTTGAGCGTCAGCAGTTGCAGTGGCGCGAGTGCCGCGCGCTCGGCTGCGTCGAGCGGAACGTGCCAGAGCGCCTTCCCCTCGGCGAGCGCGGAGTTTGCCCTCTCGAGCGCCCCCAGCTCCGCGAGCGCGTCCTTGTCGCCGATGCGCGCGGCGCGCCGCGACTTGTCGAGCCGCTTCTCGACCGACGCCAGGTCGGCCAGCGCCAGCTCGAACTCGAGCACCTCGCGGTCGCGCACCGGGTCCACCGTCCCCATCACGTGCTCGACATCGGGGTCTTCGAAACAGCGCACGACGTGCACCAGCGCATCGGTCTCGCGAATGTGCGAGAGGAACTGGTTGCCGAGCCCCTCGCCGCGCGACGCGCCCTTCGGCAGCCCGGCGATGTCCACGAACTGCACCGTGGCCCCCACCGTGCGCTTCGGCTTGACGATCTCCGTGAGCGCCTCGAGCCGCGCGTCCGGCACCGACACCGTCCCGACATTCGGTGTGACGGTGGAGAACGGGTAGTTCGCGGCGTCGGCCCCGGCGTCGGTGAGGGCGTTGAACAACGACGACTTGCCGACATTGGGGAGGCCGACGATGCCCAGAGTGAGCACGCGAAAGAAACCCCAGCTTACGGTTTACGGTTCACGGTTGACGGTCAACAGTACCGCGCCGTTCCACTCGCGGACCGGGACGTGGCAGGCCGGAGTCGGAATGTAACGGCGCGCGTGCGAATGGTTGCGCTTTTCTCGCGATCAGGTCCCATCTTGGGGAAGGAGGCATAGATGCAGGACTTCCGGAAACTCACTGTGTGGCGCAAGTCGCACGAACTGGTGCTGCTGCTCTACCGTGCGACGGCGCGAGCGTCGGAGATGCGGTATCCCGGACTCGTGTCGCAGCTGCGGCGTTCGGCGTCCTCGATCCCGGCGAACATCGCCGAAGGACGCGGCCGTTCCGGGCCACGCGAATTTGCGCGGTTCCTTCAAATCAGCCTCGCCTCAGCTCACGAACTCCACTACCACATCCTGCTCGCGTCTGACCTCGGCTTGCTCTCGCTCGGCGTCTACGCGCGCCTCGACGCCAGAACCGAAGAGATCAAGCGGATGCTGACAGTACTCCTGCGCAGGGTGAGCGAGGCCGCGGAGAGAGCTCCGCCGCGCCGCGCGCGCCCCCGGACCTCCACCGTTTCCGCGGGTGCGCGGTCAACTGTGAACCGTGAACTGTGAACCGTGAACTGTGAACCGTGAACTGCAAGCTGTTGTTCGTCTCGCCCGTCTACTCGTCGTTGTCCTTCCGCGGCTTTCCCGGAAACCGGTTCATTACCGGCAGGATCCCCTCGCGCAGCCACAGCTCCGCCGCTTCGACGAATGTCGGCAGCAGGTCCCTGATCGCCCCCGCCTCCGCCTTCCCGAAGTCGCCCAGCACGTAGTCCCTCAGCTCCCCCGCCCGCTGCCGCTCCTCACCCGGCCCCACGCCCACCCGGAGCCGGGCGTACTCCTGCGACCCGAGATGCGCCTCGATGCTCTTCAGCCCGTTGTGCCCGCCGCTCGAGCCTCTCGCGCGGAACCGGTAGCGTCCCACCGGCAACTGCACCTCGTCGAGCACCACGAGCAGGTCCGTCGCCGGCGACCAGAGCGGCCGGCGCCGGTACGTGCGCAGCACCTCGCCGCTCAGATTCATGAAGGTCTGCGGCTTCACCAGCCGCACGCGCGCGCCGCGCACCGTGCCGCTCGCGACCCGCGCCTCGCCGTCCTTCTTCCACCCCTCGAAACGCCAAACGCCGGCCAGGTGGTCCACGACCCACCAGCCGACGTTGTGACGGGTACGCTCGTACTCACGCCCGGGGTTGCCGAGGCCGACGATCACCTTCACGGCGGCCGGACCTCAGCGCGACGCCGCGAGGACGCTCACTTCTTCGCTTCGCCCTCGGCGGCCGCCTCGCCTTCCGCGCCCTCCTCCTCACCCCTCGGCTTCCGGATGAGCTCGGGCTCCACCGGCGCCGCCTCGGCGGCCGCCACTTCCGGCGTGGGCTCCTCGATCGCCTTCGGAATCGAGCAGACGCAGACGGTCGCCTCCTCGTCGTCGAGCACCTCGGCGCCCCCGGGCACCGTGAGGTCGCTCACGTGGAGCGAGTGGCCGATGCCCAACGCGCCGACATCCACGTCCACGTGGTTCGGGATATTCGCCGGATCCACGCGCAGCTCCAGCTCGTGCATCACCTGGTCGAGAATGCCGCCCCCGCTGCGCACGCCCTCGGCGGTGCCCACGAAGACCAGCGGCACGCGCACGGTGATCTTCTCGCCCGCGACGAGTTCCTGGAAGTCCACGTGGAGGATCTGCTTGCGGAACGGATGGCGCTGGATCTCGCGAATCAGCGCGCGCGCGGTCGCGCCACCCAGGTCGAGCTCGATGACGGTCGTGCGATAGGAGATCTGGCCGAGCAGTCGTTCGAAGGCGTGGGTGTTGAGCGAGAGCGCCTGGGGCGCCCGGCCGTGGCCGTAGATGACGGCGGGAATGCTGCCGGACTGGCGCAGCTTGCGCGCGGTGCCCTTGCCGACGGTGGGGCGGAGTTGAGCCGAAAGAGATGCGGTCGCCATGGTCTGTATCCTGCTCCGTTGAGCGCGCGACGCGAGTGCCCGGTCACTTGCCGGCCCGGCGGCGCGCTGGTTGACTGCAGACATCAGACATCAGACATCAGACATCAGACATCAGACGTCCGACGTCTTTCACTCAAAGAGCGACGAGACGCTCTGATCAGCGTGGGTGAATCGGATCGCCTTCGCGAGCAGCTCTCCCACGCTCAGCACCGTCAACTGCTTGAAGCGCCGCGATTCGTGAATCGCGATGCTGTTCGTCACCGCGACCTCCCGGATCGGCGCCGCGGTCAGCCGCTCGACCGCGGGGCCCGAGAGCAGCGGGTGCGTCGCGCACACGTAGATGTCCTTCGCGCCGAGCTGCTTGAGTGCGCGCGCCGCCTCGCTCACCGTGCCCGCCGTGTCAATCATGTCGTCGGGGATGAGACAGTCCTTCCCCTCCACCTCGCCCACGACGTTCACCACTTCCGCCACGTTCGCGCTGGGCCGGCGCTTGTCAATGATCGCCAGCGTGCCGTTCAGCCGCTTGGCGAACCCGCGCGCCATCTTCGCGCTGCCGACATCCGGTGCGACCACCACGAGGTCGCTCAACTGCTTCTTCCGATAGTGCGCCGTGAAGACGGGCGCGGCGTACAGATGGTCCACCGGCACGTCGAAGAAGCCCTGCAGCTGGTGCGCGTGGAAGTCCAACCCGAGCACGCGGTCGGCCCCCGCGGACTCGATCATCCGCGCCACCAGCTTTGCCCC
The DNA here is from genome assembly GCA_035286465.1 of Gemmatimonadaceae bacterium. GTDB lineage: Bacteria > Gemmatimonadota > Gemmatimonadetes > Gemmatimonadales > Gemmatimonadaceae > Fen-1231. Next base: position 35,642 of record DATEDF010000130.1, on the reverse strand, counting down.
GATCGCCACGCGCGGCTGGTCCTTGCGGTCCTGCCGCGCATAGCCGTAGTACGGCAGCACGCACGTGATGCGAGCCGCCGACGCCCGCCGGACCGCGTCAATCAGGAGCAACAGCTCCAGGACGTTCTCCGCCGGTGGATTCGTCGGCTGCACGATGAAGACGTCCGCGCCGCGCACGTTCTCATCAATGCGGACGAAGACCTCACCGTCGGCGAAGCGGTTCACCGTGCACCGGCACAACTCCACGTCGAGATTGGCGGCGATCTCCTCCGCCAGCGCCCGGTTCCCGGTGCCCGTGAGGACCCGGAAGGTGTGGAGCGGAACCGACAAGCCGTCCATGCCGAAGCGGTGTAAGCTATGTCGTTGCAGAGAGTTAATCAACGCACCGGACGTCTGAAACGTTGCCCCCGGTGGATTCGAACCACCATTCTCGGATCCAAAGTCCGATGTCCTGCCATTGAACGAGGGGGCAGCGACACAAAGCTAGCGCCGAAACGGGTTTAACTACAACAGCTCCACCCCCGCCACCCGCTCCACTGTCTCCGTCTCGACGAGCTTCGCCGGGATGCGATCGAGATCAATGTTCGTCGTGATCTCGGATTGCGCGATTCCTTCGGCGTCGTACACGCCGAACAGCGTCGAGCCCGACCCCGTCATTCGCGCGATGCGCGCGCCGGAGCGCTCGAGTGCGCTCCTCAGCTCGGCCAGCTCCGGGTGCTTGGCGAAGACGGCGGACTCCAGGTCGTTTTCCGCGAGCTCGCCGACCACGAACCAGCTCAACGGCGAGGGGAGGAGGCGCGGCGCGCGCGCGGCCGGCGCCGTCTCGCGCTGCAACGCCGCGTGCCACGCGAAGGCGTCCGTGCTCGACACGCCGAACGACGGGACGACGAGCAGCACGTCGCGAGCCGGCAGCGGGTGGAGCGCGACCAGCCGGTCGCCGCGACCCGAGCCGAGCGCCAGCGCGTGCTCCGTCAGCAGATACGGCACGTCGGCGCCCAGGCCGAAGGCGATCACGGCGAGCGACGTGTCGTCGAGTGGTCGCGGCGCGAGCGCGTTGAGCACGCGCAGCACGGCGGCGGCGTCCGCACTCCCCCCGCCAAGCCCTCCGCCGACCGGGATGCGCTTGTGGATCTCGATGGCGAATCCGTCCGGCCAGCCTGCGGCCGTCGCGAACGCGTTCGCGGCGCGCCACGCGAGGTTCTGCTCGACCGGCCCCGTGTTCGCGCCGGCGCAATCGAGCGAGCGGCCGGCGAGACCGGTGCGCACGGTCACGCCGTCGGCGAGCGCGATGCGTTGGAAGAGCGTCTCGAGCTGGTGGTAGCCACCCGGATCGCGCGCGCCCACCCGCAGGAAGAGGTTGAGCTTGGCCTGCGCCTCGACGCGCGCGGCGCCCGTTCCGCCGCGGTGGCTCACTCCACGGCCGCCGCCTTGGCGCGCGAGAAGTCCTTGAAGTGCAGGTGGAGTCGCGAGAGGTACCACGAGCCCAGCACCGTGATCGGGATGTACGAGAGCACGTGGAAACCGAGGGCCCAGCCGAGCGCGTCGGCCTGCGGCACGCCGTACATCGTGAGCCCGAGTACGCCGCCCGCCTCGAAGACGCCGACGAAGCCCGGGGTGGACGGTAGCGCCACGCCGATCGCGATCAACCCCTGAAGAAACAGGGCGGCGCTCGCGGGCACGGCGAGCCCGAGCGCCCGGAAGCCGAGCCAGAACGCGAGCGCGTTGCAGAGCCAGTGCAGCACGGTCCAGAGGAACACCTCGCCGAGGAGGCGCGGGCTCCGGAGCACGTCGAGGCCCGAGACGAAACCTTCGAGGAGCGTGCGCACGCGCGGCTCGAGCTTCGGCGCGATCCGGCGCACGACGGCGTCCGAAAGGTCGAACACGCGGTGCGGCGCCACCACGAACAGCACGAGGCCCACGAGGACCGCGCCGAGGAAGATCGCGGTGGGTCGCAGGTAGAACCCGAGCGTGTGGTCGCCGACCGCATGGCCCGAGGGGAACGCGGGGTCGAGCATGGCGAGGAGCATCAGCAGGAGCACCACCGTCCCGTCGAACAGCCGGTCCACCGCGAGCGATGCGACCGCCGCCGTGAAGCGGACCCGCGGCTCGGCGCGCGACACGGCGAACGCCCGCGCGAACTCCCCCGCGCGGAACGGCATCACGTTGTTCACCATCATTCCCACCGCCGTGCTCTGCCAGAGGGGTGCGAACGGAAGGCGGCCGGCGACCGGCGCGAGCAGCGCCTGCCAGCGGCGGGCGCGCAGCGGGAAGATCGCCGTGGCGGCGGCGGTGCAGGCGAGCCAGAGGAGCGCGTTCGAGTGCGCGAGGACCCGCCACACCTGGCGCAAGTCCACGTCCTTCAGCACCCACCACAGGAGAAGCGCGCTCAGGAAGAGGCCGAGCGCGCCCCGCACGCCGAGTCTCATCCGCCGCTACTCCGTCGCGGCGAGTTCGAGCAGGTCGTACAGCTCCGCCAGCGCCTCGGCGTCGGCCGGCTTCTGTTCGGCGGCCGCCTTCTTCAGTTGGTCGCCCAGCTCCATCGCACGGCGAAGCGCGGCCTTCCCGCGGTAGAGCAGGTCCTGGATGGCGACGGTGCCGTCGTCCTCGACCGGCGCGGGCTCGCTCATCGGCTCGTCGTCGAGCTTCGAGAGGCCCGCGATGCCGGCGCCGAGCATCTCGTGCAGGGCCGTGCCCGCGGGCGCGGGACCGACGGGCGGCGTGGCGGCCGACGGGGCTCGGCGGGCCGCCGGCGCGGACAACGGCCCGACCGCCGGCGTGTAGAGCGGCGTGGGCGCCAGAGAGGCCCCGGCCGGCGGCGTGGACACGCGCCAGACGGGCGGAGCGGGAGTGGGCGCGGCGGGCAGGACCACCGGCGTGGCGACGGGCGTCACTGCGGGAGTGACGATCGGCGTCACCGCCGGCGTGCCGACGGGTGTCGGGACGCCCGGGGTCGCGCGCGAAGCGCCCGCGAGCGCGTCGAAGCGCGCGGAGAGCGGCGTGGCGCCCGGCGTCGTGAGGAGCGTGGACGCCTCCTCCAGCGCCCCGAGCGCGCGCTCCTCGAGACTGGCCGCGGCGTCCACGAGCGCGTGCATCGCGCGCGCGACGGCGTGCTCGCTGAAGCTCTCGGCGGCGCGCGCCAGCGAGCGCACGGCGCCGCGCAGCTCGCGGCCGACGCGCTGGCGCGTGGGCGCGTCGGCGGCGCCGCGCGCGTCGAAGACGAGCCGGCGGAGGTGCTCCGCCTGACTCACGACCTCGAGCTTGAAGCGGTGCGCGGGCGTAGTCGGCGGGTTCGGCGCGGCGTGGACGAGGCCGCCGCCGTCGGGGAAGAGCGTACTGATCGGCACCACGCGGTCCGCGTCGCCGGCGCCCTCGACGAGGGCGTCGGCGGCCACGGCGAACGCGCTGACCGCCGGCGACGCGGGATCGGGACGGCCACCGCCGTGCACCGCGTCGGAGCCCTCGCGGAGCACCGTCGCGGCGGCGCGGAAGACGTCCTGGAGCGCCCCGCTCGCCGCGGCGCCCAGCTCGAGCCGCTTCGCGGACTCGTCCACCGTGGCGATGACCTCGGCAAGCGGCGGCAAGTCGAGCAGCGCGGCCACGCCGCGCAGCGCGCGCACGCGGCGCAGCGTTTCGTCGAACGTCGCGATCGGGCCCGGGTTCGCCGCGAATCGCTCGAGGCCGCTCGACACTTCGGCCATCTCGGTCGCCAGGAAGCCGGCGCTCCCGCCGGTGACGCTCGGGGTGGCTCCCGAGCGCCGGCGCGCCGGAGCAAGCGCCTTCAGCTCCTCGGCGCGGTCCGCCGCGCGTCGCTCCTCCTCGCTCCCCCAGGTGCGCACGCCGCGGATCAGAATCTTGAGGTCGTCAATCGCGGCGATCACCGCGGCCTTGAGCCCGTCGCTCCAGTGCAGGCCGCCGTCCTGCAGTCCCTTCGCGATGCGCTCGAGGGCCGAGGAGACGTCGGCGATGCCCTGGACCTTGGCCATCGTCGCGCTGCCGCGCAGCGCGCGCGCGTCGCGCGTGAAGGCGGCGAGGTCCGGCGCGCCCGCGGCGCGCGCCATCAGGCCGTCGAGCCGCTCGACGCACTCGCTCGCTTCGAGGACGAAGAAGTCCAGCAGCCCCGCGTGCATGGGAGGTAGACTAAGGTTCCGCCGGGGGACGGGCAACTCGTTCGCCGCCCGCGACGACCGTCACCGCGCCGTGGCCCGCGCCGCGTCCATCGCCTTGCGCATCGCACGCACCGACGCGGCGAGCCCCTCGAAAAGCGCGTGGCTCACGATCGAATGGCCGATGTTCAGCTCCTCGATCTCCGGAATCGCCGCGACGCGGCCCACGTTCCGCACCGTCAGCCCGTGGCCCGCGTGCACGGCGAGGCCGAGGGACTTTGCTTGGCGCGCGCCATCGGCGAGCGCGCCGATCGTGCGCGGGTCGTCGGTCGCGTGCGCGTATGCGCCGGTGTGCAGCTCGATCGCTTCTGCGCCCAGCCACGCGGAACGCTCCACGATCATCGGCACCGCGTTCACGAAGAGACTCGTGCGGATCCCCGCGCGCTTCAGCCGCCGGATGGCCGCTCCGAGCAGCTCCGGCTCGCGCGTCACATCGAGCCCGCCCTCGGTCGTGATCTCCTCGCGGCGCTCCGGCACCAGCGTCACCTGGTGCGGCTTGAGCCGCTCGGCGATGCCGAGCATCTCCTCGGTGCACGCCATCTCGAGATTGAAGGGGATGCGCACGACGCGCAGGATCGCTTCGACGTCGGCGTCCTGGATGTGGCGGCGGTCCTCGCGGAGATGGGCGGTGACGCCGTCGGCGCCGGCCTCCTCCGAGATGCGCGCGGCGGCGACGGGATCGGGCTCGTCGGCGCGTCGCGCCTGCCGGAGCGTGGCGACGTGATCAACGTTGATGCAGAGGCGGAGCTTCACGAGAAGTCGCGGTCGGGACGTTACGCGGCGGGCGTGCGACGTGAGAGGAGGGGCGTCTGTTAATGATAACGCTTGCTGGCTTTCACGAGTGTCGTTAGGTTCGCACTCATCCTCGATGCGGAGCTCAGCGTGAGACGACTCGCCCTGCTTCTGGTGGTGGCCGCTGCCTGTCGGTCTGCCGCTCCGTCCGGAGGTTCGGCGGCCACCGGCTCCGACTCCCCTCAAGCGGCCGTGAACCGGTTCCTCGCCGCCGCGAGCGCACAGGACGTGCAGGCTCTGGGCGCCGCCTGGGGAGATGAGAAAGGGGCGGCGCGCGACAACATGGAGCGTCCGCAACTCGAACAGCGCGCCTTCATCATGCTCTGCCTCCTGCGACACGATCAGGCGCGGCTCGGCGCCCCGCAGATGCTGCCCGAAGGCCGCATCAACATTCCCGTGGACCTCACGCAGGGACAGCTCTCCGCCAGCGCGACGTTCACGACGGCGCGCGGACCGTCGGGGCGCTGGTACGTGCAGAACTTCGATACGGTCGTCCTGCAGAACCGGGGCTTCTGCAAGAAGCCCTAGCGGGCGGACCGGACGCGCGCGCGAGGGAGTTCCGCCCGTGAAGGTCGCCCGTGAGGGTCGGCCGTGAGGGTCTTGTCGCCCTCGTTACCTTTCGGTGAGTTCGATGAGCACGCCGCCGGTGGATTTGGGATGGAGGAACGCGATGCGCTTCCCCTCCGCGCCTTTGCGGGGCGTCTCGTCAGCCAGCACGACGCCGGCGTCGCGGCAGCGCTGGAGCGCGGCGTCGAGATCGTCCACCTGGAAGCAGACGTGATGGAGGCCGGGGCCCCGCTTCTCGAGGAACTTCGCGATCGGGGACCCGGGGTCGTTCGGCTCGAGGAGTTCGACGAGGGCGTCACCGGCCGTGAGTCCCGCGATGCGGGCGCCGTCGGCGTCGTCGAGCGGTGCCTCCGTGAGACCGAGGACGTCGCGGAAGAAGGGGAGCAGGTCGTCGAGCCGCCGCACGGCGATGCCGAGGTGCGCGATGCGCGCCTCCGCCGGTGCGGGAGTGCGTCGACGTGTGGAGTGGGCCATCTGACGAATCTAGCAACTCGTGGGAGATGAGACGGACATGTCGAACGCATTTGCGGTGACCGACGCCGACTTCGAGACCCGGGTGGAGAAGACGGACGGCGTGACGGTCGTGGACTTCTGGGCCACGTGGTGCGGCCCGTGCCGGATGATCGCTCCGATTCTCGACCAGCTGGCGGTCGAGTATCAGGGCAAGGTGAAGGTGGCGAAGCTCGATGTGGACAACAACCAGCAGACGGCGTTTCGCTACAACGTGCGGTCCATCCCGACGCTCCTGTTCTTCCGGGACGGCAAGCTGGTGGACCAGGTGATCGGCGCGGTGCCGAAATCGGCCCTCGCGGCGAAGTTCGCGCAGCACGCGGCGTAGGGGTGCGTTGCGACGGGCCGGGTCGCGGACGCACTTTGTAGGGCGGACGCGGGGCGAAGCACGGACGGCGGTCCGGCCTGCGCCTGCCGCGTTCTGACTTCCGCCCGTCCGCCGTCCTCCTCATGCCCCTTCCCGCCGCGTCGCTGCACTACCCCCACGAGCGCGTGCTCCTTCGCCGCACGCGGCTCGCGTACGTCCATCTGCGCAACCTGCTGACCGACGCCAAGCGCGACCGGGCGGCGCGCGTGTTCGGCTACGTCGCGGTGTGGCTTCCGGAGGAGCATCTGCTCCTCTACATGCAGGAAGGCGAAGTCGTGAACGCGACGGCGAGCCCCGATGGGCAGCACTTTCGCGCGCTCGCGATTTCCGAGGCCGTCGCGATGGTGCCGAGCGCGGCCGAGATCGGCGAGATCTGCTTTCACGAATGCGACGACGAGCAGCTCGCGACGATGTACTGGTCCCAGCTCCATGAGCCCGTGGCGTGGCCGGCGGAGCTCAACGTGCACGACGCGCCGGCGGTGCTCGGTTTCCTGCTGGCGACGATGCACGACGGCGTGGTCGAGGTGCGCGCGCAGGGCGGGCTGAACTACGGCGTGGTGCGTGAAGGCGGCGTGGTGCGCGGGTTCTTCGCCGAAGACGGGGTGGGTACCGCGGAAGCGCGGCTTGCGGTGCTGCTCGCGGCGCCCCGCGGCGCCTCGCCCGCGCGACTCTTTCCGGTGCCGCCGCCCGTCCCCGTGCAGGCGGCGCCCGCGCTCATCCACGCCTACCGCGAGTTGATGTCGGGCGTCGTGCGGCGCCTCGTTTCGCTCGGCGTGGAGAGCGCGCCGGCGGTCGCCGAGCACGCGCGCCGGCTCCTCGCGGAGCGTCATCCGGTCCTCGAGCGGTTCGCGCTATCGGATCCGCATCCGCGCGATCCCGTGACGGAGACCGGCGCCCTGAGCGCCGCGGTCGGCTCGTGGCTCGGCGAGCTGCTCTGGACCGCGGCGCCGCCCGACGGGACGACCCCGGGACGCCTCATCGGCGGCCTCGCGCACGACCGGCGGCACATGTTCCAGTCGGCCGGGCTCGTGGACGCGCTCCCGTGGAAGGTGGAGTGGTGAGCGCCAGTGCCGCGCGCGGCACGCTGTACCTGGTCAGCACGCCGATCGGAAACCTGGGGGACCTGAGCCCGCGCGCGGTGGAGACGCTGCGCACGGTGGACGCCGTGCTCGCCGAGGACACGCGCCACTCACGCCCCCTCCTCGAGCGGCACGGCGTCCGCACGCCGCTCGTGGCCCACCACGAGCACAACGAGGCGAAGACGACGCCCCGGCTCGTCGCGCGGCTCGCGACCGGGGAGTCGCTCGCCCTGATCGCCGATGCGGGGACGCCGCTCCTCTCCGACCCCGGCGCGCGGCTGGTGCGCGCGGCGATCGCGGCGGGCGTGCGCGTGAGCGCCGTGCCGGGCCCCTCGGCGCTCCTCGCGGCGCTCGTCGGTTCAGGGATCCCGGCCGACCGGTTCACATTCTTCGGGTTCCTCCCCCGGAAGGGGCGCGAGCGCGCGGAGGCCGTCGCGGCGATCGCGGCGCTCGCTCACGCGGCGGTGCTTTACGAGGCCGCGCCGCGCGTGGCGGCGACGCTCGGCGCGCTCGCCGCCGCCGGCGCGGGGGCGCGCGAGGCCGTTCTCGCCCGCGAGCTGACCAAGCAGTTCGAGGAATACCGCCGCGGCACCGTCGCGTCGCTGGCCGCGTCGGCGCGGGAGGCGGCGCCGCGCGGCGAAGTGGTGCTGGTGATCGCCGGAGCTGAGCCGGCCGGCCCGGACGAGTCGCTCCTGCGCGCGCGCGCCCGTGCGCTACGCGCCGAAGGACTGAGCGCGCGCGACGTGGCGCGCGTACTGACGACGGAAGCGCACGCGTCCCGCAATCTCGCCTACCGGGTGGCCCACGAGTGAACGTCCGCTCGATCGTCCTCGCGCTGGCCCTCGCGCCGTGGGTCGCGCCGCCGGACGGGCCGCGCCCCGCGTGGCCGCGCGCGGCGCCGCCCGGCGCGCCGGCGCTTCCCGACGGGCGTGTGGGCGCGCCGCGACTCGCTGTTGCGCCGGCGCTTCCCGAAGGACGTGTGGGCGCGCCGCGACTCACCGTCGCGCGCCTGCAATACGACGGCGGCGGTGACTGGTACGCCAACCCGTCGAGCCTCCCCAACCTCCTCCGCGCCATTCGCGAACGCACCGCCTTCCAGGTCGAGGCGACCGAGGCGCGCGTGACGCTGCTCGATGACCGTCTCTGGGACTTCCCGTTCCTGCACGCCACCGGGCACGGCAACATGGCGCTGAGCGACGCCGAGGTGGTCCGGCTGCGCGACTACCTCGCGCGAGGCGGCTTCCTGCACGTGGACGACAACTACGGGCTCGACGAGAGCTTCCGGCGCGAGATCAAGCGCGTCTTTCCGGACCGGGAGCTGGTGGACGTCCCGCTCTCGCACCCGATCTATCACCTGGTGTACGACTTCCCGAAGGGCATCCCGAAGATCCACGAGCACGACGCCAAGCCCGCGCGCGGATTCGGCATCTTTCTCGGGAACCGGCTCGCGGTGTATTACAGTTATGAGAGCGACCTTGGCAACGGGTGGGAGAACGTCGGCACCTACAGCGATCCACCGGAGCTGCACGAGCAGGCGCTCCGGATGGGCGTGAATCTCTTCGTCTACGCGGTCACGAGCCGCCCGGCCTCATGACGATCTTCGAACTGGTGGCGAGGGAACGCGCGCGCGTCGCGCGGTGGGTGCGCCTCGGCTGGCTGCTGCGCGTGGCGGTCGCGGTGGTGCTGGCGCTCACCGCGGGCGCGCTCCTGCTTGGTGGCGCGCGGTGGCTCGCGCTCCCGCGGCTCGTCCCTTTCGCGATCTGGGTCGCGGCGGTCGCGCTCGCGGCCTACCTCGTGCGTCGCGCGTCGCGCGCGATCTCGCGCGTCGCGGCGAGCGTGGCGGTCGCGGACGCCGTCGAGCGCGAGCAGCGCCTGCGCCACGGCGCGGTGCGCGGTGTCGTCGAGCTGGCCGGCGACCCGAGCGTCTTCGTGCGCCGCGCCGCGCAGCGACTCGGCACGCAACTCGGCGGGAGCCGCGGGGCCCTCGCCCCGGCGCTGCAGCGGCGGCTCCGGCGCATCGCGCTCGCGGGCGCCGCGGTGCTCCTGCCGGTGGGGCTCGTCGCGGCGCTCGTCGCCTCGCGGCGGCCGGACGGGTGGCGGGCGCTCCTGCATCCGGTGGCGGCCTGGCGCGGGACGCTCCTCACCCCCCTCGAGATCGCGGACACGCCGCGCCGGGCGCTGCGCGGCGCCACGCTCAAGCTGACGGTGCGCGCGGCGGGCCGCCGATCGGTGTCGCTCCGCCGCCGCACGACGGGCAGCGCGTGGGTCGAGACCGCGCTCCCCGTCGCCGACGGCGCGGCCCGCGCGGAGCTGGGCCCGCTCGACGCGGACCTCACACTCGTGGCCGGCGACGGCCGCGCCACGAGCGACACCGTCGTCGTGCGCGTGGTGGACCGCCCCTTCCTGGGCGACGTCGCGGTGCGCGCCACCTATCCCGCCTACCTCCACCTGCCGAGCGAGGCGCTGCCGAGCGACGGGACGATTCGCGTGCCCCGGGGCACCGAGCTGCTGATCGAGGGGCACGCCTCCGAGCCGCTCGCGGCCGTGGCGCTGGGGCTGGGCATGGACAGCATCCGGCTCGCGGTGTCCGAACGCCGGTTCAGCGGCCGCGTGACGCCCACGGTGAGCGGCGGCTGGTCGTGGCATGCGCGCGGCGTGAGCACCGCGATCGCCGACGTGCCGCCGCCGCTCGTGATCGAGGTCGTCCCCGACTCCGCGCCCGCCGCGGAGATCCTGCAGCCGGCCGAGGACTCGCTCGTGATGCCGACGGCGAAGGTCGAGCTGCAGCTGGTCGCCACGGATGACCACGCTCTGCAGTCGGTGACGCTCAGGACGTGGCGTGTGGGGCGCGACGGGAAGGTGGGGCCGGTCGCCACCGCGAGACTCGCCGGCGGGGGCATCCCCGACTGGGCCGGCATTCTCGCGCTCGACCTGGGCGGCTACGCGCTCGAGCCCGGCGACGCGGTGCACGTGCAGCTCGTGGCACGCGACGAGACGCCGTGGGGGCAGGAAGGTTCGAGCCGCGAGCTGGCGCTCCGTGTTCCGGCGACGGAGGAGCAGCGGCAGGCGGCGCGCGAGGCGGCCGACTCGGCGGCGGCGCGCGCGGCGGCGGCGGCGCGCGCGCAGGCCGGCCTGCAGCAGCGCACGAGCGAGGCGGCCGCGCGGGCCAACCGCGCCACGGGTGACAAGAACGACCCCAGGAACAGCGCGCTCCAGTATGAGGCGGCGCAGCAGGCGAAGGCGCTCGCCGGGGACCAGAAGCAGATGGCGGAGCGCGTCCGGCAGCTCCAGGACGCCTCGAGGGCGCTCGAGGAGCGGCTGCGCGCCGCGGGCGCGCTCGACACGGCGCTCGCCGCGCAACTCCGCGACGCGCAGCGGATGCTCCGCGAAGCGCTCACGCCGGAGATGCTCGAGGCGCTCCGGAAGCTCGACAACTCCACGCAACAGCTGTCGGCCGAACAGGCGAAGCAGTCGCTGGCCCAGCTCGCCGAGCAGCAGAAGAAGCTGCGGGAGGCGCTGGAGAAGAGCGCGGAGATCCTGAAGCGCGCGGCGCTCGAGGGCGCGCTGCAGACCTTGCGTGACGAGGCCGAGGAGCTCGCCAAGGCGCAGCGCGCGCTCGCCGACAGCGCGGCGAAGACCGCGCCCGACCAGGCCAAGCGCGTCACGGACCGCACCGACCAGTTGACCAAGGACATCGAGGCGCTGCGCGACCGCCTGCTCAAGGCGAACGCGGACACCGCCGCGAAACAGGCGGAGAGCGCGCTCGAGCAGGCGCAGCGCGCCAAGAGCGCGCTCGAGCAGGGCCAGCAGGGCAGCGCGGGCCAGCAGGGCGGTTCGCAGCAGCAGGGCCAGCGGAGTGGCCAGCAGGGGGCGCAGGGGGCGCAGGGGGCGCAGGGGGCGCAGGGTGGTCAGCAGGGCGCGAAGCAGGCGGCCGAGGCGATGGAGCGCGCCTCGAAGGCGCTCGCCGAGGGACGCAAGGCGCAGGTCGAGGAGTGGAAGCAGGAGTTGACGAACGAGCTCGACCGTTCGGTGCAGGAGATGATCCAGCTCGCGCGGCAGCAGGACGCGCTCGCCGCGAAGGCGAAACAGAATCCGCTCGATCCGGCGCTGCGCGGCGAGCAGTCCGCGCTGCAGCAAGGCGTGCAGAAGGCGTCCGAGCGGCTGCAAGACGAATCGAAGCGGTCGGCGCTCGTCTCCCAGGGTTCGCAGCGGGCGGTGGGGCAGGCGGAGCAGAAAGTTGCGCAGGCGGCGCGCGACGCGAACGACCCGCGGACGGCGCCCCAGGCCCCCGCCTCGATGAGCGAGGCGGCGGTCGCGCTCCGCCAGGCGGCGACGTCGCTGGCGCGCGACCGCGAGCGCGCGGCCGCGTCGCAGTCGGCCTCGGGGCTCCCCGAACTGCTCGCGCAACTCCAGCAGCTCGCGCAGATGCAGGGCGCGCTCAACGGCCAGATGCAGAGCCTGCTGCAGCAGGCGTCGGCGCAGAACCGGCCGGCGGGGCTCACGGCCGAAGTGCGCGAACAGGCGCGCGGTCTCGCGAAGGCCCAGCGCGACGTCGCGAAGCAGCTCGACGACGTCGGCGACGCCGACGCCAGCGGGCGGGCGGCGGAGCTGGCACGCGAGGCGCGACAGCTCGCGCAGTCGCTGGAGCAGGGAATCGCGGACCCGACGGTGCTCGAGCGACAGCAGCGGCTCTTCCGGCGGATGCTCGACGCCGGGCGCACGCTCGAGAACGACCAGCAGGACGAATCGGCGCGACGCGAGTCGCGCCCCGGCGACCAGGCCAACCCCTTCGTTCCGCCGAATGCGACGGCGTCGGGGCGGTCCGCGCTCAAGTACCGCGTGCCCGAGTGGAACGAGCTGCGCGGACTGAGCCCCGAAGAGCGACGGCTCGTGATCGAGTACTTCCGGAGGCTGAACGGGGAGAAGCCTTGACGCACTGTTCGGCGCCTCGCGTGCCGCGTGCGTTGGCGCTCCTCGCGACTCTCGCTCTGACGTGCAGCACGGTCGCGCTCCCTCAGGGCGCGCTCGTCAGCCGCGCGCTCGACCTCGAGCAGGGCGGGCGCTGGCGCGACGCGATCGCCGCGTGGCGGCAGGTGCTCACGGCGGGCGACGTGGCGCAAGGCGTGCTGGGACTGGAGCGCGTGTTCACCCAGCTCGCGATGGAGGACTCGCTGCTCCCGGTGCTGGATTCGCTGCTCGCACAGCGGCCCACGGATCGCACCCTCCACGGCGTGCAGCTCCGCGTGCTCCGCTCGCTCGGGCGCGAGCGGGACGCGCGCAAGGCGTTCGACGAGTGGGTCCGGATGCAGCCCGGCGACCCGGCGCCGTATCGGGAGTATGCGGGGCAGCTCCTGAGTGATGGGCGCGCCGGCGCCGCCGACACGGTGCTGCAGGCGGCGTCGCGCGCGCTCGGCTCCACGAAGGCGCTGACGATCGAGGTCGCGCAGCTCCGCGCGGCGCTCGGGCTCTGGGCCGCGGCGGCCGTCGCGTGGCGCGACGCGCTCGTCGCCGAGTCGTACCTCGAGTCGGCGGCGGTCTACTCGCTGCAAGCCGCGCCGCCGGGGGACCGCGATTCGGTGCGCGCCGTCCTCCGTCCCGTGACCACGGCGCCGGCGCGGAAGGTGCTCGGCGCGCTCGAGCTGCAGTGGGGCGCTCCGCGCGACGGGTGGCGCGCGCTCGCCGCCCTGACGGCGGCGGATTCCGCGTTCGCGAGCTGGAGCGACTTCGCCGAGGACGCGGAACGGCTGGGCGCATGGCTCGCGGCACGCGACGCGCTCGCCGCGATGCATCGCGAACGACCGAGCGCGTCGCTCGCGCTGCGCGCCGCGGGCGCGGCGCTGGCCGGAGGCGAGCCCGCCTCGGCGCTCGAGCTCGTGGCCGCCGCGCGCGCGCGCCTCCAGCCTCCACAGGCGCACGCGCAAGCGCTTCCCCTCGAGATCCGCGCGCTCGCCCAGCTCGGCCGCGCGGCGGAGGCGGAGCGGCTCATCCGCGAGGCCGGCGACGCGCTGGACGCGCGCACGAAGCAGAGCTATGCGCGGCAGGTCGCGTGGGGGTGGATCCGCGCGGGACAGGTGGAGCGCGCGCGCGCGGCGCTCGCCGGCGCGAGCGGTGACGACGAGGACGAGGTGACCGCGTGGATCGCGCTCTACGACGGCGATCTCGCGCGCGCGCGCGCCGGACTCAAGCGCCCGAGCGACGCGACGAGCGACGTCGTGAACGCGATTGCGTTGCTCTCACGGACGCGCGCGGACAGCTCACGCGCGGTGGGCGCGGCCTTCCTCGCACTGGCGCGCGGCGACAGCGCGCAGGCCGCCGCCCGCTTCGAGCGCGCCGCGGGCGAGCTCTCCGACGCCGCGCCGCTCCTCCTCGCGCTCGCGGCGCGCGTCGAGACGGCGCGGCGCCAGGAGCGGCCGGCGATCGCCCTCTGGCAGCGCATCGTCCAGCGCTTCGCCGCCGCGCCCGAGGCGGCCGAGGCCGACCTCGAATGGGGGCGCCTCCTCCGCCGCCGGGGCGACACCGGCGGCGCCGTCGAGCGCTTCGAGCACCTGATTCTCACCTACCCGCAGAGCGCGCTCGTCCCGCAGGCGCGGCGCGAGCTCGAGGCCGTGCGGAGCGGAGCGGCGGCCGAGTGAGCTGCGTGGGCAGGCCGGCCCCCGTCGGTCGCCGGCCGTCCGTGCCCGGTGGCTTCGTGCGCGCCGCGCTGCTCGTCGCCTGGGCGGCGACGTCGGCGCCCGCCCAGCACCTCCTCGTCCCGATGGACGATGCGCAGCAGAACCACCTCAAGTCCTACGGCCTCGCGTTCGGCGCGCTCAAGGCCGGACGCAAGACGGAGTGGTTCCTCAACTACCGGGGCGGCAGCTTCCTCATCCCCGACGATCCGGCGCTCCGCCGCAAGGCCGCGCTCGACGGCATCCGCATCGAGCCGGTGGACGACGCCCGGCTCCTCGCCGTCCGCAAGGAGATCGCCGCCGCCAACATGGACGCGATCGTGCTCGAGAAGGCGCCCACGATCGCCATCTATGCGCCGCCGAAATCCCCGCCGTGGGACGATGCCGTCACGCTCGCGCTCCGCTACGCCGGGCTCGAGTACACGCAGATCTGGGACGACGAGGTGCTCAAGAGCGACCTCTCGAAGTTCGATTGGATCCATCTGCACCACGAGGACTTCACGGGGCAGATGAACAAGCTCTACCTCGGGTTCCGCGACGTGCCCTGGTTCATCGAGCAGCGTGACCGCGACTTCGCCACCGCACAGCGGAACGGCTATCCCTCGATTCCCGCGCTCAAGAAGGCCGTGGCCGGCCGGCTCCGCGACTTCGTCGAGAAGGGCGGGTTCCTCTTCGCGATGTGCGGCGCCTCCGAGACGCTCGAGCTGGCGATGGCCGCGCAGAACGTGGACATCGCGGGCCCCTTTTCCGACGGCTCGCCGATGGATCCCGATGCCGACCAGCGGCTCGACTGGCCGCACACCTTCGGCTTCCAGGGCGCGCGCCTCGAGATGGGCGCCGGCGTCAACTCGATGAGCGACATTGACGGCCACCAGGTGAATGTCCCCGCGCGGCGCCAGCCGCTGGGCGCGTTCACGCTGTTCAACTTCTCGGCGAAGTTCGACCCCGTCGCGAGCATGCTCGTGCAGAATCACCGCGGCGTCGTGCCGGACTTCTACGGGGTGACCACGTCGTTCATGAAGAACAGGCTCAAGCCGGGGGCCACGATTCTGGCGACGGAGGAAGGCGCGCCGTGGGTGAAGTACGTGCACGGCGACTACGGCAAGGGCTCGTGGACCTACCTCGGCGGCCACGACCCGGAGGATCCCCAGCACAACATCGGCGCGCCGCCCACCGACCTCTCGCTGCATCCCAACTCGCCCGGGTATCGCCTGATTCTCAACAACGTGCTCTTCCCGGCCGCCAGGAAGAAGCCGCTCAAGACGTGAGCGAGGGCGCCCGGACGAGCGAGCGCGTCGCGAAGGGCCCCGCGAGGGCGATGCGCGCCGCGATCGCGCTCGCGGGCGGCAACGAGGTCTGCTTTGCGTGCCGGATGGACGACGACGGCGTGGTCGTCGCCGCGCGACCCGTCGCGCGCGGCACCGTCGAGAGCGTGCTCGCGCTCCCGGGCTTCGCCGAGCGGGGCGAGATGCTCGTGCACAACCATCCGTCGGGCCTGCTCGAGCCGTCGGAGGCCGACCTCGACGTGGCCGCGCGCATCCACGGCGACGGCATCGGCTTCGGCATCACCGACAACGAGGCGTCGCGGCTCTACGTGGTGGTCGAGGTGCCGCGCGAGCGGAGGCGCGTCGCGCTCGACGCCGCCGAGGTCGGCGCGCTGCTCGGGCCGGCGGGCCCCGTCGCCGCGCACCGGGACGCCCTCGGGCAGTACGAGGACCGGCCCGTCCAGCGGGAGATGGCCGAGCGGATCGCGCGTCTCTACTCGCTGGGCGGCATCGCGCTCATCGAGGCGGGGACCGGCGTGGGAAAGACGCTGGGCTATCTTGTCCCCGCGCTGCGCTGGGCGGCGGCGAACGGCGAGCGCACGATCGTCTCGACGAACACGATCACGCTGCAGGAACAGCTCGTCGGCAAGGACCTGCCGTTCCTGGCGGCCGCGCTCGCGGACCAGCCGGTGCGCTTCGCGCTGCTCAAGGGCTGGCGCAACTACCTCTGCCTGCAGCGACTCGAGCAGGCGCGCGCCGCGGGGCCCACGCTGTTCGAGGACGAGGCCGCCTCGGAGCTCGAAGGGCTCGCGGGCTGGGCGGAGCGCACGCACGACGGGTCCACCTCCGACCTCCCGACGGCGCCGCGCGCGGAGGTCTGGGACGAGATCGCCGCGGAGCCCGACCTCTGCACGCGGCTCCGCTGCCCGCACTTCGGCCGCTGCTTCGTCTTCGCCGCGCGCCGCGCCGCGGCGCAGGCCGACGTCATCGTCGTCAACCATCACCTCCTCCTGGCCGACATCGCGGTGCGGCGCGCGTCGCAGAACTGGAGCGAGGCGGCCGTGCTCCCGGCGTACTCGCGCCTGGTGGTGGACGAGGGCCATCATCTCGAGGACGCGGCGGCCGCGCACCTCGGCCGGACGGTGTCACGCCGCGGGATCGAGCGGCTCTTCGCGCGCCTCGAGCGCCGCGGCAAGGGACTGTTGCCCACGCTGGAGCGCCGCCTCGCGCACGCCGACGACCTCCTGAGCGTGGCGAGTCTCGACCTCGTGCGTGCGCGGCTCGCGCCGTCGGCGGCCGCGGCCCGCACGCTCGGCGAACGGCTCTTTACCCTCCTCGAGGAATGGCTCGCGGCGCAGCCGGAACGCGAGGTGCGCCTGACCGACGCGTTCGACGACGCGCGCGTGTGGCGCGACGGGCTCGGCGCCGCGCTCGACGACCTGCTCCGTGAAATCGAGCTGCTCGCCGACGGCCTCAGGACGGTGCAGGAGCGACTCGAGACCGACCAGCGGCGGGCCGAGGAGCTGGCAAACCTGCTGGGCGAGGTCCGGGGGGTGACGCGCCGGCTCGTGGCCGCGGGCGACGCCCTGCGCGGCTCGCTCCGGCCGGGTGTGGAGGCGGCGAAGCACGTGCGGTGGGTGGAGTCGCGGGACCGCAACGTGCTGCTCGCGTCGGTGCCGCTCGACCTCGCGCCGCTCCTCCGCGAAGATCTCTTCCGTCGCGTGGAGAGCTGCGTCGTGACGAGCGCCACGCTGGCGGTGGGTGACAGCTTCGATTTCATCGCGCGCCGGCTCGGCCTCGATCAGGACGACGTGGAGCCCGAGACCGTCGCGCTCCCGTCGCCCTTCGACTACGCGCGTCAGGCGGTGCTCGCGATTCCCACCGACTTTCCCTCGCCCAACGAGGATGGCGCGGTGCACCTCCGCCGCACGGTCGAGGCCGCCGCGGAGTTCGTGGAGGCCTCCGACGGCGGCGCGTTCCTCCTCTTCACGAGCCACCGCGACGTGCGGGAGGCCGCGCGGGCGCTCCGCGCACTCGGTGTGGAGGCGCGATGGCCCCTCCTCGTGCACGGCGAGGCGCCGCGCGACGTGCAGCTCCGCCGGTTCCGCGACGCCGGCAACGCCGTGCTCGTCGGCACGGCGTCCTTCTGGGAAGGCGTGGATGTGCCCGGCCGCGCGCTCCGCGCGCTCCTCCTCGCGCGCGTCCCCTTCCGCGTCCCGACGGAGCCGATGACGGCGGCGCACTGTGAGGCGATCGAGGCCGAGGGGCGCGACGCCTTCGCGGAGTACATGGTGCCGAACGCGGCGCTCCGGCTGAAGCAGGGCTTCGGCCGGCTCATCCGGACGGCGCGCGATCGCGGCGCCGTGGTGCTCTGCGATCCGCGGGTCGTGCGCAAGGCGTACGGGGCGGTGCTGCTCGAGGCGCTTCCGCCGGCCACGCGACTCGTGGGCGAATGGTCCGCGCTCCGCGAGGAGCTGGTGCGGTTCTACGCGACGCGAGACGCGCCCGATTCCCGGGCTGCGGGGTAGATTACGGCATGGAACGTCCCGGGAAGATCGTCTGCGTCGGGCGGAACTACCGCGAACACGCGAAGGAGATGGGGAACGAGGTGCCTGCCGAGCCGCTCCTCTTTCTCAAGCCGCCGTCGGCCGTGATCGGGTCGGGCGCGCCGATCGAGCTGCCCGCCGGTGCCGGACGCGTGGACTACGAGGGCGAGGTGGCGATCGTGATCGGGACCCGGCTGCGCAAGGCGCCGGCGGCGGCGTGTGCGGCGGCGGTGCGGGGGATTGTCGCGGCCAACGACGTCTCCGCGCGCGAATGGCAGAAGCAGGACAGCCAGTGGGCGCGCGCCAAGGGGAGCGACACCTTCCTCCCCTTGGGCGAGGAGTCGCGGAAGCCCCGGGACCTCGCCGCGCTCACCCTCGTCACGCGCGTCAACGGAGAGGAGCGGCAGCGCGCGAACACCGCGGAGATGGTGTTCCCGATTCCCGACCTGCTCTCCTACATCAGCCGCTTCATCACGCTCGAGCCCGGCGACGTGGTGCTGACGGGGACGCCGCCGGGCGTCGGCCCGCTCGCGGCCGGCGACGCGGTGGAAGTGGAGGTCGTCGGCCATTCGATCGTGAAGAACCCGGTGGCGGCCGGCGCGTGAGGCGCGCGCGGCGGTGACCGGGTCGCGGCGTCGTGCGATCAGCACGCCGGGCGAGCGCCGCGATCCCGTGCCGCGCGGCCCGGGGGGATTCCTCGTCTCGCTGGCGGTGCACGCCGTCGCGATCGCGCTCCTCCTGCGCGTCGTGGTGCTGCAGGCGGATTACCTGACGCCGCCGGGGACGAAAGCCCAGCCGATCATCGTCGAGCGCATCGGATTCCTCGCGGTGCCTCGTGCCCCGACGCCCCAGCGCGAGACGCCTCGCGCGGGGGGCGACAACCGGCCCGCGCGCGCGGCGCCGGCGCCCACGGCGCCTCCGGTCGTCGCGCCGCCGGCGGTGCCCTCCGGAATCCCGACGGCGCCGCCTCCCGCCGCCTCCGCGCGCGACACCCTGGGGGCGGGTCCGGTCGTCGGCGCGGGCGGCGTCGTGCCGGGCGTGCGGCCGTCGTTCTCGGACCCCAGAATCTGGGCGCCGAGCGCGCCGGTGGTCGTCGCGCCAATGTCGCCTCAGCAGCGAATGGACAGCGTGATCGCCGCACGCGTCCGGGCGTTCGAAGACTCGATGGCCGCGCTCCCCACGGAGCGCGCGCCGGGCGACTGGACGTTCACGCACCGCGGGAAGACCTACGGGATTGACCGCCGGTACATCCACCTCGGCGATTTCTCGCTCCCGACCGCGGTCCTCGCGCTCCTCCCGATGAACGCGACGGCGAACCCGGTGGCGGTGGAGCGGGAGCGCCGGTTGCGGACGATGCGTGGGGAGATCCAGGAGCAGGCCGCGCGCGTCGCCCGCGACGAGGACTTCCGCGCGGCGGTCAGGGCGCTGCGGGAACGGAAGGAGAAGGAGCGCGCGGACCAGCAGAAGAAAAGGCCCGCCGAGCCCGCGCCAGCGAGGCCGGCGCCGGACCGTGACCGCTAGGCCGGGCTCGCCGCGCGGATGACGCCGGCGAGCACGCCGAGCACGACGTAGTCGTCGCCCGGCCCGAGCTCGCGGTCGTCGCCCGCCCCGGGCGCCTCGAGGAGGAGCGTGAGGCCGCGGCGCCGCATCGTCCGCACGAGGACCACGTTCGCGACGCGCACGGCCACCACGTCGCCGTCCTTCGCGCGCGACGACGGATGCACGAGCACCAGGTCGCCCAGCCGCACGCCGTGGCGCGGGGCGTGCTCGTGCGACGCGCGCACCAGGAAGGCGTCGTCCGACGGCACGAGCCGCCGGTCGAGCGTGAGGTGATCGTCGCTCGGGAGATCGGCGCGCCCCGCCTCGACGCGCAGCACGGGGACGGGGATCGTGCCCGCGCCGCCCCCGAAGCCGACCAGCGTCACCCCGCGCGAGCGTCCCGGCGCACGCTCGACGTATCCCTTCCGCTCGAGCGAGGCGAGGAGGTCGGTCACCGATTTCGTGCTCGGGATACGGCAGTGCTTCGCGATCTCGCGCACGCTCGGCTGGAAGGTGCGCGTGGAGAGGAAGTCGAGCAGGAAGCGGTAAACCTCCTGCTCGACCGGCGTGAGCGGGGCGCGCGTCACGCCGCCCCCGCGAGCCCCTCGAGGTGGCGCTCGGCCGCCGCGATCCGCGCGAGCGACTTCTCGCGCCCCAGGGCCGCGAGCACGTCGAAGATCCCGGGGCTGACCGTGAGTCCCGTGAGCGCGACGCGCAGCGGCTGGAATACGGCGCCGCCGCCCACGCGCCGCTCCTCGGCCAGCGCCCGGAGCGCGCCCTCCATCGCGGCGGGCGACCAGTCGCCGAGCGCCGCGAGCCGCTCACGGGTGGCCGCGAGCAGGCTGCGCGCCTCGCGCGGCGCGCTCCACTGCTTCGCCACCGCCTCCGGGTCGTACGCGATCGCGTCCGCGAAGTAGGGGCGCGCCTGGCGCACGATGTCGCCGATCGTGCGGGCGCGCACGCGCAGCAGGTCGAGCAGCGCGCGATACCAGTCGCGCCGCGCCGCGAGCTGGTCCGCGGTCGCGAGCCCCGCCGCGACGATCTCCGGCGTCACGCGCGGCTCCAGTTCGTCGAGCGGCAGCCGCGACAGGTGCTGCCCGTTCATCCACTCGAGCTTCTTCGGGTCGAACACCGACGCCTTCCGGAGCAGCCCCTCCTCCGAGAAGAGCTGGACCATCTCGTCCATCGTCAGGATCTCGCGGTCGCCGCCGGGGCTCCAGCCGAGGAGCGCGAGGAAGTTGTTCATCGCCTGCGGGAGGATGCCCAGCTGCTGGTAGTCGCCCACGGCCGTCGCGCCGTGCCGCTTGGAGAGCTTCTTCCCGTCCGTCCCGAGCACGTTCGGAAAGTGCGCGAAGCGCGGAAGCGCGGCGCCGAGCGCCTCGTAGAGCATGATCTGCTTCGGCGTGTTCGAGATGTGGTCGTCGCCGCGCATCACGTGCGTGATGCGCATTGCGATGTCGTCCGAGACCACCGCCATGTTGTAGATGGGAGTGCCGTCCGCGCGCAGGATGACGAAGTCCTCGACGTCCTCGTTCGGGAAGCTGACCGTGCCGTGGACGATGTCGTCCCACGCCGTCGTGCCCTCAGCGACGCGGAAGCGGATGGTGCAGGGGTCGCGCGCGGCGACGCGCCGCGCGGCCTCCCCGGGCGCGAGCCGGTCGCAGCGACGGTCGTACTTGAACGCCTCCTTGCCGAGCGCGGCCTCCTTGCGGCGCCCCTCGAGCTCCTCGGCCGTGCAGAAGCAGCGGTAGGCGCGGCCCTTCTCGAGCAGCGTGCGCGCGTCCCGCTCGTGGCGCGCGAGGTTGGCGCCCTGATGCACGACGTCCTCGTCCCACGCGAGGCCGAGCCAGGTGAGGCCGTCGAAGATCGCGCGCGTGGACTCCTCGGTGCTGCGCGCCCTGTCGGTGTCCTCGATGCGGAGGAGGAACTGGCCGCCGTGCTTCCTGGCGTAGAGCCAGTTGAAGAGCGCGGTGCGCGCGCCGCCCACGTGGAGAAAGCCGGTGGGGGAGGGGGCGAAGCGGACGCGGACGGGAGTGGTCAACGGAGCGGGAGGGATTCGAACCCTCGATACAGGTTTAGGCCCGTATGCCGGTTTAGCAAACCGGTGCCTTCAGCCTCTCGGCCACCGCTCCTGGGTCGCAGCATGCGCACCGCCGGCACGCGGCCTCGATCACGCGGGATGCGCGGCGGCGGAGCGGAGGGCACAGGATTCGAACCTGTAAGCGGCTTTCACCGCGGCGGTTTTCAAGACCGCTGCCTTACCAATTAGGTCTAGCCCTCCCAAGGCGAACGAAATGTCGCCGAAGCGCGAGCGGCACGCAACCGGCGCGCACCGCGCGCGTCGCACGGCCATCCTCCGTGGTGGCGCGCGGTCGGGCGACGGCAATAGCTTATCGTGAGCCGCTGCCTCGTCCCGGCCGGCACTCACCACGCCAACCACCACCGCTTCCCGCATGACGCAGATTCCGGACGACGCCAGGCCCGCGCTCGATGTTCTGCGCAGCGTCGGCGGCGACGAGATGCTCGCGATGATGATGCAGACGTTTCTCCAGTTCGCGGAGGAGCGGCTCGGCAAGCTCGGCGAGGAGTCCCAGGCGGGGCACATCAGCGAAGTCGCGAGCATCGCGCACTCGCTCAAGTCGAGCGCGCGCCAGCTCGGTGCGGTGGCGCTCGGCGACGCGTGCGCCGCGACGGAGACCGCGGGCAGGGCGGGCGACGCCGAGGGCGCAACGACCGGCGTGGAGGCCATTCGCCGCGAGTTCGCCGCGGCGCGGCCGTGGATGCAGGCGCTCGCTACGGGTTCGTCCTGACCGCCGGCACCTGCCGGCGGCGCCCCGTGTCGGCCGGGA
The DNA here is from genome assembly GCA_035286465.1 of Gemmatimonadaceae bacterium. GTDB lineage: Bacteria > Gemmatimonadota > Gemmatimonadetes > Gemmatimonadales > Gemmatimonadaceae > Fen-1231. The sequence goes on along the minus strand of DATEDF010000130.1, from coordinate 13,297 downwards.
CGATGGGCGGGGGCGGGGGCGCTTCGGGGCCGAACAGCTCTTCCAGCCGCGTGGCTCTGGCGACCGCGCGCGCCAGTTGCATCGCGTCGCCCGCCTCCTTCGTGCGCCCGCGTTGCTGCAGCGCGTCCTGGAGCACCACGCCGGTCTGCACGTAGAGGTAGGGGATGCCCACCGACGGGCGATCCACCCACTCGTTCTTCCGGATGAACGCCGCCGGCGCCTTGAACTCCTTCCAGAGCGCCTCGCTGCGCGGCAGGTCCACCATCCCCTCGCCCGGCACGTGCACCGTGTCCCCGCTCGCGCGCACGGAGTCGCTCATCAGCTTCCGCGCGAGCCCCTGCGTGAGCACGTAGCCGCCCAGTCCCAGCTCCTGCGCGTAAGGCCCGGACGTCCGGCTGAAGTAGACCGGACGGGTACCGTCCTGGATCATCCGGAGCACGAAGAAGTCGGCGCGCGCGAGGAAGCGCGGCTGCACGATCGCGCGGATCCGGTCCTTCACGAAGAGCATCGGCTGCGTGTACTCCTGGCCGAGCGGCACGGAGTCGGCCTGCTCGAACGTCATGTCGAGGGGAGGTCCCTTCGGCTTCTCCCACGCGCGACCGCGATAGATGGCGGGGCCTCTGGCCTCGTCGTAGTCGAACACCGGGCGGCGGATCATTTGCCGGGTGTACCAGTCGGTGTTGAGCAGTGACGTGTTGGCGATGAGCACGTCGCGGCGCACGCCGAGCACCTCCTGCGCGTACCAGAGCGGGAAGGTGTCGTTGTCGCCGACGGTCACGAGCACGCCGTAGGGCTCGACCGAGTTGAGAAGGTCCGCCGCGAAATCCGCGGTGTCGGTCTGGCCGCGGCGCGAGGCGGCCTGCCAGTTGCCGAAGAGCGGGACCAACGCGAGCAGGAGGACGGGCGACGTCAGGGACCACGCGCGATTCGTCGGCAGCTCCACGGTCTCGCGCCCGAGCGTGCGCGTCTGGCGCTCGATCACGGCCGCGAGCGACTCCCAGACGTAGGTGAGCCCGAGCGCGGCCCAGACGCTCCATGCCGAGAAGCTCCAGAGGAAGAAGTAGTCGCGGTCGCGCACCTCGCGCTCGACGTCGTCCCCGAGCTCGGGAGCCTGCGAGGCGCCGTACTTGAAGTTGAGGTAGTAGATGAGCACGAGCGTCAGCGTGAACATCAGCGGCCCGAAGAACGCGAAGCTGCGCGGATCGCGCCGCCAGTGCACGAACCCCCCGAGCAGGCCGAGCACGAGGAAGACCGCCGCGAGCGCGCCCTGCAGCCCGGCGATCCCGCCGCGCGGGTCGCGCAGCCACTGCCACTTGAAGTAGAGCCACCACATCCCGATTTGCGCGCTGAACGGCGCCTGCCGCTCGTTGACCACGTCGGGCTTGCCGTACTGGCCGCGGTTGAAGTTGTACATGAAGGCGTCGTACGTGCCCTTCGAGAGCGTGCAGTCGAGCTTGAGTTCGGTGCGGCACGCGGTCGGTTCTCCTTCGTTGACCGCGGGGAAGTGCGCGGCGCGAATGGGCTGCGTCGCGAACGAGGAGCCGCCGAGGACGAGCGCGCCGGCGCACGCGACGAGGAGCTTCCAGCGGAGGACGGTCCGCGGGCGGCGGATGAGGATCGCGAGCACGACCGCGGGCGCGACGAGGAGGCCCGCCATGTGCACGGCATAGCCCGCGCCGATGATGTACGCGATGAGCACGAGCGTGCGGTCGGCCTTCACGCCGTCGGGATCGTCGCACCAGCGCACGACGAGCCACGAGGCCACCGCAAGCCCCGCGAGCGACACCGTGTAGACCTTCTCGTTCACGACCGACTGCGCCCACACGGTGAAGGCCGTCGCGCCGATCAGCACCGCGAGCGCGCCGCCGGTGATGCGCTGCCAGCGCTCGGTGAACCACCCGACGAGCACGCGCTCGGTCACCAGGAACCACATCCCGGCGGCCACGGCGCTCGAGAGCGCCGCGAGCAGGTTCACGCGCATCGCGACGTTGGGCGCGATGGGGAGGAGGGTGAACACGCGGCCGACGAGCACGAAGAGCGGGTTCCCGGGCGGGTGCGGAATCCCGAGGGTGAAGGCGGCGGCGATGTACTCGCTCGTGTCCCACATCGCCGTCTCGGGCGAGAGCGTGAGCACGTAGAGCGCGAGCACGAGTCCGGACGCGACGGCCGCCGCCACGTAGGACGGGCGGTAATCGAGATCGTTGGGCGGGGCGGCGCGCTTGGCCATTGCGTGGAGGACGAAGGGAGGTGCGCTACGGCAACCCTGCAATCTCGTTGGACGGGGGTGGGTCGCGAAAGCGTTGCAACGGCGTGGCGATCAGTGCCGGAAGGTCCGCCGCCCGGTGAACAGCATCGCCATCCCGTGGCCGTCCGCCGCCGCGATGACTTCCGAGTCACGCACCGAGCCGCCCGGCTGGACGAGGGCGCGCACCCCGGCGTCCGCGGCCTGGTCCACGCCGTCCCGGAAGGGGAAGAACGCGTCCGAACCGAGCACGGCGCCCGCGGTCTCGTGCCCGGCGCTCTTCGCCTTGTGCACGGCGAGGAAGGCGGCGTCCACGCGCGACATCTGCCCCGCGCCGATCCCGATCGTCGCCCCGTCCTTCGCGAGCACGATCGCGTTGGACTTGACGCTCGCCACCGCGCGCCACGCGAAGAGGAGATCGGCGCGCTCCGCCGCGTCCGGTTGGCGCGCGGTCACCACCGTCCAGTCCGTGTCGTCGAGCGTAGCCGGCGGGCGTTCCTGGAAGAGGACGCCGCCGCGCACGCGCTTGAAATCGAGCGCGCTCCCGGGCGCGCGCGCCTCGCCCTCGAGCACGCGGAGGTTCCGCTTCTCGCCGAGCACGCGCCGCGCCTCCGGCGTGAACGCGGGCGCGACCACGCACTCGACGAACAGCGACGCCACGAGCGCCGCGGCCTCCTCGTCCACCGGCACCGTGAACGCGATCACCGAGCCGAACGCGCTGACCGGGTCGCAGGCGAGCGCCTTCCGGTACGCCTCCGCCGCCGTGCGGCCGGTGGCGAGTCCGCACGGCGTGGTGTGCTTCACGATCGCGCAGCACGTCGCGCCGGCGAACGGGTCGGTCGCGAGCAGGGCGCCCTCCAGGTCGAGCAGATTGTTGAAGGAGAGCTCCTTGCCGCCGAGTTGCGCGAGCGCGGCCAGTCCCGCGCCACGCTCCTCGACGTAGAAGGCCGCGCGCTGCCCCGGGTTCTCGCCGTACCGCAGCGCCTGCTGCCGCTCGAGCGCGACCGTCAGCCGCTCCGGGAAGCGGTCGCCGGCCTGCAGGGCAAACCACCCCGCGATCGTCGCGTCGTACGCCGCCGTGTGCTCGAAGACCTTCGCGGCCAGCGTGCGGCGCAGCTCGAGGTCGTCGCGCCCGTCCTGCAGGGTCTGGAGGACGCGCTCGTAGTCCGCGGGATCCACCACGACGGTCACCGCCGCGAAGTTCTTCGCCGCCGAGCGGAGCATCGAGGGTCCGCCGATGTCAATCTGCTCGATCACCGCGTCGGGCGTGACGCCCCGTGTGCGCGCGGTCTCGCGAAACGGGTAGAGGTTGACGCAGACGAGGTCAATGGGCGCGATGCCCTGCGCGGCGATCGCCGCCAGGTGCTCCGGGTTGTCCCGTCGCGCCAGCAGGCCGCCGTGCACGGCGGGGTGCAACGTCTTCACACGCCCGTCGAGCATCTCGGGGAACCGCGTGACGGCGCTGAGATCCGTGCAGGTGAGGCCCGCCTCGCGCAACGCGCGCGCCGTGCCGCCGGTGGAGACGAGTTCCCAGCCGAGCGCGGCGAGGCCCGCGGCGAACGGTGCGAGACCGGACTTGTCGGAGACGGAGAGGAGGGCGCGGGGCACGGAAGAGCGGTGAAGGGCGAAGGGTTTGCGAAGGGCGAAGGGTTTGCGAAGGGCGAAGGGTTTGCGAAGGGCGAAGGGTCTGCGAAGGGCGAAGGGTTTGCGAAGGGCGAGGGTTCGCGTCAGGGCGTCTTCGCCAGCTCGAGGGCGAGGGCGTGCAGCGTGCGCGGATAGAGGCGGTGCTCGACGGTCAGCACGCGGGCGGCCAGCGTCTCCGGCGTGTCGCCCGGCTCCACGGGCACGCGCTCCTGCGCGAGGATCGCGCCGTGGTCGTATTGCTCGTCCACGACGTGCACGGTCGCGCCGCTCTCGCCCTCGTGCGCGGCGAGCACCGCCTCGTGCACCCGGCGTCCGTACATCCCGGCGCCGCCGAACCTGGGGAGCAGTGCCGGATGCACATTCACGATCCGGCCGGGCCAGCGGCCGGTGACCGCGCTCGGGACGAGCTTCAGGTAGCCGGCGAGCGCGACGAGGTCCACCCGGTGGCGCTCGAGCAGCGCCGCCAGTGTCTCCCCGTCCGCGGGACGCTCGATGACCGCCGTCGCGATGCCGTGCCGGCGCGCGCGCTCGAGCGCAAACGCCTGCGGTCGGTCGCTCGCCACGAGCACGACGTCCACCGGGCGCGCCGGCCCGAGCGCGTCACAATAGTCGAGGATCGCCTGCAGATTCGTGCCGCTGCCGGAGGCGAGAATGGCGAGGCGTTGGACGGGCGGAGACACACGGAAATTGTACTGCAGGGACGAGGGACAAGTGAGAGGGACAGGGGACGCCGTTACACCTGCAGTATCAGATGCACCGCCTCCGTGAGCGTCCGCGCCACCTCCAGCTCCCGTTCAGCGCGCTCGATCTCCTCGGCGGGCGTCCCTTCATTCGGCACGAGAATGCCGCGCGCGCCGTAGTGCATCGCCGGGAGCACGTCGTGCCAGCGGTCGCCGACGAACACCGAGAGCGCCGGATTGACCGCGTGCTCGGCCATCGCCTGCTCGAAGAGGGCGACCCCGGGCTTGCGGCACTCGCAGGCGCCCGTGAAGTCGGGATGATGCGGGCAGTGGTAGTGCCCCGCGATGTACGCGCCTCGCTCCTGCACGAGGTCGTCCACCCGCTCGCGCACGCGCTCGTAGTCCTCCTCCGTGAGCAAGCCCCGCGCGATGCCCGACTGATTCGACACCACGATGACCGGCCAGAGCTGGTAGTTCATCCGGCGCACGGCGTTCACGGCGTGCGGCACCAGCTCCACGTCTCCGGGATTCTTGATGAAGCCCACGTCGCGGATGAGCGTGCCGTCCCGGTCGAAGAAAATCGCGGGCCGGATCTCGCGAAGCGAGAGGCGGTGCTCGCCGGTGACCGCGAGGGTGCGGCGCGGCGACCGCAGCGAGCGCTCGTCCGGCGTGAGCGCGTTCACGAGAGCGCCTCCGCGACGAGCGCGGCGAGCTCATCGTCCGTCTCCGGGAGGACGCCGCGCAGGTCGAGCAGGAGGCGCCCCTCCACGATGCGGCCGATCACCGGCACGCGCGCCGCGCGGAGTCGCGCGTCCGCGCGATCAGGCGCCTCGACGTCGAGCGCGAGCGCGGCCGACGGGAGGCGCGCGGTCGGGAACGCGCCGCCGCCGACCGTCGCCTCGCTGGGCACGACGCGTCCGCGCACGCCGCGCGCGGCGAGCGCCTCGGCGAGGCGGCGCGCGCGCTCCTCGAGCGCGCCCACGCCCGCCGTCAGGAGGGCGAGCGCGGGAATCCCGGAGACCGCGCGCGCGGGATCACGCGAAAGCGCGAGCGTCGCCTCGAGCGCGGCAAGGGTCAGCTTGTCCACGCGCAACGCCCGCGCGAGCGGATTGCGCCGGAGCGCGGCCACGAGTGCGGCCCTCCCCACGATGACGCCCGCCTGCGGGCCCCCCAGCAGCTTGTCGCCGCTCATCAGCACCAGCGAGGCCCCCGCGCGCACGGCGTCCCGCGCCGTCGGCTCGCCCGTCAGGCCCCACGGGGCGAGATCCACCAGGAGCCCGCTCCCGAAGTCGTGGAGGAGCGGGACGCCGCCCTCGGCGGCGATCGGCACCAGCTCGCGGACCGGCACGGAGGCGACGAACCCCTCCTGGGCGAAGTTGCTGCGGTGCACCGACACGATCGCGCCCGTGCGCGGCGAGAGCGCGCGGCGATAGTCGTCGGCGTGCGTGCGATTCGTCGTTCCCACCTCGACCAGCGTCGCCCCGCTCTTCGCCATGATGTCGGGCACGCGGAAACTGCCGCCGATCTCCACCAGCTCGCCGCGGGAGATCACGGCCTCGCGTCCGTCCGACAGCGTGTTGAGCGCGAGCACGAGCGCCGCGGCACAGTTGTTCACGACGAGCGCGTCTTCCGCGCCGGTCAGCTCCGCGAGCAGTGCGGCGCAGTGTGTGTGGCGCGATCCGCGGGCACCGGCGGCCACGTCATACTCGAGATTGGAGAAGCCCGAGGCCACTGTGCGCATCGCCTCGAGCGCCGCGGGCGCGAGCGGCGCGCGTCCCAGGTTCGTGTGGAGCACCACGCCGGTGGCGTTGATCACGCGACGGAGCGAGGGGAGCTGCCGTTGGGCGAGCCGCGCCTCGATGGCCTCGAGCCACCGGGCGTCGTCGTCCGGCGCGGGGACGCCGGCGCGGCGCGCGTCGTCCACCACCGACCGGACCACCTCGGCCACGAGGCCGCGGGGCGCCCGCTCGAGGAGCCGCCGCACGCCCTCGAGTTCGAGGAGCGCGCCCACCGCGGGGAGCGCGCGGCGCGCGTCGGCCTTCACGGCTTCTTCTCCGGCGCCTTCGCGGCGGTGGAATCCCGGACCGCCGGCCGGCGCCAGACGAACACGGCCTGGCTCGTGCGCGAGGCGCCCGAGAGCCCCCGCGCGTCCTGCACCTCAAGATGCATCGGCGTGCCCGACACGAGCGGCGCTGCGAGCTCGAGCACGTACTCGGAGAGCGGCGCGGGGCGCGCCGGCGCGGGAGGCGGCTCGCGCTTCACGGTGTCGCGCGCGGCGACGAGCGCGGCCATCTGCGCGCGTGCGATCGAATCGCGCGCGGCGGCGGCGCGCGCGGAGTCCGCGCGCGTCCGCGCGCGACGGCCCGCTTCGGTCGTGTCCGCCCGCGCCGCGGAGTCCGCCGCGGCCCGCGTGCGCGCCGCGTCCAGCGAATCGCGCTCCGCGGCGCGCAGCACGCGCCGCACCGGCGTGCGCACCGAGTCGGCGGCGCGCCGCACCACGAGCTGCGACGCGGCGAGCGGCGCCGAGGGGTCGAGCGGCTTGTCGAACTTCACCCGGAGCGTCAGCGAATCCACCGCCGTGACGTTGCTCGGGCGCGGGCCGGCCGAATCGTGGGCGAAGAGATAGAAGTCGCGGCGCGCCGAGTCGGCGAGCGCGACCGTCGCGGAATCCCACGACTCCCGAGCGCCGTCGAGCACGCGGTTCCCGTTCTGGTCCGCGTACGCACGCACGAGGAGCGCCCCGGCGGGCAGGTTCGCCAGGGCGAAGCGGCCGCTCGTGTCCGCGGCCGCGAGATACTTCAGGATGGTGTCCGCTCCGATCATCGCTTCGATTCGCGCTCCGCTCGCGACGCGCTGCGCCACCCAGTCGAACGCCACCCCGCGAATCGCGCCGCGTGGAATCACGCTACCAGTCGAGAACTCCGTCTGCAACGGGCCGACGGTCGCATTGCCCTGCAGATCGCTCAAACCGGGTAGAATCGTGACGGTGTATGCGGTATTGGCACGCCAGCTGCGCCTCGGACGGATCGCCAGGGCGTCCCGCCGCCAGTCCACGTTCACCGGGCCGTCCGACGGGGAGACCACGATGAGTTGGTCGAGCCCCTGGGCGCCCCGGGGCCGCTCGCTTACCACCTCGTCGAACCGGAAGAGGACCTCCCGGGCCCGCACGTTGACCGCGCCGGTGTCGGGCGTCACCGACAGGAGCCGCGGCGGGCTCCGGTCCAGCCGCCCGCCAGGCGGCATCCCCGGCGCGGCGCAACCGGCGGTGAGGATCGCGCCGAACGACACAGCGAGGGTCACGGCGAGGGTCACGGCAAGCGTCCCGGCGCGCGTGGCGGCGAGCGTCGAGCTGCGGGTGGGGCCCCGCGTCACGGCGATCTTCACGCGCCGCACAGCGTGCGCACCTTCGCGCTCAGCTGGTCGCGACGCGCGCCCCATTCGCGCTCCTTCGCACGCTCCGCCTCCACGACGTCTTTCGGAGCCCGGCTCGTGAACTTCTCGTTCGCCAGCCGGCCGCGAAGCGCCGAGAGCTGCCGGTCGAGTCCGGCCAGCTCGTTCGTCAGCCGCGCGCACTCTTTCTCGATGTCCACGATCCCCGTGAGCGGGAGCACCAGCTCGACGCCGCTCGCGAGCACGGCGTGTGCCGCGGCGCCGGCGCCCGGGGCCGTCTCGAGCAGGTCGCAGCGCGCGAGTCGCGCCGCAAGCGGCCGCTCGTCGAGCAGCGCGCGCCGCGCCGCCGACGGAGGCCCGACGACGTGCGCCGCGAGGGTCTGCGCGGGCGGAATGGCGTAGTCGGAGCGGAGCTGGCGGATCGCCCCGATGGCCTCGCGCACCACGTCGAACTCCCCGGCGCCCTCGGGCACCGCGGCCGCGCGCGGCCATTCCGCCGTGGCGAGAAAGGTGCCCGCCGCGTGCCCCGGGAGTCGCCGCCAGAGCGCTTCCGTGATGAACGGCATCACGGGGTGCAGCAGCCGGAGCGCGTGATCGAAGACGTGCACGAGCACGGCGCGCGCGACTTCCCGGTCCTCTCCAGCGGTCTGGAGGCGCGCCTTCGTCGCCTCGACGTACCAGTCGGCCAGTTCGTTCCACACGAAGCGGCGCGCGGCCTCGACATGGGCGTCGAAGCGCATCCCGGCGTTTCGCTCCGCCCCGGGCCATCCGCCCGAGGCGGGCCGCGCGGGCCCGAGCGCGGCGTCGCACTCGGCGATCGCCCCCGCGAGGCGACCGAGAATCCACCGGTCCGCGCGCGTGAGCGCGTTCGCGGGCACCACCTCGAGGCGCCGCACCGGCGGCGCGCCGACGCTCAGCAGCAGGAACCGGCCGATGTTCCACAGCTTCGTCGCGAAGTTGCGTCCCGGCGCGAACGACTTCTCGAGGTCGTCAGGATCGAGCATCACGTCCACCCCGAGCCCCGTTCCGGCCATCTGCGTGTAGCGCAGCGCGTCGGCGCCGTAGCGCTGCACGACGTCGAGCGGATCAATCCCGTTGCCGAGCGACTTCGACATCTTCCGGTGCTGCAGGTCGCGCACGGTCCCGTGCAGGTAGACGGTGTGGAAGGGCTCGCGCCCCATGCAGTAGAAGCCGCTCATGATCATCCGCGCGACCCAGAAGAAGAGGATCTCCGGCGCGGTGACGAGCACGTCGGTCGGGTAGAACGCGCGCTGGTCCGCCGTGTCCTGTTCGGGCCAGCCGAGCGTCGAGAACGGCCAGAGCCACGACGAGAACCAGGTGTCGAGCACGTCCTCGTCCTGCCGCACCGGGCACCCGCAGTGCGGGCACTGCGCGAGGTCCTCACGGCTCGCGATCACGTTCTGCGGCGGGTCGCACTCGTCGCAGTACCAGACCGGGACCCGGTGGCCCCACCAGATCTGCCGCGAGATGTTCCAGTCCCGGATGTTCTCCATCCAGTTCACGTACACCGCGTGCCAGCGTTCGGGGAGGATCCGGACGCGCCCGTCGCGCACCGCGTCGAGCGCCGGCTTCGCGAGCGGCGCCATCTTCACGAACCACTGGTCGGAGAGTCGCGGCTCCACGACGGTCTCGCAGCGGTAGCAGCGGCGCACCGCGTGGGCGTGCGGTTCGGTCCTGACCAGGAGTCGCTCCGCCTCGAGCTGCGCGACGATCCGCGCCCGCGCGGCGACGCGGTCCAGCCCCCGGAGCGGCGCCGGCACGCGTCCCTCGGCGTCCGCGTCCTCGGCCATCGTGCCGTCCGGCGCCATCACCACCGGCATCGGGAGCCGGTGCCGGCGCCCCACCTCGAAGTCGTTCGCGTCGTGCGCCGGCGTGATCTTGACCGCGCCCGTCCCGAAGGCGTGGTCCACGGCGTCATCGGCGATGACGGGGATCTCGACGCCGGCGATCGGGAGGCGGACGCGCCGCCCGACGAACGCGCGGTAGCGCGCGTCGTCCGGGTGCACCGCGACGGCGACGTCGCCGAGCATCGTCTCCGGGCGGGTCGTCGCGACGACGAGGCCCGCGGAGGGGTCGTCGGCGAGCGGATAGCGGATGTGGAAGAGCGTCCCCGCGGCGTCCGTGAACTCGGCCTCCTCGTCGGAGAGCGCCGTGAGACAGCGCGGGCACCAGTGAATGACGCGGTGGCCGCGATAGATGAGCCCGTCGTCGAACAGGCGCACGAACACGTCGCGCACCGCGCGCGAAAGCGCCGGGCTGAACGTGTACGCGGTGCGCGTCCAGTCGGCGCTCGCGCCGATGGTGCGCAGCTGGTGGAGGATCGCGCCGCCGGTCTCCTCGACGAAGCTCCGCACGCGCGCGACGAACGCGTCGCGGCCGAGGGCTTCGCGCGACGTGCCCTCCGAGGCGAGGAGCTTCTCGACGACGTTCTGCGTGGCGATGCCCGCGTGGTCGGTGCCGGGCAGCCAGAGCGTCTCGTCGCCGGCCATCCGGCGCCAGCGCGCGAGCACGTCCTGCACGATGTTGTTGAGTGCGTGCCCCACGTGCAGCGCCGCCGTCACGTTCGGCGGCGGCATCACGATCGCGAACGGCTCCCGGTCGCCACCGCTCCGCTTCGATCGCGCGGCGTCGGCGCGAAAGACGCCGGCGGCTTCCCACTCCTCGTAGAGCGCGCGCTCGGTCGCGCCCGCGTCGTAGCGCGCGGGAATCTCCCTGGGCTCGTCGTCGTCGGGGCGCGGGCGCGTCATCGCGCGGAAAGTTAGCCACGCTGCCGAGCGCGGGTCTACCGCGCGGCGCGCGGCGGCCTCCGCCGCGCCACGCGCCGCGGCCTCCGGTGCGCCACGCGCCGGACCCCCGTGGGCACGGGGCGCGACGCCGGTGTGCCGCGCGACGTCGCCGCCGTAGCGTCGCCCGAAGCGGCGGGGTTAACTTGAGTCGCTTCCCCCGCGAGTCAGGAGCCGCCACCGATGTCCGCCTCGTCCCCGAACACGCCTGCCGCGCGCCTGCGCGCCCGCCAGATCGTGCTGTGGACCGCGTTCACGGCGCTCCTCGTGCTCGGAGTCATCCTCTACTTCCGTTACGCGGACCGGATCGTTCCGCTCCTCGACGCGGTGATCGAGCGATGACGGACTCCGTCGCGAATCGCGGGGAGCTGCTCACGCTCGTGCTCCCCGACGGCGCGACGCGCCAGGTCACGGCGGGCACCCTTCCGCGGGACGTGGTGGCGTCCATCGGGCCGCGCCTGCTCGCGGCGGCGATCGCCGTGGCCGTGGACGGCGAGGTGCAGGACCTCGTGACGCCGCTCCGCAAGGGCGGGCCCTTCGTCGTGCTCACGGAGAAGGACCCGCGCGCGCTCGACGTGTTGCGCCACTCGGGCGCGCACGTGCTCGCCACCGCGGTCCGCCGGCTCCGTCCCGACGCGAAGATCGGCTTCGGCCCCGCCATCGAGGACGGCTTCTACTACGACTTCGAGGTCGCGAGGCCCTTCACGCCCGACGACCTCGAGGCCTTCGAGGCCGAGATGCGGAAGGTCGCCGCGGAGAAGCTGCCGTTCGTGCGCGAGGAGGTCTCGCAGGCCGCGGCGCAGCGGCACTTCGCGGACGACCCGCTGAAGCTCGAGCGCCTCGCCGACTTCGAGGGCACGGACGAGATCATCTCCACGTACACCGACGGGCCGTTCACCGACCTGTGCAAGGGCCCGCACCTCCCGGACACCTCGTTCCTGCGGCACTTCAAGTTGCTGAGTACCGCGGGCGCGTACTGGCGCGGCGACGAGCGCCGCCAGATGCTGCAGCGCATCTACGCGACCGCGTGGTTCCGCAAGGAAGACCTCGACGCGCATCTCCACCGCATCGAGGAGGCGAAGCGCCGGGACCACCGCGTCGTCGGCCGCGCGCTCGACCTCTTCCTCTTCCACCACTTCGCGCCGGGCGCGGCCTTCTGGACCGAGCGCGGCGCGACCGTGATGAACGCGCTCATCGCGTACCTCCGCGAGCTGCAGCGGGACGGCTACCACGAGGTGATGACGCCGCAGCTCTACAACAAGGGGCTCTGGGAGATCTCCGGACACTGGGGCGTGTACCGCGAGCACATGTTCCTCGTGCTCGACCGCGAGACGAAGGAACACGACTTCTCGCTCAAGCCGATGAACTGCCCGTCGCACCACCTCCTCTACCTCGCGAAGAAACACTCGTATCGCGAGCTGCCGCTCCGCTACAACACCTACGACGTGCTCCACCGGAACGAGGTGAGCGGCGCGCTCTCGGGCCTCACCCGCGTGCGGCAGTTCCAGCAGGATGACTGCCACATCTACCTGATGGAGAGCCAGATCGCGGAAGAGGTGACGCGGCTCATCCGCTTCATCACGGGGTATTACGCCACGTTCGGTCTGCGAGCGACGCTCCGGTTCGCGACGCGGCCGCCGGAGCGCATCGGCACGGACGAGATGTGGGACCGCGCCGAGCGCGGGTTGCGCGAGGCGCTGGAGTCCACGGGAATGGCCTACGAGTTCAAGCCCGGCGACGGCGCGTTCTACGGGCCGAAGATCGACTTCGACGTCACCGACTCCATCGGTCGCGCCTGGCAGCTCGGCACGATCCAGCTCGACTACGCGCAGGCGGAGCGGTTCGACCTGACGTACACGGGCGACGACAACGCGTCGCACCGCACGGTGCTGATGCATCGCGCCGTGAGCGGCTCCCTCGAGCGGTTCATCGCCATCCTGATCGAGCACTTCGCCGGCGCGTTCCCCGTGTGGCTCGCGCCGGAGCAGGTGCGCGTGCTTCCGATCGCCGACGACCTCCGCGCGCACGCGGCGGAGCTGACGGCGCTGCTGCGCGCCGCCGGCATCCGCGCGCACCTGGACGACCGATCGGAGACGCTCAACTACCGCATTCGCGAGGCCGAGACGATGAAGGTCCCGTACATGGCGGTCATCGGGAAGCGCGAGGCCGAGTCGGGCACGCTCGCGCTGCGCGTGCGCGGGACAGGCAGGAAGCAGGAGATCGTGGCGGTGGACGCATTCCGCGCGCGCGTGGTCGAGGAAATCCGGACCCGCGCACTCGCCCCATCGGGAGCGGCCGAGTGATCGCCCGCCGCGCCGGGCTCGGCCGCCACGCCCGCCGCGCGCGCACCCTCGCCCGCGCGGCCGCGCACGCCGTAGTGACGTCGGCCGTCACCGCGTCGGCCGTCACCGCGTTGGCCGTCACCGCGCTCGCCGTCACCGCGCTCGCCGTCACGGCGCTCGCCGTCGCCGCTCCGCTCGGCGCGCAGGCCGCACCGGCCGCACCGGCCGCGCAGGCCGCGCCGGCCGCGCCGGACG
>DATEDF010000129.1:0-8576 GCA_035286465.1 Gemmatimonadaceae bacterium | reverse complement strand
GTACTCCCGCGGGACCTTGATCCCGAACGCGCCCATCTCGCGGAGCCGCTGCACGTCCTCTTCGCGAATGTGGCCGGTGCGATCCACCTCGTCGGCGTCGTACCGCTCCAGAAAGGCCTTCAGCTCATCGAGGAACGGTTTTGCGCGCGCGGCCTCGGCGGGATCCTCGGGCGGATGCGGATGGATCAGATCCAGGCGGAACCGGCCCAGGAAGAGCTCTCGCACGAAGCTCGGGTGCGTCCATTCAGTCTCGCGCGCCGCCTCGGCGATGGCGCGCGCTTCGGACTCGGACGCGGGGGCCGTAACGGGATGGTCGGACATCGCGGAAAACTACAGCCGGTGGCGACGCGCTGTCAGCCAGCAGTGGTCAGCCGTCAGCTGTCAGCCGTCTGCTGTCCGCTGTCTGCCTCTTGAAGAGCGCCACGCCTCCCACCACGGCGATCACGGCGAAGGCGAACCACTGGATCGCGTAGTTCCGGTGCGGCCCTTCGTCGAGCGATGGCAGCCCGAGCCGCACGGGGACGGAGTCGCGCACGGCGGTGTCACCGGTCTGCACCAGCACGTACGGCGCGACGGATGATCCCACGGCGCGCTCGATCGCCTCGCGGTCGAGCCCGCGAATCGTGCGCAGCGGAGCCCCGCTTGCCGAGCGCTCACGGCTGCGAGCTGACGGCTGGGAGCTGACGGCCGTCTGCTTCCGGCTGTCCACCCGGTATGTCTCGACGTATCCCTCCACGCGCACCGTGTCGCGCTCTCTCCATCGCGCCGGCTCCACGGTCGCCGCATCCGCCGAGTAGACCCAGCCGCGATTCACCATCACGACCGCGTCGCTCACGCCGCGTCCCGGGACGTCGAGCGGGGTCAGCAGATGCACGCCGGGCGCGCCCTGCCGCGCGCGCCCCGCGAGCACGACTTCGCGATCGTACCGGAGCACACCGGCGGCCGTGACGCGCCGGTAGTGTCCCTGCGCGGTGTCGGCCGGGAGCGCGGCCACGTCCACCGGCGGCGCCGAGAGTCGCACCGCGAGCGTCGCGTTGAACGCGCGGCGCTCCGCGAGGCGCGAGAGCTGCCAGACGCCGAGCCGCACGAAGAGCGCGGCGCAGGCGAGCGGGATGGCCAGGCCGAGGGCGCGTCGCAGCGGCATGTCTCGAGCGAGTTGGAGAGGGAGTGGGACGGTCGAGAACGTATGTGACGAGGGTCACACTAACCTCGCGGCGCGCCCCCTCGCCAGACGCGCAGACGCGCGCTACGTTGGTCGAGTCCGTTACTAATGATTGGGCCCCGCGTGCGTCCGCCGCCCCATCGCGCCTCCCGACACACCGAGTGATGCGTCTCATTCGCACGCCGTCTGCTCCGCTCCGTCGTCTCGCGCTGCTCGCGACCGCGTTCGTGCTCGCGATCCTGAGCTGCGGGCGCGAGCCGACCGGACCGGGCGCGCGCGGGGGGCCGGCGGTGCGCTACGCGCGCGGGCTCTCGTTCCATCCCGTCTTCCCGCCCGCGTACCAGGCGGCCGGCGGCAGCAGTTCCGGCATCGTCGAGTTCAACCGCGTGCGCATCGTGCTGCGCCGCGCCGACGGCACCATCGCGCTGGACACGGTGGTGAACTTCCCGCCCGACTCCACCTCGATCCTGGTGAGCCTGACGGTGCCGCTTTCGGCGAGCGCGCCGGCCACGGGTGAGCCGCTTTCGATGAACCTCGGGTACGTGAACGCCGCGGGCGACACGGTGTTCCGCGGCGGTCCGGTGACGGTGAACGCCGTGCCCGCCGTGCCGGGACAGCCCGCGCCGCCGCCGGTGGAAGTCCCCGTGAGCTACACGGGGCTGGGCAGCACGGCCGCGCGCGTCGTGGCCTCCCCGCGCGTGCTGAACGTCTTCGAGGGCAACGGCTTCGACTTCACGGCGGTCGCGCTCGACGCGAGCGGCACCGCGCTGCCGGGGACGCCGATCGTGTGGCACTCGCTCGATCCGGCCATCGCGACCATCACGTCGCCAGCCGCGGGCGCCGGCACCGCCCAGGGCACGCGCGGCGCGGCGCGCATCATCGCGCAGCTCCTCACGGGCCCCAAAGACACGGTGACCGTGAACGTCCAGCTCCTCGCGCGAAACCTCGCGGCGCAGTCGGGCTCCGGGCAGACCGGCGTGGTCGGCACGCAGCTCGCGCAACCGATCGTGGCGCAGGTCACCGCGAGCGACGGCGTCGGCGTGAGCGGCGTGGCGGTGAGCTTCGCGGTGGCGTCGGGGGGCGGTTCGGTCGCCAACGCAACCGTCACGACCGACGCGGGCGGGCTCGCGCAGACGACGTGGCGGCTCGGAGCCACGGTGGGCGCGCAGACGGTGACCGCGAGCGCGGCGGGGCTGAGCGGATCGCCGGTGACGTTCAGCGCGACGGCGCGCTCGGGCACGCCGGCCCGGCTTGCCTTCGTCGCGCAGCCGCCCGCCTCGACGCCGGCCGGAGTGGTGATCGGTCTCGTGAGCGTGCAGGCGCTCGACGCGTTCGGGAGCGTCGCGACCTCGTTCACGGGCACCGTCTCCCTTTCGCTGGGCGCGGGGTCACCCGCCGCGACGCTGCTCGGCACGGTGAGTGCCACGGCGGTGGCGGGCGTGGCCACCTTCGCGGATCTCCGCATCAACACCGCCGGCGCCGGCTACACGCTCGTCGCGAGCGCCGCCGGCCTCACGAGCGCGACGTCGAACGCGTTCGCGATCACCGTGGGCGCCGCACGGCGCCTCGAGTTCGGCGCGTATCCGATCAGCGCCACGGCGGGCGTCGTGATTGACCCGATCACAGTGATCGCGCGCGACACGGGCGGGAACGTCGCCACGGGCTTCACGGATTCCGTGCGGCTCGCGCTCGCGGCGGGTCCGGCCGGAGCGCCGCTCCTCGGCCGCTCGGCCGCGCGCGCGGTGGCCGGCGTCGCCCTCTTCGATTCCGTCCGGCTCAACGTCGCCGGGCAGTACCGGTTCTCCGCGAGCGCGTCCGGCGTGACGGGCGCGACGGGCCCGCTCTTCGATGTCCTCGCGGGTCCCGCGTCGGTGCTCGCGCTCGTGAGCGGCGGCGCGCAGACCGCCGCCGGCGGCACGCCGCTCGCCCAGCCCGTCGTCGTGCAAGTGATGGACGCTTTCGGCAACCCGGTCGCCGGCGCGGGGCGCACGGTGACCTTCACGGCGAGCGCGGGCGGGAGCGCGGCGCCGCCCGCCCCCACGACGAACGCCGCGGGCCAGGTGTCCACGACGTGGACGCTCGGCGCCACCGTGGGTGCGCAGACGCTCACGGCGTCGAGTGCGGGCCTCGCCTCCCTCGCGATTGCCGCCACCGCGACCACGCCGACGGGGCCGCCGAGCGCGATCGCGTCCACGACGGTCACGCCGCCGTTCGACACGCTCACGTCGCTTGGGGACACGCGCGCGCTCGCCGCGCAGGCGCGGGACACGGCGGGCGCGCCGCTGGCGGGCAGCTTCACGTGGATGAGCCGGAACTCCGCGGTCGCGACGGTCTCGGCGGCCGGCCTCGTTACCGCGATCACCAACGGCACCACGTACGTGGTCGTGACCGAGGCCGGCGGAACGAAGGACTCGTCGCGCATCGTGGTCCAGCAGCGGCTCGCGACGATCAACGTCACGCCGGGCGTGCGCAACATCTACCTCACGCGCACCTTCACCTTCACCGCCGCGGCGGTGGACGGGCGCGGGAACGCACTCGCGGGCACGACGAGTTTCACCTGGACGAGCACCGCGCCGGCGATCGCCACGGTGGACACGGGCGGCCTCGTCACGGGCGTGGGGCTCGGCGCCTCACAGATCCGCGCGACGTCGGGCGCGGTGACCGGCGTGGCGAACGTCGGCATTCTCACGCCGATCACGCGCATCGTGGTCGCGCGCGACTCGGGCGGCGCCTCGACGAACGACGTCGCCACGCTCCCCTCGCTCGGCATCACGCGGAGCTACCGGGCGATCGCGCACGACACGCTCGACGCGGTGATGACGGGCATCACGTTCAACTGGGCCTCGACGAATGGCGCCGTGGCGCTGCTCGACTCGCTCGGCACGGTGACCGCGCGCGCGCTCACGGCGGCGAACGGGGTAACGGCGATCCAGGCGACGGCACAGGGCATTACCGGGAGCGCGACGCTCACCGTGGCGCAGGTGCTCGCGGCGATCGGCCTCTCGCCGGCCACGGCGACGATCGCGATCGGCGGCACGCAGCCGCTGCTCGCCAGGGGCCTCGACGCGAACGCCCGGTACATCGGCACGACCCTCTCGTTCACGTACTCGAGCGCCAACGCGAGCATCGCACCCGTCAGCGCCGCGGGCGTCGTCACGGGCGTCGCGCTCGGCACGGTGAACATCTTCGCCACGAGCGGCAGCATCACGTCGAACGCCGCGGCCGTCACGGTGAGCAACACCGGGGTGCCCTCCGTGATCACGTTCGGCCGCGACACGCTTTCGGTCGGGCGCGGCGGGAGCACGTCCGTTCCGATCTTCCTCAGCAAGTCGTACGCGAGCCCACTCACCATCAATCTCGCCGTGCGCGACACCTTCGCGTTCTGGAGCACGGCGTCGGTCACGATTCCGGCGAACCAGAACTCGATCAACGCCACGCTCAACGGCCGTAACGCCGGAACGACCGAGGTCTACGCGACCGACGGCAGCGGCGCGGGCTACGCGGGCGACACGGCGGTGCTCGCCGTGCAGGCGACGCTCCGCCTCACGACCACCGGCTACTCCGTCAACGCCACCGACCAGGTCGCGACGCAGGTGGTGATGTCCGATCCGTCGCCGGCCGGCGGAACGTACGTCACGTTCAACTTCAGCGTCGCCGGCAAGGCGTCGGTCTCGCCGAACCCGGCATTCATCCCGGCGGGCCAGCTCGCGGCGGACATCCAGATCCTCGGGGTCGCGGCGGGAAGCACCAACATCACGCCATCGGCCATCGGCGTGAACGGCACCGCGTCGAGCTTCACGGTGTACGCGCCGATACTCACGTTCAACACGACCTCCATCCGGCTGGGTAACGGCCAATACGAGACAGGCGTCTACGTCTACGCGCCGTGGTACACGGTGAACGCGTTCCCCGTGACGCTGACAAGCTCGGACACGAACAAGATCACGGTCACGCCGTCGGTCATCATTCCAGCGGGCTCGTACTACGCATACTTCACGATCACCACGCGGAGCGTTGGCGCGGCGACCATCACGGCGGCAGCGCCGGGCTGGACCAGCGCCAACACGGTGACGGTGACGAGCACCACGCCCGCGGTCCTCGTGTTCGGCGGCACCACGCTCAACACGACGTCACCGGCTCAGAACTTCTCGGTGTACTCGGCAGACTCCCTGCGCAACGGACATTACCGCACGAGCTCGCTCGTGGTGCGCCTGGGCTCCAGCGACACTACCGTGCTGAGAGTGCTCGACACGATCGTCACCATCGCCCCGGGGCAATACTACAACGGCTCCGGCCGCGTGATTCCGGGCGGCGCCGGCGGTTCGGCGAAGCTGCGGGCGACAGCCAGCGGCCACTTCAGCGACTCGACGACCTACACCGTCATCGGGCCGAAGCTCGAGTTCAGCTGGGGCACGAACCGGGTGGGGCTCGGGCAGCAGGACAACAACGTCTACGTCTACGCGCCGAACAACGTGACGGTGCCGCTCGTCGTGACCCTGACCGCCGACACCACGACGGCGGGGATCCCGCCGTCGGTGACGATTCCAGCGGGCACCTACTACGCATACTTCAACGTGCGCGGGAAGGCGCTGGGGAGCGTGCCGATCATCGCGTCGGCCACGGGCTACCAGGGCGACACCGCGACCTACATCGTCACGACGCCGCGGCTCACGCATTCCGGCGGCGGCACGATCAACAACTTCGCTCCGCCGCAGGGATTCTACATCTACGCGACGGACTCGGTCGGGAACGGGCACATCCGCACCACATCGCTTGCGATCTCGCTCAGTTCGACTAATCCGAGTGTGATCACGGTGGACACGTCGGCCACGATTCCCGCCGGGCAGTACTACACGACCACCCCGCCGCAGGTCACCTTCGTGGGCGTCGGCACCGCGCAGATCATCGCGACCGCCGCGGGCCACCGCTCCGACACACTGAGCTACACCGTCATCGTGCCGAAGCTGAACATCAGCTTCTTCTCGACGATGATCGGCAAGGGACAGCACTTCAACGCGACCGACTTCTACGTTTACACGCCGAACAACGTGACGGCGCCGCTCT
Source organism: Gemmatimonadaceae bacterium (assembly GCA_035286465.1). GTDB lineage: Bacteria > Gemmatimonadota > Gemmatimonadetes > Gemmatimonadales > Gemmatimonadaceae > Fen-1231. The sequence goes on along the minus strand of DATEDF010000129.1, from coordinate 2,350 downwards.
CGGTCACGTTGACGCAGAAGCAGCCGAGCATCATCGGGCTCACGGCCACGTCGCTCACGATTCCGGCTTCGACGTACTACGCCTACTTCGGCGCGAGCGCGCTCACACAGGGCGCAGACACCGTGATCGCGACAGCCACGGGATACCTGCCGGACACGGCCTTCTACACGGTCACCTCGCCGAAATTCACCAACAGCGGGCTCCCCGGCTCGACGACCACGACGAACCCGCCGATCACCGTCTACGTGTACGCGACGGACAGCGTCGGGATTGGCCACTACGTGAACGCCGACGTCGTCGTGCGCGCGGTGTCGAGCGACTCGAACGTGATCAGACCGGCGCAGTCCTACTTCCGCATCACGCAGAACACGTACTACAACACGATGACGGTGAACGTGATCGGCCCGGGCAGCGCGACGCTCACCTATTCCGACTCCGCCGGCTCGGGCTACGCCTCCACCACGACCAACAGCATCACGGTTACGGGACCATCGCTGGCGATCAGCAACGGGACCACCGTGCTCGGGATGCGGCAGAACTCGGGGTCCACCGGCTGGTACGTCTACACCCCGAACAACGTCGGCACCCCGCTCACGGTGAACCTCGTGAGTACGGGCACTCGTGTGGCAACCGTGCCGGCCTCCGTCGTCATTCCGGCGGGATCGTACTACGCGTACTTCCAGGTCACAGCGCAGGACACCATCGGCACGGTCCAGATCCAGGCGACCGCCACGGGATACAACGCCGCCTCGTCGAACGTGCAGGTCACGGTTCCCAAGTTCGTGATCAGCAGCAGCAGCACGCTCAACACGACATCACCCAGCCAGATAATCACGATCTACGCCACCGACGCGAACGGCACCGGGCACCTCGTGAATGAAAACGTGACGGTCACGCTCGCGTCGTCCGCGCCGACGGTCGCGAGCATTGACTCCACGACGGTCACGATCGTAGCCGGCCAGTACTACACGCAGGCCGCGCGGTGGGGGCCCGGCATCGTCGGCACGTCGCAGCTCTCGGCGACCGACGCGAGAGCGGTGTTCTACAAGTACACCACGGGCACGTTCAACGTCGCCGTCGTGACGCCGTCGCTCTCCTTCAGCTGGAACACCAGATCGCTGGGCATCGGCCAATACGACGACTACGCGTACGCCTCCACGCCCGACAACCAGGCGGCGCCGCTGACCGTGACGCTCTCGCACACGGGAACGGCGCGCACGAGCACGTTCACGAACCTGACGTCCACGCCCATCTCGAGTCTCACCATCCCCGCCGCGAGCAGCTACCTGTATTTCCGCCTGGCCGGCGCGTCGGCGGGAACCGACACGCTCGTCGCGTCGGCCACCACGCCCGCGCACAATCCCGACACGGCGTACACCACCGTGGGCCAGGGGCGCATAGATCCGATCAGCGGCTGGCCCACCTCGCTCGCCGTGGGCGACTCGGTGGCGGTCACGTTTTACGCGCGCGACCCGTCGCAAGGCGTACACTACGTCCTCGCCGCGACGACGTGGACGCTCGCGCCGAACGCGAACATCCAGTTCAGGTCCGGCGGCGCGGTGATCACCAGCGTGACGATTCCGGCATCCGCCCAGAGCGTGACCTTCTACGTGAAGGCCCTCACTTCTGGGACCGGGAGCGCGACCATCACGGCGACGAACTACCAATCGTACACGAACACCTTCACGATCCCATGACGCCAAACGTCCGCGCAGCCGGCTGTTCGTCCCGCTCGACCGCGGTGCGCCTGGGCGCCGCCGTCGCGCTGCTGCTCGCGAGCGGCACGGTGCTGCTCGGCGCGCAGTCCTCACCGCCTGTGCCGCCACCGCCGCCCGTACCTCCCGCACAGCAGGCGGCTCCCGCGCTGCGCCCCCCACCCACGGCTCCCGCGCCGTCCACCATCGCGCCCTCGGCCGTGCCCGCGGCACAGCGAACGCCGACGCCCGCGGTCGTGCTCCCGATGAAACGCGCGAGCGCGCCGCCGGATTCCGTGCGCCCCGCCGCGCCCGCTACGCGCTTCGCGCCTCCGGCGGACGCGGTCGCCCTGTGCGCCGACGGCGAGTTCATCGTCGCGCCAGGCGACCCGACGGCCTGTGCCGCGCGCGGCGGCGTACGCGTCGTGTTTCCGCGCCGCACCCTGCCGGTGAGACCCGCCGGTGCAAGCGCGCCCGCCGCCGCGGCACGCGCGATCGCACCGTCGAACGTCGCTCCCCCCGCCGGCGCCACGATGCGCTGCAAGGACGGCACGTATCTCACCGGCACGCCGAGCGACGCCCGCTGCGCCGGCTTCGGCGGTGTCGCGGTGCTGCTGCCTGTTCCCACGCCGCCGCCTCCGGCTCCCCGCCGTCCG
>DATEDF010000128.1:0-2358 GCA_035286465.1 Gemmatimonadaceae bacterium | reverse complement strand
CCTCACGGGCATCCTCGGGAGCGTGGACCTGGCGCTCCAGTCGCTTCCGGAGACGCACGCCGCGCACGCGGAACTGCAGTTCACGCGCGAGGCGGCCCAGCGCGCCACCGACCTCACCCGCCGGTTGCTCACCTTCTCGCGCCAGCAGGCGCTCGCCCCGGTGCACGCGGATCTCCGCGACGTCGTCGGCGGGATGCAGTCGCTCCTCCGGCGCACGCTCGGCGAGCAGATCCGGCTCGAGTTGACGCTGGGCCGCGAGCCGTGCCCCGTGTTCGCGGATCCCAGCCAGGTCGAGCAGGTCGTCGTCAACCTGCTCGTGAACGCGCGCGACGCGATGCCGCGTGGCGGATCCGCCACCGTGGTCGTGCGCGCGCTGCTGGAAGGCGAGCTCCCCGAGGGACTCGCCGCCGGGCGGTGGGTGCTGCTCGCCGTGAGCGACTCCGGCACGGGGATGGACGGCGCGACCGCGGCGCGGGTCTTCGAGCCCTACTTCACGACGAAACCGCGCGGCAAGGGCACCGGGCTCGGCCTGGCGACGGTTTACAGCGTCGTCCAGAACGCCGGCGGGCAGATCCGGCTGCAGACCGCGCCCGCGAAGGGCTCCACCTTCCGCGTCTTCCTTCCGCTCAGCGACGCCACGCCGCTCAGGCACAAGACGCCGGAGCGCGGCGTGCCCACCGGCGGCGGCGAAACCGTGCTCCTCGTCGAGGACGACGACGCCGTGCGGCGCGTGACCGCGCGACTGCTCGAGACGCTGGGCTATCGCGTGCTCGCGGCGAGCGGCCCGCGGCAGGCGCTCGACCTGGCCCGCGACCACATCGGCGTCATTGACGTCGTCCTCACGGACGTGATCATGCCGGGGATGAACGGCCGCGAGATGGCCGATCAGATGCGCAAGCTGCGCCCGCGCGTGCACTTCGTCTATGCGTCGGGCTACACCGACGACGTCGCGCTCCTCCAGCAGCTGCGCGAGTCCACGCTGCTCTTTCTCCAGAAGCCGTTCACGGCCGAGTCGCTCGGCCTCACCCTCCGCGCGGCGCTCGACACGCCGCCCGAGGGCACCTGAGCGGCGGTCCACGCCGCGGAGCCGGCGCGGAGCCGGCTCGCCGAAGCGTCACGCCCGGCGAAGCTCCGGGTAGCGCCGGAACGCCCACACCGCGAAGAGCAGCATCGCCGCCGCCATCCCGCCGATCGCCCACGCCGCGCTCGACTCCCGTGCGATCCACCCCGCGACGAACGACCCGAGCGGGTTCATCCCGATGTACACCGTGACGTAGATCGCCAGCACGCGACCGCGCAGCGTGTCCGGCACGCGCTCCTGCAGGAGCCCGTTGATCAGCGCGTTGTTCGTGATCATCGCGACGCCGGTCAGGAAGAGCATCGTCGCCGAGAAGATGACGGTGTGCGACAGCGCGAAGGCGACGATCACCGCGCCGAAGGAGACCGAGCTCGTCGTCAGGACGGCGCCGCGCGGCAGCACCGAGCCCTGCGACGCGATCGCGAGCGCGCCCAGGAGCGCACCCACGCCGTAGCACATCATCAGCCCGCCGTACCCCGTGGCGTCGAGGTGCAGCTGGTCGCGTGCGACCACCGGGAGGAGCGTCAGGATGGGGATGCCGAGGAAGGAGAAGACGCCGGCCACGCGCATCAGGATCCACATCGTGCGGTCACGCCGCACGTAGCGCAGCGCCTCCACCAGGCCGTCGAGCGGATGCGGGCGCTCCGCCGCCGTGGGCGCGCCGCGCGCCGGGAGCCGGATCATCGCCAGGCCGACGAGCACCGCCAGATAGCTGAGCGCGTTCAGCCCGAAGCACCACGCGAGTCCGAGTTGCGCGATGATGAGCGCCGCGGCGCTGGGGCCCAGGATGCGCGCGAGGTTGAAACCGCTCGAGTTGAGCGCGATCGCGTCGAGCAGGTCCTCCTTCACGACCAGGTCAATGATCAGCGACTGCCGCGCCGGTATCTCGAACGCGGCGAGCGTGCCGCCGAAGAGCACCAGCGTCAGGAGCCAGTGGATCGTGAGGTGCCCGCTCCAGGTGAACCACCAGAGGACCGACGCCTCCAGGAGCATGAGCGTCTGCGCGATGCGCACCACGCGCAGTTTCTCGGCGCGGTCGGCGAGCACGCCCGCGGGGAGCGAGAGCAGGAGGATCGGAAAGGAGCCCGCGGCGCTCACGAGTCCGACGAGGAAGGGGTCGTTGGACAGCACGAGCGCGAGCCACCCCGTGGCGACCTGCTGCGTCCACGTGCCGACCAGCGAGACGGTCTGGCCGACCCAGAAGAGCCGGAAGTTCCGGTGCCGGGCGAGGACGCGGAACGGGTTGATCGAGCGGGCGGCGGTGGTCACGGCCCGCGAAA
>DATEDF010000127.1:0-120975 GCA_035286465.1 Gemmatimonadaceae bacterium | reverse complement strand
ATCGACCGGTAGCTGAACAACACGGCCTGCCGCTCGTCCGCACCACGCATCGGGCACTCGCTGTGAAGGTCGCGCCACGATACTTAAATGATCGCGCGAATACAATTCCCGAAACGCTGCCTTTTTCAGCAACCTGCTAGGCGGGCGCGACGATGTGGGGTCTAGCGGGCGGGCTGTTCGAAGACCGTCGCGGTGGAATCGAGCGCGATCACGCGCCGCACGCCCTTCCATTGAAGGCCGCCCGGCGGACGGTAGCGCTCGACCGGCGTCTCGACGACGCGGCGGAACGCGCTGGACGCGTGGATCATGAATCCGTCGCCGACGTAGATCGCGACGTGAGAGATGCGCTTGCCACGGCCGAACACGAGCAGGTCGCCCGGCAGCATCTCGGCGGTGTCCTTCGTGACGGAGCCGCCGAGCTTCGCGAGCGCACGCGACGAGTGCGGCAGCTCGACGCCGAGCTTGGCGAAGACGTACTTCACGATCCCGCTGCAGTCGAGCCCTCGCTCCGGCCGCTCGCCCGCCCACTTGTAGCGTGTGCCGAGCAGCGAGCGCGTGTGCTCGATGATCGAGTCGCGCTGCACGGCGCTCAGCTTCGCGAACGGCCCCCTGGGATTCGCCCCGCGCGCGGCGATCGCCTCGACCGGCGCCTTCGCCGGCGCCCTCCGCGCCTTCGCGGGCGCGCTCGACTGCGCCGCCGCGGAACTCGCGGAGACGAGGGCGATGGCGCCGAGCACGGTGGACGCGCGAAGGAGGGTCATGGGGCGGCTGCGGGAACGGAAGTCGCTCAATATACGCGCGAGCCCCCGCCGGCGGAACCTCTTCGGGTCGAGCGGTTTCTCCGCGCGCCGCGCCAACTCGCGCCCGCGCATCCGGATGCGCGGCGCGTCACCTCGCCCGGCCGCAGCCGGGATCGACCGGATGCGGGGCGTTGCCGAAGGAGCGCACCGGGACCTCCGGCGAGAAGACGTCGCAGCGGAGCTTCGCGACGCCGTCCGTCACCGTGATGGTGAACCCGCCCGTCTTCGGCAGGTCGAGCTTCACGGTGGCGCCCTTCGGCGTTTCGAGGTTGAGGTCCGCGACGGCGCCGGGGTACTCGCCGGCCTGTGTGCGGTACGTTTCCATCGCCTGGTACGCGTCCTTCAGGTACATCGTCATCGCTTCGGCGCCGACGAACGGCAGGCGGCCGGTCCGATAGGTGACCTTGCTCTCCTTCTGGCACGCGGCGACGAACGCCAGCACTCCGGCGCACGCCAGCGCGAACGAGCGCGATCTCATCGAGTTCCTCCTGGTGCGGCCCGGGGTGCCGACGCTCATCGGATGCCGAGCAACTTGTGCGTCTGCAACGACAGTCGCCAGCGGGGGTGCGCGAGACAGTACTCCCGCGCACGCCTGGTGTTCACCGCGAGGTCGGGCCCGTCCATCGGCTGGAGGAAGAAGTGCGTGAAGTCGAGGCGCTCGTAGCGCTCCGGCTCGCCGCCGTCCTGCGGGAACACGAGCTTGAGCTCGTCGCCGCTCTCGAGCACCAGCGGGGCGTCGGCCTTGGGGCTCACGGTGAGCCAGTCCACGCCGCGCGGCGCCGGCCGGGTTCCGTTGGTTTCGACCGCCACCTCGAAGCCGCGGGCGTGGAGCGCGTCCAAAGTGGGCGTGTCGAGCTGGAGGAGCGGCTCGCCGCCCGTACAGACGACGAAGCGGCGGCTCCCGGTCTCGGTGCGCGCGGGCCAGCACGAGGCGACCGCGTCCGCGAGCGCGCCGGCGGTCGTGAACTTCCCGCCCTCGGGCCCCGCCCCCACGAACTCGGTGTCGCAAAACCGGCACACCGCCGACGCTCGATCCGCTTCGAGTCCGGTCCACAGGTTGCATCCTGCGAAGCGCAGGAATACCGCGGGGCGGCCGGCGTGAAAGCCCTCGCCCTGGAGCGTGTAGAAGCGCTCGTGGACCGTGTACGTCACGAGGCGCGCCCCGCCGGGTCGCGCACGCCGGCCTCGCGGAATCCCTTCGCACGGAGCCGGCACGCGTCGCAACGCCCGCACGCGGTGCCGTCGCTCGCGGGGTCGTAGCAGGACAGCGTGAGTGCGTAGTCCACGCCGAGCGAGAGGCCGAGCTCGATGATCTGGCGCTTGCCGAGCGCGAGGAGCGGCGTGTGCACGGTGAAGCGCCCCGCGCCCTCGACGCCGGCCTTCGTGGCGAGATTCGCCATCGCCTCGAAGGCGCGGACGTACTCGGGCCGGCAATCCGGGTAGCCGCTGTAGTCGAGCGCGTTGACGCCGATGAAGAGGTCGAAGGCGCCGAGGACTTCGGCCCACGCGAGCGCGTAGGCGAGGAAGATCGTGTTGCGTGCGGGCACGTACGTGGAGGGAATGCCGCGCCCGATCTCGCGCGCCGGGCGGTCCTTCGGCACGGCGAGGTCGGCGGTGAGCGCCGAACCGCCGAAGGGCCGGAGGTTCATCTCGGCGACGACGTGGCGCGCGACGCCGAAGGACTCGGCGATGCGCCGCGCACGCTCGACTTCGAGCCCGTGCCGCTGCCCGTAGCGAAAGGTCAGCGCGTGGACGGCCCAGCCCTGGCTGGTCGCGAGCGCCAGGAGGGTGGTGGAGTCGAGGCCGCCGCTCAAGAGGAGCACGGCGGGCTTCATTTCGTCCGGAGCCCCGACACGATTTCCTTGAGCCGGCTCGCCCCCTGGAGGAGCGACGTCGCGGCCGCACTCATCTGCTCGCACGCCGCGCTCTGCTCCTGCGTGGACGCGCTCACTTCCTCGGCCGCGGCGGCGTGGCTCTCCGCCGTGCGCGCGGCCTGCGCGATCCCCTCGCTCGCGCCGAGCACCGCGTTCACGTTCTCGTCCGCCGCGACGGTCACGTCGCCCGCCGCCACCAGCGTGCGCTCCGCGGCGTCGGTGATCGTCGAGAGCGCCGCGTCAATGTCGCGCGAGAGGCGCTCGATCTCGCCCACGCGCGACGCGCCGGTCTGCATCGCCTGCGTGGTGCTCCCGACGCGCGCGGTCACCACGGCGGTGAGCGCCACCACGTCGTCCGCCGCCGTCTGCGCCTGCTCGGCGAGCTTGCGCACCTCGTCGGCGACCACGGCGAATCCACGCCCCGCGGCACCCGCGCGCGCGGCCTCGATGGCGGCGTTCAGCGCGAGGAGGTTCGTCTGCTCGGCGATGCGGCTCACGATGGCGACGAACCGGTTGATGCTTTCCGCGGTCTCGTTGAGTTCGCGCACCTCGCGCGACGCGTGCTCCACGCTCGCGCGCACTTCCGTGAGGATGCCCAGCGCCTGATCAATCTCCGCGCGCTTCTCACGCGCGGAGCGCTCGATCCCTTCGGCCAGCTCGCGCACCTGGCTCGCGCCGGTGCGGACGGCGTCGGCGCGCGTGCGCATCACGTGGAGCGCGTCGTCCACCGAGCGGAGCGCGCTCACCTGCCGCTCGGCGCCCTCGGTGACCTCCGACATCGCCGTCGCGGTCTGCCCCGCGGCCAGCGAGATCTGATCCGCCGCCGAGACGAGCTGGTGCGCCGAGGTACTCACGTCGCCGGCTGTTTCGGTCGCGACCGCGACGACCCGCGAGAGGGAGTCCGCGGTGCTGTTCATCGCCGCGGCGAGGTCGCGGAACTCGCCGGGCATCGCGCCGCCCGTGCGCGCGTCGAGCCGCCCGGCGCTCAGTGCCTGGGCGTGCGAGCGCAGCTCCGAGAGCGGCGTCACGATCGAGCGCACCGTGCTGGTCACGATGCCCACGCCGAGCAGGATCGCCGCGCCGATCGCCGCGATGACGATGCCCGAGCGCCGATCGGCCTCCTCGCGCAGCGCCCGCGAGGTCGCCTCCATCCGGCGGGCGCGCCGCGCGCCGAGCTGCTGCACGTCGGAGAGGAGCTCGGCTTCGATCAGCCGCGCCGACTCCGCGGCCACGACGGACTCCGTGTCACGCCTCAGGTCCCGGAGCCGGTGCGCGACGGCGAGCGCGATCTCGAGCGCGGCGAGGCGCTGGTCCGTCGAGAAAATGAGCGCGAGGTCCTCGGCGTCCATCCCCGTGCCCGCGGCAAGCTGCTGCTGCGCGCGGTGCGCCGCCCAGCCGTGGAGGCGGAACGACGTCTCGCTCGCGGTGTCCCGCCGCTCCCGATAGCGCTCGCCCGCGGCGAGTTCCTGCGCGACGTTCGCGATGATCCCGGTGGTGAGCTGCGCCTCCTGCCGGGCCGACGCGAGCGAGGTCGCGATCTGCTCGGAGATGGACTTCAGCGACGCCCGGCCCACGAGGCCCCCCACCGCGAGGAGGGCGATCACCGTCCCGAATCCGGCGAGCAGCCGGAGCCGGATGGTGCCGGGCACGAGCGGCAACGGGCTCACGGCGTGCCGTCCGCGAGACCCAGCATCCCGTCCCTTCGCACGCGCGTCATGATGATCCCCCCGCCGGCGGGATCGCCCGTCGGAAGGAAGCGGATCGGCCCCGTGACGCCGGCGAAGTCGCTCGTCAGGCCGGCGAGCCAGTCGCGGATCCGCGCGCGGTCCTCACCGACGGCGCCGAGCGCCGCGGCCAGGAGCTTCGTCGCGTCGTACCCCAGCGCCGCGTTGCCGTCCGGCTCCAGCCCCCGGTTCGCCGCCTTGAACGCCGTGACGAACCGCTGCGCCGAGGGGCGCCGGTCCGCGCTCGTGAAGGGCGCACCGACGTACGCGCCTTCGGCGACGTCCGCGTGCTGCGCGAGAGGCGTCCAGCCGGCGCCTCCCATGAAGTCGGCGCGGACCCCCTGCCGCTTCGCCTCCGTCAGGAGCGCAACACCCGATGCTTCCAGCCCGGCGACGAAGACGAGATCGGGCTGCCCCTGCCTGAGCCAGGACACGAAGATCTCGGCGTGCCGCCCGTCGGCGGCGATCGGGTCGGTGTTCACGATCTCTCCCGGGAAGCTCCGGCGAAACGCGTCGGCGAGGCCGCGTCCGTGGCTGTCGTTCTCGTAGAGGATCGCGGCGCGCCGGTGGCCCGTCTGCGCGGCGAACTTCGCCATCGCCGCGCCGGTTACCGAGTCGCTTGCGATGATCCGGAACGCCCAGCGCGAGATTCCGCTCAACTCGGGTGCGCTGGCGGCCGTGGCCACGGCCGCGAGGCGCCCGTCGTAGATCCGCGCCGCGGCGACCATCGCCGCGGACGTCACGTGGCCGACGACGGCCGCGATCGCGGGATCGTCCGCGAGCTGCTGCGCGACCGCCGCGGCGCGGGCGCCGTCGGCCTGGTCGTCGGCTTCCCTGACGATCAGCGGGTGTCCGTTGATGCCGCCGGCGTCGTTGATCTCTTTCGCCGCGAGCGCGATGCCGAGCCGCGTGTTGCGCCCGCTGGTCAGCTGCCACGGCCCCGCCGCGGCGATGGTGTACGGCGACGGGCCTGACGAGCAGGCCGCCAGGCCGAGGGACAGCAGGACGACGCGGAGGTTCACGGCGAGACCGGGAGGTGCCGCGGAGCGGCGAACGCGACCGGCGCTCACGGCGCGCGGCCTCTCCCAATGTGCATCGCGGGCTGCTGCTGCGTGAGGCAGTGCAGCGTGCCGAGGCCCCAGACGAGATCCACCGCGTGGATCCCCACGACCTCGTGCCGGGGCATGAGCCTGGCCAGCGTGGCGAGGGCGGCGCGGTCGTTCGGGTCGTTGAAGGTGGGGACGAGGACCACGCCGTTCGCGATGTAGAAGTTTGCGTAACTCGCGGGGAGGCGCTCGCCGTCCATCGTGACGGGGCGCGGAAACGGGAGCGTCAGCACGCGAATCGGCGCGCCGCGCGCGTCGGTCGCGCCCTTCAATCGCCGGAGGTTGTCGAGCGACCGTCGGTGATTCTCCTCGGCCGGATCCTCCTCGTGCGCGAGCACGACCACGCCCGGTGCGACGAAGCGCGCGACGTCGTCCACGTGCCCGTGCGTGTCGTCGCCGGCACATCCCTGGCCGAGCCAGATGGTCCTGGTGACACCGAGCGCGTCGCGAAGGGCGCGCTCGTAGCCGTCCCGGTCCAGCCCGGGATTGCGAACCTGCGCCTCCGAGAGGAGCCACTCCTCGGTCACGAGGAGCGTGCCGCGGCCGTCGGTGTCGAGGCCGCCGCCCTCGAGGACCAGCCGCCCCTTCCCGTCGGGGCGCGCCGGTTCGTGCCGCGGGAGCCCGGTCACGCGCGCGAGGAAGGCGCCCACGCGGGCGTCGTGCGCGTAGTTCTCGTACTTGGCCCAGGCGTTGAACCCCCAGTTCACCCATTCCACGCGGCGGCCGGGCCCCCGCACGGCGGTGGGCGCGGAGTCGCGCAGCCAGACGCGGTCAGTGGGGCAGAGGTGCAGGCGATAGCGCGACTGCTTCACGCCGTGCGACTGGAGGCGGTGCCACGCGTCGTCGCGCACGCGCTCATCCTGGCAGAGGATCTCCACGCGCTCGTGCCGGTGGAGCACCCGCACGATCTCGGCCCAGGCCCAGCGCACGGCGTCGAGCTTTCCCGGCCAGTCGGGCTCGTGGTGCGGCCACGCGATCCAGGTGGCCTCGTGCGGCTCCCATTCCGCGGGCCATCGCCGGCCGCGCGGCGCGCGGGCGCTCGAGGCGCGCCGCGCGTCGCTGGCGCGAACGCTGGCGCGAACGCTGGTGCGAACGCTGGCGCGAGCGGCGCCGCGCGCGCCGCGCGTCACCCCAGCCATCGGTTGAGGATCGGGCCGTAGGCGTCAATGCGCCGGTCGCGCAGGAACGGCCAGGCGCGGCGCGTGCTCTCGATCAGCTCGAGGTCGCAGCGCGCCACGAGGATCGCCGGCGCGCCCTCGGCCTCCGCCACCGGCCGGCCGAAGGGATCGCACACGAACGAGCGGCCGAAGAACTCGAGGCCGTGCGTCCCGGGCTCCGGCTCGAAGCCCACGCGATTGGGCACCGCGACGAAGACGCCGTTGGCGATGGCGTGCGCGCGCTGTGCCGTGCGCCACGCGTCCACCTGCGCCGCGCCCCACTCCGCCTTCTCCGCGGGATGCCATCCGATGGCCGTCGGGAAGAACAGAATCTCGGCGCCCAGCAGCGACGTGATGCGCGCCGCCTCGGGATACCACTGGTCCCAGCAGATCAGGACGCCGATCGTCGCGTGGCGCGTCTTCCACGCCTTGAAGCCGCTCGCGGTGCCCGGGCCGTCGCTCACGGCGTCGCCGGGCGCGAAGTAGTACTTCTCCTCGAAGAGCGGGTCGTGGGGGAGGTGCATCTTGCGGTACACGCCGAGCAACGCGCCGTCGGCGTCAATGACCGCGGCCGAATTGCGGTAGACCCCCGCCGCCTCGCGCTCGTACATCGGCACGACGAGCACCACGCCGAGTTCCGCGGCGAGCACTCCGAGCGCGTCGGTCGTGGGACCGGGGATCGGCTCCGCCAGATTGAAGTACTCCTGCTTCAGCGATTTGCAGAAGTAGGGCGCGTTGAAGAGCTCCTTGAGGCAGATGATCTCCGCGCCCTGCGCGGCTGCCTCCCGGATCCGCGTGATCGTCGCCGCGAGCACTGCCGTCGGCTCGCCCTCGACGGCGTCCTGAATCAGGCCGATGGTGACCGGAGCGCGTGCGGGCATGCGTGAATAGTCGCAGGTGCCCGCGCGCGCTGGAAGTGAGGCGGCGCTACGGCTTGCCCGCCCCCTTCATCGCCCTTGCCACCGCGTCTCCCAACTCGACGTACGCCGTGTCCGTCAGCTCGCGGAATGGGCGCATCACGTGCGCCACCTTGCCGTCGGGCCCGATCACGAAGACCACGCGCCGGCGCGCGTTCACCGCCGGATAGTTCACGTCATACGCGGTGCCGGCGACCTTGTCGGGGTCGCTGGCGAAATACACCGGGAATCCCTTCTCCTTCGCCCAGTTGAACTGCACCGTGTCGTCATCGGCGCTGATGCCGATCACCGCCACGTCTTTCCCGCCGTTGAAGAGCTTGGCGTACTGATCACGGTACGCCTCCATTTGCACCGTTCAGCCCTTGGTGCGCGCCTTCGGGAAGAACGCGAGCACGACGGTCTGGCCGCGGAAGTCCGCGAGGTGAATCGGCTGCGTGCGGAGACCGTCCTTCGTCGAGCCCCTGAGCGAGAAGTCCGGCGCGACGTCGCCAACCTTGGGCCCGCCCTCCTGCGCGAGGGCGCGAGCCGAGACGACCGCGACGAGCACCGCGGCAGTCACGAGCGCGGCGACCGTGAGTGTCACGTTTCGATGCAGCATGGAACTGCTCCGCGTGAGTGGGAAAGAAGACGTGGAAGTTTGCGTGTCGCGGTCTGGCGCGCAACTTTAGAGAACACGGCAGCTTCGACGGAGCGGCAGATGGACGCGAACGCGATTGATCCGATACTCGACCGGCTCGCGAAGGACGTTGAGGCGGCGGTGCACGCGCTCTATCGTGGCGAGATGCGCCAGGCGACGGCGAAGGTGCGCACCGGGCATCTCGTGCAGGAAGCCCACGCGGCGGTGGCCGCCGCGCTCGCCGGAGCGGGCGCCGCGGCGACCGCACCGGTGATGGTCTCGCCGCGGCCCTCGGTCGCGGCGCCGGCGCTCGCGGGCGCGGCGTTCGGCTGGTCCCAGGAGGACTCCGACGCCGTGCTCAGGTGCATCATGGCGTGGCTGCCGATGGGCGGCCCGTCGTCCACCGCGCCCGACACGAAGTGCATCGCGGCGGGGAAGGTGCTCGTTCCGACCTGGGGCGAGCGCGAGCGCGCGCGCGAGGCCGTGAAGAAGAGCCAGTAGCGCATGAGCGACGACGCGCGCCAATCGCACGAAGCTGTCACCACGCCGGTCGGCGCGGCGACGATCTGCCCGCAGTGCGGCGTCGTCCTCGACGCGCTCACGACCACCTGCGGCGCCTGCGGCGCGGTGATCACGGCCGGCGGACCCGACAGCTCGCGCGCCGAGCGCGTGCGCTCCAAGCTGCAGGACGCCATCGGCGACGCGTTCGTGCTGGGCGAGCTGCTCGGCCGCGGCGGGATGGGGATCGTCTTCCGCGCGCGCGAGAAGGCGCTGGACCGCGACGTCGCCCTCAAGGTGCTCGCCTTCGATCCGATCCTGAACCCCGAGGCGTACGCGCGGTTCGAGCGCGAGGCGAAGCTCGCGGCAAAGCTCGACCATCCGAACATCGTGCCGATCTTCTCCGTCGGGCAGCGCAACGGCGTCGCGTTCTACACGATGCGGATGGTGAAGGGGGGGAGCGTCGAGCAGATGATCACGCCGGGGCGCGGGCTCGACGTCGCGCACGCGCTCAACATTCTCCGGGACGTGGCCTCCGCGCTCGACTACGCGCACGCGAACGGGGTGGTGCACCGCGACATCAAGCCGGCGAACATCCTGATCGGCGACAGCGGCCACGCGCTGGTGGCGGACTTCGGCATCGCGCGCGCGTTCGGCGGCGACGCCGCCGGCGCCACCACGACCGCGACCGGGACCGGCGTCGTCGGCTCGCCCGCGTACATGAGTCCCGAACAGTGGCGTGGCGAGAAGGTGGACGGCCGCGCCGACCAGTACGCGCTCGGCGTCCTCGGCTTCGAGCTGCTCTCCGGGAAGCGTCCCTTCGCCGACGCGTCCATGCAGGAGCTTCTCCGCATGCACCTCGCGGAGGACCCACCCGACATCATCTCCTTCCGGCAGGACCTCCCCTCGCACGTCACCGACGCCATCTGGCGCGCGATGGCGAAGGAGCCGGGGGAGCGCCATCCGACGGCGATGGCGTTCGTGCACGCGCTCGAGGGCGATGCGCGCGCGGCGACCGCGTCGCGCGCCCCGCTCGGGCCCGCCGCGTCCGCGCCGGCCGCGGCCAAGGCCACGACGCCGCTCCCCGGCCTCGCGAGGGCCGCGACGCCGCCGCCCGCGCCGCGGACCGTGCGCACGGGGACGCGGAGCGGCGCGCCGGCAGGCGCGATCCGGCCCGCGCCGCCGCCCGCCGTGCCCGCCGCCTCACATCGCTCCACGTGGCTCGTGGCGGCGCTCCTCCTGCTCGTCGGCGGCCTCGGCGGCGTGATCTTCGTCGAGCGCGGAAGGCTCAGGTCGCAGGCTGCGCTGCCCGCCGCGGCGAACGCGGATTCGCTCGCCGCCGCTCAACGGGCGCAGGCCGAGGAGAATCAGCGGCTGCAGAGGGAAGTCGAGGACGCCAAGCGCATCGCACTGGCGGCGGAGCACAAGCTGGAGCAGTTGGCGGCGGCGCAGGCGGCCGCGAAGGGCGCGAAGCCGCCGCCCGCCGAGGAACTGCACGCGCACCTCTTCGTGATGGCGCAGGGCGGCACGCCCGCCGTGTTCGTGGACGGCGCGCCGCTCGCCGTCCGGGCGCCGGCGGTGATCGAAGTGAAACCCGGGCGCCACATCGTGAGCGTCGCGGGCGGCGGCACGGAGTTCTTCCCCGCCGACTACAGCATCGAACTGGTGGCGGGCGACACGCAGCAGGTGGTGTTCATGTCGCGGCAGCTCGCGCAACGGCGGGCGCAGCAGCAACGGCTGTTTCAGCTGCAGCAACAGCGCGGCGGCGGGGCCGGAGGGGCCGGCGGGGGTGCCGCGGGCGCCGCCGGCGGGAGCGGCGGAGCGGCCCAGCCGCCGCCGCAACCGGGGACGCATCCGGGGACGCAACTGGCGACGCCGCCGCAGCCCGCGTCGCCCGGAGGCGCTCGCACGGGGAACCCGCCGGAGGCGCCGACCACTCCCGGCGCGACACGCGGGCGCGGGGCGCTCGATCCGTCTGCGATGACGCCGGAGCAGCGTCAGCGCTTCCAGGAGGCCCTGAAGAAGAAGATGGAGGACGCGCAGAAGCGGCTGCGGAAGAAGCCGTAACCCTCACCGCGTCTCGCCGCTCTTGCCCGGCGAAGCCGCACGCCCGATATTCGCGCCGTTGCCCGGGCACCGCCGCGTCGCCGAGGCGCGTCGGACCCCGACGGTCCTGCAGACACAGCTTGCCTCTCTCTCACCTCGCCCCAGGAGGGTAAGACCTGCATGCGCAACTCAATGCGGTGGATATCGGTGGTCGTACTCGGCTCGTGTCTCGCCGCGCGGCCCGCGGCGGCACAGATCGAGAAGGGAGACAAGTCGCTGGCGTTGCAGTCCCTGGCGTGGTTCGCGACCGGCGACGAGAGCTTCACGTTCGGCTTGGGCGCGATCGGGTTCAACTACTTCCAGACGCGGAGCTTCGCCTGGCGGGTGGGCGCCGTGGTGGTGGCCTTCGAGGTCGGAGATGCTTCGGCAACCGTGACCGGACTGACCGGGGGGCTCGAGTGGAACTTCGGCCAACAGGGCGCGAAGACGGTGCCCTTCATCGCGGTTGATGTGTCGCAGCTCATCGGCGAGAACATGAACTCCACCGGCATCGCGCCGAGCGCCGGATGGCGGACGTTCATCAGTCGCAGCACGTCCTTCGACGTCGTGGGGGCGTACAGCACGAACCTCACGAAGGATGATTCCGGCTCGAGTGGCGGACTGATCACGGCTCGCCTCGGCTTCTCCTTCTACTTCGGCAAGGACAGCCGACGTTAGGGCAGCGGTCCGAGTCGCTGGTGAAGCAGCGGATGAGAATGCAGAACCGGAGAACAGCATCCGCTCGTTGGTCTCACCCATCCGATTGAGGAGAAGACCAGAATGCGCAACGCGGTTCGATTGCTGTCGGCAGTCGCGCTGGCCTCGGGCCTCGCGGCCGGGCCCGCGATGGCCCAGATCGAGGCGGGCGACAAGTCGCTGATGCTTCATGTGTTCGGGCAGTCCACGACCGGCACCGACGACAAGCAGACGATGGTGATGGCGCTCGTCGGGGTGAACTTCTTCCAGACGCGGAACTTCGCGTGGCGTCTCAGCGTCACCGGGATCGGAGGCGAGTCGGGAGGCGATTCCTCCAACGGAGCGCTTCTCGGCGCGGGTGTCGAGTGGAACTTCAACTCGGAAGGCGCGAAGGCGATACCCTTCGTGGCGGTTGACGCCTCGCAGTTCATGTTCCCGGATGCCAACGCGAGCATGGTTTCGCCGAGCGCCGGGCTCCGTTCCTTCGTGAGCCGGAGCACATCGTTCGACGTCGCGGGGTCGTACAATCTGTTGATCGCCGGGGGGGAAGACGGCGGGACGTTCGGGTTCTTCCAGCTGCGGCTCGGCTTCTCGTACTTCCTCGGCAAGGACGCCCGGAGGTAGGCAAGCACTGATGCGCGCGCGTCGCGGGGTCCCGCGCGCCGTTGGCGCGGCGGCGGCGGCCGTTCTCGCGCTGTCCGGCGCAGTCCGGCTGCCAGCGCAGTCGGAACTGCTTTCGGTCGAGCCCGTGCGCCGGATTGCGCTCGGCGGGGGGGCGGTCGTGGCCGTGGCGTTTTCTTCACGCGGCGACTCCGCGTTGGTGCTGACGCAGAGCGGCCGCGTCTTTTCCGTGCACGCCGCCTCCGGTGGGCTCGGAAGCGAGATCCGGGTAACCGGACGGCCCGTTGCGCTCGCGCGGAGCCGCGACGACACGCGGGTGGCGATCGGTGCGGGGAGCGAGGTGACCCTCGTTGACGCGGACGGGGCGCGCCGCACCGTCAGGGTGGCCGACGACGTGACTTCGCTCGCGCTGAGCCCGACGGGCGCGCTCGCCGCCGTCGGGACGAAGGGCGGGACGGTCGTGGTGGTGAGCGCGGCTACCGGCGAGGTCGCGGGCCGGCTGCGCGACGGTCACGGCCGCGCCGTGGTGCACGTGGCGTTCACCGGCGGCGGCGAAACGCTGCTCTCCGTCGGTGAGGACCGCGGCATCGTCTACTGGGACGTGAAGCAGCTCGCGCGACTCCGGCAGGTGACGGAGTCGGAGCCGAAGATCCTCAGCGCCGCGGGCACGCCGGCGGGCGACCTGCTCTTCGTCGGCACGGAGGCGGCGCTCCGGATGAGCGCGGCCGGCATGGACCCGATGCGCGACATCAAGTACGTGAACGGCGTGCGCGTGTATGACGTGGCGAACGCGGCGCCGCAGAAGAACCTCGACCTGCTCGGTCGCGCCCCGATCGCGCTCGCGGTGGCGCCCGACTGCAAGTACGTGGGCGCCGCGGTGCGCAGCGTCCGCGGTTCCGCGCTCGCGGTCTTCGATCTGGAGCGCGGCGCGAGCGTGCTCGACCTCCCGCTCGAGGGGCGCGTCGCCGCCGTCGGCTTCTCGCCCGACGGCCGCACGCTGGTGCTCGGCAACGACGCGGGGGAGATTGCGCTCTACCGGGTGACGGGCGTCCAGCCCCGCCCGCGCTGTGTCGCCGACCTGCGCGGCACCAAGTTCGCCGTCACGGGACCGCGCACGCCGCTCGTGAAGCCCTCGCGCCGGATGCGCTTCGCCGTGCTCGACCTCGATGACAACGGCGTCGGCCCGGCCGTGAGCCGCGCGATCGCCGACCAGCTCACGAACCGGCTCGCGCTGAACCCCGGGATCCGGCTGGTCGAGCGGCGGCGCATCGCCGCGATCCTCCAGGAGCAGAACTTCCAGCAGTCGGGCCGCACGGACGCACAGAGCGCGATCCAGCTCGCGCGCATCCTGAACGTGCAGAAGGTGCTGATGGGCGCCGTGGCCAAGCTCGGCACGACGATGACCATCACGGTGCAGATGGTGGACGTCGAGACGGCGGCCATTGACGGCTCGCGCGAGGTGCAGTGCCGCGCCTGCGAGCTCGAAGACCTCACGCAGGCGATGTCAGAGCTCGCGCAGACCGTGGTGGCGGAGCCGGAGGCCGCGGTGCTCGGCTATCCGGAGCCGCCGGAGATCCGGCTCGACTATCCGCGCGAGGGCGTGGAGGTGAGCGGGCAGAGCGTCATCGTGCGCGGCTCGATCCTCTACAGCAAGCCGCTCGAGGGCGTGGAGCTGCTGGTGAACGGACGGCCCTTCGACGCCTCGCGCCTCCTGGACCGCGCCGGCGGCAAGGCCACGCGCCTCGCCGACGGGACGCTCTCGGTGCCGTTCGTGCAGGAGGTGCCGCTCGAGCAGGCCAACACGCTGATCGCCGTGCGCGCGGTGGGCGCCGACGGGAACGACGAGCAGCGCTACGTCTCGGTGCGCCGCGCCGCGTCTCCGGCGCCGGGCGCGCCGGGCGCGGCCGTTGCCGCGCCGGCCGCGAGCCAGGCGCCCGGCATTTCGCTCGACGAGCTTTCGAGCGCGCTCAAGAATCGCGTGCCCGCGGCGCGCATCGGGAACCTCGTCTCGCGCTTCGGTGTGTCGTTCGACGTGGGCGCGACGGAAAGCCGCCTCCGCGAAGCCGGCGCCGACGACGCGCTCCTGAGGGCCCTGCGCGCCGCAAGGCGCACCGCCGCTCCTCCTCCGGCGTAGCTCACAGGGCTGGCGATGGATCGCTGCCCATCGTGCTTCGAACCGAGCGCGGGCGGCGCGCTCTGCGCCGGGTGTTCCGCCCGCTCGCGCGCCGAAACGGCGCTCCCGCTGGGACACTCGCTCCGCGAGGGCCGCTACCGCATCGGCCGCACGCTCGGCGATCCCGGCGGATTCGGCATCACCTACCTGGGCTGGGACGACCGCCTCGAGCGGCGCGTCGCGATCAAGGAGTTCTTCCCGCGCCACTGCGTCTCGCGAACGCCGGGCACCACGAACGCGCAGTCGCTCGGCGCGAGCGCGGACCAGGACTTCCGCCTTGGCCTCGAGGGGTTTCTGAACGAGGCGCGACGTCTCGCGAAGCTCGATCACCCGAACATCGTGAAGGTGCACGACTACTGCGAGGCGCACGGCACGGGCTACCTCGTGATGAACTACTACGAGGGGCGCGACCTCTCCGAGTACGCGAAGACGCAGGGCGGGCGGCTCGGCTGGCAGGAGGCGATGAAGCTGTCCGTGCCATTGCTCGACGGACTCGCCGAAGTGCATCGCGCGGGGCTCATCCACCGCGACATCAAGCCCGCGAACGTCTATCTCGCGGCGTCGCCGGACGGGAAGGGGAGGCCCATTCTGATTGACTTCGGCGCGGCGCGCTGGGCGGCGACGTCGCACGAGCTGACGGCGATCCTCACCGAGGGGTTCGCGCCGCTCGAGCAGTACCCGGGGTGCGGCCCGCAGGGACCGTGGACCGACATCTACGCGGTCGCGGCGACGATCTACGCGCTCATCGCCGGGCAGGTGCCGCCGAGCGCGCCGTCGCGGCTCGCGGGCGCGTACGTGTCGCACCTCACCGATCTCGTGGCCGGCGTGCCGCGGCGGCTGGGGGACGCGCTCGAGTTCGGGCTCGCGATCCAGTCGGAGGAGCGGCCGCGGAGCGCGGAGGAGTTCGCGCGGCTGCTGCGCAGCGCCGAGGCGCCGGTGACCTCGCGCGTGGCGGGGCCGCCGGGGCCGCCGGGGCCGCCGGGGCCGCCGGTTCCGCCGGGGCCGCCGGGGCCGCCGTCGCGGCAGGGCGACGGAGTCGCGTCGGGTCGGGACGCGCTGACGCAGCCGGTGGGCGCCTCGGCCGACGCCGTAGCGAAGGAGCCCGGACCCACGCGCGTGAGCGGCGCCGATCTCCGGCCGGCCGCACGGCGCCTGAACTCCCGCGCCCTCGCGTGGGGCGTCGCGGCGCTGGCGCTCGTGGGAGTTGGTGTGTCGTACGCGGTGTGGTCGAGCGGGGACTCCCCATCAGGGCCGGTTACGGCGACCGATAGCGCGAAAGGCGCCGCACCAGGCGCGGAGAACTCCGGACGCGGACCGGGCCCGAGCCCCACCGGCAGCACGCCCCAACGCGGCGCTCAGGATCCCGCCGCGGACGCGCGCGCGCTCATTGCGCGCGCAACGCAGGACATGAACCAGGGCCAGTACACCGAGGCGATGAGCAAGCTTGCGCGCGCGCGGGTGCTCTTCGGTGAGGCGGGCGTCGTTCGCGAAACGAGGCTTGCGGGCCTGCAGCGCGTGGACAGCATCGCCGGAGTGATCGAGAGCGCCTGTCCTGCGGATCGCGCGATCGCCGTCAAATTCGGCGAGAAGCGCCCGCCGTGCCCCGTGCGCTCCTGGTGACGAAAGCCCGGCCGGCTATCGCGCCAGATTCCTCAGCACGTAGTGCAGAATCCCGCCGTGTTTGTAGTAGTTCAGCTCCTCCGGCGTGTCCACGCGGCTCCGCACCTTGAACGTCTTCGTGGCGCCGCCGTCGCCGGCGGCCTTCACCGTGAGCAGCGCCCGCGGCGCCATCGCGTCGGACAGCCCTTCGACGGAGTAGACCTCGAACCCGGTGAGGCCGAGCGACTGCCGGGTGGCGCCATCGGTGAACTCGAGCGGCAGCACGCCCATGCCGACGAGGTTCGAGCGGTGAATCCGCTCGAAGCTCTCGGCGATCACCGCGCGCACGCCAAGCAGCGCCACGCCTTTCGCCGCCCAGTCGCGCGATGAGCCGGTGCCGTACTCCTTGCCCGCGAGGACGAGGAGCGGCGTGCCGCGCTGCTGATACGCCATCGCCGCCTCGTAGAACGACGTCGGGTCCGCGCCCGGCGCGGTGCGCGTCCACCATCCCTCCATTCCCGGCGTCAGCTCGTTCTTGAGCCGGATGTTCGCGAACGTCCCGCGCATCATCACTTCGTGATTGCCGCGCCGCGCGCCGTAGGAGTTGAAGTCCCGCTTCGCGACGCCGAGCGAGAGGAGCCACTGGCCCGCCGGCCCTTTCTCCGCGATCGAGCCCGCGGGCGAGATGTGGTCGGTGGTGATCGAGTCGCCGAACATCCCGAGCACGCGCGCGCCGGCGATGGGTTGCACGCCGGGCGCCGTCATCGTCATCCCCGCGAAGTACGGAGGATGCTTCACGTACGTGCTCTTCTCGTCCCAGCCGTAGCGGTCGCCCCCGGGCACCCGGATCGCGCGCCAGCTCTCGTCTCCGTCGAAGACGGCGGCGTACTGTTTCTCGAACTGCTCGCGCTTCACCGACGTGAGGATCAGTTCCTCGACCTCCTTCGGGCTCGGCCAGACATCGCGCAGAAAGACCGGACCGTCCTTCCCGATGCCGAGCGGCTCCTTCTCGAGGTCAATGTCCATCCGCCCGGCGAGCGCGTACGCCACCACGAGCGGCGGCGACGCGAGGTAGTTGAACCGCGTCTGGGGGTTGATGCGCCCCTCGAAGTTGCGGTTCCCGGAGAGCACCGAGGCCACGACCAGCTTGTGCTCCTCGATCGCCCGCGAGATGGATTCGGGGAGCGGGCCCGAGTTGCCGATGCACGTCGTGCAGCCGAAGCCCACGACGTTGAACCCCAGGGCGTCGAGCGCCGGCTGCACGCCGGCCTTGCGGTAGTATTCCGTGACGACCTTCGAACCCGGCGCGAGCGACGTCTTGACCCACGGCTTCGTCGTGAGCCCCTTCGCGACCGCCTTCTGCGCGAGGAGCCCCGCGGCCAGCATCACGCTCGGGTTGCTCGTGTTGGTGCAGCTCGTGATCGCCGCGATGACCACCGCGCCGTGCCGGAGCTCGAACGTCGCGCCGTGGTAGCTGCACATCACGCCCGCTTCGTGCACGGGCGCCTCCTGCTCCATCACCGCCACCGCGCGCTGCGGCGACGGCGTGGCCGAACCGGCGAGCTGCGCGGCGAGCGCCTCCTGGTACGCCTGCTTCGAGCGGGCGAGCGGGATGCGGTCCTGCGGACGCTTCGGGCCGGCGAGACTGGGCACGACCGTCCCCAGGTCGAGCTCGAGGGTGTCGGTGAACAGGGGATCGCTCGTCGCGTCCGTGCGAAAGAGGCCCTGCGCCCGGGTGTACGCCTCGACGAGCTGCATGTGATGTTCGCTGCGCCCGGTGAGGCGCAGGTACTTCAGCGTCTCGTCGTCGCAGGGGAAGAACCCCATCGTCGCGCCGTACTCGGGGCTCATGTTCGCGATCGTCGCGCGGTCGGCGACCGCCAGCGACGACAGCCCCTTGCCGTAGAACTCCACGAACTTGCCGACGACTTTCTTCTTGCGGAGCATCTCCGTGCAGGTGAGCACGAGGTCCGTCGCGGTCGCGCCTGGAGGCAACCTGCCGTGGAGCTTGAATCCGACCACTTCAGGAATCAGCATCGAGACCGGCTGGCCGAGCATCGCCGCCTCGGCCTCGATTCCGCCCACGCCCCAGCCGAGCACGCCGAGCCCGTTGATCATCGTGGTGTGCGAGTCCGTGCCGACCACCGCGTCGCAGTACGCCACCTTCCGCGGTCCGCCGTCCGCCGTCTCCTCGCCCACGAACACCACCTGCCCCAGGTACTCCAGGTTCACCTGATGGCAGATCCCGGTCCCCGGCGGCACGACGCGGAAGTTGCGGAACGCATTCTGCCCCCAGCGCAGGAACTGGTATCGCTCCAGGTTTCGCGTGTACTCCATCCGGGTGTTGAGGAGCAACGCCGCTTCGGTGCCGTACTCGTCCACCTGCACCGAGTGGTCAATGACCAGGTCCACGGGTTGCAGCGGATTGATGCGCGACGGGCTGCCGCCGAGTCCGGCGATCGCATCGCGCATCGCGGCGAGATCCACGACGCACGGCACGCCGGTGAAGTCCTGCAGGAGGACGCGCGACGTGCGGAAGGCGATCTCCTTGTCCACGGGCGCTCGGACGTTCCACGTGGCCATCGCCTTGACGTCGGCGGCCTTCACGAACGCACCGTCCTCGTTCCTGAGGAGGTTCTCGAGCAGGATCTTGAGCGAAAACGGGAGCGTGGCGACCGTGCTGCCCGCGAGCGACGAGAGGGAGTCGAGGCGGTAGATGACGTAGGGCTGGCTGTCTACCGTGAGCGTCGAACGGGCGCCAAAGCTGTTCTTTGAGGCCATGCTTCAATCTACTGTGCCGGGACAGTCGAAAGTCCCCGGTCCCTGTGGTTATGGCACCCGCCTGTCCATCGCCGCCGCGGTCGTCCGCGCTTCGAGCGTCTTCAGCAGTTCCTTCCACTCGAACTTCGTGTCCTTCCCGCGCACCCAGTGCTCCATCCAGGCGAACTCCGCCATGGACTTCGTGTACTGGTCGCGGGGCTCCGGGATACCGTGTGTGTTGCCGGGATAGACGAAGAACTCCGTCGGCACGCCGAGCTTCTTCAGGGCCATGTGCAGCTCCGCGCTCTGCGGGCTCGGGACCCGCGGGTCGCCCTGCACGACGTGGATCATCGTCGGCGTCTTCGCGTTCCGGATGTACTTGATCGGCGACTGCGCGAACCAGCGGTCGAAGTCGTCGTACGGGAGCTTGTCGCCCATGTACCACTGGCGCACCCGCTGCACGTCGCTCTGCGCGTACATCGAGAGCCAGTTCATCGTGCCCGCGCCGGTCGAGATCGCCTTGAAGCGCGTCGTGTGCGTGAGGATCCAGTTCGACCAGTGCCCACCCGCGCTCCAGCCGAGCGCGCCCATCTGGTTGCCGTCCACGATCCCCTGCGCGATCAGGTAATCCACGCCGGTCATGATGTCGTTGTAGCCCTTCGTGAAGTAGTCGCCCTGGCTCTCGGTCTTGAACTTCTCGCCGTAGTTGGTCGAGTTGCGATAGTTCGGCTTGAGCACGGCGTAGCCCGCGCCGGCGTAGATCTGCGACCCGTAGCCGCCGTTGAACCCGAGCACATCGGCGGAAGCCGGGCCGCCGTGGATGGCCACGATCAGCGGGTAGCGCCTGCCCGGCTCGTAGCCGACGGGTCTGGCCAGGACACCGCACGCGGTCACGCCGTCGGTGCTCTTCCAGCACACTTCGCTCTCCTCTCCGAGCGCGAAGTGGTCCACCTGCGGGTTGGCCTTGGTGAGGCGCGTCCACTTGGACGGGTCGGCCACCTGGTCCAGCGACGCGACCGAATAGACCGACGACGGCGTGGTGGGGTCGGCGAAGGTGATGAGGATGGCGCCGGTCGCGTCGTCGCGACTCACCGTGAGCGACGCCTTCAGGTTGGTGAGCTGCGTGACCTTCCCGCTCGCGACGTCGAGGGAGAAGAGCTGATTCGTCGCGCGCCACCCTGCGTTGAAGTAGATGGTCTTTCCGTCCGCGCTCCACCACCCGACGCTGGCGTCGCCGTCGAACTCCGCGCCGAGCTTGCGCCACGGCCCGCCGCCGATGGGACGCAGGTAGATCCTGCTGTTGCGCATCATCTTGAAGTCGTCGGGCGCGCTGAACGCGATGAGCGACGCGTCGGGCGAGAAGCTCAGGTTGCCCTCGCCCAGGTCCCAGTTGTTCGTGAGGCGCTCGATCTTCCCCGAGGCGACCTCGAGCAGGTACAGCTCGCTCGCGATGCGCTCCTCGGTCGTGCCACGGAAGTACCGGTCGTCCCGGGTTGCGTTGAATCCGACCCACCTCGCGTCGTCGGAGAGCGCGATGGTCGTGACGCTGTAGGTCGTGTCGTTCGTGAGCCGCTTCGTGACGCGCGACGCGAGGTCGAGCGACCAGAGGTGCACCCGGGGCTGCGGCGCGTTCCGGATCATCACGCCGAACCTGGCCTGCGTGCGGCGCTGTTCGTCCGCGAGCACCGTGTCCGGCGAGAGAAAGAACGCCGACCGGCCGTCCTTCGCGAGCTGCCACTGCTGCACGGGCGTCGGGTGCCGCGTGAGCGGCACGGGATTCCCCCCGAGGAGCGCGTTGCCGGGGACCGCGTAGAGCTGCTGCTGCTCGCCGCGACCGGCGCTGTAGACAAGCCAGCGCCCGTCGCGCGTGAACTGGAACTGTCCGACGCCGGGCCCCTCGGTGATGCGCTGTGCCTCGCCGCCGTCGGGTCGCATGTAGTAGAGCTGGTTCCCGGCGCCGCCCGCGGCCGCGGGCCCGCCGCCGCCCCGTCCGCCGCCCGCGCGCCCGCCGCCCGCCTCCGCGCCCGCGGGCGCCGCGGGCGCGTCGCGGTCCGACGCGAAGACGAACCCGCCGTCCGACGCCCAGCGCGCGGGTCCCTCGTTCTTCTCCTTCGTGAACGTGAGCTGGCGCGTGGACGTGAGTCCCGCCGACATCGAGACGAGATAGAGGTCCGATTGGCGCCGGTCCGCCCTCCAGTCCGGCGTCGAAACGGAGTAGAGGCCCCAGCGCCCGTCCAGGCTCACCGCAGGCGGCGTCGCGGTTCGCATCTCCTGCACGTCGAGGAAAGTCATCGGACGTTTCGTCTGCTGGGCCGCGAGCGGCGTCGCCAGCAGCACAAGCGACCATCGAAGAACACGCGCGATCATGGAACCTCCTTGTCCCTTGTCTTTCAGTCTGATTCAATCTTGTGTTCCATCGTCTGCCGGCGCACGCCGTGCTCGACGACTTCCACTCGAATGGCGTCGGTGGGGCACTGGTGCACGAAATCCCCGTCGGCGCGTGACCATTCGACGCGCGGGCTGATCGGCCGCGCCTTGCCGGTCGGGTCCATCTCCATCACGTCGGGCGCGAGCGTCGCGCAGAGGCGGCAGCCGGTGCATCGCTCGCGGATCACCGTGAGGTCGATCGCGCGGCGCGGGTAGACGCCGCCGGTGGAGCAGAGGGCGTCGCCGGCGCTGTCGAGCGCGGCCAGCCCCGCCTCGTAGCCGGCCTGGATCATCCGCCGCGTGTGCGCGAAGCTGAACCAGTTGAAGTGCCAGACCGGGGGGCGGATGAGGAGGAGCGGCGGCCCCGCCCACGCCGCGAGCTGTGCCGCCTGCAGCGCCTTCATCATCGTTTGCGCCGCGCGCATGTAGATCGCGGCGAATCCCTTGTCCTTGATGCGGCGCGCCGTCGCGAGGTTCGTGCTTCCGACTTCGACGCCGATCACCGCCTCCATTCCCTGCGCGGCGATGGACACGGGGAGATTGTCCATCACGCCGCCGTCCACGCAGGTGCGGCCCTGGATGACCCGCGGCGGAAAGAACCCCGGCAGTGCGCACGAGGCGTACACGGCGTCGGCGATCGGCACGTCCTGGAGCCCGGGGAGCCCCCAGATGACCTGCGCGCCCCGCTCGAGGTCCACCGTGTTCACGAGCAGCGGCGTGTCGAGTTGGCGGAACGTCATCGCGGGCACGATGTCCTGGCAGAGCGCGTCGAGCGGATGCGCGAGGTAGAGCGACGGCGCGAGCATCCGCTTCGTGACCATGTGGAGGTGGTCAATGCGGAAGAGGTCCTTCTTGCCGAGCGCGAGGGCACGGCGCTCCATCTCGTCCACCGTCATCCCGCCACAGTAGGCGGCGGCGATGAGCGAGCCGATGCTCGTGCCGGCCACGAGCGAGGGTCGGACGCCACGCTCCTCGAACGCCCGCAGCAGTCCGATGTGGGCGAAGCCCTTCAGGCCGCCGCCGCCGAGGACGAGCGCGAAGCGTTCGGGAAGCGTCAGGTCGGTCATCGGTGCGGCGTGCGTTTGCGGCGTGCGTTCGCGGCGTGCCCGGCGGGCGGCGTGCGCCGGCGGCCTACTGGAGGAACTTGTAGAGTCCGTACAGGCCCACCGCCGCGCCGGCGACCATGATGAGCGTGCCGGCGTCGCCCCCGATGATCGCGCCGACGAGCAGTCCCGCGCCGCCCACGATCATCAGCGCCTTGTTCTCCGCCGTGTCTCCCTTGCCCCGCTCCTTGGGCGCGGGGACCGGATCCCGCGTGGGAGGCGCGGTCGGCTCGCGCACACCGGCGGCCAGCCGTTCGGTGCGCGGCGCGAGCGAGACGGGCGCTGCGGCGACCGGGGCGTCCCGGCCTGGCGCGGCGGAGGCCGCGGCCGCGCTCGGCGCCGAGCGAAGGGAGTTCGCCGCGCTCTGCGCGTGCGCGTGCGCGGGGACGGCGGCGGCCGCGGTGGCGGACAGCACGAGTGCGACGGCGGCGAGGCGGGCGACGAGTGACATCGGATGACCTCCACGATTCAGAAACGAGCGCCGATCCTGCTGTGCGAAAAAGCTAGCTTCACGATACCTTTTCCGCCCACCGTCCACCACGCGAGGCCGCCGGATGTCCACCGCTGACTCCCCTCGGGCGCCGACGAACGCGGGCGCCACGGAGCGCGGCCTCGAGCGCTCGATCGGGGTGCGCGCGCTCGCCGCGAGCATCGTCAACATCACGGTGGGCGGGGGGATCTTCCTCATCCCGGCGATCGTCGCGGGCAGCCTGGGCGCGGCGTCCTGGCTGGCGTACGTGGTGGCCGCGATCGCGTTCGCGTTGATCGTCATCTGCTTTGCCGAGGCCGGGAGCCGCGTCGCGATGACCGGCGGGCCGTACGCGTACGTGGAAACGGCGTTCGGTCCGTTCGCCGGCTACCTGACCGGCGCGCTCGTCCTGCTCTTCGGGACGATCGCGCACGCCGCCGTCGCAAGCGGATTCACGCAGGCGGTGAACGCGCTCGTGCCCGGCGCGGGGGTGGGCGCGCCCCGCGCGGCGCTCCTCGTGCTCGTCTTCGCGCTCTTCACGGCCATCAACGTGCGCGGCGTGCGGCAGGGTGCCCGGATGGTAGAGGTCGGCACCGTTGCCAAGCTCGTCCCCCTCTGCTTCCTTCTCGTGTTCGGGCTCTTCGCCGTCACGGGCGCCAACCTCGCGTGGCCGGGGATGCCCGACGCCAGCGCGCTGACGCGCGCCGCCATGATGCTCATGTTCGCGTTCTTCGGTCTCGAGACGGCGCTCCTTCCGAGCGGCGAGGTGCGGGACCCCGCGCGCACGGTCCCGCGCGCGATTGCGCTCGCCATCACGACGGTGACGATCCTGTACGTGGGCGTGCAGGTGGCGGCGCAGGGGATTCTCGGCGCCGATCTCCCGCGGTATCCGGACGCGCCGCTGGCCGCGGCGGCGGGGAAGGCCTTCGGGTCCGCGGGCGGGGCACTCCTTCTCACCGGGGCCGCCATCTCGATGATGGCGCACACCTCGGGGATGATGCTCGCGATGCCGCGCTCCCTCTTCGCGTTCGCGCGCGACGGCTACCTGCCCCGCATCCTCGCGGCGGTGCACCCGAAGACGCACGTGCCGACGGCGGCGATCATCACCTACGGCGCCGTCGCCTGCGCGCTCGCGATCAGCGGCACCTTCTCGTCGCTCCTCGTCCTCGGAAACATCACCGCGCTGCTCATGTACCTGCTCTGCTGCCTCGCGGTGCTCGGCCTCCGGCGCAAGAACATCCGCAGCACCGGGGAGCCGTTCTCCCTGCCCGGCGGAACCGTGGTGCCCTGGCTCGCGTCGGGCGCGATCCTGGTGCTGCTCTCCACGATCACGGGGGAGGAGTTCCTCGCGGTCGCCGTGGCCCTCGCGATCGCGATCGTGCTGTACGTCGTGCGCCGACGCACGGCGCCTCGCCCGCTCCCCACGCCCTGATGGCTCCCGATCCCCTCCTGGCCTTCCGTCCCGAGTTCCCGATCCTCGAGCGGACGACGTATCTGGTCTCGCACTCGCTCGGCGCGATGCCACGTGCGGTGCCGGACCGGCTCGCGGAGTACGCGGCGCAGTGGGCGCGGCTCGGCGTGCGCGCGTGGGCCGAAGGGTGGTGGGAGATGCCGCGCACGGTGGGCGACGAGGTGGCGCCGCTCCTCGGCGCCGGCGCGGCGGAAGTCGTGATGGTGCCGACGGTGAGCTTCGCGCAGGCCGTCATTCTCTCGGCGCTCGACTACACCCGACCGCGCGACACGATCGTGATGACCGCGCTCGATTTCCCGAGCGTGCGCTATGTCTACGAGCGGCTCGCGCCGCGGCTCGGGGCGCGCATCGTCGTGGTGCCGAGCGAAGACGGGGTCCGCGTGGACGAGGACCAGCTCTGCGCCGCCATTGACGAACGCACGCGGCTCGTCGCGATCTCGCACGTGCTCTTCCGCTCGGCGTACATCGTGGACGCCGCGCGCGTCATCGCGCACGCGCACCGGATGGGGGCGCTCGTCTCGCTCGACGCGTACCACTCGGTGGGCGTCGTCCCGGTGGACGTGCGCGCCCTCGGCGCCGACTTCCTGACCGGCGGCGTGCTCAAGTGGCTCTGCGGCGGCCCCGGCGGGAGCTTCCTGTACGCCGCGCCGGAAATGACCGCCCGACACGCGCCGGCCCTCACCGGGTGGCAGGCGCACGCGGACCCGTTCGCGTTCGCGGGCGAGATGGAGTACGCCCCCGACGTCGCGCGGTGGCTGGGCGGCACGCCCGTGATTCCGGCGCTCTTCGCCAGCGTCGAAGGGCCCCGCCTCGTGAAGCGCGCGGGGGTGGAGGCGATCCGCGCGAAGTCGGTGCGGCAAACGGCGCGCCTCATCGCCCTCGCCGAGGCACGCGGCTGGCGGGTGAGCGCGCCGCGCGACCCCGGGCGCCGCGGCGGCACCGTGGCGTTCGACGTCCCGCACGGCGCCGAGGTCGCGCAGGCGCTGCTCGCGCGCGACGTCCTCGTGGATTACCGCCCCGGCGCGGGGATCCGCGTGGCGCCCCACTTCTACACGACGGACGACGAAGTGGAACGTGTAGTGGGCGAGATCGCCGACATCCTCGCGTCTGATGCGTGGCGGCCCTTCGCCGCTCGCCGGCCGGCAGTGACCTGAGGGGCGAATCAGGGTCGAATCCGGAGCGAACCAGGAGCGAACCAGGGGCGAACCACTGGCACGCCCGCGCGCCGCGCGATAGCTTCGCCCCGTCTCCCACTACGCACCGCCGATGCCGCCGACCCCGAAGAGACTGCGGAAACAGTTCGTCAACACCCAGTATCCGAACGTCGTGCTCCGCTTCGAGGATGGTCACGAGATCGTCGTGAAGCGCGGGGTCGGGAAGACGTTCGACATCTACGCCGGCGAGACGGTGCGCGTGCTCGCGGTCTTCGATCCGGATGCCCGCGAGCGTGAGCTGGTGATGACGCGGAAGGCGGACGAGTTCGACGACGCCTGACCGCGAGGCGTTGACGAGGGCGCCGGCCGCGCCGCCCTTGCATCTCCATCCCGACGTCGCTGCAGCGCTCCGTGACGGCCGCGCCGTCGTCGCCCTCGAGAGCTCGGTGTTCGCGCAGGGGCTCCCCGCGCCGGCCAACCGCGCGGCCGCCGATGCAATGGAGGGCGCCCTCCGCCGGCACGGCGCAGTGCCCGCGGTCACGGCGGTCGTGCGGGGCGTCCCCACCCTCGGGCTCGACGCCGCCGACCGCGAGCGGTTTCTCGGCCGCGACGGGATCCTGAAGCTGTCCGCGCGCGACCTGCCTTGGGCGGTCGCGACGGGCGCCGACGGCGCGACGACGGTCGCCGCGGCGCTCGCCCTTTCGGTCCTCGGCGGCCTCGCGGTGCTCGCCACGGGCGGAATCGGCGGCGTGCATCGCGACGCCCGGGCCGACGAGTCGGCCGACCTGCTCGAGCTCGCGCGCTCGCCCGTCGTCGTCGTGTGCGCCGGCGCCAAGGCGGTGCTGGATCTCCCCGCCACCGTGGAGCGGCTGGAGTCGCTCGGCGTCGGCGTCCTCGGCTATCGCACGGACGAGTTCCCGGGGTTCTTCACGGCACGCACGGGGCTTCGCGTGGGCGCCGTGGCGGAGGCACCGCGCGAGGTGGCCGACGCGTTTCGCGCGCTGCGCGCGCTCCGGCGACCGGGGGCGCTCCTCGTCGTGCAACCGCCGCCCGCGCCGGCGGCACTCGAGCCGGACGAGGTCGAGGCCGCCGTCGCGAGGGCGCTGGAGGAAGCGCGGGGCGCCGGCGTCACGGGCGGCGCGCTCACGCCCTTCCTGCTTTCGGCCGTGGACCGCGCGACGGACGGCCGGTCGCTCGCGGCGAACCTGGCTCTGCTCGAGGCGAACGCCACACTCGCGGCGGAGATCGCGGGGGCGCTCCGTGCGTGAGCACTCCGCGCTTCGCCCTTCGCGCTTCGCGCTTCGCCGCCACTATTGATGCACCCGCGCCTTCCGTATTACGTTCTCGCCGAGCCCCCGCCCCGGAGGTCTGCCGAACGATGCCCTCTCCGTTCCTGAGTTCCGAGGAGTACGACGAGCGCGCGCACCAGCTCTACAACGAGGGGAACTACGACGAGGCCCTGGCCACGCTCCGCGAGGGACTCGCGCTCTACCCGAACGCGGTGGAACTGCACGTCGGAGTGGGTTACGCGCGGGTCGCCCGCGAGGAATTCGTCTGGGCGCGGAAGAGCTTCGAGGAAGCGCTGGTGCTCGACCCCGACCACGAGGACGCGCTGGCCGGGCTCGGCGAGACGCTGCTCAGGTTCGGCCAGACGGCCGCCGCGCGCAGGACGTTTCGCCGCATCCTCGAACTCGGCTACCAGGACGACGTCGAGTTGATGCTCCAGGTGGGCCGCGCCCTGTTCCGCGACGGGCTGATGGCGGACGCGAAAGAGTACTTCGACACGGCCGTGCAGCAGGTGCCCGACAACGCCGAGGCCGTCGCGATGGTCGGCTATGCCGAGCACCGGCTGGGCAAGGACGACGCCGCGATCGCGACGCTCCGGCGCGCGCTCCAGCTCGATCCCGACCACGCCGAGGCGCGCATCTACCTGGGCAATGTCCTCTACGACCGGGGCGAGTACGAAGCCGCGCTCTACCATCTCGACCGCACGAGCCCCGACGACCACTGGGACGAGCTCGGGATCTGGCGGCTCATTGAGCTCAAGAAGAGCACGTACCGGCTGAGCGATGACGACCCGGCGCTCCACCCGTGGGACGCACGGCTGAACGAGCTGGGCGGCGATACCGACTCGATTGACGCGCTCCTCGGGGAGATCGAGCAGGCGGCCAACACCGAGGCGCGGCAGGAGGGGAAGGGCCAGCTCGAGCTCTTCGGCGCGCTCCTGGCCGATCTGGGGGAACAGAAGGCCGCCGCGCACAATGTGATCGGCCGCGACGGCCGCCCCTACGACGGCACGTGGGACGAGATTGTGGGCCAGATGCGCGACCTGAGCGCGCTCGCCACGAAGTCGGTGACCGAGTTCATGCAGAGCGAGGCGCGGCGCGGCTTCTCGCTCACGGGCATCCTCATCTCCACCGCGGACGCCGAGAGCTTCATTCGCGGCAGCGCGGACGCCGGGCTCCTGCGCATCGTGCGCTGACCGGCGCGCCCGGCGGCGCCACCGCGCTGATCCCCTTCGACCCGAGGACCGGGCCCTTGATCGCCTTGCGTGGTGTTTCCAAGACCTACCGGCCGATGCTCGGGCGCAGCGTGCGCGCGGTGGAGGACGTCACGCTCGACGTCGGCGCCGGCGAAGTGCTCGGCATTGCCGGCCCGAACGGCGCGGGCAAGACCACGATCCTCGCGCTCCTGCTCGGCTTCCTGCGCCCCACGCGCGGCACGCTCGCGATTGACGGGATGGAGCCGCGCGCCTACGTCGAGCGCCACGGCGTTTCCTACGTCCCGGAGCTGATGGCGCTTCCCATGCACTGGACGGCGCAGAGCGCGCTCACCCGGCTCGCGGTGCTCGCCGGCGTCCCGGGCGACCGCGTGAAGGCGGAGGTGGATCGCGTCGTGGAGACGCTCGCGATCGGCGAGCACCGGCGGAAGCGGCTCAAGGCGCTCTCGAAGGGGAACTTTCAGCGCCTCGGACTCGCGCAGGCGCTGCTCACCGAGACGCGCGTCGTCATCTTCGACGAGCCCACGCACGGCCTCGACCCCGTCTGGACGCTGAGGTTCCGCGACATCGTGGCGCGGCTCAAGCGCGCGGACCGCGCGATCGTCATCGCGTCGCACAACCTCGACGAGCTCGAGCGGCTCGCCGACCGCGTCGCGATCATGGACAAGGGGCGCATCCAGCGCGTGGTGTCGGTGGGCGTCGCGCCCGCCGCGGCCGCCGTGGCGTACCGGATCCGCGCGGCCGCGGGCGCCGACGCGCTCCTCGCGCGTTTCCCGGGCGCGACCGTCACGGCGAACGGCGAGCTCGACGTGCCGCCCGTGGACCTGCCGACGCTCAACGCCGCGCTCGCGGCCGCGATCGGCGCGGGCGCGCTCGTCTCCGCGGTGCTCCCGCGCGAGAGCGCGCTCGAGCACGCGTTCCATTCGGCGGTGGGAGGCGTCCAGTGAGTCGCGGGCGGGTGACGGCGTACTCGCGCTGGCGGCTCACGGACTATCTCCTGCAGCGCGCGGCGATCCCGCTGGTGCTGGTCGTCCTCTTCGCGGGGCTGCCCGTCTACGGCACGTTGCGGTCGCGCCCCGACCTCTTCGACGGACCGCAGGGGGCGATGTTCGCGCGCCAGCTCTTCACCAACTCGATCGTGCTCTTTCTGCCGATCGGCGTGTTCCTCGCCGCGACCGGCGTCATCTCGACCGACCGCCAGCAGGGCCACTTCCGCTTCTACTTCTCGAAGCCGGTCAACGTCGTCGCCCACTACGTCCAGACGTACCTCCTGCACGGCCTCGTGTACGTCGCGCTCTTCGGGGCGATCACGTGGGCCTACGGCGCGATCACGGCGCCCCAGTCCGTCGCTGCCGCGATGGAGGCGGCGGCGCTCACGTTCGTGCTCGTGGGCGGCCTCGGGTTTCTGCTCGGCGCGCTCACGCGGTTCGACGGCGCACTCCTCGTGCTCGTCTACGTGCTCTCCATGGCGGCGCAACAGCTCGTCGCGCAGTCCACCCCGGAGCTGCCGCCGCCGGCGTGGCTCACGCAGCTGGCGCGGCTCCTGCCGCCCGTCCATACGCTGGACCAGCTGCGCAATCACTTCTACGCCGCCGAGGCGGTGGAGGCGTCGCAACTCTGGCACGTGCTGGGCTACGGCGCGGGCGCGTTCGGGCTCGGCATGGTGCTCCTCCGCCGCCTCCCGCTCGCGCGATGACCGCCGTTTCCGTCGCCGGGCTGCTCGACGTCGTGATCCCGCCGGAGTCCGTCGTGCGGACGCGCCTCGCGAACGGGCTCCGCGTCCTCGTCCGCCGCGATGCGAGCGCGCCGGTCGTCGCGATCATGACGTACGTCAAGGCCGGCTATTTCGACGAGCCCGATGACGTGGTCGGCATCGCGCACGTGCTCGAGCACATGTACTTCAAGGGGACGCCCGCCCGCGGCGTCGGCGAGATCGCGCGCGAGACGAAGGCGAGCGGCGGCTACCTCAATGCCGGCACGATCTACGACCACACGCACTACTACGCCGTGCTCCCCTCGAGCGGCTTCGCCGCCGGGCTCGCGATCCAGGCGGACGCCTACGCGCACTCGCTGATTGACGCGGGGGAGCTCGCGCGCGAGCTCGAGGTGATCGTCGAGGAGGCGAAGCGGAAGGCGGACAGCCCGGACGCGCTCGCGACCGAGACGCTCTATGCGCTGCTGCACGACCGGCACCGCATCCGGCGCTGGCGGATCGGCCGCGAGGCCGGACTCCGCGCGCTCACGCGGGAGCGTGTGGCGCAGTTCTACGGCAACTTCTACCGTCCCTCGAACACGGTGCTCGCCGTCGTCGGCGACGTCGAGCCGGCGGCGGCGCTCAAGCTGGTCAAGCGACACTACGGGTCCATCCCGGACGCGGCGGTCGAGCGCGTGCGCGGGCCGGCCGAGCCGGAACACGAGGACAGGGCGCCCCGCTACCAGGAGCTCGCGGGCGACATCCAGCAGACCGAGCTCGTCTTCGGCTGGCGCACGCCCGCGATCACCCACGACGACGCGCCCGCGCTCGAGCTGCTCTCGGCGGTGCTCGCGACGGGCCGCGCGTCGCGGCTCTACCGCGCGGTGCGCGAGCGGCGGCTCGCCTCGTTCGTCACGGCCTACGCCTACGCGCTCGACGACCTCGGCGTGTTCGTGGTGCACGCCGTGGCGCGGCCGGAACGCTCGCGGAGCGCGGTGCGCGCTGCGTGGGACGAGGTGGGCCGCGCCGGAGAAGGCGACATCACGGAGATCGAAGTGGACCGCGCGCGCCGCGTGCTCGAGGCCCATTGGCTCCGGCGCTTCGAGACGATGGAAGGGCAGGCCCACCATCTCGCGAGCTGGGAACTGCTGGGCGACTGGCGACTCGGCGGCGCCTACGTGGACAAGCTGCTGGCGCCCGACGCGGCCCGCCTCGCGGACGTCGCCGCGCGCTGGCTCGCGCCCGAGCGCGCGGGACTCGTCGCCTATCGGCCGTCGAGCGCGCCGGCGTTCGCGAGCGGTCCCGCCGGGCTCCGCGACGTGCTCGACGGCGACCTCACCGAGCCGCTCGCGCCCCTCACGCGCCCCAGGCGGCCGAGCCCGCTGCCGGGCTCGCGGGCCTGGCGTCTCGAGCACGAGGAAGCCGGGGTACAGGTCTACCGGACGTCCGCGGGCACTCCGGTCCTCGTGCAGAGGCGCTCCGGGCCGATCGCGCATCTCGGCTGGTTCGTGCGCGGCGGCGCGGTGGACGAATCCGCCGCGCACGCCGGCACGACCACGCTGATGACGCGGACCGCGCTCAAGGGGACCGAGCGCCGCACCGCGCAGCGCATCGCCGAGGACACCGAGTTCCTCGGCGGCGTGCTCTCGTCGGCCGCGAACGCCGACGGCTTCCAGTGGACGGTCTCCGTCCCGGTGCGACGACTCGACGACGCGGCCGAGCTGCTGGGCGACGTGGTGCAACGGCCGTCCTTCCCCGAAGACGCGCTCGAAGTGGAACGCGCCGTGGCGCTCGCCAATCTCGCGTCGCTCCGCGACGACATGTATCGCTGGCCGCTCCGGCTCGCGACCGAGGCGGCGTGGGCCGCTCACCCGTACGGGCAATCGGTGCTCGGCACGGAGGAGACGCTCGCGACGATCACCGCCGGGGCGCTCCGCCTCTGGCACGAGCGCCGGGCGCTCTCGGCGCCGGGGGTGCTCGTGTGCGTCGGTGACGTGGAGCCCGACGCCGCGGCCGGGCTCGCCGCGCGCCACTTCGGTGCGCTGCACGCCGTCGAGCGCGCCCTTGTGGCGCCGCCGGAATGGCCCGCGGTGAAAGTCGAGCGCGTGGACACGCGCGAGAAGGCGCAGAGCGCATTGGCGATGCTCTTTCCGGCTCCCGCGCGCAGCGACGACGCCCGCTTCGCCGCCGCGCTGATCGGCGCCGTGACGAGCGGCCTCGGCGGCCGGTTCTTCGACGAGCTGCGCGACCGCCAGTCGCTCGCCTACACGGTGCTCGCTTCGCCGATCGTGCGGCTGCGGGCCGGCGCGTTCGGCGCGTACATCGCGATGTCGCCCGAGAAGGAAGCCGCCGCCCGGCGCGGCCTCCTCGCGGAGTTCGCGCGGCTCCGCACCGCGCCCGTGAGCGCGCGCGAGCTCGCGCAGGCGAAGACCTTCGCGCTCGGCTCGTGGGCGATCCGCCGCGAGTCGGCGGGCACCGTGATGGGCGACATCGCCGACGCGTGGCTGTTCGGCACGTCGCTGCGCGAACTCGCCGAGTACGAGGAACGGGTGCGCGCGGTCACGGCGACGGAGATGCTGGCGCTCGCGAAACGGTACTTCGAGCCGGGGCGGCGAGTGGAGGGCATCGTGCGGGGAACCGGGAAGTCCGTGTAGCGCCGGACGGTGGGCAGGGCGGGGTGAGGCCCGGCCGTCACCGCCTCGTCGCCGGCAGGTACCCCAGCGCCCGGTTCAGCCACCGGCACATCGGGACCATCAGCGCGAAGTCCCTCATCGCCCGCTCCGGGAGCTTTGGCGAGAGGATTTCCGCGTCCGAGTAGGACCGGTGCGCCGTGAAGGAGTTGTACCGCAGCCACCGCTCCGCCGGATGCCCTTCCGCGTACCCGCGCGGCAGGCGCTTGAGGAGGATTCCCGGCTCGTCATCCGTCAGCTTGCCGAAGCGCCGCGTGAACGCGCTCGAGTGCATCGCGCGCTCCCATCCCGCGAGATCCCGCTCGAAGCGCGCGCGCACCTTGGCGAGTGACGGTCGCGGGGGCATCCAGAGCCCGCCGGCCACGAGCGAGCCGCCCGGCTCGACGTGCAGGTAGAAGCCCGCGCCGCCGTCAATCTCCTTCCCCACGCCGCGCCCCGGCGCGCGATGGAAGATCCAGAGCGCGGCGTGCGTCTTGTACGGCGACTTGTCCCGCGAGAAGCGCACGTCGCGATAGATGCGGAAGAGCGAGCGCTTGGGGTCGCCGACGAACTCCGGCGCGAGTCCGGCGAAGCGCACGTCGAGCTCCTCGACAAGCGCCTGCATCGGCTGGAGCAGCTCTCGCACGTACGTGGGGCGCCGGGCCTCGAACCACTCCCGGCGGTTGTTCCGCTTCAGCCCGCGGAGGAAGGTGAGTGCCTCGGCGCGGAATCCCCGGAAGGCCGTCACCCGCGGTCGAGCCGCCCGCTCCGGGCCGCGTCCGTGCCGAGCTTGCGCGTGAAGACGTCCACCGCCTTCTGCGGATCCCGACCGGCGGGCACGAGCAGGTCCACGAGCAGCAGCTCGCGCGCCGGCATCGTGTGCACCACCACGTGACCGAGGTCGAGGAGAAGGACCACGGCAAGCCCGTCCCTCGGGAGCGCGTGCACGACGGGAGGCTGCGCGGTCGAGAGTCCGGCCGCGCCCGCGGCGGAGAGGAGGAGCCCCGCGAGCGCGGCGCCGTCGCGAAGGAGCGGCGAGGTGACGCCGCGAAAGTCCGCCGTGCGATGGACGAGCGGCGGCGGGCCGTGCCCGGTGACGCGGTCGCCCATCGTGCTAGGGGAGGACGTCAGGCCGCTTCCGCATTCCGCAGTGCGGATTCCGCATCGCCCCTCTAGAACATGGACATCGCGAGGAACGACCTGAGCGAGTCGTTCGTCGAGCGCAGCCGGCCCGAGAGCAGCCGCACGCACGACCAGAGCACCTTGTACGCCAGCTCGCGATTGAAGTCGAGGAGCAGCTCGAAGTCGGAGCGCGAGATCGTCAGGCACTTCGTCCCGCCGTTCGAGATCGCGTCCGTCGAGCGCTCACTCCGGTCGAAGACCGACATCTCGCCGAACAACGAGCCCGGCTTGAGTACCGCGAGCGCTTCCTCTCCGCTCCCTGGGATTGTGCGGCTGATGCGCACCTCGCCCTCGACGATCAGGTAGAGCCGGTTCCCGGGCTCCCCTTCCTTGAAGACGTACTCGCCCGATACGAACTCCTGCGTGCGGGTCACTTCGGCCACGCGCGATAGCTCGCCGTCGTCGAGATCCTTGAAGATGGCAACCTGCCGCAGCAGTTCCGTGGCGTCCGCCATGGGGACCCGTTCCTTCGCGAAAGAGGGGCGCTTGGCGAAGCTAGATCGCCTCCCGTCCGCTGGCAAGCGTCTGAGGGGCCGTCTAGCTTTGCCGGATGGCGCGCGACTCACTGGCGACCTTGCCCAATCTGATCTCGCTCTCCCGCGTCGGCCTGGCGGCCGCGTTCGCCGTCTTGAAGGACGGCGAGGTGCGCCTGCTCCTGATCGCCGCCGCCGGCATCACCGACTATCTCGACGGTTACTTCGCGCGCACGCGCGGCGTCGTCTCCCGCTGGGGCGCGCTCGTGGACCCCATCGCCGACCGCTTGTTCATCCTCATCGCCGTCTCGGCGCTCCTCTTCGACGGCGTCCTCGCGACGTGGCAGTACGCGGTGCTGATTTCACGCGACTTCATGACGGCCGTGGGGTTCCTGACGGCACGCGTCGTGCCGTGGCTCCGATCCGCCACGTTCAAGTCCCGCTTCGCGGGCAAGGTCGTCACGGTGATGCAGCTCGCGACGCTCGCCCTCGTCTTCATCGTCCCGCGATGGCTCGATCCCGTGGTCGTGCTCGTGGGCATCGTCTCCGCGTACTCGATTGGCGACTACACGTGGGCCCTGTGGCGCGCGCGCGCTCGTGCGTAGGCCCGCGACGCTGAGCGCGGCGATGCGCCGTCTCGCGCATGCCGCGCTTCCCGCGCTTCCCGCGCTTCCGCTGCTCACGCCGGTGCCGCTCGTCGCGCAGGAGGTCGTTCTCTCGCCGCGCGCGCAGTGGGAGGTGCGTGCCGACGCCCGCGTCGGGGCGCCCAGCGCGATCCAGCTCGGGGCCGGCGCCAACGTCCCCGCGGGCGCCTACGTGCGCCTGGGCGCCGCGGTCGCGATCGGCCCCACGTGGCGCGAGGGCCGCTCCGTGACGAGCGCGCGCGTGGACGCCGTGGCGCGCTACCTGCTCGACCCCTTTCGCGAGATCCGTTGGGCGCCGTACGGCGGCGCGGGCTTCACGGCGGGTGCGGACGGCTCGGATCCGTGGCGCGCGTACGTGCTCGTGCTCGTCGGCCTCGAGGGGCCCGTGCGCAACGGATGGAGGACGGCGCTGGAACTCTCGCTCGGTGGCGGCACGAGAGCCGCCATCGTGATGCGCCGCGCGCGCGTGAACGGCCGCTGACGGCCCGCGCGCCCGAATACGCAGCGAGGGGCCTCGATTCGCTCGGGGCCCCCGGCCGGCCTACGCCGACACCGCCTGCGATTTCGCCGGTTTCGCGAATCGCTCGCCGAGCGTACGAAGGTCGGCGAGCTCCACCGGAGTCAGCTCGGAGTACCGATCGGCCATGTAGGCGATCGTCTCGTCGAACCACTCCTTCTGGTGGTCGGGGTGTGACCCGGGCACTTCACACGAGATGATGTGCTGGAACAGCTCGTCACGCGCCTGTTCGAACGGCGTCGGTTCCGCGACGACCCTGCGCGATCTGGGTTTCCTATGGCTCATTGACGCGGGTTGGAAGGTGATGTGCGTGTGAAGAAAACTAGTCGGAGGCGGCGACAGATCCTAGGCACGGTACGGCCGTGCGCGCACGTTCGTTGACGGCGGGGAGGGCGCGACCGGCCGAGCGGAAGACGCACCTGTGCATCCTGCCCTCGAGGCCTCCGAGCCGCTAACTTGCGTGAGATGGCCGCGTCGGCCGCCGCTCAGGTGGTCCGCCGGCAGGACAGGAGGGCATCCGTGGCGAAAAGAGTGGTCCAGCCGAAGAATCCGAAGAAACAGTTTCTCGGCGTGTTGGTGGTCATCGCCGTCGTGGGGATCGCCGTGATCGGCTACCTGCTCTCGGGCTCCGCGGCGAAGGCGATCACCGTGGACCCGACCATCCCGGCCGGCGCCGCCGAGGGCTACCTGCTGGGGCGCGAGGACGCGCCCGTGCAAGCGATGGAGTTCGGCGACTTCGAGTGCGGCGCGTGCGGCGAGTTCGCCGTGGTCACCGAGCCGGACATCCGCGCGCGCCTCGTGAACACCGGACTGGTCGCGTTCCGCTTCTTCGACTTCCCCCTCGAGCAACACCGGAACACCTGGGCCGCGCACCTCGCCGCGTCGTGTGCCGAGGACGAGAAGAAGTTCTGGGGGATGCACGACCGGCTCTATGGCGGGCAGCACGAGTGGAACGGTGAGGTCACGAACAATCCGATGCGGGTCTTCCGGCGCTACGCCTCGGAACTCGGCCTCGACGTCGGCAAGTGGGAGGCGTGCGTCACCGCGCAGACACACGCGGGGCGCATCAAGGGAAACCAGGCCGAGGGGACGCGCCGCAACATCGGGCAGACGCCGACCTTCATCGTCGGGAGCCGGCAGGTGCCGGGGAACATGGGCTACGACGATTTCAAGGCGCTCGTGGACAGCGCGCTCGCCACGGCGGCGGCCGATTCGGCGAAGGGGGGCGCGAAACGCGCCGGAGTGAAGAAGAGCGCCTCTCAAGAAGAACCGTGACGAAGCGGATGGTCATCGCGGCGCTCTCCCTGGCCGGCGTCTTTCTCGCGCTCTACCTCACACTCTACAAGCTCGGCTACATCGGCACGCTCGCCTGCGGCGCCGGCGAGTGCGAGACGGTGCAGACGAGCAAGTGGTCCACCTTCCTCGGCGTCCCGGTCGCGCTCTGGGGCGTCGGCTTTTATCTGGCGATGTTCGCCCTGGCCGTGGCCGGGACGGTGGGCGCGCTGACGGCGTCCCGCGCGATCAGCGTGTGGCTCGTGGCGATCAGCGGCTGGGGCGTGCTCTACTCCGGGTGGCTCACCTGGCTCGAGATCGCGGAGATCCACGCCATCTGCCGCTACTGCGTCGTCAGCGCGGCGCTGGTGGTGGTGCTCTTCGGACTCAGCGTGGCGGACCTGAGAGGCGACAGGTCACCACGGAGACACGAAGATCCACGGAGGGCCACGGAGGAATGATCGGGGAACTGCAACGACATCTGGATACGGGCTGTCGTTCCCCCAGGACGTCCTCCGTGGCCCTCCGTGCTGCCCCGTGCCTCCGTGGTGGTGTTCGCCGCGACGCTAGGGCGGGCGGCGGAGCGCGAAGAAGAGCGCCAGGGCCGTCGCGAGCGCCGCGATCGCCCACGGCACCCAGACCGGAACGCGCGCGAGCAGCGAGCCCGCTGGCGCGGTCCTCGTGCCGGCCGCGGGCGTGTGGCCGATCGCCTGCACGATGTCCCCCGCGCGCGCCGGGCGGTCGGACGGCCGCTTCGCGAGGCAGCGCATCACGATCGCGCGGAGCTCCGTCGGCACGTCGCCGCGACGGCGCTCGATCGGCTCGGGGTCCTGCTTCGCGTGCGCCGCCATCACGGCCTGCGGACTCTTGCCGGTGAACGGCTGGTGGCCCGTCAGCATCTCGTAGGCCACGACGCCCAGGGCGTAGAGGTCGGTGCGATGGTCGAGGTCGGGGTCACCCGATGCCTGCTCCGGCGAGATGTAGGCGGGCGTACCGAGGCTCATCCCGCTCTGCGTGATGCGACCGTGCACGTCGTCCTCGGCGCGCACCGACGCGCTCAGCGCCTTGCCGATGCCGAAGTCGAGCACGACGGCGCGCTCGTGGAAGAACATCACGTTCTCGGGCTTGATGTCGCGATGGATGATGCCTTCGCT
Organism: Gemmatimonadaceae bacterium; assembly: GCA_035286465.1. Taxonomy (GTDB): domain Bacteria; phylum Gemmatimonadota; class Gemmatimonadetes; order Gemmatimonadales; family Gemmatimonadaceae; genus Fen-1231. The sequence continues at coordinate 83,621 of DATEDF010000127.1, read as the reverse complement.
GTGCGCGTAGTCGAGGGCGCCCGCGACTTCCTCGAGGATGCGCGCGACGTCGAGCGCGGGCATGAGCCGCTGGCGCGCCATTCGCTCGCGCAGTGATTCGCCGTCCACCCACGGCATTGTGTAGTAGAGGTATCCCCCCGCGACGCCGGCGTTGAGGAGCGGGACGATGTGCGGATGCTGGAGGCGCGCCGCGAGCGAGATCTCGCGCTTGAACCGCTCCGTACTGAGCGTGGCGGCGACGTCGGGCGAGAGGACCTTGAGGACGACGTGCCGGTGGAGCGCGTTCTCGAGCGCGAGGAACACGCGCGACATGCCGCCGCGCGGGAGCTCGCGCTCGATGGCGTAGGCGTCACCCAGAGCGGCCTGGAGGCGCTGCTGGAGCTGCTCGCGACTCATCGGTGACGAGAGGGCATCTCGGCGGGGGGAAGGAACCGACGCTCGAATGTACGCGCCGCGGGTCGGGGACGCACGCGTCGCGCGCGGTGCTGGCGGGCCGCGGAGCGGGCGCGATTGACAGCCGGCTGTCCCGCGGCGCATCGTCCCGGCGGCAGCCCCGCCTCACGACCTCCACCTCTCCTCCGATGCGACGTATTCTCATCTCCTTCCTCGCGGCGCCCGCCCTCGCACTGGCCCAGCCGAGCCCCCGCGTGGATTACTCGAAGGCCGACCTCATCCGCACGTCCGGCGCCTTCGTGCTCAACGTCTCGGTGAACCCCACCTGGTTCCAGGACAGCACGCGATTCTGGTACCGCTCGGCCTCGCCGCGCGGCGAAACCGTCGTGTATGTCGTGGATCCGGCGAAGCGGTTGCGCACGCCGCTCTTCGACAACGTGCGCCTCGCGACCGCGATGTCGCTCGCCGGCGACACGATCTTCGATCCGGCGAAGATCCCGCCCGGGTTCCGCCTCACCGAGGACGAGAAGGCGCTGCGCTGGACCATCGGCAAGCGCCGGTTCGAGTGCGCGCTCGGCAGCTACGCCTGCACGGTGACGGACACCGCGAAAGTGGAGAAGCCCGACACCCCCACCTGGGCCGTGCTCTCGCCGGACAAGCGGTGGGAGGCGTTCGTCCACAACTACAACATCTACGTCCGCAGGGCGGGGCTTCTCGAGCACCGGCGCACGCCGCCGGACACGAGCGCCGCGGGTCGCGCCGGCGGGGCGGGAACGGGCGCGGCCGGTGGCGCCGGGCGGGGCGCCGCGCGCGCCGACTCGCTCACGCTCCCCGACAGCTCGATCCAGCTCACCACCGACGGCATCGCCGAGTGGGCGTACGGCATCGGCTCGCCCAGCACGCTCCCGCCGGAACGTCCCACGCGGCAGCGCCCGCAGCTCATCTGGTCGCCCGACTCGAAGAAGCTCGCCGTCATCCGCATTGACGAGCGCGGCGTGCGCAAGTACCCGCTCTATTCGTCCACGCGGAATCAGCCGCGCTACGTGCTCTATCCCTATGCCGCCACCGGCGACTCGCTCCTCATCCGGTACGACACGCACGTGCTCGACATCGAGGCGAAGTCCAACGTGCACGTGGACAGCATCAAGCCGCCGACGATCGTGCACGGCATGAGCGGCCTCGCCGCGCTCAGATGGTCGAAGAAGTCCGACAAGCTCTATCTCCTCGACGCGCTCCGCGGCGCGAAGCGCGTGACGATGCTCGTCACCGACCTGAAGTCGGGAAAGACCACACCGATCACGCGCGACTCGATGGCCACGTTCGTCGAGCTCGTGCACGGCGGTGGCTCGGGGAACTGGGAGATCGCGACCAACGGTGACGACATCTTCTTCCCCTCGCAGAAGGACGGCTGGCTCCACCTCTATCGCTACGACGCCGCGGGCAAGCTCCGGAATCAGGTCGAAAGCGGCCCGTACACCGTCGAGCGCATCGCGCACGTCGCCGACAGCGCGAAGAAGCTCTACTTCACGGCGTGGGGGAAGGAGCCGGGCGTGCCGTACTACGCGCACCTCTACCGCATCGGGTTCGACGGCAGCGGCACGACGCTGATGACGCCCGAGGACGGCAACCACCGCGTCATCTTCGTCCCCACCGGCGGCTATTTCCTCGACACCCATTCGCGCGTGGACCTCCCGCCGGTGACCACGTTGCGGTCGGCGGCGGACGGCAGCGTGCTCATGACCCTCGAGAAGGCCGACGTTGATCTGCTCAGGAACATCGGCTGGACGCCCGCCGAAGTGTTCACCGTGAAGGCGCGCGACAACGTGACGACGCTCTACGGCCTGATGTACCGGCCGGGCGACTTCGACCCGAAGAAGAAGTACCCGGTCATCTCGCACATCTACCCGGGCCCGCAGGTGGGGAGCGTGGCGGACTGGGGGTTCAGCACGGGCAGCTCGGGACAGGCGCGCTCGCTCGCCGAGCTGGGCTTCATCGTCATCCAGCTCGACCACATGGGAACGCCCAAGCGGTCGAAGGCGTTCCACGATTTCTACTACGGCAACATGGGCGACAACGGGATACCGGATCACATCACGGCAATTCGGCAGCTCGCGGCGCGGCACGACTACGTGGACATCGGCAGGGTGGGGATCTACGGCTTCTCGGGCGGCGGGTTCGCGAGCACCGACGCGATCCTGCGCTATCCCGAGTTCTTCAAGGTCGCCGTGTCGGGGTCAGGCAACCACGACAACCGCACGTACGGCTTCTTCTGGGGGGAGAAATACCAGGGGTTGTACAAGGCGGCAGGCGCGAGCGACAACTTCGAGAGCGCGGCCAACTACACGCTGGCGAAGAACCTGAAGGGGAAGCTCCTGCTCACGACGGGCGACATGGACAACAACGTGCATCCGTCGAACACGCTGCGCGTGGTGGACGCGCTCATCAAGGCGAACAAGGACTTCGACATGCTGGTGACGCCCGATGTGGGGCACGGGCTGCCGCCGTACGGGATTCGCAGAATGTGGGACTACTTCGTGCGCCACCTGATGGGGGCGGAGCCGCCGGCAGGGTACGAGATGATCGGGGGGCCGACGATTCCGGCGCCGCCGAATCCCGACGATCCGGAGCCGCGGCCGCCGGCGCGTTGACGGGCGGGGCGGGCGGGGCGGGCGGCGACGGCGGCGAACGCGGCGCGGGCCGCGCGCCCTGCGTTCACCCCTCCTTCTCCTCGTACTTCTCCTTGAGGGCCGCGACGACGGTCGGGTCGGCGAGCGTCGTGGTGTCGCCGAGCGCCCGTCCCTCCGCGATGTCGCGGAGCAGCCGCCGCATGATCTTTCCGCTCCGGGTCTTTGGCAGATCGGCGCTGAACAGGATGTCGTCCGGCCGCGCGAGGGCGCCGATCTTCTGGGCCACGAATTCCTTCAGCTCGTCGCGCAGCGCGGGGGTCGTCGTGATCCCCTCGCGCACCGTCACGAACGCAGCGATCGCCTGGCCCTTGAGCTCGTGCGTCTTCCCGACCACCGCCGCCTCCGCCACCGCCGGGTGCTCCACGAGCGCGCTCTCGACCTCCATCGTGCCGATGCGGTGTCCCGCGACGTTCAGCACGTCGTCCACGCGGCCCAGGATCCAGAAATAGCCGTCCGCGTCGCGCTTCGCGCCGTCGCCCGGGAAATAGAGGTCCTTGCGCCCGTCCCACTTCGAGAAATAGGTCTGGACGTAGCGCGCGTCGTCGCCCCAGATCGTCCGGAGCATCGCGGGCCACGGCCGCGTGAGCGCGAGGAGCCCGCCGCCCACCGCGATCGGCTTCCCCGCGGCGTCGAGCAGCTCCGCGAAAAACCCGGGCAACGGGTGCGTGGCGCTGCCCGGCTTGGTCGTCGTCACGCCCGGGAGCGGCGAAATCACGATGGAGCCGGTCTCCGTCTGCCACCAGGTGTCCACGATCGGGCAGCGCTTCCCGCCGATGTGCTCGTGGTACCACATCCACGCCTCGGGGTTGATCGGCTCGCCGACCGTGCCGATGAGCCGCAGCCGCGAGAGGTCGTGCTTCGCCGGGTGCTCCGCGCCCCACTTCATGAACGCGCGGATCGCCGTGGGGGCCGTGTAGAGGATTGTCACGCCGTGCCGCTCGCAGAGGTCCCAGAAGCGGTCGCGCTCCGGCCAGTCGGGCGCGCCCTCGTACATCACGCACGTGGCGCCGTTCGCGAGCGGGCCGTACACGAGATACGAATGCCCCGTCACCCACCCCACGTCGGCGGTGCACCAGAAGACGTCGCCGTCCCTGAGATCGAAGACGAGCTTCGTCGTGGCCGTCACGCCCGTGAGGTAGCCGCCCGTGGTGTGCACGACCCCCTTCGGCTTCCCCGTCGTGCCCGAGGTGTAGAGAATGAAGAGCACGTCCTCGGCGTCCATCGCCTCCGGCTCGCAGGTTGCCCTGGCGTGCTGCATCAGCCGGTGATACCAGTGGTCGCGCCCCTCCTGCATCTCCGCGTGCGCCTCGCCGATGGGCCCGCTCGCGCGCCGCTGCACGACGACGACGTGCTGCACGCTGGGCGCGCCCTCGAGCGCCTTGTCGGTGTTCCGCTTGAGCGGCACGATCTGCCCGCGGCGATACCCGCCGTCGGCCGTGATCACCACCTTCGCCTGCGCGTCGTTCATCCGGTCGCGCAGCGACTCGGGCGAGAAGCCGCCGAAGACGACGGAGTGAATGGCGCCGATCCGCGTGCACGCGAGCATCGCGATGGCCACTTCGGGGATCAGGGGCAGATAGATCCCGACCCGGTCTCCGCGGCCGACGCCGAGCGACTTGAGGACGTTCGCGAACTTCTGGACGTCGCGATGCAGGTCCCAGTAGGTGAGCGTGCGCTGGTCGCCCGGCTCGCCTTCCCAGATGAGCGCCGCGGTGTTGCGCGCGGGCCCGCGCACGTGCCGGTCCACGCAATTGACGCTCACGTTCAGCCGGCCGCCCGTGAACCACTTCGCGTGGGGCGGCGACCACTCGAGCACGTTCTTCCACGGCGCGATCCACTCGAGGTTGCGGGCCATCTTCGCCCAGAACGCATCGGGATCGCGCGCGGCCTCCTCCGCGAATGCGGCGCTCCGCACGTGCGCCTGCGCGCGGAACGCGTCGGGGGGCACGAAGGTGCGGGTCTCGTTCAGGAGAACGTCAATGTCGGTCATGGGCGGGGCTGGAAGTTCGAAGTACGGAGTTTACCGCGCGCGGGTCCGGGCGACGAGGGGAGGAGCGGATACCGTCTCGCAAGGTGCGTCGTGCGTGGCGGAACGCGCTGCCCTCGCGGTCCGTCACACTGTGATGATCGCGTAAGACACGGTTCACCAATGCCTTAGGACGCCACGTCACCCGGCACGGCGCTCGCCGTCCATACAGGCAGGAACCGGAGGAGGGCACACGTGCTGATCGCCGAGGATGACCTCCAGGTACTCGCTGCTCCAAGCCGTCTCGATGTCGAGACGCGACTCGCCTTCCGCCAGGCCGTGCTCGCGCATCTCGAGCGCGCGGTCGAGCAGGGCGAGGCGCGCGTGATCCTCGACCTGCGCCACACGTCCGCCATTGACGCCAACGGGCTCGGCATTCTCGTGCTCCTGCAGAAGCGGGCGCGCGCGCAGGGGCTGGCCACGCGGCTGCTCCACGCGCCGCCGGTGGTAACGGAGCTGCTCCAGCTGACGAAGCTGATCCACCTGTTCGAGCTGGAGCCGTGAGGCCGGCCTCGACCGGCGCGTTCACCGTGCCGGCCGCGGCGCCGCCCGGGCTCACCCGGCCCGGCGTCCCTCCAGTCGCCGGCGCCGGCGCGCGTCCTTCGCCGACTCGCCTTCGAATCGCGCCTCGACGGTGACCGTCGCCATCACCGCGGTGCCGTGAACGCGCACGAGCGGCGCGACGGGATCGCCGGCGCCGCTCGAATGGTACTCCTGGAACTCCCCCAGGATCGCCAGCCCGTCGCACGAGACGCGGAGTCCCGGCGGGACGATCACCGTCACTTCCGCCATCAGCGCCTTGACGTCGAACTCGATCTCGCCGCTCGACAGCAGCGCCTCGCGGAGATCGAGCGTGACCGACGCCATGATCGCGCGGACGACATTCCGCCGCGCAGGGATCCATTCCCCGCGCCGCACGAGCTCGGACATCAGCGCGAGCGACCGCTTCTCGCGGGGCACTTCGCCCTCCGTCGCCGCGGGGAGCGGCGGCGCCGGGCGCGCGGGCACGCTCACCGCGGCACCCGCCAGCGCCGGGAGATTCGACACGAGCGCCGCGAGCTCCGAGGCGCTCGTCGCCTTGTACGCGCGGTCGAACCGCGCCTCCAGCTCCTCGGTGCTCAGGTGGTCGTTGGCGTAGTGAGCGCAGAGCTGCTGGATGACGCGCTCGCGGTCCACTTCGAGGGAGGACATCAACGGCGGGTGAACGGTTCTCGGTGCTCGGTGGTCGGTGTGCGGATGCGTGACCAAATATGATCGCCGCGAGCCGCGTCTGCGCGTTCGACGACCGAGCACCGACGACCGAGCACCGACGACCGAGCACCGTCTACTCGCCGTTGCCGTGCCTCACCCCGGTCTGCGCAGCACCAGCACCGCGTTGATCCCCCCGAACCCGAACGAGTTGCTCATCACGTGCTCCACGCGCCCCGGACGGCCGGTGCGCGGCACATAGTCGAGGTCGCACGCCGGGTCGGGCGTGTCGAGGTTCACGGTCGGCGGGATCCACTCCTCGCCGAACGCCATCGCGCAGATGGCCGCCTCGAACGCCCCGCTCGCGCCGAGGGCGTGCCCGTAGTAGCCCTTCGTCCCGCTCACCGGGATCCGGTGCGCGTGGCCGTCGAAGACCTCCTTGATGGCGCGCGTTTCGCTCGGGTCGTTGAGCGGCGTGGAACTGCCGTGCGCGTTGATGTAGCCGATCTCCGCCGGGGCGATCGCGGCATCGGCGAGCGCGAGTCGCATCGCGCGCGCGGCCTGCGCGCCGGTCGGGAGCGGCGCGGTCATGTGGTGGCCGTCGTTGGTCGTGCCGTAGCCGCAGACTTCGGCGTAGATGCGGGCGCCGCGCGCGACCGCGCGGTCCCACGCCTCGAGCACGAGCACCACGGCGCCCTCGCCCATCACGAAGCCGTCGCGGTCCCGGTCGAACGGGCGCGAGGCGCGCGCGGGGTCGTCGTTCCGCGCGCTCATCGCACGGATCAGCGCGAAGGCGCCGTAGCAGAGCGGGAACAGGGGCGCCTCGACGCCGCCGGCGAGCATCACGTCGGCGTAGCCGTGGCGGATCTGCCGCATCGCCTCGCCGATCGCCATCGTGCCGCTCGCGCAGCTCATCGCGTTCGTCGAGTTGGGGCCGCTCACGCCGAACTCGATCGCGATGTTGCAGCTCGCCGCGCCGCCGAAGACGGCGAGCGCGAGCGTCGCGTCCACCGCGCGGAGCCCCTGCGCGAGATAGCGGGCGAGCTGCTCCTCCGCGTAGCCGACGCCGCCCAGCGCGGTGCCCATCATGGCGCCGACGCGCTCGGGGTCCTCCGCCGCGAGCCGGGTGCCCGCGTCGGCGAGCGCGAGCCGTGCGGCGGCGACCGAGAACTGCGCGAAGCGATCGAGTCGTTTCGCGCGCCGGGCCTCGAGATGATCGGCGGCGTGGAAGTCGTCCACCTGGGCGGCGACCCGCGAACGGAACGGCGACGGGTCGAACCGCGTGAGCGTGCGCACGGCGCTGCGCTCGGCGCGGATGCCGGCCCAGAGCGCGTCCCGCCCGATGCCGATCGGCGTGATGGCGCCGATGCCGGTCAGAGCGACGCGACGGCGGCGGTCAGGCATGAGGAGGCGACTTCATTACCGCAGTTGGGAGGTTTCACGCCGTTCTCGCCTCGCGATCCGCGACCCGCGCCAGTCCCGCCAGGGTCCGTGACGCGATTCCGTGCACGAACACCGGCCCGATGATCGCCGTCGCCGCGACGACGCCGATGAGGGGCCAGCCCGGGCCGTCCCACGCGTGCACGAGCGTCACGCGCGTCGCGCCCTCGCGCGGTGTGAGCCGCCACTCAACCTCCATACCCTGCGTGACGCCGCCGATGTGACGGAAGCGCACCGACGCCTCCCGGCCCTCGTCGAGCACCTGCATCTGCGAGAGCCACCACGTGGGCCAGTTGAGCGGGCCGAAGGGCCGGTTCGCCGCCATCTCGACGATGCCGCCGCCGTCCGACGCGCGCTGGCGGAACCGTACCCACCGGTAGTGGGGGAGCCGCTCCGGCCACCGCTCGACGTCGCGCACCACGGCGAGCATCGCGGGGACGCTCGCGCGCACGAGCGCCTCGTCCACGGTGAGCATCGCGCGGCGGAGCGGCATCGGCCCGAGCTTGAACACCTTCCGGAACGCAGGCCGCTCGCCGCTCGGGCGCGCCCCCGTGCCCTCGCTCACGGTGATGGGCTCCAGCTCGCGGTGACGCGGAAGCCCGGTCGGTCACTCACCACCGCACGGTGGCCCGTCGCGGCGCGCACGAGGGACGCGAGCTCGCCCGCGCGGAAGCCGCGCAGCACCGACACGACGCCGTCGTGGCGGCTCACCGGGTGGAAGCCGAGCGCCCAGCTCGCCACCCAGACGCCACCCGCGGCCGCCCACGTCCGGCGGATCTCGGCGACGATCACGCGGACGCGCGCCACGCGGTCCAGCTCGGCGAGAAGCACCCGCGCGGCCGGCTCCTCGAAGTGGTGCAGCAGCTGTGAGCAAACGACGACGTCCACGCTGCGGTCGGCGAAGGGGAGCGCGCGCGCGTCGGCGGCGAGGGCGTGGCCGCACTGCGCGCGGCACGCGCCCGCGAGCGCGACGTTGACGTCCAGGCCGATCGTGCCGACGCGGACGCCGGACGCCTCCGCCTCGCGCCGCGCGCGCGCCGGGATGTCGCCCGCGCCCGTGCCGACGTCGAGCAGCGTGAGCGGGGCGCGCCGCCGCCGCGCGGCGGCGAGCACCGGGCGCAGCTCGGCGATCACCGCGCTCGCGCCGCCGAAGAGGCGGTTGCATCGCGCGACGTCCTGCAGCGAGCGCGTTGCGACGGCCGGGTCGAGGCGCGGGTCGTCGAGGAACTCCGTCCCCCGCGCGCGAGGCGGGTGCCAGGCGAGCGCGAAGGTCATCGGGCGAAGCGACCGTAGTCGCCCCGGAAATGGACCAGCGGCTCACCCTCCAGCGCGGATGCGGCGAGCACCTCGCCGACGACGATCGTGTGATCGCCGCCCTCGTGCCGGGCGGTCGCGCGGCACTCGAGGTGCGCGAGCGCGCCACGCACGAGCGCGACGCCGGACGCGCCGCGCGAGAGCGGGACGGCGTCGAAGCGGTCGGCGTTCGGGTCGGCGAAGCGGCGGGCGAGCGGCTCCTGATGCGCCGCGAGCACACTCACGCCGAAGTGCGAGGCCGCAGCCACCGCGCCCGCGATCGTCGCGTCGCGGGCGACGCACACGAGCACGAGGGGCGGCTCGAGGCTGAGCGCGGCGAAGGCGCTCACCGTCATCCCGCGGTCGCGGCCCTCCGCGTCGCGGGTCGTGAGGACCGTGACGCCCGTGGCGAAGCGGCCCAGCACGTCGCGGAACGCGTCGGGGGTGATCGGCCCGCTCGGCATCAGCGCGCGCTCACGAGGAGTTGTCCCAGCACGCAGGGGCGGAGCAGCTCGCGCGGCGGCACGAAATCGCCGGTGACGCCGACGAACAGGTCGGCGAGATGCGTGCGGCGCCGGAACGCGCGCGCCACCCGGTTCAGGAGCGGCGGCCACGCGACCGCGAGCGCGACGAGCCGCTCCACGCGCCACTTCCCGGCGAACTCGCGGCGCCGCCGCCGGTCGTACGCCGCGAGGACGCGGTCGGCGTCGCGCGGCGTTCGCGCCCGGAGCGCCTCGCCGAGGAATGGCGCGAGGAGCTCGCCGCCGCGCAGCGCCGCGTAGATCCCCTCGCCGGTGAAGGGGTCCCAGAAGTCCGCGGCGTCACCCACGAGCGCGGCGCCCGGGGCCCACGCGCGCCTGGCGTGCGAGGCGAACGGTCCGGTCACGCGCACGGGCGAGACGCGCCCCGCGCGCGCGAAGCGCGGGGCGAGCGCGGGGTCCGCGGCGAGGCGCCGCTCGAAGAATCCCGTGGAGTCGCCGCGCGCACCGGCGGCCAGCGCGTGGGGCACGACGAGCGCGACGTTCGTCACGCCGCCGCCTACGTCCGCCAGGCCGCAGTAACCCTCGCGCGACACGTGCATCTCGCCGCAGTCGCCGATCCCCTCGACGCCACGATAGTGCGTGACGAACGCGATGCGGCACGGCCACCGCGCGGCGCGCGCGAGGGCGAGCCGGCGCGCGACGACGGACCGGAGCCCGTCCGCGCCGACCACGAACCGGGCGGCGACGTCGCGCTCCGTGGCGCCCCCGGCCCCTTCCCCGTTCCCCGCTCGCCCGTGCACGCGAACGCCGAGGGCGCGCCCCGCGCCGTCCGTGAGCACGCTGGCCACGCGGGCGTCCTCCACGACGCGCGCACCCGCCGCGCGCGCGCAGTCGAGCAGAATCGCGTCGAGCAGCTCGCGACGGAGCGCGAACCCGCGATCGCGGAAGCCGCGAAACCCGTGCGACGCGGCGAAGCGGCCCTCGAACGTGACGCCGTTGGGAGCCCGCACCCTCATCCCGACCAGCTCCGCCCCACCGGCGCGCTCCACGGCGTCGAGCGCGCCCATCTCGGCGAGGAGGCGCGACGCCTGCGGGCTGAGATACTCCGCGCACGGCTTTGCCCGCGGGAAGCGGGCGCGCTCGCAGACGAGCACGTCCACCCCGGCGCGCGCCAGCGCCCACGCCGTCGCCGCGCCCGCGGGCCCTCCGCCGACGACCACCACGTCCGCCGCGCTCCGCGTGAGCGCCGTCACCCGGTCTCGACTCCGTCGCGTGGATTGCGACATCCCCCGATCGGTCTCACGGCGTCCACGCCCGGCCGATGGCGATCGCCACGAGCGCGCCGATCGCCGTCGCGCTGACGTTGACGAGATCGTTCGTCACCCAATGCAGGCCCGCCCGGTGCTTCGTGCGGTAACCGCACGGATGCACCCGGCGTTCCGTCCATTCACCGCACCGGTCGCAGTAGCGCTTCGATTGCAGCGCGCCGCCGACCAGGGAGTCGCCGACGCACCCGGCGAAGCCGCCGGCGAGCACCGCCACGCCGGCGTTCAGCGGCGCCGAGAAGAGCAGGACGGCGCCGGGCGCCGCGATGAACAGCGCGCCCGCGAGCGCGGCGAGAAACCCGACCACGGTCACGCCGCCCGACATCCCGAGCGGGAGCGCGCGCGCCGACCAGATCGAGCGCGGCGTTCCGCCGAACAGCATCCCGACCTCCGTGGACCAGGTGTCGGCCGACGCGGCGGCGAGCGCGCCCAGGGCGCCGAGCGCCCAGCGCGGATGACCGCTCCGCTGGAAGAGCAGCGCGAGCAGCACGAACGCGCCGCCGTTGGCGAGCACCTGGAGTGCCCCGCGCGCCGTGATCCGCGGAAGGATGCGCTCGGTGCGCCGGAGTTTCTCCTCCACGCGCCACGCGGTGAGCGCGGTGGACGAGAGAAAGAACGCGACGAGCAGTCCCGCCCACGCCCAGCCCGCGGCGGCGGAGAGGACGCCGAGGAAGAAGCCGGCCCACTGTCCGGAGGCCGCGAGCACGCCCCGCGCCCGCGCGAGTCCCGTGATGGCGCCGGCGGCGATCGCGGCGAGCAGGGCGCGGATGATCAGCGCCTGCATGCGTACTCCCGGTCGGGCGGCCGGCGCGGGGCGGTGAAGCGGGCGGTCACGGCTGGTGTGAAGCGCGTATGTCGGGAAGCTGCGGCAGGTGACGAAGGAAGCGCAAGGCGCGGTGTCTGTACGTCGGCCCGACGCCCGCTTACCTTGCTCGCACCTGACCGCCCCGTCCTCCCGGTTCTCGCGCCCGACGCCCCGATGATCGCCACCGTGGATCCGCTCCTGCCGCTCAGCCTGCTCGAGGCGGTGCGGTCCGTGGACCTGCCCGGCGGCGAGCTGGAGACCGAGTTCGTGCAGGAGTTGCGCAACAAGCGCTTCGGCCTGAGCGACACGGTCGTCGCGCAGATCCGGCGGTACACCGATGCGGTCCGGCGCAACCAGCGCCCGCCGATGGACGAGGCCGTCGCCCTCGCGCGGCTCATCGGGCGCCGTCCGGACGCGGAAGCGGTGTTCCGCGAGGCGGGGCGCGCGCTCGCACGCGCCGCGTACCGGACGATCTCGCCGGTGACGCGCCGGCTGATGCTCTCGCTCCCCGCGCTCTTCTCGCGCCCCATCGCGCTCCGGCACGCGCGCCGCCTCACGCGCCGCTACACGGCGGGCACGGTCCGGCGCATCGGCGCGACCATCCTGCTCGACGTGCCGGTCTCGGTGACACTCGATGCGTCCCCGCGGCTCGGCGGCTGCACGTACTACGAGTCCGCGCTGCGCGAACTCCTGCAGCTGCTCGTGGGGGGCGTGGGCGCCGTGGAGCACGTGCGCTGCGCGAGCCGCGGCGAGAGCACGTGCGAGTGGCGCGCGGAGTGGCGGCCGATCGGCACCGAGGTGCGCGCGTGACGCGCGCCGCGCCCGCCGGCGGATGCTGAGCCCCCGCTCGCTGCCCGCGGTGCAGGAGGCGCTCGCCGAGGCGGGCGTGGATGGCTGGCTGCTCTACGACTTCCGCGGCCTGAATCCCATCGCGCATGCGATGCTCCGGCTGGAAGGGATGGTCTCGCGCCGGGTCCTCGCGTGGGTGCCCTCGCACGGCACGCCCGTGGCGCTCACGCACGCGATCGAGGAGGGACCCTGGGCGCGCTGGCCGCGCGAATGGGAGCGCCGCGTCTACCTCTCGTGGCGGTCGCTCGAGGAGGAAGTCGCGCGCCTCGTCCGGGGCAAGCGCGTGATGATGGAGTACTCCCCGGGCGACGCCGTGCCGGTCGTGGATCGCGTTCCCGCGGGCGTGCTCGAGCTGGTGCGCGCGAGCGGCGCGACCGTTGTCACCTCCGGCGACCTCGTCTCGCGTTTCTTCGCGGTCTGGGATGACGCGCAGCTCGCCTCGCACCGCCGCGTCGCGGAACAGCTGGCGCGGGTCGCGAAGGAAGCGATCGCCCGGGCGGGCGCGCTCGTCCGGCGCGGCACGGCGATCGCCGAGCACGAGCTGATGGCGTGGATCCGCGGCCGGTTCGACGCGATGCGCCTGACGACCGACCACGGGCCCAACGTCTCGGCGGGCGAGAACGCCGCCAACCCGCACTACGAGCCGTCGCCGGGGGCGCCGCGCCTGTTGCGCGACGGCGACGTCGTGCTCGTGGACCTCTGGGCGACGGAGCCCGGCGGCATGTGGGCCGACCAGACGTGGATGGGCTCGATCGGCGCGCCGTCGCCGAAACTCGCGGCGGTCTGGACCGTCGTCCGCGGCGCGCGCGACGCGGCGATCGCGCTCCTCCGCGAGCGCGCGGCGGTCGGGACCGCCGTGCGGGGCGCCGAGGTGGACCGGGCGGCGCGCCGCGTGATCGAAGCGGCGGGATACGGCGCGCACTTCACGCACCGCACCGGCCACTCGATGGACGCGCGCGCGCTCCACGGCTCCGGGCCCAACCTCGACGATCTGGAAACGCGGGAAGAACGCGTGCTCGTCCCCGGCGTGGGCTTCTCGATCGAGCCGGGCGTCTACCTTCCGGGGGAGTTCGGCGTGCGGAGCGAAGTGAACGCGTACCTCGGCGTGCGCGAGCTGGTGGTGACCCCGGCGGAGATCCAGCAGGACCTGATGGTGGTCTGACCGCCCGGGAGGCGGAAGGCGGACCGCGGAGGGGCGTGTGGCGGAACGGACACTGCGACGGGAGCTCGGCCTCTTCTCGGCCGCGTTGCTCGTGGTCGGCGGGATCATCGGGAGCGGGATCTTCTTCACGCCGGCCGAGACGGCGCGGGCCCTGCCGAGCGCGCCGTGGGTGCTCGGCGTGTGGGCGCTGGGCGGCGTCGTCGCGCTCGCGGGCGCGCTCACGTACGCCGAGCTGGGCGCGATGCTCCCCGAGGCGGGCGGCGGCTACGTGTACGTGCGCGAAGCGTTCGGCCCGCTGCCCGCGTTCCTGCTCGGGTGGATGACGTGGCTGATGATCGCGAGCGGCGCCATCGCCGCCGTCGCGATGGGCTTCGCGGGCTACCTGGAGCGGTTCGTGCCGGTGGGCGTCGTGGGTGGCCGCATCGGCGTTGCCGCGGCCACGATCATCGTGCTGACCGCGACGAACTACCTCGGCGTCAAGCCGGGCACGATCACGGCCAACGTCTTCACCCTGGCGAAGATCGCCGCGCTCGGCGCGCTGATCGTGGTCGGGCTCGTCCTGCGCGGGAGCGCGTCGGCGCCGCTTGCCGCGGTTGCCGCCACGGCGCCCGCGCCACCGGCGCTCGGCCTCGGCGTCGCCCAGGCGTTCGTCGCGGTGCTCTTCACGATCGGCGGGTGGCAGCAGACGAACATGGTGGCGGGCGAGATCAGAGATCCCGCGCGCACGCTCCCGAGGGCGCTCGCCGTGGGCATCGGGATCGTGATCGCGATCTATCTGGGCGCGAACGTCGTGTACCTCGAGGCGCTCGGGCGGGACGGGCTCGCCGCGAGCGGCGCCGTCGCCGCCGACACGGCCGCGCGGCTCGTCGGCCCGTGGGGGGCGACGGCGATCACGGTCGCGGCGATGCTCTCGATCTTCGGGTTCGTGAACGTCGCCCTCCTCACGAACGCGCGGGTGCTCTTCGCGCTCGGGGAGGACGGCGCCTTTCTGCCGCACGCCGGGCGCGTGCATCCGCGCTTCGGCTCACCGCACGTGGCGCTCGTGATGCTCGGCGCGTGGGCGCTCGTGCTGCTCTTCGCGACGCGGGGCCGGATCGGCACGCTCCTCGACGGCGTCGTCTTCGCGGACTGGATCTTCTTCGGGCTGGCTGCGGCGAGCGTCTTCGCGCTGCGCCGGACGCGCCCCGCGCTCGCGCGGCCGTACCGCGTGCCCGGCTACCCCTGGCTGCCCGCGTTCTTCGTGTTGTGCGCGGCGGCGGGCGTCACGGCCGCGTACGTCTCGCACTTCACGATGTCGCTCGTCGGGACGGGGATGCTCGCCGCGGGCGCGGTGCTCTACAAGTGGCGGTCCACCACCATCGCGACGAAGAGCAGGGCCAGGTAGAGCAGCGAGTACTTGTAGACCCACCACGACGGCGCCGACCACGCCCCGGTCGTCGCGGCCGCGCGCACGCGCGCCACGCCGCGAAGCAGGATCGCGCCGAGGAGGAGCGCCAACGCGAGGTAGGGGAGCCCGAGCACGCCGACGCACGCCGGAAGCACCGTGAGCGCGACGAGCAGGACGCTGTACCAGAACATCTGGTCCATCGTCTCGCGCTCGCCCCACACGAGCGGCGCCATCGGCACGCCGGCCCGGCCGTAGTCGCTCTGCCGGTTCAGCGCGAGCGCCCAGAAGTGCGGCGGCGTCCAGTAGAAGATGATGAGGAAGAGAAAGACCGAGGCGAGCTCCACGCGGCCCGTGACCGCCGCCCAGCCGACGAGCGGCGGGAAGGCGCCCGCGGCACCGCCGATGACGATGTTCTGCGGCGACGTCCGCTTGAGCCAGCGCGTGTACACGAACACGTAGAAGTAGAACCCGGCGAGCGCGAGCGCGGACGTCAGCAGGTTGACGAAGTGCGCGAGGAGATACGTCGCGGCGGTCGCGAGCGCGATGCCGAACGCGATCACCGCTCGCGGCGCGATGCGGCCGCTCGGGATGGGCCGGAGCCGGGTGCGCGTCATCACGTCGTCAATGTCGCGGTCGAAGTACATGTTGACCGCGTTCGCGCCGCCGGCCATCAGGTACCCGCCCAGCGTCACCCAGAGCACGGCGGTCCAGTGCGGCGTGCCCGCGACGAACATCGGCGCGATGGTCGTCACGAGCAGGAGCAGAATGATCCGCGGCTTGGTGAGCGCGATGAGGTCGGCGGCGAGGGTGCGCAGGGCGCCCGCGGACGCGGCGACTTCGGTCACGTCGCGCGCCGCACGGCGCTCGGCGGCGCCTCGAAACGGATCACCGACGGGTGCATCGTCCGCCACGTGAGGGCGAGGACGGCCACGAGCGCGAGCGCCGGGATCAGCGCGTAGCTCCACTCGAGCGCCCACGCGGCGCCGCGCGGGCGCTGGCCCATGCCGCGCCGTGTGGAACGGAGGATCATCAGCTGGGCGATCGCGATGCCGACCGTCGCGAGCCAGAAGAGGAGGTCGGCGAGGGGGGTGGCCATGAGACTCGAAAGGTCGCGGGGTGGGGGACGACGGGGAAGTGGCGCGCGCGCCGCCGCTCGCGCCCGGTCGTCGGGAGCGGTAGCGTATCCGGATGTCCGCGACTCCCAAACCGGTACTCGCGCGCCAACTCGGGCTCTGGAGTGCCGTCGCGGTGGTGATCGGCTCGACGATCGGCTCGGGCATCTTCCGCTCGCCCGCCGGCATCGCCGACAAGCTCCCGGGCCCGCTCCCGATGATGACGGTCTGGGTCGCGGGCGGCATCTTCGCGCTCTGCGGCGCCCTCACGATGGCCGAGGTGGCGAGCGCGCTCCCCCAGACCGGCGGCCTCTACGTCTTCCTCCGCGAGGGATGGGGGCGGCTGGCCGGCTTCCTCTTCGGCTGGGGCCAGTTCGTCATGATCCGCGCCGCGTCGCTGGGCGCCATCTCCATCACCTTCGCCGAGTACTTCTACCGTGTCCTGGGCGTGGACCCGCTCGCGCCGGACCACGTGATGACCGTGCGCTGGACGGCCGCGGCGGCCATCGCGCTCACCGGCGCGTTCAACTACGTCGGCGTGCGCTTCGCGTCGTCGGTCATCACCGGAACCGTCGTGGCGAAGTACGGCGGCCTGCTGTTCATCGTCTTCATCGCGTTCGCGCTCGGCATGCCGGCGACGGGTGGACACTTCACCCCCGCGGCGCCTGTCGGGAGCTTCACGATGAGCGCCTTCGGACTCGCGCTCGTCTCCACGCTCTGGGCGTTCGACGGCTGGGCGGACCTCTCCTACAACGCGGGCGAGGTGAAAGACCCCGCCCGGAACCTGCCGCGCGCGCTGATCGGCGGCACGCTGGCCGTGCTCGTGATCTATCTGGCCGCGAACC
The DNA here is from genome assembly GCA_035286465.1 of Gemmatimonadaceae bacterium. Lineage (GTDB taxonomy): Bacteria > Gemmatimonadota > Gemmatimonadetes > Gemmatimonadales > Gemmatimonadaceae > Fen-1231. The sequence continues at coordinate 66,627 of DATEDF010000127.1, read as the reverse complement.
TCGCCTACATGGCGGTGCTGCCCATTGACGAGATCCGCGTGTCCAAGCTCGTGGCCGCCGATGTGGCGGAGCGCGTCATCGGACCCGCCGGTGTCGCGTTCGTGTCGGTCACGGTGATGATCTCCACCTTCGGGACGCTCAACACCGTGCTCTTCACGAGCCCCCGCGTGTTCTTCGCGATGGCGGACGACGGGCTCTTCTTCCGGCCGGTCGGGCGCGTGCACCCGCGGTTCGGGACGCCCTACGTCGCGATCGCGATGGTGGCGGCGCTCGGGATGGCCTTCGTGCTGCTCCGCACCTTCGAGCAGCTCGCCGACGCCTTCGTCACGGCCTTCCTGCCGTTCTACCTGTTCGCCGTCGCGTCGGTCTTCCGGCTCCGCCGCCGGCCCGGCTACGCGCCCTCGTTCCGCGCCCCGCTCTACCCCGTCGTGCCGACGCTCTTCATCGTGTCGGTGCTCTACCTGCTGGGGAACGCGATCGTGCAGGAGTCGAGCCGCGTAAGCACGCTGGCCGTCCTCGGGGTCTGCGCCGCGGGAATTCCCGTCTATTACCTCACCGTCGGCCGTCGCGTCACGCCGCGTCCCCCCGCGTGACGTCGCGTGTCGCATCCGTGACGATTCTTCGACGTTTTTTCGTTGTGGATTCGCAAGCGGGACCCTACATTATCGGCGTCGGACGACCATTCCTCAATCCTCCTGTGAGGTTCCACCCCATGCTCAACCTTCGTTGGAGGGCGCTTGGCGCGATCGGCATCCTCGTCCTGGCGGCCTCTGCGCTCGGCGCGCAGGGCATCACGACCGGCGCGATCGGCGGCACCGTGATGGACGCGACGGGCAAGCCCGTGCCGAACGCACAGGTCGAGGTGCGGAACGCCTCGACCGGCTTCATCACCGGTGGGATCACGCGCGACAACGGCCGCTACCTGGTGCAGGGACTCGAGGTCGGCGCGGGCTACATGGTGACGGTACGCCGCATCGGCTTCGCGCCGCAGCGGCAGCCCGACGTCGTGGTGACGCTCTCGCAGACGACGACGCTCGACTTCAAGCTCGACCTGCAGGTGACTCAGCTCGTGGCCATCTCGATCACCGCCTACCAGCTCGGCTTCGAGGCCTCGAACACGGGCACGAAGGCGACCGTCAACGACACGGTGCTCCAGCGCCAGCCGACGCAGAACCGCAACCTCACGGACTTCATCCGGCTCGTGCCCCAGGTGTCGGTGTCGGGGCCGGGCTACTCGGCGGGCGGGATGTCGAACCGGATGAACAACGTGCAGATTGACGGCGCCACGGAGCGCGACATCTTCGGCCTGGGCTCCACGGGCCAGCCGGGCGGCCAGATCAGCGCGAAGTCCATCTCGATTGACGCCGTGAAGGAGTTGCAGGTGCTCCTCGCGCCGTTCGACGTGCGGCAGGGGAACTTCGGCGGCCTCCTGCTCAACGCGGTCACGAAGAGCGGCAGCAACGAGTTCCACGGGAGCGTCTTCAGCGACTACCGCAACGAGCGCTACGGCCGGAACACGCCGGTGCTCCGTTCGACGAAGTTCGACCGCGGACAGTACGTCGCGAGTCTTGGCGGGCCGATCATCCAGGACAAGCTCCACTTCTTCGTCAACACCGAGGTGAGGCAGGAGAACGCCCCGCTGTTCGGCCCGTACCTGGGCCAGCCCGCGAACGCGACGTCGCCGCTCGGGGTCGCGACCGCCGACCTCACGCGGTACGAGCAGATCATGACGTCTACCTACGGCCGCACCGACATCGGCACCGCGGCCCAGGTGAACACGCCGCGGCCGCAGACCAACGCGTTCGGCCGGATTGACTGGAAGGTGAACGACGTGCACCGCGTGGTGTTCCGGTACAACTACGGGTCCGCCGAACATCAGTACCGCACGCAGAACGACCGCTCCTCGAGCCGGATGGTGTACACCGACAACGAGCACACCATCAAGCACTCGAAGAACGCGCCGGTCGTGCAGATCTACTCGAACTTCGCGAACGGCGGGTACAACGAGCTCTTCATCGGGTACACGACGGTGAAGGACCGCCGCACTCCCTTCACGCTCTTCCCGCAGGTGACCACCACGGTGCCGCGCGTCGGCGGCGGCAGTGCCACCATCATCGGTGGGGCCGACCAGTTCTCACAGACCAACGAGATCGACGTGAACACGCTGGAGCTCACGGAGAACTACAGCAGGAATGTCGGCGCGCACACCCTCACGTTCGGCACCAGAAACGAGTACGTGAAGCTGCGCAACCTGTTCAACCAGTCGTCGTTCGGCGTCTGGAGCTTCCGGACGCTCGATTCCCTGCAGGCGGGGAACGCGAACTCGTTCCGCAAGGCGATCATCCTGCGCGAGGGCGGCAACGTTCACTACGAGGCGGCGCAGTCGGCGTGGTACGTGCAGGACCAGTGGGCGGTGACGCCGCGCTTCTCGCTGACCGGCGGCCTCCGCGCCGACGTCACGATCGTCCCCAAGCAGCCGGTGTACAACGCGGCCATTGACAGCGCGTACGGGCGGCGCACGAGCGACGCGCCGAGCACCACGATCCAGTGGTCGCCGCGCCTCGGCTTCAACTGGGACCTCACGGGGGACCAGATCAACCAGCTGCGCGGCGGCCTCGGGCTCTTCGTCGGCACGCCGCCCTACGTCTGGCTCGAGAACGCCTACGTGAACTCGGGCAACATTATCACCTTCCTCAACTGCAACACCGCCGGGGGCTTGGCGCCCGCGCCCGCGTTCAACCCCGACCCGAGCGGCCTCAACACCTGCCGCGACGGCAGCGGCACCAAGCCGATCGGCGACGTCAACTTCATTGACAAGAACCTGAAGTTCCCGCAGCCCTTCCGCGCGTCGCTGGCCTTCGACCGCCGGATCGCCCGCGACTGGGTCTTCACGGTGGAGGGACTCTATTCCCGCACGTTCAACCAGCTCTTCTTCGTCAATCGCAACCTGCGCGACGTGCGCGGCACCGACCCGCACGGCCGCGTGCTCTTCGGCGACACGATCCTCACGACCACCGGGGCCGCGCTCCCGAAGCTCCCCGTCGCGGTGATCGCCAACGGCGGGTCGAGCCGCTTCTCCACCGCCATTGACCTCACGAACCAGAACAAGGACTACGCCTACAGCCTCACCTTCCAGCTCCTCAAGCGGTACCGGAACGACTGGCAGGCGCAGGTGGCGTACACGTATGCGAGAGCGCGCGACATCCAGTCGTTCACGTCGTCCACGGCGATCTCGAACTGGACCTTCGGCCGCACGCTCGCCTCGGACCAGTTCGAGCCGGGCACGCCCACGGTCTCACTCTTCGACCAGCCGCACAGCATCGTCGCCGGCGCGACGTACACTGTGCACTGGTGGAACAAGCAGCTCGCCACCGACTTCACCGTCTTCTACAAAGCCAACTCGGGGAGTCCGCACGACTACGTGTACGGGGCGGGCGCCAGCGGGTCGGGCGACCTCAACGCCGATGCACGGTCGGGGAACGACCTGATCTACGTCCCGAAGAGCGCGCTCGATCCGACGGAGATTCAGTTCAGCGCGTCGGGCAGCATCACGGCCGCCACGCAGGCGCAGGCGTTCGAGAACTTCATCAACAGCAGCCCGTGCCTCAAGAAGTACCGCGGCCAGATCCTCCCGCGCAACGCGTGCCGCGTGCCGTGGCAGGAGCAGATGGACCTGACCATCCGCCAGGGGCTCCCCGAGGTGCTCGGAGGCCACCGCGCCGCGCTCGTCTTTGAAGTCTACAACGTGATGAACCTCATCAACACCGACTGGGGCAAGAGCAAGCAGACGGACGGCACCACCTTCAACAACGTTTCGATCCTGACGCACGTCGGCATGACGAACGTGGACCCGAAGGTCGCCGTCCCGATCTTCAGGTTCAACACCAACCAGCGCACGTACATCAAGGGAAACGGGACGAGCGACAACTGGCAGTTCCAGGCGGGGTTCAGGTACTCGTTCTAGACGTCAGACATCAGACATCAGACGTCAGACGGCCCGGGTCGCGGACGCGATCCGGGCCGTCGTCACGTGGCCGGGCGCACTCAGAATATCGACAGCTTGATGTACTTCCGCGGGTTCTTCTTGAAATCCGCGATGAGCGAGTCGAGCCGCGTCGTGAGGCTCCGCACGTCGTGGTAGAGCGTCGAGTCGTTCATCAGCTTCGCCATCGTGCCGCTCCCCTCGTTCACCTTGGCGAGCGTCACGTTGAGCCGGGCCGTCGTCTCCTTCAGGTCCGCGGCGAGTGTCTTCACGTTCGTCCCCGCGTCCTTGAGTGACCGGATCGTCGAGTCCACCTGCGCCGAGTCCACGGCGTTGGCGACGCGCCGGAGCGCGGCCTGCGTCCGCGCGAGCTCGGCGTCCTGGTGCGCCACGACCTCCTTGAGCTCCTCCAGCAGCGCGCTGGCGTTGCGCACGGTCGTGCGCAGCTCGGTGAACCCGCCCGTCTGCACCAGCTCCTTCCGGAGCGCCCCCATCAGTACCGACAGGTGCGACGCGATCGTGTCAACGCGCGAGAGCACGTCGCCGACCGAAGGCGTCGGGCGACCAGACTCGATGGTGTCGCCCGCGACGAAGAACTTGGGGTTCGGCCCGTGGGGTTTGAGCGCCACGAGCTGGTCGCCGAAGAACCCGTTCGGCTCGATGGTGGCCGTCGTCCCGCGCGGCACCTGGTAGTTCTTGCGCACGCTGAGCCGCACGATCAGTATGCCGTCCGGGAGCAGGTACACGCCGTCCACGTGCCCGACGCTGACGCCGGAGAGCAGCACCGGCTGCCCCTGCTTGAGCCCCGCGCCCCACGTGAAGCGCGCGAACAGCGGATACCCGGGCCTGAGCCCGCCGCGGGCGAGCCAGAGCGCGCCCAACACGCCGGCGATCATCGCCAGCGTCGCCGTGATCCCCACGAGCACTTCGTCGCGTCGCTTCATCCTTATCCTTGCAAATAGGGTGCGAGGAGGAGTGCCGTCACCGCGTCGAGCACCAGGATCCAGATCGAGGAGATGACGACCGCCTTCGCGGTCGCCTTGCCCACGCCCTCCGCGCCGGCTTCGGCCACGTACCCCTCGAACGTGCACAGAAACGCGATCGCCGCCCCGAACAATGTCGCCTTGATGAGGCTGTACGTCACCTGGAAGTTCGCGAAACCGAGCCGCACGCCCTCGACGAACTGCGTGACCTGCACGTCCGTCAGGAAGATCGCCGCCAGCATGCCCGACACGACGCCGAAGCAGTTGGCGATGATCACGAGAATCGGCAGCATCAGGATGGCGGCAATCAGCCGCGGCACCACGAGGAACGCCACCGGGTCGTACGCCAGGGTCTCGAGCGCGTCAATCTGCTCGGTGACGCGCATCGTGCCGATCTCCGCGGTCATCTTCGCGCCCGCCCGGCCGGCGAGGACGATCCCGGTGAGGAGCGGTCCGGTCTCGAGGATCACGATCTGCCGCACGGAAAGGCCGACGATCGAGAGCTGGATGCCGGGGAAGAGCTGGTAGCGCATCTGCAGCGCGATGACGCCCCCCAGGAACGACGCGACCATGATGGTGAGCGGCACCGAGTCCACGCCGATGGCGCGCATCTGCGGGATGACCAGCGGGAGGTACGTGCGCGGCTCCGTGAAGGCCCGCCGGATCTCGAACGCGAAAAGCACCCGCTTGCCGAGACCGCCCAGCGTCCCGAGCGTCGCGCGCGACATCCGCCGGAAGAACCGGATGGTGGCGCGCTGGGGGAGGGGGAAGGTGTCGGTGTGGTGGTGCACGGCCGCGCTCAGGTTCGCACGCGCACCAACAAGATGGCGCCGATCGTGCCGAACAGCATCCCCGGCAGCCACGCCGCCAGCTCGGGAAGCACGATGCCCTTGTCGCCGATCGCCTGCGTGAGCTGCACCAGCATCAGGAAGACGATGGTCGTGGCGAGGCTCACCCCGACCCCGTAGGCCGCCCCACCGCGCTGGTTGCTCGTCGCGAGCGGCGCGCCGAACAGCATGATGATGACGCAGGTCGCCGGGATCGCCAGCTTGAGCATCCGCGCGGTGCGCAGCTTGTTCACGTCGGTCCCGGAGCGCTCCATCGCGGCGATGAAGTCGCCCAGGTCCTTGAACCCCATCTCGTCCGGCGCCTTCGGATTCGCCATCAGGTGCGCCGGCGCCTCGCGGAAGTGCCGGTCCCGGAGCGAGTCGAAGCTGATCGTGAGGTTGGACGAGTCCCCCGTCATCAGGTGCACGACGCCGCTCTTGAGGAGCCAGCTCTTCCGCTCCTGCGCGTACGTCGCCCCGCGCGTCCAGATCAGATAGCTCGGATACTCCGGCCCGCGCCCCCGCCGGTCAATCTCCACGTTGTCCAGCGTGCCGCGGGCGACGTCCGCGGCGCCGATCTTGTACACGCGACCATCCTCGGACGCGAACGTGAAGTTCCACCGGCTGCGGAGCATCTCCCGCAGGCCTCGCTCCTGCAGCTTCTCGTCGCGCCGGGCGTTGGCCGCCGGGTAGACCATCGCGAGCACGAGGCCCGCCAGCGTCGCGATGAGCGCGCCGCCGGCGATCGGGGCGATGAAGCGGTGGAAGCTCACGCCGCTCGCCTTCGCCGCCGTGATCTCCGAGTGGCGCGTGAAGCCGCCGATCGCGAAGACCGTCGCGAAGAGCACGGCCGCCGGGAGCACCAGGAACATCGTCTCCGGCACGCCGAAGACGTACGCCTGCGCGATGTCGAGCGGCTTGAGGTTCCGCGCCAGGTACCGGTCGAGATTCTCGGTGACGTCCATGATCACCACGAGGATCGGAAACCCGAGCGCCGTCGCGGCGAGGATCTTCAGGAACTCGCTGAGGACGTAGCGATCGAGGGGATGCAGGAAGCGGCGCTTCACGGGGCCGCCCCGCGCCGCCCGAGAAACGGCGCGAGCCGTTCGCGCACGCGGTGGAGGCGCTCCAGGGTCTCGCTGCCGCGCGTCGTCGTGCCTTCGGTCCCGAGGCGCACGGTGAGCCACGCGCCGATCGCGAGCAGGAGGAAGTTCGCCCCCCACATGCTCCAGAAGGGGGAGAGCATGCTCCGCTTCGCCAGCGCCTCGCCCGCGATGAGGGCCACGTAATAGAGGCCGAAGACGCCGAGGCTCACCCCGATCGTCATCCCCACGCCGGCCCGCGGGAAGCGCAGGGCGATCGGCGCCCCGAGGAGCGCGAAGACGAGACACGCCGCGGCGATCGCGAACTTCTTCTCGATCTCCACCTCGTCGCCGTCAATGATGCGTTGCGCCTCGCCGAGTTGGAGCTTGACCCCCTCGGCGAGCACGGCCCGCCCGGCCGTGTCGGGCGGCGTGGGCTCCGGCACGAGCGTCCGTGGCTTCGTCGGCTCGCGCGGCGGCGCCTGCGCGGGGATCTGCGCCGGCGCCTGCGCGAGCGCGCCCCCCGCCGGCGGCGGGCGCGGCGGCGCCTCCGCGCGTGCCGCGCGCACGAACGCAAAGGCGCGCAGCCGGCAGTAGAAGGAGCCCAGTCCGGCCGGGACCTCCTTGAGCGGCCACTTCCGCGCGGCCACCGAATCGTATCCCTTGAGTTCCTGCCACGCGCGGTCGCGCATCTCGTGCGACCGCCCCACGCGTCGCTGGAGTTCGCAGATCGTCATCTCGCGATCGGTCTTCACGCCGCCGACGCTGTCGCGCTCGAGACGGTTGTCCACGCCGCGGACCCTGACGAAGTTCGTGCGGAAGAACAGCCGCTGCAGCCGCATCGGCTCCGTCGGCGTGAGCTCCGTCATCGAGCCCGAGAAGAGCGTGAGGTGGAGGTCGCTGCCGTCGCTCGAGAGCGCGAGGAGTCCGCTGTCGCCGCGGATCGTGCGGCGGCGCTGCGGATCGGAGAGGTCGAAGATCGTGACGTCGCGCATCCGGTCGGAGCCGCGCACCAGATGCGCCGCGCGCAGATAGATCCGCTGAGGCGACACCTCGTTGATCACCTGCTCGCGCAGCGCGAACGTCGGCTTCTTGCGCGCGATGTCGTTGCCGAGATTCGAGAGCGCGTGGTTCGTCCGGGGCATCACCTGGTCGTTGAACCACACCATCACCAGCGTGAGCACGCTCGCGGCCAGCACCACGGGCCGCATCAGGCGCCGGATGGACACGCCGGTCGCCTTGAGCGCCGTGATCTCGTTCTCCGCCGCCATCCGGCTGAAGGCGTGCAGCGTCGCGACGAGCACCGCCATCGGCATCGTCATCGCGAACGTGAACGGCACCGAGAGCAGGAGGAACTCGGCGATGACCTTCCACGGGAGCCCCTTCCCGACCAGCTCACCCAGCCGCTTGGCGACGTAATTGAGCAGGAGGAGCGAGGTGAGCGCCGACAGCGAAAAGACCAGCGGGCCCAGGTGTTCCCTGAGTACGTACCTCGTGATGATTCTCACGAGATCGGTCCGCGGCCAGCACCCATCGGTTGCACCGTCAGGAACTCCGCTCGCCACATAGGGTTGTAGGGTGTCGGGTCGTCCGTATATTCCACCCGGCGACCACTCGAAGGCAAGGTCGTTAATACACCGTTTTCGAGTCTGGGTGCGCCCCCTGCGACTACCTCGGCCTCTTTCGGCGTCTCTGTTTCCGCTCGCGCTTGCCCTCGGTGCCCTGGGTGCCCTGGGTGCACCGGGCGCGCGGGCAGGGGCGCAGGCGGGCGCCGACCCGGCGAAAGCGCGCGCGGACTCCGCCCGCGCGAGGCGGGACTCCGCGAAGGCGCCCGCCGACACGTCGCGGGGCGTGGATCTCTTCGGGCAGCGGACCGACCTCGGCCTCCGCCTCAACGGCCGGCTCGAATCCAGGTTCGACAAGACGCAGAACGACCGGTGCGTCGCGAGCCAGTACTTCAACGCGGGTTCGCAGTGCCGCGCGAGCTTCCAGCCGAGCTTCGACTTCCAGTTCGACGTGCGCACGGGCGGCAGCGTGGCGGACCGGGTGCGCCTTGACGTGGACTATGACTCGAAGCGCGAGTTCGACGCGTCGAACCGGATCGCGCTCGCCTACGCGGGGAAGCCCGGCGACTGGCTGCAGCGGCTGGACGTGGGCAACGTCTCGTTCGACGCGCCTCCCTCGCGCTTCATCACGAGCGGGATTCCGCAGGGCAACTACGGTGTGCAGGCGATCGCCAGGATCGGCACGCTCCGGCTCCAGGCGATCGCGGCACAGCAGACGGGCAACGTGGTGCGCGACCGCGTGTTCACGGTGGGCGCCCGGACGCAGCAGCAGGTGAGCCGCGACATCGAGGACTATCAGATCGAGCCGCGCCGGTTCTTCTTCACGGTGGACCCACGGGGTCTCCCGGCGTACCCGAACATTGATCTCCTGAACGGCGCGCAGCTCCGCGTCCTCGCGGCCTCGCTGCCCGACTCGGTGCGCCCCGTGCGCGTCACGCTCTACCGCCTGCTCATCGGCGGGCAGCCGCCCAACCCGAACGGCCCGCAGTTCCGGCTCATCGGCGATCCCGCGTCGCGCCGCGGCCAGGTGTACGAGGTGCTCCGCGAAAACGTGGATTACGTCGTGGACCCCTCCCAGCTCTGGGTGGCACTCGCGCAGCCGCTCAATCTGAACAACGAGCGGCTGGTGGTCGCTTACACCGTGCGCATCAACGGCCGCGACACGACGGTCGCGTCCACCGGCGGCACGCCGGACGTCGCGTTCGTCGCCGGGCGCGAGCAGCTCGCCGGCCTGCTCTGGGACCCGCAAGTGCGGCCGGGCGACGACGCGTTCTTCCGCGAAGTGCGCGCGGTGTACCGGGTCGGCGGCGAGGACGTACGGCGTGAGACGGTCGCGATCACGATCGTGACCGGCGCCACCTTCGACCAGGAGAAGCCCCTGGGCGGGACCGCGCAGACGTTTCTGCAGCACTTCGGTCTCGCCCAGCCGGTGAACCCCTCGGCGTTCGACGTGGACAACCGCCTCTGGCCGCGTCCGGGCGACCCGGTGTTCGCCCTGGGCGGCACCGCGAGCACGCGCGTCGTCCGCGACCAGTTCCTCGTCTTTCCCTCGCTCGAGCCCTTCGCGCGTGCGGGGCTCGCGCAGCCCGCGCCGAACCCCGCCAACGACGCGATCTACGTGACACCGGGAGAGTACCTCTACTCGCCGCAACATCCCCAGTCGCTGTACCGGATGCGCGTGCGCTACGAGTCGGACGGCGGCGGCGACGGCGCGCGCATCGCGCTGCCGGGCAACCAGCTGCGCCAGTTCTCCGAGCGGATCACCCTCGAGACCGGCGCCGTGCTCCGGCGCGACGCGGACTACGTCGTGGACTACGACCTCGGCACGGTGACGTTCCTCCATCCCGACACGCTCTTCCCGCGGCCGCGGAACGTGACGGTGCGCTACGAGGAGAACCCGCTCGTCGCGTCGGTGCCGACGTCCATCTTCGGCGTCGCCTCGCGGCTCCCGCTCAAGTACGGCGACCTCAACCTCGTGGGGATCGCGCAGCGGCAGCGCACGAGCTTCACGCGCCCGCCGCTGGGCTACGAGGCCCAGTCGGCCCTCATCGCCGGGGTCGCCGGCGCCTTCACGTTCGACGCCGCGCCGCTCGCGCGCCTGATGGCGCGGCTCCCGGGCGCGACGGCGGGCGCGCCCGCGACGCTCCGCGTGGAGGCCGAGTTCGCCACGAGCCGCCCGCAGTCGGGCGGCGGCCAGGCGTACCTCGAGTCGTTCGAGACCGATGGGGGACTGGCCCTGTCGCTCGCCGATCCGGGCTGGTCGCTCTCGAGCCAGCCGGCCCTGGGCTCGAAGCTCGCCGCGCGCATCGGCGGCGCCTCGACGCTCGATCTGTCGCGCGCGGCGACGCTCGCCTGGCAGAACAACGGCTTCACGACGACCAATCCGCAGGTGCGCGTCACCCTGCAGGAGATTGATCCGCTCACCAACATCGTCGGCGCGGGACTGGAACAGCCGGAGCAGCTGCTCTGGATGACGCTCTACCCCCTCTCGATGGGCGGGGCGTACGACTCGACGGCAAAGCAGTACCGCTGGCAGATCGCGGGTGCGCCCCCGGGTCGGCGCTGGCGGTCCCTCCGCCAGCCGCTCGGGCCTTCCGGCGCCGACCTCTCGCGCGTGGAGACGCTCGAGTTCTGGGTGCTCGTGGACACCGCGGCCGCGCGCCGCAGGCGCAACCCGACGCTGGTCGTGGACCTCGGGGACCTCTCCGAGAACACCGTCGCGCTCGCCCCCACCACGCTCACCGTGCGGCGCGCCGGCGCGTCGGTGGATTCGGCCTACACGGGGCGCGCGATCGTGGGGCGCGACACGCTGCACTCCGAGCGCGACCCCTTCTCGCGCAGCTTCAACCAGGATGTCAACGACACGGGGCTCCCCGGCGACGTCGTGCCCCGGCTCGTCTTCACCTCGCCCGACTCCTCGGGGGTCGCGCGAAATGTCGCGATGTGCGCGCGCGGCAACACGCGCCCCGCGACGCTCGGCGACACGCGGACGAACTGCACGGTGCGCAACAGCCGGCTCGACGAGTGGGACCTGGACGGCGACAACGTCCTCAACCTCGACGCGGCGCAGCGCGAGCAGGAGCGGCTCTTCCGGTGGGTGGCCGACCTGAGCGACCCGCGGAGCTACGCGCGCATCGGCGGGTGCGGCGTGTCGCCGGCCGATCCGCTCGGGGTCGCCGGCGCCAGGCTCTGCTGGGTGCTCGTCCGCCTCCCCTTCGGCACGCCGACCGAGACGCTGAACGGCGGTCCGCGCCCGCTCCGGGTGCGCGCGGCGCGGCTCACGATGGTCTCGGGCGAGCAGATGCCCGACAACGAGTTCACGCAGGTGCCCCTCGCGCGCTTCCGGCTCGTCGGCCCGCGGTGGACCAAGCGCGCGGACCGCGCGCTCACGGGGATCGGGGGCGAGCGCGCGTCGGCCGGCGTCATCGCCGCGGGGGTGATCGGCACGCAGGACCGGGACTCCACGAGCGGGCTCCTCTACGAATCGCCGCCCGGCGTGGTGGACGAGGCGGATCGCCGGCTCAGCGGACTCGAGAGCCAGCGCATCGTCATCAACGAACGCTCGATGCGGCTGACGGCGTCCGCGCTCGCGCAGTACGAGCGAGCCGAGGCGTACCTCCGTTTCCCCGAGGGCCCGAAGAACTTCCTGACGTACCGCGAGCTGCGCGCGTGGGCGCGCGGCCGCGGCGCCGGCTGGGGGCCCACGGGCGAGCTGCAGTTCTTCATCAGGATCGGGCGCGACGCCAACAACTTCTACGCCTACCGGACGAGCGTGAACGCCGGGCAGGGGCAGGCCGCGTGGAACCCCGAGGTGCGCGTGGACTTCGAGCAGCTCTTCGCGCTCCAGGCGCGGCTGCAGAACGCGTACCTGCAGAACCGTCCCGACTCGATCGCCTGCACGGGCGCGGACTCGGCACTGATCGCGCAGAGCGCCCTGCCGGCCGGCCAGCTTTCCCGCCGGTTCGCGGCGTGCGCGAACGGCTACATCGTGTACACCGTGGATCCGACGGTCAGCCCGCCGAACCTCGCCGCCGTGCAGGAACTCGCCGTCGGGTTCGTCCGCGTGGACGTCGCCGGCTCCGGTGCGACGCGCATCATCCCGGGCGACACGCTCGAGCTCTGGGTGGACGACATCCGGCTGAGCGGCGTGGAGAGCACCCCCGGGTACGCGGGGCAGGTGGGGCTCGAGCTGAGTTCCGATTTCGCGACGCTGCGCCTCAACCTCTCGCGTCACGACGCGCACTTCCGCCAGCTCGCCGAGGTGCCGTCGAACCTCGCCGCCGACAACGCGGACGTGAGCGCGACGGTGCGGCTCGAGCGCCTGCTGCCGAAGTCGCTCGGCTGGGCGATGCCGCTCACCGTGCGCCACTCCTCCGAGCGGAGCACGCCGCTCTTCGTGACGCATTCCGACATTCGCGGGGGCGGCATCACGGGGCTCCGCACGCCGCGGGCCTCGGCCACGACCGTCGCGCTCTCGCTCCGGCGCGCGACGCCGCTCGAGCACGGGTGGCTCGCGCCGATCGTCAACCACCTCTCGGCGACCGCCGCCGTGAACGGCGGCGTGTCGCGTACGGAGTTCCAGACGGCCGGCCAGTCGCTCCTCTCGGCCGGCGTGGACTGGGCGGTGGGCGGTGACGGCGCGTCGAAGCCGATGCCCGGCTGGTGGGACCGCGCGTTCGGTGCGCTGCCGTCGTGGCTCGCGGGGACCGAGCTGATGCGCGCGCTGCGCGCCACCCGGTGGCGCGCGCAGCCGGCGACGATTCGCGTGAGCAGCAACTACGCGAAGGGCGACGACCATCGGACGAGCTTCCTCAAGCCGGCGGAGTCGGCGACGGACGCGGCGCGCACCGTTGCGGGGCGCACGAGTCTGTGGCGCAACGCGACGGCGCTCGAGCTCAGGCCCTTCAGCGCGTTCGCGGCGCGATGGGAGCTCACGTCGCTCCGCGACCTCCGCGAGTACGGTGACAGCACGCCCACGACGGCCACCGCCACGAGCGAGCGGTCGCGGCTCCTCGGCGTGGACGCGGGCCTCGAGCGCGAGCGCACGCTGAATACGACGCTCTCCTTCACACCGGCGCTCTCGGGCTGGCTCCGGCCCCGCTTCGACTACTTCTCGGGCTACGCGATGCTCCGTGACCCCAACGCCCGCCAGCTCCTGCGCGAGGGCGACACGACGGGGGCGCTGCGGCTGCCGCGGCGCGTGACCGGGCTGCAGACGCTGAACGCCGGCGCCTCGCTCGACCTCGCGCCCATCGCGTTCGCGTGGGTGCGCGATTCCGCGGCGCGCGCGCGACTGCGGCGTGCGCTGCCGCCAGTGGACCTCAGCTACGCGCGCACCGTCACCTCCGCGTTCGACGGCACGCCGTTCACGCCGGGGCTCGGCTTCCAGCTCGGTGTCGCGGGCGTGGACGGCCTCATTCGGGACCACGGCCGCCTCGCCACGAACGCGGGAAGCAGCGAGCAACTCTCGCTCACGGTGCCGATCCGCCTGCCGCTCGGCTTCACCCTGGCGGCCCGCACGCAGCGCGTCGCGACGCGCAACTGGCTGCGCCGGGCCGACCGGTCGGAGGCGACGGTGGACGGTGAGCAGGTGACCCTGCCGGAGTTGACGCTCCGCGCCACCTTCCGGCCGAAGGCGCTCGAGACCCTGATCGCGAGCATCGGCGCCAACGCCGGACTCGTCCTCACCCGCCAGCGGCTCGTCGTCCCGGGCGGCTCCGCGCTCGTCCCGAACGACGTGCGCACGGGCCGCGTGCTGCGCTACCCGGTCGGCGCTACCATCGCGTGGAACGACGCGGGGCGCCTGACGATGGCATTCAACGTCGCCTCCACGTTCAGGCTCGACTCCCTCCCGGGCAGCGTGGCCGAGTCGCGCGCGCACGAACTCAGCGCCGACGCGTCACGCGCCTTCAGGCTCCCCGCGGAATGGGCGATGAAGAGCGACCTCCGGGCGCGGCTCGGCTTCCAGCAGACGCGCGCGACGAGCCACGTCCAGAGCGGGCTCGCCCCGGGCTCGCGCAGCCGACTGGCCGACAACGGCCGGACGGCGATTACCTTGAATGCGGACACGGACGTCGCGGAGAACTTGATCTTCTCGCTGCAGGGTGCGCGCATCGTCACGTTCGACCACAATCTCAGCCGCCGGCTCACACAGACGGTCTTCTCGGCGGTGGTGCAGATCAAGTTCTATGCGGGAGAGCTGAAATGACGAGACGGCGGACGTCGCTCGGCGTGCGGCGCCGGGCGGGCGGTGCGGGGCGGCCCCGGTCGAGACAACCGGCGCTCGCGGCGGCGGCCGTGCTGCTCCTCCTCGCGGCGGCGGCCTGCGGCGCCTCCCGCGAGCAGCCCGTCGCGAAGACGCCCGCCACGGACTTCAACGCCGACAGCGCGATGAGCTACGTGCGCCAGCAGGTCGCGTTCGGCCCGCGCGTGCCCGGCTCCGAGGGATGGCGCAAGACCGGCGATTGGATCGTCGCGCACCTCAAGCGCACCGCCGACGAGGTCACCGAGCAGAAGTGGAGACAGACGACGTCGAAGGGGCAGCAGCTTCCGATGCGGAACATCTTCGCGCGTTTCCGGCCCAAGGCGGCCGAGCGCGTGCTGTACGTGACGCACTGGGACACGCGGCCCGTCGCCGACCTGGAGCCGGATCCGGCGCAGCAGCAGTCGCCGATTCCCGGCGCGAACGACGGCGCGAGCGGCGTCGCGCTGCTCCTGGCCGTCGCGGACGCGCTCAAGAGGACTCCCCCTGCGGTCGGGGTGGACTTCCTCTTTACCGACGGCGAGGACTGGGGCGTGTGGGGACCGCCCGACGTGGACGTGCTCCTGGGCTCGACGTACTTCGCCGAACACCTGGCGCAGCTGCCTGGCGCCGGCTACCAGCCGCTCTACGGAGTGCTGTGGGACATGATCGGCGACCGGGACCTGGGGATTGACCAGGAGGGAAACTCGGTAAACGCCGCGCCGGAGGTCGTGCGGCGCGTGTGGGAAAAAGCCCGGGAGTTCGGATACGAGGCGTACTTCAGCCCGCGGGTGAAGTACCCGATCACCGACGACCACGTCCCGCTCATCAAGGCCGGGCTGCGCGTCATTGACGTGATTGACATTGACTACGAATGCCACCACCGGCTGTGCGACACGATAGACAAGGTGAGCGCGAAGTCGCTCAAGATCGTCGGCGACGTGGCGGTGGCGCTGCTGCGGTAGCGGGGGGCGAGGATATCGGGGCGCGTTGAATCGCTGATCGCCGCAATCGAACGGTGACGGATCTCGGCGGCGGCGCATGTATCGTGTGCGCATGCCGACCCCCGGAGAGCGCCGCGCCCTGATCTTCATCGCCGCGATCGCGGCGCTGGGCGTTGCCCTGCGCGGCTGGAAGGAGGTGCGCGGTCCGGACGTCGCGGCGATCGCGGGCGATCCGGACGCCCTCGCGCGGCAGATCGAGGCCGTGGATTCGGCGATCGCCTCGGACGCCGGACGGCGCCGCGTGCGCGCCGTGCGATCGAAGAGAGGCGCCGCGGCCGGCGCGCCGGCGCCGGGGCGACCCGTCGAACCGCCGGAGCGCCCCGCGATGCCGCCCGAGTATCCGCCGCGCGCGCGCTTTCCCAGGGAGTGGACGGACGCGGGACCCGCCGCTCGCGCGGCTTCCACCGCGCCACGAACGCGCACGCGACGTCCGGCGTTCGACGATCGCGACGCGCCGGCAGATCCGCGCCCCGCGCGCGAGCGCCTCAAGACCGCCAGCGCACCACCGCCCGCAGTCCGCCGTTCCTCCGCTGCGGCGGCCCGGCCGCCCGTGGACCTCGACACCGCTCCGCTGGATGAAATCGCCGCCGTTCCCGTGATCGGACCGGCGCTGGCGCGCCGGATCGTCGCCGATCGCATCGAGCACGGACCCTTCGGGTCCATCACGGGGCTCGAGCGCGTCCGGGGCGTCAGCCGGTCGCTCGCCCGGCGGTTCCAGCCGCATGTCACATTCTCCCTTCCCCCCCGCGCCGGCAGCGCGCCGGAGCGCGAGCGGGTGGCGCGAAAAGAACGCCGGCCGTGAGCGGTGACGCGCGTCCTTGACACGCCTCTCGCCGCCGGACAGCTTCACCCAACCGGGCCCGCCCTTCTATAGTATGGCGCGCGACCCGGTTCTCTCGCGACCACCGCACCACGGCACCGCGAGCACGCACCGACACGTCCACGCGCATCACGAGCAATGGCGACTCCCGTTCCGACCGGCAGCGAGCGCATCGGTGATCTCCTCGTCCGCGAGGGGCTCATCACGAAGGAGCAACTGGAGAAGGCGCTCCAGGAGCAGAAGCAGAACGGTACGCGCGTCGGCTACAACCTGGTGAAGCTCGGCTTCATCCAGGAGCTCGAGCTCACCAAGACGCTCGCCCGGCAGTACAAGATGCCGGCGGTGGACCTCTCCAAGTTCGAGGTGGACCCGAAGGTCGCGAAGCTCGTGCCCGCGGACCTCGCGACGAAGAACCTCGTGCTGCCGCTCAAGCGCGAAGGTCGCACGCTGACGGTCGCGATGGCCGACCCGACCAACTTCGCCGTCATTGACGACCTCAAGTTCATCACCCGCTACGACATCTTCCCGGTCATCGCGGGCGAGTTCACCATCCGCAACGTGCTCGACAAGCTCTACGAAGCGGCCGACGTCCAGATGTCGGCGCTCCTCGAGGACATCGAGGGCCTGGGCGGCGACGAGGACCTCGAGGTCGTCGAGGACAAGGAAGAGGAGATGTCGGCGACCGCCCTCGCGGCGGCGGTGGACGACGCGCCGGTCGTGAAGCTCATCAACGCGCTTCTCACGGACGCCGTGAAGCGCGGCGCGAGCGACATCCACTTCGAGTGCTTCGAGCACGAGCTCCGCGTGCGCTACCGTATTGACGGCGAGCTCGAGGAGATCATGAAGCCGCCGAAGAAGATGCAGGCGGCGCTCGTCTCGCGCTTCAAGATCATGAGCTCGCTGAACATCGCCGAGCGGCGCGTGCCGCAGGACGGCCGCATCAAGCTCAAGATGGGGAAGAAGGTGATTGACTACCGCGTCTCCACGCTCCCCACGCTCTTCGGCGAAAAGGTCGTGCTCCGCATCCTCGACAAGGGAAACCTCACGCTCGACCTCGAGAAGTTCGGCATCGAGGCGCGCGCCGAGAAGGAACTGATGGAGGCGGTCGAGAATCCCTACGGGATGGTGCTCGTCACGGGCCCCACGGGGTCCGGAAAGACGACCACGCTCTACTCCTGCCTCTCGAAGGTCAATCGCATCTCGACCAACATCATGACGGCCGAGGATCCCGTGGAATACAACCTTTACGGGGTCAATCAGGTGCTGGTGCGGAACGAGATCGGGATGACCTTCGCCGCGGCGCTCAGGGCGTTTCTGCGGCAGGACCCGAACATCATCATGGTGGGCGAGATCCGTGACCTCGAGACCGGCGGCATCGCGATCAAGGCGTCGCTCACGGGGCACATGGTGCTCTCGACGCTGCACACGAACTCGGCGCCGGAGACCGTGACGCGCCTGATGGACATGGGGCTCGAGCCGTTCAACGTCAGCTCGGCCCTGAACCTCGTGCTCGCCCAGCGCCTCGTCCGCCGCGTCTGCTCCAACTGCAAGACGAAGTACCAGCCCGACGAGCTGGAGCTCGACGCGGCCAAGGTGAAGCTCGACACGACGCTGAAGTCGCTGCGCTTCACGGACGAAGCGCTGCAGAACGCGAAGGCGCGCGCCCACAAGGACGCCCTGCCCTACCTCGCAAAGCTGTCGCTCAACACAAAGATCGGCGAACTCCCGTTCTTCAAGGGAACGGGATGCGACCAGTGTGGCGGCACGGGCACCAAAGGCCGCCAGGGACTCTACGAAGTGATGTTCATGACTCCCATCCTCCGCAAACTGATCCTCCAGAACGTCGGCGCCGCCGAGATCCGTGATGCCGCCATCGAGGGCGGCATGCTGACGCTCCGCATGGACGGCTGGCTCAAGGTGCTCAAGGGCGTCGTGCCGCTCGAGCAGGTGATCCGCGAGACCACGGCCTGATCGGTTCCCCTTCCTCGCTCGTTCCCGTCGCTCTTCGCTCTTCGCTCTTCGCTCTTCGCTCTTCGCTCTTCGCTCTTCGCTCTTCGCTCTTCGCTCTTCAACCTCCGCCCTTCACCGCCCTTCATGACCGCCTCCGCCGCCCCCATCGTGGTCAACCTCCGCGCGCTGCTCGAGGAGATGATCGAGCGCGACGCCTCGGACCTGCACATCACCGCGGGCGAGCGCGCCAAACTGCGCGTGGACGGCGACATCGTCAACTCGAAGAACGAGTACGTGCTGACGCCGAAGGACACGCTGCAGATCGCCTACTCCGTGCTCACCGAGCAGCAAAAGAAGCGCTTCGAGATGGAGGACGAGCTCGACTTCTCCTTCGGGATCCAGAACCTCGCGCGCTTCCGCGGCAACTGCTTCAAGCAGCGCGGCTGCGTCTCGATGGTGATGCGGCAGATCCCGATCAACATCAAGACGTTCGCCGACCTCAAGCTCCCGCCGATCATCGCGAAGATGGCCGAGAAGCCCCGCGGCCTGGTGCTCGTCACCGGTCCCACCGGCTCCGGGAAGTCCACGACGCTCGCGGCGATGATTGACAAGATCAACCGCGAGCGCAAAGGGCACATCATCACGGTGGAGGACCCGATCGAGTTCATCCACCGGCATCAGGGGTGCATCATCAACCAGCGTGAGGTCGGGACCGACACGAAGAGCTTCGCCAACGCGCTCAAGTACGCGCTGCGCGAGGACCCCGACGTCGTGCTGATCGGCGAAATGCGCGACCTGGAAACGATCCAGGCGGCGCTCACCATCTCCGAAACGGGCCATCTCGCCTTCGCGACGCTCCACACCAACTCCGCCGCCGAGGCGATCAACCGCATCATTGACGTCTTCCCGAGCCACCAGCAGTCGCAGGTGCGCGCGCAGCTCGCGTTCGTGCTCGAGGGCATCATCACGCAGACGCTGCTCCCGAAGCGCACGGGGCGAGGACGGGCGATGGCGGCGGAGATCCTCGTGGTGACGCAGGCCATCCGGGCGCTCATCCGCGACGACAAGGTCCATCAGATCTACTCGTCCATGCAGTCGGGCAAGAAGCACGGGATGCAGACGATGAACGATGCGCTCTATGGGCTCTACATGGCGCGCGAGGTGGATGAGGACGAGTGCCTGCGCGTCTCCGGTGACCCGAACGAGTTCCTCCGCATGATCGGCAAGGCGCCGATGGAGGGAGACACGGCGCCGCAGGATCGCCCCGGCGCGGGCAAGGGCGCGCCCGTGGCGGGGCAGCGGCGTTGATCGTCTAGTGAAAGACCTCGATATGTCTTTCTAGGAGTCCCCGATGCCTACGTTCACCTACACCGCACGCGACGCCAAGGGCGAGCTCAAGACCGCGACGATTGACGCGGCGAACCGCGAGGACGTCGTCCAGCAGCTCCGCCGGATGCGGATGAACGTCGTCAAGGTCGAGGAGCAGTCCAAGGCGAAGCAGAGAACCGGCGGCTCGGTCTCGATGCGCGACATCGTGATCTTCACGCGCCAGTTCTCGACGATGATCAACTCGGGCCTCCCGCTCGTGCAGGCCCTCGACATCCTGTCGAAGCAGAGCGAGAACAAGGCCCTGCAGGCGGTCACGCGCCAGGTCGTCTTCGACGTGGAATCGGGCCACACCGTGGCCGATGCCCTCGCCAAGCACCCCAAGGCGTTCAGCGACCTCTACGTGAACATGGTCGCGGCCGGCGAGGCCGGCGGCATCCTCGACACGATTCTGATGCGCCTCGCCACGTTCATGGAGAAGAACGACGCGCTCGTCCGCAAGGTGAAGGGCGCGATGATCTACCCGGGCGTCATCATGAGCGTGGCCGCCATCGCGATCACGGTGCTGCTCATCTTCGTGATCCCGGTCTTCGAG
Organism: Gemmatimonadaceae bacterium; assembly: GCA_035286465.1. Classification (GTDB taxonomy): domain Bacteria; phylum Gemmatimonadota; class Gemmatimonadetes; order Gemmatimonadales; family Gemmatimonadaceae; genus Fen-1231. Next base: position 46,252 of record DATEDF010000127.1, on the reverse strand, counting down.
AGCATGTTCGGCAGCGTGGGCCTCACCCTCCCGCTCCCGACGCGCGTGGTGATCGGGCTCTCCCGATTCCTCAAGGGCTACTGGTACCTGGTGGGCCTCGGCACGGGCGCCGCCGTGTTCCTGCTCAGGCGCTATTACAAGACGCCGAGCGGCAAGCTGCGCATTGACCGGCTGCTGCTCGCATTCCCCGTGCTGGGTGACGTGCTCCGCAAGTCGGCCGTCTCGCGCTTCACGCGTACGCTGGGCACGCTGATCAGCTCCGGCGTGTCCATCCTCGACGGTCTCGAGATCACGGCCAAGACCGCGGGCAACCGCGTGATCCAGGACGCCATCATGGCGAGCCGCTCGTCCATCGCCGGGGGCGACACGATCAGCGCGCCGCTCGCCAAGTCCGACGTCTTCCCGCCGATGGTCATCTCGATGATCGCTGTCGGCGAGCAAACGGGCGGTCTCGACGAGATGCTCGCCAAGATCGCGGACTTCTACGACGAGGAAGTGGACGCGGCGGTGTCCGGCCTGCTCTCGCTGCTCGAACCGGTGATGATCGTGTTCCTCGGCGTCGTGGTCGGCGGCATGGTCGTCGCGATGTACCTCCCGATCTTCGACATGATCAACGCCGTGCAGTAACGGGGTGGCGGATGCAGAGGGCACGAGGGCCCCGGCCGGCTGCCGGGGCCCTTTTGCCGCCCGACAGGGGTACCAGCCGGGGCTGCCGTCCGCGCGCTGTCGCACCGCGAGACCGGTTACGGGGTGTCAGCGTTTCTCGGACCAGCCCGTGCGGGAAGTAACCCTGTCGCCCGGCGTGGCCGGACCCCATCGTGTACGTGAACACCGTCTGACGGGTCCCTCCAGCCGGGGGTTGATCACCATGTCCGCCCGCGCACCGCGGTCCTCCACCGCCGGATCGAAGACCCGGCGCGCCGACGCGCCTCCGAAAAAGCACACGTTCACGATTGACTGCTACTGCGGTCTCGGCCCGTCGTGCCACCTCTGGCGCCAGATGACGCCGGAGCAGCGCGAACTCTGCACGCGCGACAAGCGGTACGTGGCCCAGTCGTTCTGGAAGAACGGGGTCGTGCGGTAGCGTCCGGGGCCGCGCGCCACGCGCGGCCCTCCTGGTGCTTCTGGTGCCGGGCCCGCGCCGGTAGCTCCCCGGCTTCGGCGAGAGCGGCGATATTACGCCGTTCCGCCTTTCGCTCGCATTTCCTCGTTCAGCCGGGATTCCCGATGACTTCCTCACTGGCACACGCGGCCGTGGCCGGCATCCTGCTCGCAGCGGCCGGACCGCCGGTCGCCGGGCAGAGCGGGCGCGCGGCGCCGGCCGACCTCGTGGTCTCCACGGAATGGCTCGCCGCGCATCGAGGCGATCCCGACATCGTGCTCCTGCAGGTGGATCGTTCCGACTCGGCATACCTGGCCGGGCACATCCCGGGCGCGCGATTCCTCGGGTACGCGGGCATCATCGCGGAGGTGAACGGCGTGCTCGCGGAGCTTCCGCCGGCGGATTCGTTGCGGCGGCTCTTCGAGGCGGCCGGCGTCTCGACCGCGACTCACGTCGTGCTCACGGGGCAGCCGCTGATGGTGACGCGGGCCTTCTTCACGCTCGACTATCTCGGGCACGCGCGCGTGAGCGTGCTCGATGGGGGGCTCACCAGGTGGAAGGCCGAAGGGCGCGAGGTGACGCGCGAGGCGCCGCCGCCCGGACGCGGCTCGCTCGCCGTCCGTCCGCGGCCGGAGCTCGTCGCGTCCGCGGAGTGGGTCATGGCGCGCGTCGGAAAGGCCGGCGTCTCACTCGTGGACGCGCGGACGGACGGCGAGTATCTCGGCACCGGCGAGCGGCCGGGTCAGCGGAGCAACGGGCACATCCCGGGCGCGCGCCGTCTCGAGTGGCAGGATCTCTTCCAGCGTCCCGACGAGTTCGCGCTCAAGGACCGCGACCTGTTGGCGCGGCTCTGGGCCGAGCGCGCGGCGCCGGGCGACACGGTGGTTGCGTACTGCCTCACGGGGATTCGCGCCAGCAGTGCCTTCTTCGTCTCGCGCCTGCTCGGCCATCCGGTGAAGCTCTACGACGGCTCATACGACGAGTGGGCAAAGAAGAACCTCCCGTTGGAGAAGGCCGCGACGCCGCTCCGGTCGCCGTGACGCGGCGTGCGCGGCTCGCGGTGCTGGGGACGGCCGCGCTCCTCGCGCTCGCCGCGATGCTGGCCTGCGCGTGGCTGCTGCGCGACCCCGAGCCCACCTTCCGCGCGCGCCGCTCGCACCTCGCCGCCGTCACCGAGGGTGCGCCGACGCGCGACGGCGCGAGCGTCGAGCAGGAGGTGCGGCTGCGCGCGGCGAGCGGCCTCGAGATCACGCTCGGGGTTCGGCGGCCCGCCGCGGGCGACTCGGGGCGACGCGTCCTGTTCCTCCTGCTGGGCGGCCACCAGCGCGGCAGGGATGCCGGCAAGTTCGTCGGCGAGACGCGAGGCGCCGTGATCGCGTCACTCGAGTATCCCTATCGCGGCGACCCGGAGGCCAAGGGACTGGCGGTCGTCGCGCAGGTGCCGGCGATTCGCCAGGCGCTGTTCGACACACCGCCCGCGGTGCTCCTCGCCCTCGATTACCTGCTCGCGCGCTCCGACGTGGACTCGGCGCGCGTCGAGCTGGTGGGGGCGAGTTTCGGCGCGCCGTTCGCGACGATCGCGGCCGCGCTCGATCCGCGCGTCACGCGGCTCTGGCTCCTGCAGGGCGGGGGCGAGCCCTACGCGCTCTTCAACCGGGGATTGGCGGACGACATCGGTTTCGCTCCGGCGCGGGCCGCGGTGGCGGCGCTCGCGACGCTGCTCGCCTCCGGCCCGCGCCTGGCGCCCGAGCGCTGGATCGCGCGCGTGTCGCCGCGGCCCGTCGTGATGATCAACGGCCTCGCCGACGACCGCATCCCGCGCCACGCCGTCGAGACGCTCTACCGCGCGGCGCGCGAACCGAAGGAGCTGACCTGGCTGTCCGCTCAGCACATGCAGCCGAACCGGCCCGAGGTGTTGCGCGCGCTCGCGGAGGCCGTGCTGGACCGGGCGGCGCGGCCCGCCGCCGTGCGCGACCCCGGCGCGCGCAGCCGCTGACGTCGGTTGTGCCGGTGCCGTGCGGGCCCCTAGGCTTCGTCCATCCAGCCCGCTGCCCCCGCCAGAGGCCCCCGTGAAGTACAAGACCATCATCGAGCCCTTCCGCATCAAGACGGTCGAGCCCATTCGGCAGAGCACCGACACCGAGCGCGCCGCGGCCATTCGCGCCGCCCACTACAACGTCTTTCAACTGAAAGCCGACGAGGTGCTCATTGACCTGCTCACCGACTCGGGTACGGGCGCGATGTCCGTGTACCAGTGGGCGGGGATGATGAAGGGTGACGAGTCGTACGCCGGCGCGCGCTCGTGGTACGCGTTCGAGAAATCCGTGCGGGAGATCATGGGCTATAGGCACATCATCCCCACGCACCAGGGCCGCGCGGCGGAGCACATCCTCTGCGGCGCGCTGGTTCGCCCCGGCGCGATCGTTCCGAACAACACACACTTCGACACGACGCGCGCCAACGTCGAACACCGGGGCGGCGTCGCGCTCGACGTCCCCGTCGCGGAGGCACGCCAGCCGGAGACGATCCATCCGTTCAAGGGGAACATGGACCTCGAGGCGCTCGAACGCGTCCTGCGCGCGGACGGCTCGCGCGTGCCGTTCGTGATGACGACCGTGACCAACAACTCGGTGGGCGGACAGCCCGTGAGCATGGCGAACGTGCGCGGCACCGCGGCCCTCTGCCGCAGCTACGGCGTGCCGTTCTTCATTGACGCCTGCCGGTTCGCGGAGAACGCGTGGTTCATCAGGACGCGCGAGGAGGGGTACGCGGACCGGACGCCGCTCGCGATCGCGCAGGAGCTGTTCGCGCTGGCTGACGGCTGCACGATGAGCGCGAAGAAGGACGGCATGGCCAACATCGGCGGCTTCCTCGCGCTCAACGACGACGCGCTCGCGCTCAAGTGCCGCAACTCGCTCATCCTCACCGAGGGATTCCCCACCTACGGTGGTCTCGCGGGCTACGACCTCGAGGCCATCGCCGTCGGCCTCAGGGAGGCGCTCGACGAGGACTATCTCCGCTACCGCATCCGGTCCGCCGAGTACGTGGCCGAGAAGATGATCGCCGCGGGAATCCCGATCGTTCGCCCGGCCGGCGGGCACGCCCTCTACATTGACGCCGGGCGATGGCTCGCGCACATCCCGCCGCAGGCCTACCCCGGATGGGCGCTCTCCCTCGTGCTCTACGTCGAGGGCGGCATTCGCGCGTGTGAGATCGGCTCCGTGATGTTCGGCCGGCAGGCCGACGGCAGCGAGAAGCCCGCCGCACTCGAGCTCGTGCGGCTCGCGATCCCCCGCCGCGTGTACACGCAGAGCCACATGGACTACGTGGCGGAGGTGCTGTTGCACGTGCACACGTTGGCGCCGCGGATTCGCGGCGTGCGCATCACGGAACAGCCGCTGGCGTTGCGGCACTTCACGGCGAAGTTCGAGCCGCTCGCCGGAGCGCTGCTCGCCCCGCGCTAGGCGCGGCTCGGCCCGCCGGCATCAGGCCGTCCGACGCCGTTCGCAAACCGGCCCAGCCGGAACGGCCGGAGGTCGAAGCGGGTCCGGCCCTCCCTCACGAGGTCCGCGATCACCTCGCCGATCGCGCTCGAGAACTTGAAGCCGTGGCCGGAGCACGGACTCGCGACGAGCACCTGAGGATGGTCGGGATGATGGTCGAGGATGAAGTGCTCGTCCGGCGTGTTCGTGTAGAGGCACACGGCGGCCTCGCGCAGCGGGCCGTCGGCGTCGGGCACGTAGCGCCGGGCGAGCGCGCGCACCCGCGCGACCTCGGCGGGCGCGACCGTGCGGCGCACCGTCGCGGGGTCCACGGGCTCCCCCTGGTGGTGGAGCGCCAGCTTCACGCCGTCACCGAGGTCGGGGAAGCCGTACCAGGCCTTCCCGCGCTCGTACTCGTGAATGAAGACCGGGAAGTGCTCGGGCGCGAAGCGCGGCGTGGGCCGGGACGGATCGAACCAGCAGACGACGTTGCGCTCGACGACCAGCGATCGCGCCAGCGCCGGCACGAGTTCGCGCACCCACGCGCCGGCGGCGATGACCAGCGTCCGCGCGTCGGTCGCGCCACGCGCGCTGGTGACGCGCACGCCGCCCGGCGCGGCCGACCAGCCGAGCACGGGCTCGTCGAATCGCAGCTCCGCGCCGTGCCGGAGCGCCTGCTCGAGGTGCGACTGGATGGCGGCCTCGGGCGCGAGGACGCCCGCCCGCGGCTCCCAGATCGCGACGTCGTCGTCGCCGGGCCGGAACCCCGGCACCCGCCGCGCCAGCTCACGGGCGTCCAGCTCCTCACAGGACAGTCCGTGCGCCACGGCGCTGGTGCGCGCGCCGCGCACGACCGCGCCGTCGCGCGGTCCGATCATCAGACCGCCGGTCCGCGTCAGGAGCCGTCGCCCGGAGAGTGCCTCGAGCTCCGCCCAGCATTCGTAGGCGCGCTGCACGAGCGGCACGTATAGCGGGTCCTCGAAGTAGGCCTCGCGGATGATGCGGGACTTGCCGTGCGAGGAGCCGAGCGCGTGTGGCGGTGTGAACCGGTCGAATCCCACCACGCGGCAGCCCGCTCGCGCGAGGTGGAACGCGGCGGCGCTCCCCATGGCGCCGAGGCCGGCTACGATGGCGTCGTACACGTTGGCGCGCGGCCGCTCAGCGCTCGCTGCTCTCTCTCGCCGCTCCCCTCTCGAGCTCGCCGCTCGCCGCGCTCTCCCGTCTCGCCGCCCCTGTCATTCGCCGTACGGAATCCAGATGTTCTTCACCTGCGACGCGTGCCGCAGGAACTCGCGCCCCTCGCCCTGCGCCGGGCGCATCCAGTCGCGCGCCAACGACTCGCACCAGGTCTGCTTCATGTTCCCGCACGACGCCGTTTCGCACGCCTTCACGCCCTCGGCCGGGCCGAAGTACCAGATCGCGTCCACGTCGTCGTGCTCGGCGAGCACCCTGGCCAGATCGCCCTTGCGCCCCGTGACGATGTTGATCACTCCGCCGGGCAGGTCGCTCGTCTCGAGCACCTGATAGAAGTCGGTCACGGCGAGCGGATGTCGCTCGCTGGGCACCGCGACCACGGCGTTTCCGGTGGCGACCGCGGGCGCGACCACCGAGACGAACCCGAGAAGCGGGGCCTCGTCGGGTGCCACGATCCCCACGACGCCGATCGGCTCGTTCATCGCGAGTGTCACGCCGCGGATCGGCGTCTGGTGCACCTGCCCGTCCCACTTGTCGGCCCACGCGGCGTACGTGAAGAGCCGCGCGATCGTCGCGGCCACCTCGGGCGCCCCGTCGCGTCCGGTCATCTCACGCAGGCGCGCGGCGAACTCGGCGGCGCGCGCGGAGAGGTTCTCGCCGATGTAGTAGAGGATCTGCGCGCGGCTGTGCCCCGACGCCCGCGCCCAGGGCGCCGCGGCGGCGCGCGCCGCCTCGACCGCGTTCCGGATGTCCTTGCGATTCCCCTCACCGACCTCACCGACGTGCGCACCGCTCGCGCCCACGATCCGGATGGAATAGCCGGAATCCGGGCGGGCCTGCTTGCCGCCGATGAACTGCTTGGGCGTGCGGTCAATGGGCGGAGCGCCGCTGAAGGCTGAAGACTGACCGCTGACGGCTGTCCGCTTCGGTACGGTCTGCTTCGCCGCGCTGCTCGCTGCCGCTTGCCAATCCGCCTTCAGGTACTCCCACATCCCCTCGCGCCCACCCTCGCGCCCGTATCCCGACTCGCGGTACCCGCCGAATCCCGACGCCGCGTCGAAGAGATTCGTGCAGTTGATCCAGACGACGCCCGCCTTGATCTTCGGCGCCACGTCGAGCGCGAGGTTGATGTTCTCGCTCCAGACGCTGGCCGCGAGCCCGTACGGCGTGTTGTTCGCGAGCGCCACCGCCTCCTCGGGCGTGCGGAACGTCATCGCGACGAGCACCGGGCCGAAGATCTCGACCTGCGCGATCGTGGAGGAGGGCGCGACGTTCGTGAAGAGCGTCGGGGGATAGAAGCACCCCTCCCGGGGCACCGCCCAGCTCGGCTGCCACATCTCGGCGCCTTCCTTCCGGCCCTGCTCGACCAGCGTCCGAATGCGCTCGAGTTGCACGGGTGCGACGATCGCGCCCATGTCCACGGCCTTGTCGAGCGGCGGGCCCATGCGGAGCCGCTCCATCCGCACCCGCAGCTTCTCGACGAGCCGCTCGGCGACTCCCTCCTGCATCAGCAGGCGCGAGCCCGCGCAGCACACCTGCCCCTGGTTGAACCAGATCGCGTCCACCACGCCCTCCACCACGCTGTCGAGATCGGCGTCCTCGAAGACGACGAACGGGCTCTTCCCGCCAAGCTCGAGCGAGAGCTTCTTGCCGCTCCCCGCGGTGGCCTTGCGGATGATCCGCCCGACCTCGGTGCTCCCGGTGAACGCGAGCTTGTCCACGTCGGGGTGGTCCACGAGCGCGGCGCCCGTGGACCCGTCCCCCGTCACGATGTTCAGCACGCCGCCCGGGAGCCCTGCGTCGTGCGCGATCTCCGCGAAGGCCAGCGCGGTGAGCGGCGTGAACTCGGCCGGCTTGAGCACGACCGTACAGCCGGCGGCGAGCGCCGGCGCCACCTTCCACGCGAGCATCAGGAGCGGGAAGTTCCACGGGATGATCTGCCCGACGACCCCCGCGCCGTGGTGGCCGGGGAACTCCGTCTCGAGGAGCTGCGCCCACCCCGCGTGATGGTAGAAGTGGCGCGCGACGAGCGGGATGTCTATGTCGCGTGTCTCGCGGATACTCTTGCCGTTGTCCATCGTCTCGAGCACGGCGAACAGCCGCGCATGGCGCTGGACGGCGCGAGCGAGCGCATACAGGTGGCGGGCCCGGGCGTGGCCGCTCAGCTTCTGCCAGGCGGGGAGCGCCTTGCGCGCGGCCTTCACCGCGGCCTCCACGTCGCTCTTCGTCCCCTGGGCGACGCGGGCAATGACCTCGCCCGTCGCCGGGTTGATCACGTCGAACTGCGCGCGCTTCGCGGGCTTCGTCCAAGCGCCGTTCACGTGGTGCCCGAATGACGCTCCATACTCCGCGATCCACGCGAGGGCCCGCTTGTCACTCTCGGGCGCGGGCCCGTACTCCATGGACTCGAAGATCCCGGGAAGGGTCGTGGCCATCAGTTACACCATGGGCTGGCGGTGCGCCGCGGCGTAACGCCCGGTCGCGAAGTGTTCGAGCTGGCGCTCGATGTCGGTGAGCAGGCCCGACGCGCCGATGCGGAAGAGGTCGCTCCGGAGCCAGCGGTCGCCCAGCTCCTCCTTCATGAGATAGAGGTACTCAAGCGCGTTCTTCGCCGACCGGATGCCGCCGGCCGGCTTGTAGCCGACCGCGCACGCGGTCTGCTCCAAGTACTCGCGGATCATCCGCACCATCACGAGCGAGATGGGAAGCGTCGCGTTCACGCTCTCCTTGCCGGTGCTCGTCTTGATGAAGTCCGCGCCCGCCATCATCGCGACCATCGCGGCGCGGGCGACGTTCGTGAGCGTCGCGAGGTCGCCCGTGCCGAGAATGGCCTTCATGCGCGCGTCGCCGCAGGCGTCGCGGAACGCGCGGACCTCGTCGTACAGCGCGTGCCAGTTGCCCGTCAGCACGTGGCCGCGCGTGATGACGATGTCAATCTCCCGCGCGCCCCCGGCCACGCTCGCGCGCACCTCCGCGACGCGCGTTTCGAAGGGCGAGAGCCCGGCGGGGAATCCCGTGCTGACCGCCGCCACGGGGATGCGCGAGCCGGCGAGCGCCTCGACGGCGGTCGGCACGAGCGCGTGGTACACGCAGACGGCGCCGACCCGGATCCCGAGCGCCTCGACGCCCAGCGTACGCTCCAGGTCGGGGCGGAGCGGATGCATCGCCTTGGCGCAGAGTCGGCGCACGTTGCCGGGCGTGTCGTCGCCGGCGAGCGTCGTGAGGTCAATCAGCGTGATCGTGCGGAGGAGCCAGGCGGCCTGCCACTGCTTCTTGACGGTCCGGCGCGTGGGGATCGTGGCCGCGCGGCGCTCGACGGCGCTCCGGTTGACGTGCTGGGCGAGCACGAGGTCGAGATCGAGCGGCATCCCCGGATTGCGCGCGACCACGCCACCGGGTGGCTCGCGGTGCCCGACGGTCGGTCGCTGGCTCTCGCGACCGGCGAGCTTGAGGGGGGCGTGGCGGGTGGCGGTCATGCGAGGCATTCTGCTGGCGACACGACCATAAGATAGCGCGTTGGGGGCGCGCCGGCCCCGCGGGCCCGCCGGCCGCGCCGGCCGCGCCGCCCCACGCGACGACGGTGCGGCGAGTTGACTCGGCGCGCGCGCGCGCCGTGATTAGTCGGCGGCCCGAGAGGAGACTCATGTCCGGTCAAGGGGATCGCCGCGACGCGGAACGCGGCGTGCGCGCTCGGCACTTTGCCCGCGTCGTGCTCGCCGCGGTCGCGGCAGCCACGGCGGCGCCCTTGCTCGGCGCGCAGGTCGCCGACAGCGTCGCGACGCGGGCCGTCGCTCCCGGTGTGACGCACCAGCGGCTGGTCCGCCTCGCCGGCCCGTGGGTCGTCAATCTCCTCACGGTGGACCTCCGGCGGAACGACCTCGCGCTCCGGCACGTGCGCGCGCTCGACCGGCTGCGTGGCCGCGAGAAGATCAGCGCCATCGCGGCGCGCCTCGCGGCGACCGGCGCTGAGGTGCTCGCCGCCGTGAACGCTGACTTTTTCGACCTCGCCACCGGTGAGAACGAGAACAATCAGGTCGTGGACGGCGAGTGGTGGAAGGGTGTCAAGGTGACCGGCTCTCCCTTCGACACCTTCGACAACGTGCACACCCAGTTCGCTCTCGACGCGCTCGGGCGGCCGCTGCTCGACCGCTTCGTGTTCGACGGCGAGGTGCGCGGCGCAGCCGGCGCCGTGCCGCTCCTCGCGCTCAACGCCGCGCGCGCGCCGGGCCCCGAGGGCGCCGTGCTCTTCACCGCGCGGTTCGGCGGCGCGACCGCGCGGGACACCGCGAACCAGGTGGCGGAGGCGCCGCTCCTCGCGGCGGGCCGACGCGCGGACACGCTGCTGTACGTCCGGCGCGGCGCCGTTCGTGCGTCCTCCGGTGGCGCGATTCCGGGCGGCGGCGCGGTGCTCGCGGGCTACGGCCCGCGCGCGGCGCGCGTGGCGGCGTTCGCGGAGGGCGAGACGCTCGCGGTCGTGCTCGGCGCGAGCCCGCGCGCACCCGGCGCCGCGCCACTCGCGCTGCTCGTCGGCGGGTGGCCGCGCCTCCTCGCGGACGGCGCCAACGTCGTCGAGCGCGCCGCCTCGGTCGAGGGCACCATCTCGCGCAACGCCGAGGTGCGCCATCCGCGCACCGCGATCGGCTTCAGCCGCGACAGCACGATGCTCGTCCTCGTGACGGTGGACGGCCGGTCCGCGCGAAGCGCAGGGATGACGCTCGTCGAGCTCGCGGGGCTGATGCGCGAGCTGGGCGCGTGGCAGGCGCTCAACTTCGACGGCGGCGGCTCGACGACGATGGTCGTGCGCGACGCGATCGTGAACACGCCCTCCGACCCCTCGGGCGAGCGCTCCGTGGGGAACGCGCTCGTGCTGGTGCGCCGGGCACCCCGGTAGTCTCTCTTCGGCACTCCTTCGTCAACCGGAGGCGACGGCAGTCGGCTGTAGGGGAAACTCTGGCCGGGATACTCCCAACCGGCGATACCGGATCACCGGCCGCGTTCTACTCTATGACGTACTGATGACCGCCGCAGCGACGAGAGCGCTCGAACCCACCGTCCCGACGCCCGGCGGCTACCCGCTCGGCGCGCGGGCGGCCGGCGCACGGGTCGTCGTGCTCCCGAGCGACTCGTGAGCGACGGCCTCGCCATGGTGCGCGAGGCGAGGTCGCCTCGCAAGGAACGCGTACGCGAGCCGCTTCGCGTCGCGCTCGTCGGCAACCCGAACTGCGGCAAGAGCACCATCTTCAATGCCCTCACCGGCCTGCGCCAGCGCGTCGCCAACTTCCCCGGCGTGACGGTGGAGCGAGTGGAGGGAAGCTACCGGTACGCGGGCACGTCGGTCTCGCTGATTGACCTGCCGGGAATGCACGGTCTCACGCCCGAGTCGCCCGCCGAGGCGATCGCTGTGGACGCGGTGCTGGGCCGCCTCCAGGACCTGCCGCTGGCGGACGTCCTCGTCGTGGTCGTGGACGCCGAGAACTTGGAGCGCGACCTCCATCTCGCGTCGCAGATCCTCGAGCTTGGGCGCCCGACCGTCGTCGCGCTCAATCGCGTGGACCGGCTCGACGCCGCAGGGATGAACGTAGACGTGATCGAGCTGATCCACGAGCTCGACGCCGTCGTCATCCCGCTGGTCGCCACGAGGGGCGAGGGGATCGGCCGGCTCCGGCACGCGATCGATCGCGCCGCCGAGCTGCCCCGGGCGCGGCTGCGGCTCATGACGGAGGACGTCGGGCGGCGAATCACCCGGGGCGCCGACGACGCCGACGACGCCGAGGAGCGCAATCGGTGGATCGCCGGCGTCATGGAGCGCGCGGTCCGGCGGAGCCCGCGCGCGGCGCGCACGCCGAGCGGCCGGGTTGACGCGATCATCCTGCACCGCACGTGGGGCCCGCTGCTCTTCCTCGCGGTGATGGTGCTGATGTTCCAGGCGATGTTCACCTGGGCGCGCCCGTTCGCGGATGGCATCCAGGGGCTCGTCGCGCTCGCCGGCGTCGCGCTCGGGGGCCTGATCCCGGCGGGCGAGCTGCGCAGCCTCCTCGTGGACGGCGCGCTGAACGGCGTGGGGAGCGTGCTCGTGTTCCTCCCGCAGATCGCGATCCTCTTCCTCTTCATCGGGATCCTCGAGGACTCGGGGTACATGGCCCGCGCCGCCTTCGTGATGGATCGCTGGATGCGTCCGCTGGGGCTGCACGGCAGCAGCTTCATCCCGCTCATCTCGGGCTACGCCTGCGCCGTGCCGGCCATCCTCTCCACGCGCACGATCAAGGACCCGAAGGAGCGGCTGGCGACGATCATGGTCGTGCCGCTGATGAGCTGCTCGGCGCGCCTTCCGGTGTATGCGCTGCTCGTCGGCGCCTTTGTGCCCGCGACCGTGGTCGCCGGCGTGTCGCTCCAGGGACTGGCGATGCTGGCGATGTACCTGCTCGGCACCGTCGCCGCGCTCGCCTCGGCGGCAGTCTTCCGCCGCACGCTGCTCGAGTCGGAGACGCGCTCGCTGATCATCGAGCTCCCGCCGTTCGTCCTGCCCAGCGCGCGCGTGCTCGCGAGCTCCGTCTGGCAGCGGGTGCGCGTCTTCCTGCGGCTCGCCGGCACGGTGATCTTCGCGCTGTCCATCCTCTTCTGGGCGCTGGCGAGCTACCCGAAGCCGAAGCCCGGACCGGGTCAGGTCGTGACCGCCGAGCAGCAGCTCTCGCAGTCCGCGCTCGGCACGATCGGCCACGTGATCGAGCCCGCCGTGCGCCCGCTGGGCTACGACTGGAAGATCGCCGTCTCGATGGTGGCGTCGTTCGCGGCACGCGAGGTGTTCGTCTCCACGATGGGGACCATCTACGGCGTCGCCCGCGGCGACGGTAAGGCGCCGGCGCTCGCCGATCGCATTCGCGCCGAGCGGAACCCGGAGACCGGGCGACAGGTGTACACGCCGCTCGTGGCGTTCGGGCTGCTCGCGTTCTACGTCTTCGCCCTCATGTGCACGAGCACGCTCACGATGACCGTGCGCGAGACCGGGGGCGGCTGGCGCGGCGCCGGATGGGCGGCATTGCAGTTCGCGTACATGCTGGCCCTCGCATACGGCAGCGCGTTCCTGATCTTCCGGGGCGGGCTGGCGCTCGGGCTCGGAGGAGGCGCGTGAACGGGCCGCTGGCTCAGGAGCTGGCGTCGGCGATCCTCGTGCTCGCCGCGCTGGCGTACCTCGCGTGGCGCGGCTGGCGGTCGGTCGTCGCATCGCGGCGCCGGCGCGCCGGATGCGGTCGCGGCTGCGAGTGCGGCCCGACGTCTTGACCTGACCGGCGGACAGCGCCGGCGGGCGTCAGTCGGTCGTGCTCGGTAGCAGGCCCTGCTCGAGCGCAAGCCGCGTGAGTCCCGCCACCGCGCGGATGCCGAGCTCGCGCATCAACGGGCTGGCTTCGCCGCGAGCGTCTCCACGGCCGCGAGCGCCGCCCGCTCGCGCGAGCGCTCCACGCCGGAGATCTCGATCACCTCGGCGCCGAACTCGCGAAGAACGGCGCGAAAGTGCTCGTGCATCGCCGCGCGCGCCGCCGGGCGGTCGCGCACCCCGTCGGCGCGCCACGGGAGGTCGGGGGCGCAGAGGAGATAGAGCGCCCCCCGACGCGCGCGTGCCTCCCCCTCGATCCACGCGGGGCACGCGCCGTAGTAGTGGCGCGCGTAGGCGACCGTGCTCAGGAGGTCCGTGTCCAATACCAGGATTCCGGGCGCCGACTCGAGCGCCTCGTCCTCGGCCGCGATCGCCCGGCGCGAGATCGGCTCCACATCCCGCGCGGTGAGTGCGCGCTCTTCGCGCCCCTGCGCCTCCGCGTAGCCGCGCGCCGCCTCCGGCAGCCAGGGCGCGCCGAGCCGCTCGGCGAGCGCGCGGGCGAGCGACGTCTTCCCGGTGCACTCGGGGCCGGTCACCACGATGCGGCGCGTCACGTGGCCGCCGCGAGCCGCGCACGCGCGGCGCGATCCGCCTCGTACGAACGCTTCCACTGCGCCCAGCCCATCGCGGCGAGCACAAAGAAGACCGCGTACAACGCCGCCGTCAGGTAGAGCGACTTGTAGAGGAACATTCCGACGTACACCACATCCACCACCATCCACACCGCCCAGTTCTCGAGCACCTTGCGCGTCATCATCCACTGCGCCGCGAGGCTCGTGCTCGTCGTCGCCGAGTCGAGATACGGCAGCGCGGCGTCGGTGGTGCGCGCGAGCAGCGTGCCGAGGATGGCGACGCTCGCGGCGGTGATCCCCAGGAGAACCAACGCCATCCTCGGCGTCCCGCGCGACACACGGAGCACCGTCCGGTGCTCTCCGCCGTAGAGCCACTCATACCACCCGTACACCGAGAGCGCGAAGTACACGAGCTGCAGGCCCATGTCGGCGTAGAGCTTCGCAGTCCGGAACACGACGAAGTAGAGCAGCACGTTCACGATCGCCGTGGGCCAGCTCCAGATCTTCTGGCGCACGCTCAGGTAGACGCTGACGATGCCGAAGGCGACGGCAAGCGCCTCGAGCCAGTTCATCCGCGAATGCCGCCGCCGGCGCGTGGCCTGGCGTCGGCGGCGGCGCGCCTCATCGCACGGCCGCCAGGTAGTCCACCGCCAGCGATGCGAGTGCGCGCACCCCCGTCGCGAGCGCGTCCTCGTTCACGAAGAACCGGGGCGAGTGGTTCGGCGCCGCGTCGTCCGGGCCCACGCCGGGCCGGTTCACGCCGAGAAACACGTAAAGTCCCGGAATGTTCTTCGTGTAGAAGGGGAAGTCCTCGGACGGCATCCAGATCCCGCTCGCGTTCACGCGGCCTCCCGTGACCCGCCGGAGGGTCGGCGCCATCCGCTCGGTGAGCGCGGGGTCGTTGACGAGCACGTCGTTCCCGAGGTCAATCCGCACCAGGGCCGTCGCGCCGGAGGCCTCCGCGATCTTCTCGGCCGTGCGCCGGATGCGCAGGTGGACGTCCTTCCGCATCCCGGCGTCGAAGGTGCGGATCGTGCCCGTCATCACCACGCTGTCGGGAATGATGTTGAAGCGGATGCCGCCGTTGATCGTCCCGACCGTGATCACCGCGGGCGCGAGCGTGATGTCCGTCTGCCGCGCGGTGATGGTCTGCAGCGCACTCACGATCTGGGCGGTGACCACGATCGGGTCCACGCCGCGCCACGGCTGCGCGCCGTGGGTCTGCTTGCCCTTCACCACGATGTGGAGCTGGTCGGAGGCCGACATCGCGCCGCCGGAGCGGTAGCTGATCTTCCCGGCCTCGTCGGGCCAGACGTGCAGCCCGAAGATCGCGGCCGCCGCCGGATTCTCGAGCGCGCCCTCTTCGACCATCAACGAGGCGCCGCCCTTCTCGCCGGGCGGTGGGCCCTCCTCCGCGGGCTGAAAGATGAACTTCACCGTGCCAGGGAGCTGGGCCCGCATGCCCGCGAGCACCTCGGCGGCGCCGAGCAGCATCGCGGTGTGCGCGTCGTGCCCGCACGCGTGCATCACGCCGACCGTCTGGTTCGCGAAGGTGGACGTGACCGTGGACTTGAAGGGGAGGTCCGTCTCCTCGGTCACGGGGAGCGCGTCCATGTCGGCGCGGAGGGCGACGACCGGCCCGGGCCGGCCGCCCCGCAGCACGCCCACGACGCCCGTCTTCGCGACGCCCTCGCGCACCTCGAGGCCCATCGCGCGCAGCGCGTCCGCGACGAGCTTCGCCGTGCGCACCTCGTGATTGCCGAGTTCGGGATGCTGGTGAATGTCGCGCCGCCACGCGATCACCTTGGGACCGACCTGCGCGACCCGGCGATCAACCTCGTCGGCGAGCGTGCGCTGCTGCGCGGTGGCGGGGCGGGGAAGCGCGGCGCACAGCGCGGAAAGGGCGGCGATCAACGCGGCGCGCAATCGCCGGAGGCGAACAGGAGGGTGCGGCATCGGAGACGGAACCTCGAGGGAGGTGCTGCTGGACGCTAACCCCGACGCGGTGCGTGCGCGAGGTCGGCACGGTGGTCGTGACGCGCGGGGAACGCTACATTCAGTGGCTGCCGTGCGCGGCGCCGCCGCGCGCGCCGGCCGCACCCCGCGCACCGCACCCCAACCCGGACGCCATGGCGAAGGAAGAGGCAATCGAGCTCGAAGGCACTGTCTCCGAAGTGCTCCCCAGCGCGACCTTTCGTGTCCGCCTCGTGAATGGGCACGACGTGCTCGCGACGATGGCCGGCAAGATGCGACGATTCCGCATCCGCGTGCTGCAGGGGGATCGGGTCACGGTCGAGGTCTCGCCGTACGACCTGAGCCGGGGACGTATCACGTTCCGGCACAAGACCTGAGGGCGGAGGTCGGACCGCCGCCGCCGCTATCTCATCGCGAGGTCGAGGCGGGCCGGTCCGGCTTCAGGTAGGTCGCCTTGTGGATCGAGTAGGCCGTCACGTTCGCGAGGATCGCCAGCGCGATGATCAACGCGGCGATGCCCCACCCTTGCGACGTCGGATTGTAACGGTCGGTGCTCACGCGGCGCGCTCCCTGAAGGCGACGAATCGTAACGACGAGCGCCCCTCGGCCGCAATCGCCCGCTGGTCACGCCGGATGGCGTTGCCATATTTGGGGCCATGACGGACTTCGCTCACGACCCTCGGTCCAACCGGCGCCGGGATGCCGTCGGCGACTGCGCCGTCCGGGACGCCGGATCGGCCGCGGCGTGAGCGACTCGGGCGCGATCCGCACCGAACGCCTCACAGTCCGGCGCACGGCGCTCGTGGCATCGCTCGGGCCGGACGGACCGGCGCTCGCGCGCGTGTGTGAGCTCTGGTACGTGCTGCACGGCTATGCCATGCGGGCCGTGCCCTTCCTCGAGAGCTTCCGCGCCATCGCCGGCGACACGCGACTCATCGTCGCGCCGGAGGCGCTGTCGCGCTTCTACGAGGGCACTCTCGCGCCCGGCGCGCACAAGGACCAGCCCGTCGTGGCGAGCTGGATGACGCGCGAAGAGCGCGACGCCGAAGTCGCCGACTACCTCGGCTATCTCGACGACCTGCACCGCACGATGCTCGACCGTTTCGCGCGCGCGTCGGCGGCGCCCGCGGCGGCGCCCGCGGCGGCGCAGCCGGCCGTGACGGTCCTCGGGTTTTCGCAGGGCGGCGCGACCGCGATGCGCTGGGTGGCGAGCGGTCGCGTGACAACCGCGCGTCTCGTGATCTGGGGCGCCTCGATGCCGCCCGAGCTGGACTACGCCGCCGCCGCCTCCCCGCTCCGCCGGCCGGCGTGCACCTACGTCGTCGGTGCGAGCGACGCCTACATCACGCCCAAGGTGCTGGAGGTCGAACTCTCGCGGCTTCGCGACGCGAGCTTCCCCTTCCGTCAGCTCTCCTTCGACGGCGGCCATCGCCTCGACGACGAAGTGTTGCGCGGGCTCACCACTCCTTGAGTCGTCCGAGCTTCCGGCGGTCCTTCTTCGTCGGCCGTCCCGTACCCGGGCGGATCACCGGGGCGGCGTGCCGGAGCTGCCAGTGGAGCTTCTCGCGCGCCGCGCGCGACTCGGCCGACTCTTCGAAGAGGAGCGCGGCCTGTGCCGCGGGTCCGCGACGCGCGCTCACGCCCTTCACCCGGAGCACGTGTTCGTACGGCCCGAGCCGCACGCGCACTTCGTCGTTTGCCTTCACGTCGTGCGCGGGTTTGACGCGCGCGCCGTTCACCGCCACCTTCCCGCCGATGACCGCTTCGGCCGCGAGCGATCGCGACCTGAAGAAGCGGGCGGCCCAGAGCCACTTGTCCACGCGCACGGCCGTGCGGCCGGCAACCGATTCCCGTCCCTCGTCTCCCGTCTCCCGTCCCATGAGCCGTAATATGCGAGCGGTCGGCGCGCTGGTCATCGGCGCGGTGGCCGCGTGCACGTCGGTCGCCGACAAGGGAGAGCGCGGGGCGCAGGCGGCCCGCACGGCCATCGCCGCCGAGTCCGCGAAGGCGGCCGCGGCGGCGAGCGCACCGCCGACGGGGCGATGGGATGACGCGCACCTGGTGGAGCGCCTGGTCCGCGCGGGACTCGCGCCGCGCGCCGTACCGGACGAACTGGGTGTGCGCTACTGGGGTGTCGCGGGGCGGGCGTATCGCGTCGGCAGCGCGACGCTGTACGCGCACATCTACTCCGACAGCACCGCGCGCCGCCGGGTGACCGACGGGCTCGTCTCCTTCACCGCGGCGCCGAGCGGGATGGCCAGCCCCTATCCAGCTCCGCGCGTGCTCATCGTGCAGAACAACCTCGCCGCCGTGCTTGTCGGCGGATCCGAGCGGCAGCAGGAACGCGTGTCGCTCGCGCTCACCGCCGGACTCCCCGTGTCCCCCGTTCGCTGAGGACGAGATGCGCCAATCCCTCCGACCCCTGCTGGTACTCGCCGCTCTCGTGGGCGTCGCCACGTCGCGTGCCGTCGCGCAGGCGCCGCGCGCGCTCCCCGACTCCGTCGCCCGCGCGGTGGACGCGCTCTTCGCGCCGTTCGCGCACTCCGGCTCGCCCGGCTGCGCCGTCGGCGTCTTCCAGAACGGCGGCGTCGCCTTCGCGCGCGGCTACGGCTTCGCCGATCTCAATCACGACGTCCCCATCACGCCGGCCACGCGCTTCACCGTCGGTTCCGTCTCCAAGCAGTTCACCGCCGCGAGCATCGCGCTCCTCGTCACGGCGCGTCGCATCTCGCTCGGCGACGACGTGCGGAAGTACGTCCCCGGACTGCCCGCGTACCAGGCGCCGGTCACGATCGGCCACCTCGTGCACCACTCGAGCGGCGTGCGCGACTTCTGGGAGCTCGTGACGCTGGCGGGATGGCGTCCGGACGACGGCTACACGGGCGACGACATGATCAACCTCGCCGCCCACCAGAAGAGCCTCAACTTCACGCCGGGCGCCGAGTACCGGTACAGCAACACCGGCTACGTCCTCCTGGGCGCGGCCGTGAAGAACGTCACCGGCCAGACGCTCCGTGCCTTCGCCGACTCGGCGATCTTCCGCCCGCTCGGGATGCGCGAGACGCTCTTCCTCGACGATCACACGGAAATCGTGGCGCGCCGCGCACCGGCCTACAGTCCCGCGCGCGGAGGGTGGCGCATAGACGTGCTCAACAACGACATCGTGGGGCAGGGCGGGATTGTCACGTCCATCGCCGACCTCCAGAAGTGGGACGAGAACTTCTACGAGGCGAAGGTCGGCGGGCGCGACTGGATCGCGCTCCTCGAGACGACCGACAAGCTCAACGACGGCCGGGAGAACAACTACGCGTTCGGGCTGACGGTCGCGACGTACCGCGGATTGCGCGTGGTGCAGCACACCGGCTCGACCGGCGGGTACCGGGCCGCGCTCTACCGCTTCCCCGAGACGCACACGAGCGTCGCGATGCTCTGCAACGCGAGTACGGCGAACACGGGCTCGCTCGCGCTGCGGATGGCGGATGCGGTCCTCGGCGATCGCTTCACCGCGCCGGCCGTCGCCGGCGGAGGGCGCGGGGGCGGGGGTGGGCGCGGCGGCGCGGCCCCCTCGGGTCCGCATCCCGCACCGCAACGCGACGCGGTCCTCGGCCGCTACCGGAGCGACGAGCTGCTCGGCGCCGTCTGGACCGTCACAGCCGGCGACGCGAGCGACCGCATCGCGGTCCAGCGCGCGCGCGGCGCCGCCGAGCCCTTCGCGGCCGACGAGAAGGGGATCAGCTTCAGCGCCCGCGGGATGTCACTGCTCTT
Source organism: Gemmatimonadaceae bacterium (assembly GCA_035286465.1). GTDB lineage: Bacteria > Gemmatimonadota > Gemmatimonadetes > Gemmatimonadales > Gemmatimonadaceae > Fen-1231. The sequence goes on along the minus strand of DATEDF010000127.1, from coordinate 26,791 downwards.
CGACGCGCCCGTGCGGGGGAAGTCGCCCGGCTTTGTCGTGAACGGCAACCGCGTGAGCGGGCTCCGGTTCAACCGCGTGACGCCGTAAGAACGGTACGGGCACCGCGGTGGCGCGCGGGGCCGCGCCGCAGTCCGCGCCGCAGTCCGCGCGCCGGCCCGCGCCGTGCCGCGTGGCGGCGGAGGCGCCGCCCGGCGATATTCCCACTCCCGCTCACCCCGCGCCCTTTTTCTGGTACTCCGAGGTCCGCATGAACCCGCTCCGCACCACCGTCGCGCGCACCGCCCTGGCGCTTACCGCCGTCGCGCTCTTCGCGGCCTCGCGTCTCGCGCTCGCGCAGCCCCTCCCGAGCGCCAAGGAGCTGATGGACAAGCACGACGCCGCCATCGGCGGTCGCGCCGCACTCGACAAGCACACGTCGGTGCACCAGACCGGCGCCGTCTCGATTCCCGCGATGGGTGTCGAGGCCACGATGGACGTCTACCGGGCGAAGCCCGCGCTCTTCCTCCAGAAGCTGGTGATCGGCCCGATGGGCGAGATCCTCCAGGGCTTCGACGGCAAGACGGCGTGGGCCGTCCAGGCCGGACAGCCCGTGGTGCTCGAAGGCGCGCAGGCGGAAATGACGAAGTACAACAGTGACTTCTTCGGCAACTTCCATGACATGGCGCGCTACAAGTCGGCCGAGACCGTCGAGCTCGCCGACTTCGATGGGCGGAAGTGCTACAAGGTCAGGATCGTGCGCAACATCGGTGGCGAGGGGTTCGAGTTCTTCGACGCCGCCACGGGACTCGGCGCCGGCATCATCGTCTCGAGCGAATCGCCGATGGGAAAGGTGGAGACGACGAGTGTCTTCGCCGAGTACAAGGACTTCGACGGGCTCAAGTTCCCGACGAAGATCACGCAGAAGACGCCGATGTTCGAGAGCACCATCACGATCAAGACGATGGAGTTCGACAAGGTGGCACCCGAGACGTTCGCGCTGCCGGACGCGGTCAAGGCGCTCGTCAAGCCGCCCGCGCCCTGACACACGGGGGCGCGCGCCGGCGGTAGTGACGGCGTCCGCTGACGCCGGAAGAGGCACGCGGACAGGCGTCACCGCGGCGCGTGCCTCGCGTCTCACGCCATTGAGGACGCCAGCTCGCGGAGGAGCCCGCGAGCGGCGACGAGATACTCCTCGATGTCGAAGTGAGCGGGGTCAATCATGGACTGGACGGCGCAGCCCTTGATGAAACTCACGGCCACGGCGGCCAGCCCTTCCGGCGTGACCCGTGCGAATCGCTCGGGTTCCGCTCGCAGGACCGCCTCAGCCATCGGCCGGAACGCCTCGCGGTAGCGGTGGAGTTCGGCCTGCATCTTCGCGCGAATCCGCTCGTGCCGGATCCCTCTCGCCCAGAAATCGAAGAAGAGCCGGATGCGGCGCGGCTCACTGGAGAGCCGATGCATCTCGAGCTCGAGCAGCGCGAGCAGGCGATCGAGCGGCGACACGATCCGGGCGATCTCCTCCGTGACGTGCAGGACCGTCGTGGTGGCGAGCACATGGTCGAGGAGCGCCACGACGAGCTGCTCCTTGGTCGTGAAGTGGAAGAGCACGAGGCCGGGGCTGAGTCCGGCCTTCGTCGCCACCGCGCGCACCGTCAGTCCGTCGAGCCCCTTGCGCGCGGCGACGTCGAAGGCGGCCCGCAGGATCTGCGCGCGGCGCCTCTCTTCCGGGGCCTTCTTCCCTGGCATCGCGCGACCCGCTACCGCTCGCCGCCTTCGAGCCGTCCGAGCAGTCTCAGCATCCCGTCCAGCACGGTCAGCGGATGCGGCGGGCATCCCGGGATCCACAGGTCCACCGGGATGTCGGGCGGAACTCCGCCAAGCACTTCGGGGCTGCCCGCGAAGGGCCCGCCGCTGATGGCGCACGCGCCGACCGCGATCACGATCCTCGGATCCGCCACCGCCGCGTACGTCCGCGCGAGTGCATCGCGCATGTTCGTGCTGACGGCACCCGTGATCACGATCCCGTCGGCGTGCCGCGGTGACGCGACGAACTGGATGCCGAACCGGGCCAGGTCGAACACGACGTTGCTCAGCGCGACCAGCTCGGCCTCGCAGCCGCCGCAGCTCCCCGCCGACACCGAGCGCAGCCGCAGCGAGCGCCCGAAGAGCCGTCGCATGCGCCGATCGAGCGCCTGCGCCAGCTCCACCTCCCCGGTCCGCGAGACGAGGCCCTCCCGCGTGGAGCTCGCCATGCGGTAGTCTCGCGTGAAGGCGATGCGGCCCTCCGGGGTGTCCACGATCTCCTCGGGCGAGAAGAGGCACGCGCCGACGTCGAGCACGGGCAGGCGCCGGGCATCCGTGCGGACGAGACGCGAGGGCACGTCGAACGGGCGCTCGCCCGCCTCCGCTCCCCGGTCCGAGAGGATCGGCATCCCCCGAAAACGCTCGGGGAGCGGCGTGAGGCCACCCCGGACCGGCACGGGGTTCGTGCGCTGGGCGAGTCGCGTGCGCAGCCAATCGAGCATCGTTCAGCCCGCCGACTGCCGACGGCCGCCGTGCGGCAGCGGGGCTCGCGCCACGTCCTGCGCCACCGTCTCAGAGATCATGGCCGGCATACGAGAGGTTGAAGCTCTTGTTGCAGAGTGGGAAATCCGACACCTCGTTCCCGGGGAGCGCGAGCGCCAGGGCTTCCCAGTTGTGGAACGACGGGTCCACGACCTTGTGGCGGCGAATGCGCCCCGCGTCGTCGGTCACCGCGACGTGAACGGTCTCTCCACGCCATCCCTCTTCCATGGCCACCGCGAGTTCCTGCGGCGCCAAAGGTCCGCACGGCGAGCGCAGATCGCCTCGCGGCAGGGCGCGAACCTGCTCCCCGACGAACGCCAGCGATCGCTGAATCTCGAGCCACCGCACGAGCGCCCGCGCGTGCACGTCCCCGGCCCACGCGGTCGCCACGGGGATCTGCCCGAAGCGATAGACGCCGTAGGGGAAGTCGTGACGCACGTCCCGGGGGACGCCGCAACTCCGCGCGACGGGGCCGACGAACCCCTGCACGCGACACACCTCGGTGGAGAGCACGCCCACCCCCTCGAGGCGCGACTGGACCGACGGCGTGTCGAAGAAGAGCGCGGCGACCGGCCGCAGCTCGTCCCGGAGCCGCTCGACCCGCGCACCGACTTCCTCCGCCATCGCCGGCGGAATGTCGAAGCCGACCCCACCCGGACGAACCAGCCCCCGACCGTACCGGTTCCCGGAGATGAGCAGGAGCAGATTCAGGCACTCGCCGCGCAGGCGTCCGAAGTACGCGGCCGCGGGTTGATAGGCGATGTCGCCCGACAGCGCGCCCAGGTCGCCGACGTGATTCGCGAGCCGCTCGAGCTCGAGTGCGAGTCCCCGGATCGCCTGCGCGCGCGGGCTCTTGTGGCTCCGCGCCAGTGCCTCGATGACGCCGCAGAACGCGCTGGCGTGCGCGAGCACCGAATCGCCGGCGATGGACTCCGCGATGAGGACCGCGCGGCGCCGCTCCGCCGTCTCCAGCAGCCGTTCCACGCCGCGGTGCTGATAGCCCAGCATGATCTCCACGGCGAGCACCTCCTCCCCGTGGGCCTGCAGGCGGAAGTGACCGGGCTCGATGATGCCGGCGTGCACCGGCCCGACCGCCACCTCGTGCACTTCGTCGCCCGCCACGGCGGAGAATGGGTACGCCTCGCGGTGACGCGCCTCCACGCGCCATGCGTGCGGCAGGTGATCGGGCGCGTGACGGCGCAACGGCTTCGGCGCGGCACGCCCTTCCGGAATCACCCCGCACTGCTCGGCGAGCTCGCGCTCGAACCGCGACGCCTGCGGACACGTCCGGGTCAGCGACGGATACCGCTGCGCCACGAGCGCCGACAGCGCGCGCAGGCGGCCGCTGTCATCGTCGCCGAGCACCACGATGAGGCGAACCCGGTCCGCCCCTTCGGGAAGGCCGAAGAGGGAGATGATCCGCTCGCCGGCGGACACGTCCGCACCGATCCGGTCGCCGAACGCGTCAATCGAGAGCAGGGGAACGCTCGCGAGGGGCACGGTGCGCCTGTTGCCGAAGCGGACGGCGTCGCTCGCCGGTCTCACGGGGCGCTCCCGCCGAGCGTCGCGGCTGCCTGCGCGAGGTGCTCCCGGAGCGGGCGCGGCAGCCAGAGGCCGAGGACGAGCACGATGCCGGCGAGCGCCATCGGCCCCGCCACCATCCACGACGCTTCGCGTGACGGCGCCGGCACGGCGGACGGCGCGGATCTCCCGTCCCCGAGGATCATCTCGAGCATCATTCGCGCGATCCCGATGAAGATCAACCCGAGCAGCAGCAGCGTCGAGGCCGCCACCCAGGGATGATGCTCGCGAATCGCTCCACTCACGATGGCGAACTCGCTCAGGAAGGGTCCGAACGGCGGCGAGCCGCTCACGGCGAGAAGTCCGACGAAGAGCAGCAGGGCCGACACGGGGCGCGCACGGAGCATCCCGCGAATGTCCGTGGCCGCCGAAGTGCCGGACGCCAGGACGAGGTTGCCGACCACCAGGAACAGGAGCCCCTTCACGAATCCGTTGTTCAGCACGTGCAGCACGGCGCCGTAGGTGCCCAGGCCGCCGAGCCCCAGCCCCAGCGCGAGCAGGCCGACGTGCTCCACGCTCGAATACGCGAGTAGCCGCTTCACGTCGGCCTGTCCGATGATGAACGCGGCGGCAACGAGCAGCGAGAAGAGCCCGAACGCAACGAGCAGCGGGCGGGCGAAAGTCCCGAGCCCGGCCGGGATGAGCACCTGCGTGAATCGCGCCAGCCCGAGGAACGCGCAGCTCGTGAGGCCGCCCGCCATGAGGCCACCGACCAGGCTCGGGGCTTCGCCGTACGTGTCCGGCTTCCACGTGTGCAGCGGCGCGAGCCCCATCTTGGTGCCGAACCCGACGATGGCGAAGACGAATGCCGCACGGAGCCACCGCGGATCGAGCGACGCCGCGCCCGCCACGAGATCGTCGAGCAGCAGCGGCCGCTGGCCGGCGACGGACGGCTGCGCCGTCGCCAGCAGGAAGACCGCCAGCAGCGCCAGCGCGATGCCCACGGAAGAGAGCACCAGGTACTTCCACACGGCTTCGAGGGAGCGCCGGTCGTGGCGGTCGTAGATGAGGGGCGCCACCGAAAGCGTCGTGGCCTCCATGCCCACCCAGAGCAGGGCGAGATGGTGGCTGAGCGAGACCAGCGACGCGGCGGCGAGAAAGGCGAAGAGGCAGGTCGGGTACACCCGGCTGTCGCGCGTGCTCTCGCCCCGGAGGTGCCCCACCGCGTATTGCGCGGTCACGATGAAGAGCACGCTCACGAGCGAGAGCACCAGCAGCCCCAGCGCATCCACGGCCAACCAGCCCGCGAACGCCGTCGCGCCGGTGGTCGTCCAGAGCCACCCCACCAGCAGCAGGTGAAGCGTCGCACCCCCCACGAGGAGCGCGGAACGCGTGGCGCGGCGCGGCGCGGCGTACGCGAGCGCCGCCCCGAGCGCGGGAACCAGCACGATGGCGGCGAGGAGCACCCTAATACTCCCGCAGTTCCGCGAGATTGGCGGCCGAAATGGAGTCGAACTCCCGGTTGATGTGGAAGACGACGATCCCCATCACGAACACCGCCACGAACACGTCGAGCAGCACGCCGGCCTCCAGCAGAAACGGCACGCGTCGCGTCTGCGTCAGGCCGAACAGGTAGATCCCGTTCTCGAGCATGAGATAGCCGACCACCTGGCTCACGGCCTTGCTGCGGGTGATGAGGACGAGGAGACCGATCATCAGGGTCACCAGCGCGACCGGCACGAGCAGCGAGGCATCCGCGCTCTGTGGCAGCCGGTGCGCGACGGCGAACGACGCGCCGAGGGCCAGGGCGCCGAGCAGCAGCGACGCCATGTACCCCACCAACGGCTCCACTTCCCGCCGTACCGAGGCTTCGCGGATCGCCCAGCGCAGGAACGCGGGAAGCAACACGGCCTTCACGGCGATCGTCCCGAGCCCGAGCACCGCGGCGTGCACGGACCACGCCCCCTCGACCAGCAGCGGAAGCGACCCGAGCAACAGCCCCTGCAGCGCGATCGCGCGAATGCACGCGCTGAGGCGCGACGTGCCCAGCACCGCGAAGTCCGTCAGGACCACCAGCAGCAGGAACAGCTCGGCGAGGGCGCGCACGTTCGGCGTCAGCGCAGCAGAAGCACGAGACCGAACCCCGCCAGGGCCGTCGCGCCGGCGAGGTAGAGGGGCACCTTCGGCAGGCGCAGTCGCGCCATCGTGGACTCGACGACGCCGACGGCGACCGCGACGCCCGTGAGGCCCGCCACGAGCACGCCGAGCGCGAGTGGCCACGGCATCGAGGAGCGGGGCACGAGCAGGCTCACCAGGATTGCGGCGTACGCGGCGAACTTCGCGGCGCTCGCGAAGAGCACCAGCGCGAGGTCCGGTCCGCTCTGGTCGAGCACCATCACCTCGTGGATCATCGTCAGCTCGAGATGCGTGGCGGGATCGTCCACGGGGACCCGCGCGCTCTCCGCCAGGAGCAGCGCGAAGAGGCCGAGAACGACCATGACGAGCGATGGCGCCGCCGACCAGAGCCGGTCGCCCGTCGTTCCCGTGAGCATGCCGGTCAGCGAGAGTTCGCCGGTCGCAAGACTCAACACGCCCAGGACGACGAAGAAGCCCATCTCCACGAAGGCGGCGACCGTGACCTCGCGGCTCGCGCCCATGCCCTCGAAGCTGGAGCCGGTGTCGAGCGCCGCCAGCGCCAGCAGGAAGCGGCCGAGCGCGAGCAGGTACACGAAGGCGATCGCATCGCCCGAAAAACGGAGCAGGGCGGCGTGGCCGTCGAGCGGCAACAACGTCGCGGCAATCACGGCGCACGCCGCGACCGCGGGCGGCACAAGCCGGAAGATCCAGGTCGTGGTGGCGCTCACCACCGTGCCGCGTCGAGCGAGCTTCCAGAGATCCGCATACGGCTGAAGCACCGGAGGACCCCGGCGTCCGGTCAGCGCGGACTTCGTGCGCGTCGCCACTCCCTGCAGGAGCGGAGCGATCGCGAGAAACGTCAGCAGACTGGCGAGCGACGAGAACACGGTCGGGCCCCCTACGTCGCCGACGAGACGATGAGGTACGCCAGCAGCGCCAGGAGCGTCGCGACGACGTACATCAGGTAGACGTGCAGTCGGCCCTGCTGCATCGGTCGCAGCCGGAGCGCGAGCCGCTGCACCCGGGCCCACATCGGGAGCACGGCGCGATCGAGCACCAGGTCGGCGGGCACCGTGTGGAACACGGTCGCCCCGCGATGCTCCTGGACGCCCGCGAGACTGCCGAACACCCGTACGAGTGGCGCGACGAAGGACGAGGCCGTGTACTGCATGCGCGCGGTCGGGCGCGCGTAGCCGCACCCCCACGTCTCGTCCGCGCGGACGCTGCGACCGCGGAGAAGCAGCGCGCGCGCCACCCAGAACGCCGCGCCGAGAACCACGAGGCCCGCCGCGACGAGCGAGAGGCGCTGCGCGCCCGCCAGCACGTCGGCGAGCACCGCGGCCAACCCCGCGCCCGCCCTCTCGCCCGTCGCGCCGGCGACGAAGCGGCCGACCGTGAGCACCGGTGGTACCACGAACGCGGGGAACGCCCCGATCACGACGCACGCCAGCACCAGAGCGAAGCCCGGAACGAGCGTCCCGGCGCCGGCCTCCCGCGCGCTCGCGGCGGCGGCGCTGCGGGCCTTTCCGAGGAACACGACGCCGGCGACTTTCGCGAAGCAGGCGAGCGCCAGACCGCCGACGAGCGCGAGCGCCGGCGCCGCGAGCACCGCCAGGCGAAGGGTCTCCCCCGACTGTCCCGCGCGAAAGAGCCCCTGATAGACCAGCCACTCGCTCACGAAGCCGTTCAATGGGGGCACCCCGATGATCGCCGCGGCGCCGACGAGAAACGCGAGCCACGTGAGGGGCATTCGCCGGGCGAGCGCGCCCAACGCCTCCACGTTCCGCGTGCCCGTCGCCCGGTAGACCGCGCCGGCGCCGAGGAAGAGCACGCTCTTGAAGAGCGCGTGATTCAGCGTGTGCAACACCGCGGCGCCGTAGCCGAGGACCGCCACCACCGGATGTCCGTAGCGGGCCCCGAGGGCGCCGACGCCCGCGCCCATCAGGATGATCCCGATGTTCTCCACGCTGTGATACGCGAGCAGGCGTTTCACGTCGTGCTGCACGAGCGCCCAGAGCACGCCGAGCACGGCGGACGCGACGCCGAGGCCGAGCACCGTCCACCCCCACCACCCGGGCGGCGCGCCCGCGAGCACGACCACCCGCAGCAGGCCGTAGATGCCCGTCTTGATCACGACGCCCGACATCAGCGCGGAAACGTGCGAGGGCGCCGCCGCGTGGGCCGGCGGCAGCCAGAAATGCAGCGGCACGAGCCCGGCCTTTCCTCCGAAGCCCACGAGGGCGAGCAGGAACACGGCCGCCGCTCCGCCGCCGGCGAGCCCCGATGGTGACGCGGAGAGCGCCGCGAACGTCCAGTCGCCGCTCGCTCGTCCCCAGACCGCGAACATGGCGAAGAGTGCCAGCGTGCCGGCGTGCGTCACCACCAGGTAGAGCAGTCCTGCTCGGCGCACCGCCGCGTGCTCGTGTTCCGTCACGATGAGCACGTAGGACCCGATCGCCATCAGCTCCCACGCGCAGAGAAAGAGCACCACCGACTGCGCCGTCACCACGAGCGCCATCACGGCGAGCACCAGCGCGAACGTGGCGTGGGTGAACCAGGTCCGGCGTCGGGCACGCGCCGGCGCGAGGTCCGCGACGCCGAACCAGGCGTCCGCGAAGCCGACGCCGAGAATCGTGACCAGGAACATCGCCGAGAGCGGATCAATCCCGACGACCCAGTCACCGCCCGGACCGCCGGACCGCCAGCGCTGCTGCACCGAAACTCCCCTGAGGAGCACGGCGACGGCGGGGACGCCCGCGAGCGCGCAGCCGGCGCCGACGAGCGCGAGGAACACGCGATCGGCCACGCGGCGCCGCCGCAGCACCACGCAGCTCGAGGCTGCGACGGCGAGCAATCCCAGGCCCGCGAAGAACCACCTCACTCGGGCGCGTCCTTCACGGCCGCGAACGACCCGGTCGTCCGGCTGCTTTCCACCAGCTCGATACGACCCAGGACGTCGTCCGCGGGTGCGGACCTCCGCAGCATCTCCCGCAGGACCTCGTCGCGCAGCACGAAACCGAGCCGCGCGAGAATCTGCAGGTGCGCCGGAACCGTGGGACTCACGACCAGGAACAACGCGTGCACGGGCTTCCCGTCGGGCGCGTCGAACTCGACCGGGTGCCGCAACAGGCAGAGCGTCACGAAGGGCCGATCAATGTGCAGCACGATCGGATTGCGGACGTGCGGAATCGCGATGCCGTTGCCGATGCCGGTGGAGCCCATCGCTTCGCGTGCCTCGAGCACGCTCAGCAGAAACGCGCGGTCCTGTTCCGGCGGGAGCGGGAGGCGGTCCACGAACGCCCGCAGCACCTCGCCCTTCGTGGCCCCTTCCACCTCGTGGAAGATGCCGCCGGTGCGCAGCAGCTCGGCCAGGGGCGGGATCTCGTCCGGCGACCGGCGCGCCTTCTCGAGCAGACCGCGGGAGACGGGGATGTTGTTCTCCGCCGCCCACTCCCAGAGTTCGAGAGGGTTGAGATAGAACCGCTCGTGGACTTCGTGTACGGGTAGTCCGCGCTGGCCGACCCATCGGCGCACCGTCGGCTCGCTCACACCCAGATAGGACGCGGCCTCGCGAATCGTCAGCTGCATGGTTCCGACGAGCAAGATATCATTGAACCACCGTTCAACGTCAGTGGAGGCGAAGCGCGGCCCGTCGTCCGGACGCCGACGTTTCAGTCCTCCGCCTGAAATCGCCGGTCCCGCTTCTTTCCGGCGCGCCGTTTCTTTCCGGCGAGCCTCGCCTCCACCGCGGCCCGGTGCGGGCGCGTACGCGTTCGCGGCTTCTCCACCGTGAGGGCTTTCCGCACCGCCGCGGCGAGCCGTTGCCCCGCCAGCTCGCGATTCTGCCGTTGGCTTCGCGTGTCGCTCGACACGACGCGCAGCGCGCCGCGCGCCGAGAGCCGCGTGCCGAACGCCTGCTCGATCCGCGCTCGCTGCTCGTCCGTGATCGCCTCCGACGTCCGCACGTTCCACACCATCTCGACCCGCGTGGACGACGTGTTGACGTGCTGTCCACCCGGCCCGCCGCTCCGCGTGACCCGCACCTCGAGCTCGGCGCGCGGAATGACGACCGAGTCGCTCACGCGAAGCCCGCCATCGGGAGAGTCAGTTGCACGCACGGTTCCAATCCGCGTCAGTCGTCTCACACCTGAGTTTCCTGTAACCGGCTCTTGCAGAATGCAACGCAATCCGCGAGTATCCGTTCACCGCGTTTTGCAACGCCGAGAGGCTGCCGTGCGCACCTTCTTCCCTCAGGCCGACAAGCGACTGCAAGCGGTCCTCGAGCCCCGCCGGTTCATCCGGTGGCTCTACGTGGGCCGCCTCTCCATCGCGTTCGCGATCCTGATCGCGGCGCTCACCACCTGGTTCCAGGTGAACCCCGAGCGGACGCTCGTCGCCACCGTGAGCTTCGTCGGCGCGCTCGTCTTCACGGCGGCGTCGTTCGTGTGGACCGAAGTTAATCAGTGGCCGCTCACGGAGGGGTTCTTCTACGGGCAGCTGGTCGTGGACCTGCTCGTCGTGACCTCCATCGTGCACGTGACCAGCTCGCCGGAGGCGGGCTCGCAGTTCGCCGCGCTCTACATCCTGGTGAACGCCGCCGCCGCGCTCCTGCTCCCCATCGGCGGCGCGCTCCTCATCGCCCTGCTCGGGAGCGTGATGTACGTGACCGACGCGCTGTTCGTCACCGGCGTGTCGCCCGCGACGCTTTTTCAGCTGGTCGTCTTCGTGGCGGCCGCGGTGACCACGGCCTACATCAGCGCGCGCATGCAGGAGGCGGGCAAGGGGCGCGAGATGCTCGCGGCCGAGCTCACCACAGTGCGCCTGCGGGAGAAGGACATCCTCGCGAACATCCGGAGCGGCATCCTCTCGGTGGACGCGTCCGGCGGCCTCCTGTTCGCCAATCCGTCCGCCTCGGAGCTGCTCGGCGTGAACCTGGATGCGCGGATCGGCCGTCCCGTTCTCGACGAGCTCCGCGCGGTGGCGCCCGTGCTCGGCGAGGCGCTCGACCGCGCCGCCCGCGATCGCGTGCCCTCCCTCCGCACGGAGGGTCTGGTCACGCGCGGCGGCCGCGCCTTTCCGCTCGGCGTGACGACAACCTCCTCGGAGGGCGACGGCCGGCACGTCGGCCGCACCACGACGGCGATCTTCCAGGACATCTCCGACCAGAAGCGCCTCGAGCAGCTCAACCTCCGCACGCAGCGCCTCGAGGCGGTCGCGGAACTCTCCGCCTCGCTCGCGCACGAGATCAAGAACCCGCTCGCGTCCATCCGGAGCGCCGTCGAGCAGATGTCGGGGCGCCCCGCGGCGAGCGACGATGAGAAGACGCTCGGCGACCTCATCGTGCGCGAGTCCGACCGTCTCGCGCGCCTCCTGTCCGAGTTCCTCGACTTCGCGCGCGTGCGCGTCACCCGGCGCGAGGCCGTGGACTTCGGCGCGGTCGTGCGCGGCGCCGCGGGGCTCGCCGGCCAGCACCCGGCGCGCACGGAGTCCGTGGCGCTCGACCTCGACGTCCCCGCCGCGCCGCTGCTCGTGCACGGCGACGAGGACCTGCTCCACCGCGCGGTGTTCAACCTCGTGCTCAACGCGTTGCAGGCGGCGCGCCCCGGCACGCGCGTGCGCCTCATCGCCGGCGCGGCGACGGGCGACGAGCTGCCGCGCGAGGTGCCGTTCGACGGCCGCGCCGTGTCCCTGCAGGTGATTGACGAAGGGCCCGGTATCCCGCGCGACGTCCAGGACCGGCTGTTCGAGCCGTTCACCACCACCAAGGAGGGCGGCAGCGGGCTTGGTCTCGCGGTCGCCCACCGGGCGATCGAGGCCCACCGGGGCGTCGTGCTCGTGGACACGAACGAACGCGGCACGCGATTCACGGTGCTCCTTCCGCACGCCGACACCGCCGGAGTCCCTTCGTGAGCGACCGAGAGCCGCGCGCCACGCCCGGGACGGACGGCAAGCCGTCCGTCCTCGTCGTGGACGACGAGTCCGGGATCCTCGAGACCCTCGAGATCCTCCTGCGCAACGAAGGGTTCGCGCCGCACGTGGCCCTGGGCGGCCGGGCGGGGCTCGAGCGCATCGCCGCGCTCTCGCCCGACATCGTCCTCACCGACATCCGGATGCCGCAGGTGGGCGGCGTGGAGATCCTCGCCGCGGCGCGCGCGCATGACCCCAACACGCCGGTGATCCTGATGACGGCGCAGGCGACGCTGCAGTCGGCGATGCAGGCCGTGAACGAAGGCGCGTTCTACTACATCCAGAAGCCGTTCCGGAACGACGAGCTGATCGCGATCCTGAAGCGCGCGGCCGAGCACCGGATGCTGCGCGTCGAGAACACGACGCTCAAGCGCGAGATCCGCCGCCGCGACCGGAGCGCCGCCGGCGCGCCGATCGGCAACAACCGCAAGTGGCTCGAGTTGCTGCGCCTCGCCGAGGCCGTGGCGCCGACCGAGTCCACGGTGCTCATCATGGGCGAGTCGGGCACCGGGAAGGAGGTGGTCGCGCGGTACATCCACGACCTCTCCGGCCGGAGCGCCGGGCCGTTTCTCTCGATCAACTGCGGCGCGCTCCCCGAAGGGCTCCTCGAGAGCGAGCTGTTCGGACACGTGAAGGGCTCGTTCACCGGCGCGGTGAAGGACAAGTCCGGCCTCTTCACCGCGGCGGCCGGTGGGAGCTTCTTCCTCGACGAGATCGGCGAGACGACGGCCGCCACGCAGGTGAAGCTCCTCCGCGTCCTGCAGCACCGCGAGGTGATTCCCGTCGGTGCCACCGACGTGCAGCCGATTGACACCCGGATCCTCGCGGCGACCAATCGCGATCTCGAGGAGGAGATCAAGCGCGGCAACTTCCGCCGCGACCTCTTCTACCGGCTGAACGTCATCGCCCTCCACCTCCCGCCCCTCCGGCAGCGCACCGACGACATCCCCCTCCTGGCCGAGGCGTTTCTCGGCCGGCACGGCGAGCAGCGCGGCGAGCCGCCGAAGCGGCTGACCGACGCCGCGCTCGACGTGCTCCAGTCGTATGCGTGGCCCGGCAACGTGCGCGAGCTGGAGAACGCGCTGGAGCGCGCGGTGATCCTCACCAGTGGCGACACGATTGACACCGCCGGCCTGCCCGACCGGGTCTCGGAGCGCAGCGCCGAGCCGCTCGTCTCCGAGCGCGCCGCGCCCAATCCGACGCTCGAGACGATCGAGCGCGCCTACATCCGCTGGGTGCTGCAGAGCGAACAGGGGAACAAGACGCGCGCGGCGGAGGTGCTCGGCATTGACCCCTCGACGCTGCACCGCAAGCTCTCGCGCTTCGGTGACGACGCGTGAGCGAGGGGCGGGATCGCTCGCTCCCGGCGTGGCGCGCGGCGTGGGAGCCCAGGCTTCCGCTCGTGGCCGGCGTTGCGGTCGGCGCGATCGCGCTCGCGGCGATCACGCCCGTGCCCGTGGGCGTCTTCTGGGATGACGGCGTCTACCTGATCGGCGCCAAGGCGCTCGCGTCCGGCCAGGGGTACCGGTTCGTGCACCTGCCCGGCGCGCCGCCGGCGGTGCACTTCCCACCCGCGTACTCGGCGCTGCTCGCGCTCGTGTGGGTGCTCCTCCCCGACTTCCCCGCGAGCGTCCCGTGGCTCAAGCTCGTCAATCCGCTGCTGCTGGGCGCGGGGGCGGCGCTCGCGTGCGCCTTCGGCGTGCGGCGCCTCGCGCTCCCGCCGCTCGTGGCCGTGCTCGCGGTGGTCGTCGTCACGGCCTCGCTCCCGCTCCTGGTGGTGACCGGTGTGCTCTTCTCGGAGCCGCTCTTCGTCGTCGCGCTCTTCGGGGCGCTCGCGCTCGCCGTGCGCGCGGAGGAGACGGGGGGCTGGCGCTGGGCGCTCGCCGCGGGGCTCGCCGCCGGAGGCCTCGCGCTCGTGCGCACCGCGGGGCTGGCGCTCGTGCCGGCGCTCGTCCTCGCGCTGGCCCTCGCGCGCCGGCCGCGTGCGGCGCTCGTGGCCGCGGCCGCGGCGCTCGGGGCGATTCTGCCCTGGCAGCTCTGGGTCGCCGCGCGCGCGGCGGAACTCGCGGCGCCGCTCCGCGGGAGCTACGGCCCGTACCTCGACTGGGTGCTCGCGCTCTACCGCGAGCGTGGCGCGGGCTTCGCGCTGACGATCGCGCGCGAGAACGTGCTCGCGCTCGTCCGGACGTTGGGCATCACCCTCTTTCCGTTCGGGCCCCGCGCGCTCCGGCCGCTGCTCGTCGCACTCGTCGTCGTCGTGGCGGGCGTCGCGCTGCTCGCCGCGTGGCGTCGCGCGCGCGCCGCGCCGCTCTTTCTCGGCTGCTACGGAGCGCTCGTGCTCGTGTGGCCGTACGCGCCCGACCGCTTTCTCTGGGCCGTCTGGCCGCTCGCCGGGCTCCTGATCGCGCTCGGTGCCGTCGAGTGCTGGCGCCTCGGCGCCGCGCGGCGCGCGGGCGCGGGCGTGCGCGCGTCCGCGGCGCTCGCGTGTGCCGTGGGTGCGGCCGCGCTCGCCGGGCACGCCGCGTATTCGGTGCGCGGCGTGGCACGGCACTGGTCGGACGCCGCCGCGCGCACGAACGCCGCCGCGCTCGTCCCCGTCGCCGACTGGGTCGTGCGACACACGCGGCCGCTCGACATCGTCGCCTGCGACGGCGAGCCCTTCGTTCACCTGTACACCGGGCGCATCGTCGTGCCCGTCCACATTCTCACGCCCGACGAGTACCTCGCGGGCACGCCGCTCGAGCAGGCCGCTGCGGACCTGCGCGCGCTGTTCACGGCCCATCGGCCGCGCTACGCCGTGTTCTCCGCCGCCGCGCCCCAGCGCGCCGCGGCGTCGCTGCTCGACGGCGCCGGCGGCACGCCGCGCCTCGTCCTGCTCGACACGCTCCCGGGGGGTGGCGCCGCTTTCCGGGTGGAGATCCCGTGAGGGACGCGCTTGCGCCGTGCGCGCGCCGGTCGTCCTACCACCGATGACCGCCCCCGGCCGCCGCCTCACCCCCACCAGCATCGAAGCGCTCCCGCGCCTCCGCGGCCGCTCCCCGATGGACCCGGCCGCGCTGGTCCTGTCCGTCCTGATTCCGGTCTATGACGAGCGCCACACGATCGAGCTGATCGTGGATCAGGTCCGCGCCGTCCCGGTGCGCATGGAGATCATCTGCGTGGACGACCGCTCGACCGACGGCACGCGCGACATCCTCCAGCGCCTCAAGGACGCCGGCAGGATTGACAAGCTCATCCTGCACGAAGAGAACCGCGGCAAGGGGGCCGCGATCCGCACCGCGCTCGCGGCCAGCACCGGCAACGTCGTCATCGTGCAGGACGCCGACCTCGAGTACGACCCCGCGGACTGGCCGACGCTCCTCGAGCCGATCCTCGATGGCCGCGCCGACGCCGTCTTCGGCTCGCGATTCCTCGGCGGCCCGCACCGCGTCCTCTACTTCTGGCACTCCGTCGGCAACTTCGTCCTGACGACGTTCAGCAACATGCTCACGAACCTGAACCTCACCGACATGGAGACGTGCTACAAGGCGATCAAGGGCGACCTCGCCCGCTCGCTGCGTCTCACGGCGGATCGCTTCGGGTTCGAGCCCGAGGTCACGGCGCGTCTCGCGCAGGCCAGGGCGCGCATCTTCGAGGTCCCGATCGCCTACTCGGGCCGTACCTACGCCGAGGGGAAGAAGATCGGGTGGAAGGACGGCGTCGCCGCCATCTCGCACATCGTTCGCTTCAACCTGTTCGCATGACGGCGCCCGGCACGTCGGCGCTGCTCATCGAGCCCCCGCCGCCCAGGCTCGCGCCACCCGTGACGGGCGATGCGGGGTGGCCGCCACGCGGCGGCCTCCGCGCGGTGGGCGCCGACGATCCCCGCGGTTGGCTCGCCCTCGCGCTCGCCATCGCGGCACTCGCGCTCCTCTCGTCCGTCACTTCGCTCGGCAACGGCTTTGCGTACGACGATCGCTGGATCATCGTCGAGAACCGGCACATCCACTCGCTCGAGCGCTCGTGGCACTTCTTCGCCGAGACCTACTGGCCGAACGTCCGGGGCGCCGCGCTCTACCGTCCGCTCACGATCCTCCTCTACAGCGTGCAGTGGGTGGTGGGCGACGGGGCGCCGCTCGTGTTTCACCTCGTGAACGTCGCGCTCTACGTCGCCGCCTCCGTGTTCGTGCTCTGGCTCGCGCTCCTCTGCCTGCCACGCGGCGCGGCCTGGGTCGCGGCGGCACTCTTCGCCGTGCACCCGGTGCACGTCGAGGCGGTGGGCAACGGCGTCGGGCAGGCGGAACTCTGGACCGCGCTCGTGATGGTGGGCGCCACCGCGCTCTACGTGCGCGACCGGCGCCAGGGCCTGCCGCTGCGCCGCCACACCACCCGGACCCTCGTCGAGCTGTACATCCTCGGCCTCCTGATCAAGGAGAACGCGATCGTCCTCCCCGCGCTCCTCGCGGCCGCGGAGTGGCTGCTCGTGGACGACCGGCGGCCGGCGCGCGAGCGCGCCGCCGCCCTCTTCTCCCTCGTCGTGTGGATGGGTCTCGTCGCGGCGCTCTTCCTCTGGGTGCGCGTGACCATCCTCGAGGAGATCGGCGGCGACGTGATGCACCCCTCGCTGATGCACCTGAGCGACGCGCGCCGTGCCCTGCTGATGCTCGGAGTCGTCCCCGAGTTCGGCCGGCTCTTCCTCTGGCCCGCGCGGCTCTACGCGGACTACTCGCCCCGCCAGCTCCCGGTGCACACCACGTGGCACCCCGACGTGCTGGCCGGCGCGGGGATCCTGGTCGGCGCGCTCGTGCTCTTGGTCGTCCTCCGGCGGCGTGCGCCCGCCGCCGCCTTCGGGCTCGCCTGGCTCGCGATCTCGCTCGCCCCGGTGAGCAACGTGCTGATCCCGACCGGGATCCTGCTCGCCGAGCGCACGCTCCTCGTGCCGAGCCTGGGCGTGGCGCTCGCCGCGGCGTGTGCGACGCCGTGGGTGCTCGGGAAGCTGAAGCCGGCGCCACGCGCCGTGCGCCTCGCCGCGGCCGGCGCGTTCGCGGCGGTGCTCACGCTCGGCGCGAGCCGGAGCGCCGAACGGCAGTACGCGTGGAAGGACAGCGACACCGTCTTCCTCACGCTCGCCACCGATGCGCCGCTCAACTTCAAGGCGCACTACACGCTCGGCGGGATGTTCTTCGAGAGGAAGCGCCCGGTCGAGGGTGAGCGTGAGTGGCGCTATGCGATCGCGTTGATGCCGGGTTACTACGGGGTCCACGCGGACCTCGCGCACAAGTACCGCGAGGCGCACGTCTGCCAGGCGGCGATCCCCAGGTACGAGGCGGCGCTCGCGGTCGAGCCGGCACTCCCCGTCTCGGTTGCGGGGCTCGTGGCCTGCCACCTCGAGCTCGCGCAGTGGCGCCGGGCGCGCGTCATATCGCGTACGGCGATCGCCGATGGATTCGACCGGCGGTTCTTCATCCGCACCATCGAGGTCGCCGACAGCGCTCTCGTCGCGAACGATTCCCTCGACGCGACCAACAAGTGGAAGGGGAAGGTGGCGAAAGCAAAGCGATGAGGGGCGGAACCGCCTTCCCAGACCCCGGTCATTCTTACCGTGCCCCGTTCAGCCCGCTGTCACCTTCCCTCGCATTCTGCAACCACTCCTGCACTCCACCACCGCCGCGGCCCCTCCCCCCACCTGGGGGCTGCCCCTAAGCCGTTGTTTCCCTTGCGGTAAGAGCGTTCGGCCGCCGATGGCAAGCACCTTGCACCACTTCCTCCCGGCCGGGAGTGCGTCCGCGCTCTCGCTTGGTGGCGGCGCGACCGAACGAAGGCGAGCCGATCTGCCAGTAAGCGCGTTCGGAGTACGGGAACGTCCACTTTCTCAAGGGAGCGGAGGAGCACTATGTCCACACGCAGAGGCTTTACCCTGATCGAGCTGTTGATCGTCGTCGTGATCATCGGCATTCTGGCCGCGATCGCGATCCCGAAGTTCGCGAACACGAAGGAAAAGGCGTACATCGCCTCGATGAAGTCCGACCTGCGCAATCTGGTGACGGCGCAGGAGGCGTACTTCTCGGACAACAACAGCACGTACGCGTCGAGCACGGGGACGCTGGGCACGAATTACAAGGCGTCCAGCGGCGTGACGGTCACGATTGGTGGCGTCACGGCGACGGGCTGGTCGGCGTCGGCGACGCACAACTCGACCACCAAGACCTGCGCGATCTCGCTTGGTGGCGGCGCGACCAACGAAGGCGAGCCGATCTGCCAGTAAACGGCGCGGCTTTCTCCTGACGAAGTGCACGGGCCGGGCGGAGGTCATCGCCCGGCCCGTGCCTTCATGCGTCCCTGCGCATGAACCCCGCCCACACCGCCAGCACCCTTCGAGCCGAGCTGCGCCGCAAGACGGCGTGGCTGGTGGGGATCGTGCTCGTGCTCGGACTCGTGAATCTCGCGATCTTCCCCCTCCCGAGCGGTCGCGACTGGCGCGCCGTGGGCGCGATCTTCGGCCTGATCTCCGCCGCGCTCGCCGTCACGATCATCGGCAGTTGGTTCCTCCGTCGCCCGCTCCTCGAGGCCATCACCGCGCTGGAGCGCCAGGCCGGTGCCGCCGAGTCGGAGCGCTCGCGCGCCGAGCTGCTCGCCGGCGCGGGGCGCGTGGCGGCCTCGCTGGCGCACGAGGTCGGCAACCCGCTCTGTGCGATCGCGAACTACGCCCATTCGCTCGAGGAGAAGGTACCGCCGGAGCTGCGGGGGACGTTGGGGTCGCTCCGCCGCGAAGTCTCGCGCATCGAACGTCTCGTGGACGGATTCCTCGACCACGCGCGCCCGCGGGAGCCGGGCTCGCGCGGCGCGGAGGTGAAAGACGCGCTGCGCGAGACGCTTGGCTTCCTGGGCGATCAGGGCATCCTGCGCCGCATCACGCTCGAGACGAGGCTCGACGGGCGCCCGCTTCCCGTGCGCGGCACTCCGCTCGATCTCGAGCAGACGTTCGCGAATCTGGTGCTCAACGCCGCCGACGCGATGCCCGCGGGCGGCCGCCTCACGGTCTGGACGCGGCGGCTTCAGCGCACGGCGCTCGCGGACGGGTCGCTGCGCCGCGCCGCGGACGCGCGCGCGACGGACGGCGCCCTCCTCCGCGTGCGCGACGTGCGGCTCGAGCAGTGGATCGCCGCGAACGACGGGGCGGAGGTCGCGAAGATCGTGTTCGCGGACAGCGGTCACGGCGTCGCGGCCGGCAACGAGGAGCGCATCTTCGAGCCCTTCTTCACGACCAAGGCGTCCGACGAAGGCTCGGGACTCGGCCTCGCCATCGTGCGCCGCGTGGTGGAGGCGATGGGCGGTCTCGTCTGGGTGCAGCGTTCTCGCGAAGGCGGCGCCGCATTTCACCTGGTGCTCCCGTTGCACGAGCCCGCGCCGCCCGCGCCGCGCTGATTCGCTCCGCCGTGCGGGCGAATGGTGACACATTCGCGCGCGCGGCATCGCACCTTGCGCGTGATGACACGCGCACCACTGGTGCACGCTCGCGCCGCGTTCTCGCTCGTCGAGCTGCTCGTCTCGCTTTCGCTGCTCGGTGTCGGCGCCGCCGGGCTGGCGGCCGCGCTGGCCGGCGACCGGCACCTGCGTGACCTCGCGGCCGCGCACGCGGGCGCAGCGGGCCGCGCCCGGGTGCGCGTGGAGGCGCTCGCCGCCCGCGCGTGCGGCTCCGACACCGCGGGCCGCAGCGCGGAGCCGTGGGGCGCCGAGTCGTGGCGGGCAACGGCGGTGAACGGCGCGTGGCGTCTCACCGATTCGCTGCGGCTCGCCCGTTCGCACGCCGTCCTCGTGATCGAGGCGAGGATCGCGTGCCCCGAATGAGGCGCACTCCGGGGGGCGCCGCGCTCGCCGAACTCGTGGTCGCGTGCGTGCTCGCCGCCGTGGTCTCTGCGGCGGCCGCCGCCGCCATGGTCGGCGCCGAACGCTACGCGCGGCGGGTCACCGCGTCGAGCGAAGCGCGCCGCACCCTGAGCGAAGCCGAACTCACGCTCGCCGCCGAGCTGCGCTCGGCCGCGGCCGACTCGCTCCGGCTCGTCGGCGACACCGCCGCCGAGTTCCTGGGGCTGGTGGGCACGTCCGCGGCGTGTGTCGCCACGGGCCGCCTGCTCGTGCTGCCGCCGGCGCTGTCCACCGCCGTGCTCCCCGTCACGGTCTGGCGCCTGCCGCCCGAGGTGGGTGATCTCGTCGCCGTCTTCGACAGCGCCGGGGGCGGCTCGTGGCGCACGGCGCGCGCGGACTCCGTGGCCTCGCGCGCGGACGGCGCCGGCTGCACGCCCGCGAGCGGACTCCTCTCGGCGGCCGACAGCGTCGCGCGCCGCCCCGTGACGCGGCTGCGCCTGGACCGCGCGCTGCCGCCGTCGGCCGGCGCCGGCGCCCCCGTTCGCCTGCTGCGCCGCGGACGCTTCGTCCTCACGCGCGGCGGTGATCGCTCATGGTCGCTTGCCTACCGCCGCTGCAGCGGCTCGCCGGGCTGCGGGAACGCGCAGCCGGTCGCGGGGCCGCTCGCCTCCGCGTCCGACTCCGGGCTCGCCTTCACCCTCGTGGAGGGCGAGCCGCGTCTGGAGGCCATGCTCCGCGCACCGCGTCGCGAGGCGCTCACGCCCGGGGAGTCGCGGCGCCTCGTCATCACGCTCCGCAACCGTGCAACCGGCGCTCCCTGACGCGCCGCTCCGCGCGCTGCTCCGCGCGCCGCTCCGCGCCGGGTTCGCGCTCCCCCTCGCGCTCTTCGCGCTCGTCCTCCTTGCGATGCTGGTGGCGCTGCTCCTCGATGGCGCCGTGCAGGAGCTCCGCGTCTCGCGCGGCGACGTCGCCCTGGCCCGGGCGCAGGCGGCCGCCGCGAGCGCGCTCGCCGACCTCCTCGCCGGTCCGGCCGACAGTACCCTCCTCACGCTGCCGCGCGGCGCCGTCCGGGGGTCTGCGCGCGTCGAGAAGAGTGACACTGTGCGGGTCACCGTGCAGGCGCTCGGCGGCGGGCTCGAGCGCGCCGTCATCGTCGCCCGCGCCTGGGCCGGGGGCGTCCGCGCCGACGTCACCACCCTCGCGCTGCTCCGCATCGTGCCCGACAGCGGCGGCGGTCGCCCCGCCCTCCGCGTGAGCCGCCTGCCGGGCTGGTGGTGGACCCAGCTCCCCTAGATGCCGCCACACCCGACTGTTACCTCACCCCCCTGCCGCTCGTGTCATGGTGGCAGGCCGTCCGTTCGTGCCGGCTTCGGCCCGGGCGGGCGGCCCGTTCGAAGCCCGCTGGCCACCTGGAAGTGCGAGCAAGGCCAGGGGGTTCCGGTCGGACAGTCCATTGACACTGTCGTCGGCGCAGAACCAAGTTTGGCGCCCCGACCTTATAGTTGTGATTCAGGATCTCCGGGCTGATTCGGGGCGGCTCGTCACGTCCCGTATCGGCCACCCTCGTTCACCAGGGTTCACTCGGTCGGCGAAAGGCCATGGCACTCTTCGGGCGGAAGAAGACCACAGTGGGACTCGACATCGGCTCCGGCCTCATCAAGGTGGCCGTGATTGACCACAGCAAGCCCGAGCCCGAGCTCACGAAGGTCTCGATCACTCCCCTCCTGGCCGATGCGATCGTCGAGGGAGAGATCATGGATCCCGGCATCGTCTCGGAGGCGATCACGGGGGGCCTTGCTGCCGCCGGCGTCATTTCGAAATCGGTCGTCACCGCGGTGGGTGGCCGCGACGTGATCATCAAGAAGATCCAGATCGAGCGCGTGAAGGAGCAGCAGGCGCGCGAGCTGATGCGCTGGGAGGCCGAGCAGCACGTTCCCTTCGACATGGAGTCGGTGGAACTCGACTTCCAGATCCTCGATCCCGACGGCGAAGGGATGGAGATGAACGTCCTGCTCGTGGCCGCCAAGCGAGAGCTTGTCGAGGCCAAACTGCGGGTGCTGCAGGAGGCGGGATTGACGCCCGCCATCGTGGACGTGGACGCCTTCGCGCTGCACAACGCCTTCGAGATGAACTACCCCGACGCGATGCAGGGCGTGGTCGCGCTCGTGAACATCGGTCACGAGGTCACGAACATCAACATTCTCGACGACGGCGTGCCGATTCTCACGCGCGACATTACCGTGGGCACGCGCCGATTCCGCGAGGATCTCCAGCGCGAGCGCGGTCTCTCCCCCGAAGAGGCGGCGACGCTCCTGCAGGGATATGACCGGTCGCCGCACCTCGACGCGGTCATCGAGGGGCGCGGCGAGGAGATCGCGGTGGGCATCGAGCGCGCCGCGGCGTTTCTCGCTTCGTCCTCGCGCTCGGCGGGCCAGCTGCGCGCCGTCTACCTCTGCGGAGGCGGCTCGCGCATCCCCGGGCTCTCCGACGCGCTCGGCAACCGCCTGCGGCTCGAAGTCTCGCAGGCTAACCCGTTGGCGAACTTGAAGGTGCGTGACGGCGCCCTCGAGTCGCTCGTCACTGACGAGGTGGCGCCCCTTCTGATGCTGCCGATCGGGTTGGCGCTCCGCCAGGTCGCCTGACCGTGCGTTCCCGACCACGAGCAACGGTCACCCGCGCACCATGATCGAAATCAACCTTCTCCCAGGCGCGCGCAAGGCGAAGCGGGGCCGAGCCGCCAAGGTGGACTTCGGCGCGGTCTTCGGCAACCTCTCCGCCAAGATCCGCGACCCGTATCTCATCGGGGCGATCGCGAGCGTGGTGGTCGCGCTCCTCGCCGTCGGCGGGATGTGGCTCTACCAGAACCGGCGCGTCGCGAGCCTCACCGAGCGCGAGACCGTCGCGGTGCAGGACTCCACGCGCTACGCCGCGGTCATCGCGCAGCGCAGTGCCGCGGAGGCGCAGCGCGACTCCGTCGTGCGCCAGATCAACATCATCCGCGCCATTGACGGCTCGCGGTTCATCTGGCCGCACGTCCTCGACGAAGTCAGCCGCGCGCTCCCGCCGTACGTGTGGCTCAGGCAGCTCAATCAGACGAGCGCCGTCTCGAACCTCTCGCCCGAGATCGAGGCGGGCCTGTCCGGCGAGGCGAAGGGGAAGAGCAAGCTCGCGGCCCAGGCGGATTCCGCCGCGGCGGCCGCGGGGACGCTCACCTGGCGCATCATCGGCCAGACCGTGGACATCCAGGCGATGACGCGCTTCATGAAGCAGCTCGATGCCTCGCCCTGGATCGAGAACGTACAGCTGACCAAGACGGATCTCGTCATCCTCCAGCCGGGCAACAAGGAGGCGACGGAGTTCACGCTCGACATGAAGCTCCAGCAGCCGGACTCGGCGGCCATCCGCCTCGTCCCGCTCAAGATCCTGGTGAGGTAGGCGTGGCCCTCGGACCGCAGAACCAGCGGGACCAGATCCTGACGGCGATCGCGATCGTGGCGTTCGGCCTTGTCGGGGCGTTCTGGTACTTCGTGTACGATCCGAACACGGCGAACGTGGATGCGCTCGCGACGCACGTGGACTCGCTCGACGAAGCGAACCAGAAGGCGAAGGCGCAGCTCGCCAAGGGGACGGTCGAGCAGATTCGCGCGGAGGCGGCCGCCTTCCGCGAGAACCTTTCGCTGATGCGCACGCTCGTGCCGGCGGGGAACGAAGTGCCCGCGCTGCTCGAGCAGGTCTCGACCGCGGCGCGCCGCGCGAAGTTCGATCTCGCCGGCTTCGAGCCGGAACCGGTGATCGAAGGCGAGATGTTCGACACCTACCGGTACCGGGTGAAGATCAACGGCGCGTATCACGACATCGCGCAGGCGCTCGCGAACATCGCGTCGCTCAGCCGGATCGTCTCGCCGATGAACCTCGGGCTCCAGATTCCCCAGGGCCAGCCGAGGAACCCGCCCGGGAAGCAGATCCTGCAGAGCACCTTCGAGATCCAGACCTACGTCGTGCGCACGGCGCCGCCTACGCCGAAGAGCAAGCCGGGGGGTGGGTGATGCGCCGCGCTGCCGTTGCCATCGTGCTCGTCCTCGCGGGCGCCGCGCTCCGCGCCGCGCCGGCGCAGGTGATGCCGCCGTCCATCAAGAAGCCGATTGACGCCGCGAAGAAGGCGGCCGCCAAGACCAACGAGCAGACCAGGGCCGTGGAGAAGGCGGGCGCCGAGGGAAAGGCCGGCGCGCTTCCCGCAGCGGCCGCGCAGGCGGGCGCCAGGAGCGCGCCCGGCGCGCGAGGCGCGCAGGGCGCCCCGACGAAGGCCGACTCCGCACGGGCCGCGCAGGCCGCCGACTCGGCGGCGCGCCGCGGCAGCGCGAGCCAGAGCGGCGGCAAGGGGACCGTCACCTTCTACCGCGAGGAGTTCTCCTACTCCGACGAGGGCCGGCGTGATCCGTTCGTTTCGCTGATGGCATCCGGCGAGCTCAAACCGCTGCTGGCGGACCTTTCGCTCATCGCCGTGCTCTACGACCACGTCGCGCCGAACCGCTCGGTCGCGGTGCTCGAGGACGTCTCCACGAGGGAGACGTACCGCGTGACGGTCGGTGACGTCGTCGGCCGGATGAAAGTCGTCAAGATCGGCCAGCAGGACATCACGTTCAGCATCGACGAATTCGGATTCAGTCGGCAGGAGACGCTCCCGGTCGACCTGAATCGGAGAGCCGGCGGGCAGCCGGGAAGGAGACCGCAATGAGGCGAGTCTGGAGTGTGGCCGCGATGGCGGCCGCGATTCTGATCCCGCGCGCCGGCGCCGGTGGCCAGGGGCCGTCCGCTCCGCGCGAAGCCCCCGCCGGGGGGGCCGTCACCGCGCTCAGCGTGGTGCCCGGCACGGGACGCGCGGACGTCGTCATCGCCGTGGACGGCCCCGTGGGCGTGATGGACTTCACGCTCGAAGCGCCGCACCGCATCGTGCTCGACCTCAAGGGCGCCACGCTCGGCATGCCCGCGTCGCTCTACGACAAGGTCTCGCGCGGCGGCATCACCAACATCCGCTTCGCGCAGTACCGCGCCGAATGGGTCCGCGTGGTGCTCGAGCTGGACACGCCGCGCGAGTACACCGTGGTGCGCGGTGAGCACGACGTGAAGGTGTCCGTGAGCGGGTCCGACGCCTTCGCGCCCTGGCGTACCGGCAGTCTCGCGAAGACGATGGTGACCGACGTGCAGGTGAGCGCTCCGGCGCCCGCCGCGGCGCCACCCGCCGCGGTGCCGCTCGCCGCGCCGCCCGTGACGGTTGAGCCGCCCAGGCCCGCCGCCGCAGAGCGGCCCAGGCCCGCCGCGGAGAAACCCGCGGCCGCCTCCGCGCGGTCATCCGCCGGGCTGCAGTCGCAAGAGCCGCGCATCACGATCACGATCAGCGACATGCACATCCGCGATGTGCTCGCGGCCTTCGCGGCCTTCGCCCGCCGCACCATCATCATGGGCAGGACCGTGGACGGCTTCGTCAACGCGACGATCGAAGACCAGCCGTGGGACATCGCGCTCAAGAAGATCCTGGAGCAGCAGGGGCTTTCCGCCCTCGAGGACTCCACGGGCATCATCTCCGTGGACAGCTACACCAACCTCGCCGAACGTGAGAAAGTCGAGCCGCTGCAGACGAGGGTGATCGCCGTCAACTATGCGAAGGCGGAGACGATGGCGAACACTGTGAAGTCGCTGCTCGGTGCGGGCTGCGGCGCCGCGCCCCCGGGCGCGGCCGCCGCCGCGTGCGCCGCGCGTGGCACGGTCTCCTTCGACGAGAAGACCAACACGGTCATCGTCACGGAGACCGCGGCGAACCTCGCGAACATCGAGAGCTACATCCGCGATCTGGACGTCCGCACGCCGCAGGTCACCATCAAGGCCAAGATCATCTCGGTGGACCGCACCGGCACCGAGCAGCTCGGCCTGAGCTACGACCTGGGGAGCGCGAACACGTTCTCCAACGCGCTCGTCACGCGCTTCCAGGGCAACACGCCCGTCCCCGGCGACTTCCGCGTGAACCTCGCCGGCGACGGCATGGCCGCGGTGGCCAACGCGAGCCGCCCCTACAGGAGCACGAGCGCGCTGTCCCTCATCTACAACATGACGCTGGGCGGCTTCAACCTGACGTCGTTCCTCGACGCCCTGGCCTCCGAAGAGCTCACCGACGTGCAGGCCGAGCCGAGCGTGACGACGGTGGACAACAAGGAGGCGGAGCTGTTCGCCGGTTCGGAGCTTGCCTTCCTGCTCACCCCGCCGATCATCCCGGGCCAGATCCAGTCGGTGGCACCGCAGATCCAGCGCCAGAACATCGGCATCACGCTCCGCGTGACTCCGCACGTGACCGCCAACCGGCAGGTCATGCTCACCGTCTTCGCCGAACAGCAGACGCTCGCGGCCGTCACGACGGCGGGGCCCTCGACCAACAAGCGCAACAGCAAGAACGAAGTGCTGGTCGCCGACGGCGAGACCGCCGTGATCGGCGGGCTCACGCAGACGCAGGTCTCGAAGACCCGCAAGGGCATCCCCTTCCTGATGTCGCTCCCCGGGATCGGCCGGCTCTTCTCCACGGAGGACACCGTCGAGCGGAAGCAGGACCTCCTGATCCTCATCACGCCGCACATCGTGGACGAGGGCGAGGTCATTCGCGCCCCGGAAAAGAAGCCCTGACCCTTGATCTCGCGCTGCCGTGACTACCATGGCACGGGCCCGGCAGAAACGCCGGGCCCGTGCGTCTTCTCCAACCCCGCCCCCCGCACCTCCCCCGCACCCTGAACC
>DATEDF010000126.1:0-18962 GCA_035286465.1 Gemmatimonadaceae bacterium | reverse complement strand
TGATCGTCTGCTTGAGCTGCCGAATGCGTTCCTCGTCGCGCGTGTAGAGGACCCAGCGGCCCACCTTCCGCGTCTCGACGAGACCGACGTCCTCCAGGATCTGCATCTGCTCGGTGAGGGACGGCTGCCGGCAGCGGAGGTTCTTGAGGAGTTCCTTGCCAGTCACACCCTTCCGGCCGGAGCCGCCTGTCCCCGCGAAGACGGGTGGATCCTTCAGCAGCTGGAGAATGCGCAGTCGCGTGGGATTGGCGAGTGCCTTCAGGCCTTTCATCAGTTCCATGCAGAGGATCCTCGGGAGGGGAGGTTCAAGGCGGCGGTGAGGTGAGGAGGCGTGCGGAAGTCAGCGCTTAGGCGTTTCCAGATACAATCGACGGCGCGGTGCCAGATACATAGGGTGTTCCCTCAGCATTCGTCGTGAGATTGGCTGGCCGGCAAAGCGCGCTCCGCGTAAGCCGCTCTGGAGCAGCACATACATAGGGTGTCGCCTAAGCAAAAGACTGTGAACGGTCAGGCAGCTGGGAGATACGTGCCCCGAGCGCCAGTCGCAAGGCGAACACTTAGGAGGGTGCTGTCGTTATCGGCAACGGAAAGGCGAACACTTAGGAGGAATCCGAATGCCGATGACGCGAGGGCAGTAACATTTAGGGGGATTCCCTACTAAGCGATGATGTGGAAGCTGATACTGAGGGGAAACCAGAAGTCAGCGGGCCATCGCGAGCAGATACTTCGGACGGTGCCTATGTATTCCGAGCGGTTGGGCCGGCAGGACTCGGGTTTCTGGCTGAGAGCGAGCCCGCGGCCTTGGATACTTCGGCGTCCACCTAACTCTGCAGCCGAGTAGGGCCTCGGGCGCGCGACGAGCCCGTCGTCCGTCAGCGAGACCAGGCCGATAGATCGGACTTCTCCGATCTCGGCACGTGGAACTCGCCAAAAACTTCGGGTGTTACCTATTCGATTGAAACGGCTGTCGACAATATTTAGGGCTGTGCCGAACTATGCTCCTGCGAGGTCCTTCGCTCGCTCAGGACGACGGCCACTACGCGCGTCACCGCCGCGAGGCCCAGCGTACACGTCAGCACTCGAAGTAGCATCGGCGCGCGTGGCGGACGTGCGGCAACGAATAACGTCCTGCTGCGGGGCGATCATCGAGCGCATACCATGATGCTCAACTGCGAAGGTGCGGAGCGCAAGTCATGATGCCGGCACGCGCCCCGCCAGCAGCAACGTGTGTTCGGCGGCCTCCCCGTCAGCGCCGCACCGATGATTCACGCAATGAAGGGAACGAACATCTTGGTTCTGCTTCGATACGTCTGGTAGTCGGCTCCGAACTTCTTGAGGTTCTCCCGCTCCTCAACCTTGGCGGTCGCCACCGTGAAGAGCGACCCCGCAACAGCGACAGCGCCTGCGAATTGAGACGGTCGCTTCAGAAACGCACCCCAGATCCCCAGCAGCAGTGAGCAGTACAACGGGTGCCGAATGTACCGGTAGACGCCACTGGTGACCAGTGTGGTGGTGTCTTCAACGCCGCCACGCGGGGCGCCAACGGTGTGGAGGAGATAGAAGCCGTGCGCTGGGAGGGTCGCGGAGCCAAGCAGCAGGACCCACGAGAGGATCTGACGCGGGGACCAGGCGCCATGGAACCACTCCGGGGCAACCAGAAGCACCACGACCAGAGTCGACTCGAAGGCGAAGAATCGATAGAACCCGTGTACGTGGGGATCCCGCAGCGACTTGCGCGACAGGACGGCCAACACGATGGAGATCAGGACGAAGACCGCGACCCTAAGCATTCTCGTGGACCTGCCTCAAGGGACCCAATGGTCCGCCGAACGTCACGCGAATAAGCTGCGGCGCATTACAACGATCGCGGCAGCGCAGCTGCCGCTTCCTCCCGAGTATGCGCCGTCAGCTTCATTCGCTGGTTGGGCAGCACGGTGCCTGAGCGACGGTCCGTCGCCTCACTCGGTCCGAACGAGCAGGAGCAGCGGGGGTCGGCACCGACAGCAAGCGCCATCAGGGGACTATCCTGCCCCTGAGAATCCAGGGCTCTCGGAGCAAGGTTCGCACGATGCCGCGCACCTCACGCAAGGCGACGATCGAGCCCGCCACGGGAGCTGCGCGAGTGACCCAGTCCACCAGGTTCACGAACACGCTGTCATCGGGGACCGGCCGGTCCATGCCGTCGAGTTCCGTCAGTAGCTGCCGATACTCCTCGAGCGCCATGTCGCGTTCGCCGAGCAAGTCATGCACCTTGCCCAGTTCGAGACGGGCCAGCTGCTGAACGCTGAGAACACCCTCCCAGGGGCCGAGTCCAACAGCGCCGGGGCTCCGAGGTCTGACAATGATCCCACGCAGCAGGCCCGTGGCTTCTTCGAGGCGGCCTTCCACGACGCACAGCCGTGCGTCGTAGTAGCGACGGAGGTCGGTGTCCACCCCGTGCTCCCGGAGCGCATCGAGATGGCGCCGCGCCAACTCCAGCCTGGTGCCCGCTGGGTCGAAGTAGTAGGCGTTGCCATCCAACGCCTCGCGAAGCGCGGCGATCGCGTCCTCGGGTGCCCAGGCACGGCGAACGTCTGCAGGTGTGACGCGTGGCAAGTCCGTGAGCTGCATAACGCGCACCCCGGGGACCTTGGCGAGCTTCCGATCGAGGTCCGGCTTGTGACTGAACCCGATGAGGATCGAAAGACGACTCCCTGGGTACCGGCGGAGCAGCGTGACGGCCTGATCGAGGATCCGATCGTCGCGCGCGCTCAGCAGGCGAACGGACCGGCCCAGCGCATCGTCGCGGCTCGCCTGTCCCCACCATTCGCGAACCGGAGCCGCTTCGTTTCGCGCACCGGAGTTGATCCAGAGAAACCACTCGTGCCAGTGACGGTGCTCCGGGTCGGCGAAATCGCCAGCCAGCATCTGGTCAACGAAAGCGGCTACGCGTTGCGCTTCTCGCTGCCGCTCGGCGAGTGATGGAGGGGGCTGTGTGTCGCCCTGTCGAAGTGATGCCAGGCGCCGGCGCACACCGGCATCGTCGACGTTCTGCCAGTCGATACCGTACACCGGGACCCGCCGAGCGACGGCCCACGGCGTGATGACGTGCTGGATTTCCCAAGTCGCGTATTGGTAGAGCCCCCACGCGTGCGCGAGCGGGGTGGCTTCGACTCCAATCATGGTCGGCTGAAAGCGCTCCAGTGCGACCCGCAAGTGGGCCGCGGAATAGGCAGAGTCGAGAAGGAGGCCGCGCGGTGCATGCACCGTCCCGATCACGAAGACTTCCCCGCGCGGAGCAGGGACGGCCACGCCGGTTTGCGCAAACGCCTGACTGGTGAAGAGAGCGACGAGAGTCCCGATCATCGCCGCCCGGCACCGCCGACTCAGCGGGCTGAGCGATCTGGGCCCGCGCAACCGATGTGACATCTCCCACCTCGTGCGATCCCGATCGGACGATACGATCATGCCTCCATCCTGCTAACGCAAGGAATACGGCTGGTCGCGGTGTTCAGCCCTCACGAACATGACAAAGTAGTCTCGAGGTGTGTTCTCGCAGTGCTCGGTGGCGTCCGGCCCGGGCGTGGACCTGGTCTTCAGGGCTGGTGCGGAGATGACCAATACCGGTGATCGAAGGTGCGCCCAACGGATTGGCATTCTGCTGCGCGGCCCGTCAGAGCGCGAGCCAATGCAGCCTGGGCGCGGATGGCGGCGGGCGCAAATCATGATGCCTTCGCGCACCGTGGCAGCAGCAACGCCGGGTGAGCCTGCCGCACGGAAAGAGAGGCAGGTGCGGGATGCCTCATTGCTTGGCGGCCTCGGCCGCGGCCTTGGCCTTTACCTCGAGCGCCCGGAGTGTGGCTCGGTCGAGCACGCGCCCGGCCCGGATCACGAGTCGAATCCGCTCCACGTTGCGAATGTCCTCGAGGGGATCCGCCTCCAGGAGGAGAAGATCGGCTTCCTTGCCGACCTCTACAGTACCGAGCCTGCCCCCCCAGCCCAGGGCGCGCGCAGCATCGCGAGTGGCGGCTTGGAGCACTGCCAAGGGAGGAAGTCCAGCCTCCGAGAGGAGCTGGAGTTCGTACCGCAGCGGATAGTCCGTCATGTCCGTTCCCGCGAGGACCGAGCCTCCCGCTTCGTGGAAGCGGCGGACGAAACGCATCATTCGATCGAAGGCAGCGCGAAATCGGGTGAGATCAGCCCCCTGATACCAGTCATAGAACCTCTGTGGATCATGCTGGAGGTATCGGTCGTGGTGTGCGATCTGATCCGTGAATGCAAGGGTGGGTTCGAGCCACACCCGTCGTTGCACCATTGCATTGATGAGTGGCTCCGTTTCGTGGTCCGTAGTGTACAGCCAGAGGGATGCGTGGTAGAGCCACCACGCGGCGGCGCACTCTCGCCAGGTGCAGGTGGGCCTCGGCGGCTCTTGTTGATTGGGGACTGCCGGCAAGAACCACGTGTGCGTGACTCCATTCATTCCTGCACGCACGCCCGCCAGCGTGTAGTCGGCCCAGGGCAAGGTATCGCGATAGGTCGTGTGACCGTACACCGATACCCCCTGGGAGCGAGCTTCGTCGATGATGGTGAGAACATCCGGTGGCCTGAGACGACTCCTGATCTTGATACCATCGAAACCCTGGCTGACCCGCTGCCGGGTAATTGATCGGAGGCTGACACCGGTGCCTGAGGGCATGCCGCCGTAGCTTACCTCACCTGAGACATAGAGGTGGGGGCCAAGAATCTGTCCTGCCTCGACTCCGTTTCGAAGCGCCAGGCGGAACTCGTCGCCGACCGCATCCCGGACACCGGTGACCCCTTGGGCCAGAAAGCCGCCCAAGTAAGCGAGCGCTCGGTCGTGACTGGTCTCACGCCAGTTGCTGAAGAGGTGGACGTGCGTATCAATGAGACCAGGCAGTAGGTAGAGGCCAGTGCCATCCAGAGTTTCAGCCCCGGGCAAGACCGGGGCGTGGCCAGTCTTGTAAATCCCGGAGATGCGGTTTCCCAAGATGACAACCGTCATATCGGTCTGAGGGGGAGCGCCAGTCGCATCGATGAGCGTGACGTGAGCCAGAGCCAGCCCGCGCTCTGGGGCCGCTTGTGCAGAGACTTGGGCAGTAAGCAGCGACGCCCAGAGCGCCAGCAAGACTACATCGTGGTGGTGCATTGTTGCGACTCCTGCGGGCGGCATAACGATCAGGGTTGTGCCGCGTGGCTCTCGCCGGGCGCAGCACATTGATGCTCGCACGCCGGGCTCGAAGGCGCAACACAATCATGCTCGCCGCGCGCCACGGCGGCACCAACCCTTGGTCTAGACCGCAACTCCCCAGCGCCTACGCGGACGCGAGGATGAGCGCGATCACTATGGCCATCGCGGGGACTCCACCGAGAACGATTACGTTGAACGCACTGCGCGGCAGTTGATGGAGGCCGGCTGCAAAGAACTGGAAAACAAGCGAGAGTGGGAAGGCGATCGCGATGAGCTTCACAGGCGCGAGCCAGCCCGCTTGGTAGCCATAGTAGAGCAACGCCACCCATCCGAAAATGCGCGCCGGAAGGAGGATTGCGCCAAGGAACAAGAGCGGCCGAAGAGTCTCAGGTCGCGGGCCGTCTGCATACACGGCCCTTTGCACCTTCAGTCCAAGGTGCTCGAACACCCGAAACAGGGCGTACGCGACGATGAGCGTTACGGGGATGGCAAAGATCATTTCAATCCGCCCCGGAAGTTTCGGAGGCTTCTTCGTTGAACAGCTTGCGCAGGCCGGTGGCCAACTCTTGATCGCTCATTTGGTCGGAGGCTCGTCGCCGCTCCTGTTCTGCGGCAGTGCGCGCACGCGGCTTCGTCGTCGACAAGCAGACGCTGCACAACGCCAAATCCCACGCCGAGCCGTCGGCACGCGAGCCTATGGCAATCTCCGCGACGGGGCGTTTACCACAGTTGTCGCAAAGTGCGGGCTGCATCATAAGCTCATGGGAAGTCGATGGATAAACACCGACGCCGAATTGCGGTCTAACTTACAATTATCCAGTCACGTTATCCCGCGAAGCGGGAGTAATCCTTGCGAGCGCTCGCTGCTTTTCACGCAGCGCCCACATTCGAGTATGCGGCGCAAGCGCCTCCAGAGCAACGGCCTTGACGAGATTCAGCCACGCGTGTCTTTCGCGCTATACAGCGGGCGGCTGCAGCATAAACGCGCGGGTCGCGTCAGGGCGGGCAGAGCACCGCGGTGAGTACCTCCGGCCCGCTCCCCCGGACGGCGCTCCGCGCGATCGTCGCCGATCCCGGCGCTGCCGACCTCCCCACTCCATTCCGAACTCCGGTCGCGCGCGCTCACGCGCGCCCGCACCTGATGCCGCGTCCGCACTGCTCACCTACCGCTCGCAAAACAACTGAGGAGCCGACTGTCGGACGCGGGCCCCGCCGCACCCTCCGCGTGCCCTAGGTCGTGGCTGGGTTCTTCTTCGAGGGCGGGTCGAGCGCCGGCCAGATCATCTCGTCCTTCCCGGGGATCGCCGCGGGCCGCCCAAGGAGGAAGCCCTGCACGAGATGTACGCCGAGCGACGTCACGGCTTCCAGCTCCTCGCGCGTCTCCACCCCCTCGACGATCATCGGCACGCTGGCTTCGGTGCAGAACCCGGCGATCGCGCGCACGAGCTCCATCTTCACGCGGTTGCTCTGCGCCGCGCGCGTGAGCTCCATGTCGAGCTTGATGTAATCCGGCTCGATTTGCGAGATGATGCGCAGCCCCGAGTACGCGGAACCGACGTCGTCGAGTGCGACCTTGAAACCCGATTGCTTGAGGAGCTGCACGGCCTGCCGAAAGGTGGAGAAGTCCGAAATCGCGGCGTGTTCCGTGATCTCGAACACGACCCGTCCGGCCCGCCGCGCGGAAACAGACTTGAGGAGGGCGGGATCGAAGATCGAGAGCGGCTCCATGTTGATGAACAGGATCTGGTCGCGGTCCATCTTGCTCAGCCCCCGCAGGGCCCGCCCCCGGCACACGGCGTCGAGTTTGAGGACAAGCTCCGCCTCGTACGCGATGCGGAAGAGGACGTCCGGCGTGCCGAACTCTCCCACCGGGCCCCGGCTCAACGCCTCGTAGCCGATCACGCGCTTCGCGTGCAGGTCCATCACGGGCTGGTAGTGCGTCGTGATGCGGCGGCGGGCGATGATTTCCCGCAGCTTGCGCGAGCGGCGCCGCACGAGCTTCTCCTTCTCCGACGTCGCGTCGGCCAACGCCTCGTCAATCGAGCGGTAGAGCATCCGCTCGAGCCGGACGGACGGCTCCTTGCCCATGATCGCGCAGCCGATGAAGTAGTTGAACCGGTACAGCAGCTCCGGGCTGAGCGCCTCGGCGACGTAGGCGTTGAGCTTCTCGGAGATCCGCGCCTTGATTCCGAGCAGGTCGCGAAACTTGAGCGCCCGCTCCGTGCGGGGCGGCGAGAGCATCAGGATGAAGACGTTTCCGTTGATCGTCAGCTCCGCGAGCGCGTCATTCTGTCTGAGCGAATCGTCCTTGATGGTCTGCAGACACGCCGCGACGCCGCGCACGATCTCGTCGAAGAGTTCCCAGCCGTAGACATCCTCGAGCCGGGAGAACTGGGCGATGTTCAGCGTGAGGATGCCGATGTTCCCGCGGCGCGCGAGGGCCTCCTCGACTTGCGGGACGAGGAGCCGCAAACCCGGGAGTGCGGTGACCGGATCGAAGAGCAGCTGGTCCACGCTCGAGGCGCCGGATTTCCGCAGGATGTTCTTCAGCAGGTCGCGCTGAAGTCTGGGCTCCTCGGTCACCGAGCCTCCTCGTCGAGAACTCCGACGCGCGCGCTCACGCCAGGCCGTACACCGCGCCGCCCGGGAACTCGGCGTGCGCGCCCAGGTCCGCCTCGATGCGCAGCAACTGATTGTACTTCGCGACGCGATCCGTCCGGCTCGCCGAACCCGTCTTGATCTGCCCCGCGTTGGTCGCGACCGCCAGATCGGCGATGAAGGTGTCCTCGGTCTCCCCGCTCCGGTGCGAGATCACGTTCTGGTAGCCGTTGCGGCGCGCCAGCTCGATCGTCTCGAGCGTCTCCGTGACGGTGCCGATCTGGTTCAGCTTGATGAGGATCGCGTTGGCGACGTCCTCGTCAATCGCGCGGCTCAGGAACTCCGGATTCGTCACGAAGATGTCGTCGCCCACGAGCTGTACGCGGTCGCCGAGCGCTTCCGTGAGCGCCGTCCATCCCTCCCAATCACTCTCGGCCAGGCCGTCTTCGATCGAGACGATCGGGTACTTGTCGAGCCACTTGTCGAACAGCTCGATCATCTGGATGGCGTTCTTCGTACCCGCGCCGCTCTTCCTGAACGTGTACTTCCCGTCGGCGAACAGCTCGGTCGCCGCGGGATCGAGCGCGATGCAGATCTCGCTGCCGGGTGCGTAGCCGGCGCTCTCGATCGCCTCGAGGATCACGACGAGCGCCTCCTCGTCGTTCCTGAGGTCGGGCGCGAAGCCGCCCTCGTCTCCCACGCCGCCGCTCAGCTTCCGCTTGAGAAGCACCTTCTTGAGCGCGTGGAAGGTCTCGGCGCCCATCCGCAGTGCCTCGTGGAAGCTCGGCGCACCGACGGGGACGATCATGAACTCCTGGAAGTCCACGGTGTTCGTCGCGTGCGCGCCACCGTTCACGACGTTCATCATCGGCACCGGAAGCGTCCGCGCGAGGGGGCCACCCAGATAGCGGTAGAGCGGCTGGTCGGTGTCCACGGCGGCCGCGCGGGCGACGGCCATCGAGACGCCCAGCGTGGCGTTGGCGCCGAGCTTCGACTTGTTCTTCGTGCCGTCGAGCGCGATGAGCGCGCGGTCCACGGCGAGCTGGTCGGTGGCGTCCGCGCCGCGCAGCGCCGGCGCGATGACCTTCGCGACGTTGCGCACGGCCTTCAGCACGCCCTTGCCGCCGTACCGCTCCGGGTCGCCGTCGCGCAGCTCGAGCGCCTCCTGCGAGCCGGTCGAGGCGCCGCTCGGGACAGCCGCGCGCCCCGCGGCGCCGGAGTCGAGCGTGACGTCCACCTCGATGGTGGGATTGCCGCGCGAGTCGAGGATCTCGCGGGCGCTGATGTCGCTGATGTTCGACATGGGGAAGTGCTCTGGGATCAGGACGACGGGAGTCGCGCGGTCGGCCTCACGAATCTAGCGGCTCGCTCGCCGTTGCGTCCCGGTTCCCACGGCGAGCTCCACGCCGTCCGCGCGGAAGCGCACCGTGACGCCGGCGAGGCGCGTCCGCATCAGGGGGTGAAGTGGTCGTGCCCCCTGGGCGCGGGGACCGGCACGCCGCCGCGGAGCGTCTCGACGGTCGCGCCCCCGGCGCCCGCGCGCTCCACGCGCCCGACGGCCGTGAGCGGAAGCCCGAACTCGCGCTCGAACGCGCCGGCGTCGAGCCCCTCGGGCGCCGTGACGAGGAGTTCGTACTCCTCGCCGCTCCGCGCGGCGTCGTCCGGGGTGGCGCCGCTCACGCACGGCAGGCGATCGAGGTCGAGCACGATGCGCACGCGGCTCGCCGCGGCGACGTGCCCGAGGTCGGCGGCGACTCCGTCGGAACAGTCAATGGCCGCGGTGACGCCGTGCTCCGCGAGCCAGCGCGCCTCGTGCAGGCGCGGTGCCGGGTGCGCGAAGCGCGCGCGGTGCGCGGGGTGCGGCGTCAACCCGCGCTCGAGCGCCTCCAGCGCGAGCCGGGGCGCGCCCAAGCGGCCCGTGACCCACACGGCCTGCCCCTCGCGCGCGCCGCCGCGGGAGAGTGGGCGCCGCACGGTGCCGAGCGCCGTCACGCTGAGTGAGAGCTCCGTGCCCGTGGTGAGGTCGCCGCCGACGATCGGCGTGCCGGTCTCGCGCGCCACGCTCGCGATGCCGTCGGCCAGGGCCATGCTCTCGGCGCGCCACGTCTCGGGGAGCGTGAGCGCGATGGTCATCGCGAGCGGCGTGGCGCCCATCGCGGCGAGGTCGCTCAAGGCGGCCGCGCCGGCGCGATAGGCGATCTCCTCGGCCGAGAGCCACGCGCGGCGGAAGTGGACGTTCTCGACCGCGGTGTCGGTGCTCACGACGAGCCGCTCCCCACGCGGCACCTCGAGCACGGCCGCGTCGTCGCCCGTGCCGCGCGCGACGGCGCCCCAGCGCGCGAGCGTCGCGCGGATGGTGTCGAACTCGGCGCCGGGGCCGAGCGAGAGGTGATCGGAACTCATGCCTGAAAGTACGACGGGCTCACGGGCGCCGCTCCGGCGCCGCGCGCGTTTGCGCGGCCCTCGCGACACGCGCGCACCGCGTGTGCTCAGTCGTCGCGGTCGCCGACCGCCGCCAGTTCGGCGAGCACGGGCGGCTGCGGCGCGGGGGGCATGTCGAGGCGCCACGCCGCGCGGAGCGCCGCGATGACGTCGTCGAGCGCGACGCCGCGCACGCGGCCCGCGGCCGCGATCTCGGCCGCGCGGCCGTGCACCCACGCCGCCGCGGCGGCGCTCGCGAGGCCGTTGCCGGACTGCGCGAGCACGGTGGCGAGGATCCCGCCGAGCACGTCGCCGCTCCCCGCCGTGGCGAGCGCGGGCGTGCCGCTCGCGCTCACCAGCGTCCGCGCGCCGTCGCTCACGACCGTCGGGACGCCCTTGAGGAGGACCGTCGCGCCGATCGCGCGCGCGAGCTCGGCCGCCACGTCGAAGCGGCGCGCGTTCACCTCGTCGCTCGTGAGTCCCGCGAGGCGCGCGAACTCGACGACATGCGGCGTGATGACGGCGGCGCGGCGCCCGTCCGGATCGGGGGCACCGAGCAGTGTCCCGAGCTTCCGCGGCGCACCCTCGAACGCGCGGAGCCCGTCGGCATCGAGGACCACCGGGCCCCGCCGCGCCACGAGCAGCCGCTCGACGAGCGCCCCCGCGCGCGCCGTGGCGCCGATGCCCGGGCCGATGAGGAACGCGTGCGCCCAGGAGACGAGCGCGTCCACGTCGGCGTCGGTCGCGGGCCACGGCGCGGCCATCGCCGCGGGTTCCGCCGCCTGCACCGCGCTCTCGCTCTCGCTCGCCACGCAAAGCCGGACCATCCCGATCCCGCTCCGCATGGCGGCGCGCGCGGCGAGCACCGTCGCGCCGGCCATCCCGAGGGCGCCGCCCACGACGACGAGCCGCTTGCGCGTCCCCTTGTGCGCGCGGGCGGGAATCGGCGGCACGGCATCGCGCACGAACGCCGCGTCCACGAGGAGCGCGCCCTCCGTGAACGCCTCCGCCGCCGCCGCGAGGCCGATGTCGGCGACGAGAATCGTGCCGGCGGCGTCGCGGTTCACCAGCAGGCCGCGCTTGACCGAGCCGAAGGTGACGGTGAGGTCGGCGCGCACGAAGGGGCCGGGCGTCTCGCCCGTCGTCGCGTCCACGCCGCTCGGGACGTCGAGGGCGACCACGCGCGGCCGCGGCGACGACGCCGTGCGCGCGGCCTCGATGCGCCCGATGGCGTCGGCGATCGCGCCGCGCGGCGCGCCCGTGGCCCCCGTGCCGAGGAGGCCGTCCACGATCACGCCCTCGGAGCCGTCGGGCAACGCGTGCTGGAGCACGGCGCTCGCGGCTTCACGCTCGGCCATCGCGTCCGGCGTCCGGGCCACGTCCGCCTCGGCGATGCGCACGCGCACCCCGCGACGCGCCAGCTCCGCGGCGACGACCCACGCGTCGCCGCCGTTGTTGCCCGGGCCGGCGAAGAGCGCCACGCCGCGCGCGGCCTCGAGCGGAAATCGCTCGAGGAGGAGCGACGCCGCCGCGCGCCCCGCGGCCTGCATCAGCGCGCGCGAGGGGACGCCGCCCGCGATCGCCTTCGTGTCGAGCGCCGCCGCCTGCGCCGCGCTCAGGACGCGCACGCTCATCGGTGACCGAACGGCGTGTAGCGCCCTCCTGCGCTACGCGGCGGGTGCGGCGTTCCAGGGATAGTCGCGATCGAACACCTCCTCGAAGTCGAAGACGGCCGCGAAGTCCTCGCGGCTGTCCGTCGGCTGACTCAGAAGGAGGCCCAGGTCCACGAGCGTGAAGACCACGTCGCCCAGGTCCGCCGTGCTGGTGATGCCCCAGTACTCCAGGACGAGCCGCGCGAGCACGCCGTAGCGCTCGAGCGCGAGGTCGCGGCATCCCTCCGCGAGCTCACGCCCGCTGATGTGCCGGCGCTCCGTGAGCCGGGCCTGGCAGAACTCGAGCGCGGAAAGGACGAACAGGTACGCGTGCTCGTGAAAGCGCGGCTCGCGCAACCTGATCCGGTCCATCACGCCGTCTCGGAACGCCAGCTCGGGCACGCGCTCCTCTGCAGTCGAGGGGACTCGCGCCGGCGCACAGGAGTTGCGCCGCGCGCAACGGGACGGATAATGCAGCGCGCGCGTGAGCGCCACAACTGGCGGCGCGTTCCGGCGGGGTGTGCTCAGGAGCCCGCTGGCGCGGGAATTGCAGCGGGGTAGAGCGGGAACGCCTGGGTGAGCGCGCGCACCTCGTCGCGCACGCGCTGCCGGATGGACTCGTCCTCGGGCGCGGCGAGGACCGTCGCGATCAGCGAAGCAATCCGCTTCATCTCGGCGACGCCCATGCCCCGGGTGGTCACCGCGGGCGTGCCGATCCGGATGCCGCTCGTCACGAACGGCGACTGCGTCTCGCGCGGCACGGTGTTCTTGTTGACCGTGATTCCGGCGGCGTTCAGCGCCTGTTCGGCCGCCTTGCCCGTCAGGTTCTTCGACCGCAGGTCCACCAGCATTAAATGGTTGTCGGTTCCGCCGCTCACGATGTGGAATCCGCGCTCGGCGAGCGCCGCGGCGAGCGCCCGGGCGTTCTCGATGACCCGGCGCGAGTACTCGCGGAACGACGGCTCGGCCGCCTCCTTCAGCGCCACGGCCTTGGCGGCGATCACGTGTTCGAGCGGGCCGCCCTGCGACCCGGGGAAGACGGCCTTGTCCACGACCTTGGCGTGGACCGCCTTGCAGAGGATGAGCCCGCCGCGGGGGCCGCGCAGCGTCTTGTGCGTCGTCAGGGTGACGACGTCGGCGTGGGGCACCGGCGAGGGATAGTGACCCGTGGCGACGAGTCCCGCGAAGTGCGCCATGTCCACGACAAAGATCGCGCCGACTTCCGCGGCGATCGCGGCGAACCGCGCGAAGTCAATCACGCGCGAGTGCGCGCTGTAGCCGGCGATGACCATCTTCGGCTTGTGGGCGCGCGCCAGCGCGTGCGCGCCGTCGTAGTCCATCAGCCCCTCATCGGTCACGCCGTAGTGCACCGCCTTGTAGAGAAGACCGGAGAAGTTCACCGGCGAGCCGTGCGTGAGGTGGCCGCCCTGCGACAGGTCGAGCCCCAGCACCGTGTCGCCCGGCTTGAGGAACGCGAGGTAGACCGCCGCGTTCGCCTGCGCGCCGGAGTGCGGCTGCACGTTCGCGTGCTCCGCGCCGAAGAGTTGCTTCGCGCGGTCAATCGCGAGCTGCTCCACCTGGTCCACGAACTCGCAGCCGCCGTAGTAGCGCCGCCCCGGAAGCCCCTCGGCGTACTTGTTGGTGAGCGGCGAGCCCATCGCCTCCATCACCGCGGGCGAGACGAAGTTCTCGCTCGCGATCAGCTCGAGGCCGTCCGACTGGCGCGCGGTTTCCTGCTCGATGAGGTGCGCGACCTCGGGATCGGTGGCCGTCAACTCCGGCCCGGGCGGGCACCGGGTCCACGAACACCACGGACTCATCGTTCCTCCGGCATCTCGATCTTCTCCACGCGCCGCGCGTGGCGACCCCCCTCGTACGGCGTTTCGAGCCACTTCTTGAGGATTGCCACGCCCTCCACCTCCGAAAGGTAGTCCGCCGGGAGCACGAGCACGTTGGCGTCGTTGTGGCGGCGCGCGAGCTCGGCGACTTCCGGCGCCCACGCGACCGCCGCGCGCACGCGCGGATGGCGGTTGGCCGCGTAGGCCATCCCGAGCCCCGTGCCGCAGAGCAGCACTCCGCGCTTCACTTCGCCCCGCGAGACCTCCTCGGCCAGCGGGTGCGCGTAGTCGGGATAGTCCGTGGAATCCGGGGAGTGCGTGCCGAGGTCCTGCACCTCGAAGCCCAGGGCCACGAGCTGCCGCTTGAGCTTCTCCTTGAGCTCGAAGCCGCGGTGATCGGCGGCGATCGGGATGCGCTCGGCCATCAGCTTTTCCTCGGCCACGGAGGCCGCCTCCGGGTGAGCCCGCGCACGGGGTCAGGGTCCATCGTGAAACAGGGCGCGGCTGATGAGAATCCGCTGGATCTCGGACGTCCCTTCGTAAATCTCGGTGACTTTGGCGTCGCGGA
Organism: Gemmatimonadaceae bacterium; assembly: GCA_035286465.1. Lineage (GTDB taxonomy): Bacteria > Gemmatimonadota > Gemmatimonadetes > Gemmatimonadales > Gemmatimonadaceae > Fen-1231. The sequence goes on along the minus strand of DATEDF010000126.1, from coordinate 4,697 downwards.
ACAGCCGCTCGACGGGGTAGTCCTTCACGAAGCCGTACCCGCCGAACACCTGAATCGCCTGCGTCGTGACCCACATCGCCGCCTCGCTGGCGACGAGCTTCGCGATGGCGGCGTGCGGGCCGATGGACTCGCCGCGATCCTTCGCGAGGGCGGCCTCGTGCAGGAGCGCGCGCGCGGCCTGCACGCGCGTGGCCATGTCGGCGAGCTTGAACTGGATGGCCTGGAACTCGCGGATGGGCTTGCCGAACTGCTTGCGCTCGTTCGCGTAGGTGACGCTCAGCTCGAGCGCGTGCCGCGCGATGCCGATCGCCTGGGCGGCGATCCCCAGGCGCCCGTGCTCGAGCGACTGCATCGCGTACACGAACCCCTGCCCTTCCTCGCCGAGCAGCCGGTCCGCCGGGACGCGCATCCGGTCGAACACGAGACTGACAGTGGGGGAGGCGCGCAGGCCCATCTTGTCTTCCTTCTTCCCCACCCGGAAGCCGGGCAGGTCGGGCGTGACGATGAACATCGAGATGCCGCGCGGGCCGCGCCGCAGCTCCGGCGCGTCGGTGCGCGCCGTCGCGAGGATGACGCCCGCGTGACTCCCTCCAGAGACCCACGCCTTGGCGCCGTCCAGCACCCAGTGGTCGCCGTCGCGCACGGCCTGCGTGCGCAGGGCCGCGGCGTCGGAGCCGGCCTCGGGCTCGGAGAGCGCGAAGACGCCCAGCAGCTCGCCGCGCGCCATCGGCGGCAGGAATCGCCGGCGCTGATCCTCGGACCCGAACCGCAGGATCATCTGCGTGGGGAGCGAGTTGTGCACCGACATGAGAACGGCCGCCGAGGCGTCGGCGGCCGCGATCTCCTCGAGGGCGATCAGGTAGGTGAGCGTGTCGAGCCCGAGCCCTCCGTACGCCTCGGGCAGGAGCATCCCGAGGAAACCGAGCTCACCGAATTGCGCGACGAGCGCGGGCTCGAAATGCGCGTCGCGATCCCACCGGGCGGCGTGGGGCGCGATCTCGCGCTCGGCGAACTCGCGGGCCATCCGCTGGATGGCGGACTGCTCGGGGGTGAGGGGGGTCAGGGAGCGAAGGGTCATTGAGAAACGAGTGGACAGTGGACCGTGGACAGTGGACAGTGGACAGTTCGCGTGAAGGGCGTGAACGGTCGGCGGTCTACCGTCAACTGTTCACTGTCTACTGTCCACTGCCTACTCGTAGGTGAAAAACCCCCTCCCAGTCTTCCGCCCCAGCCACCCCGCCGCCACGTACTTCCGGAGCAGCGGACACGCGTGGTACTTCGGGTCGCCGAGCCCGGCGTGGAGCACGTCGAGGATGGCGACGCAGGTGTCGAGCCCGATGAGATCGGCGAGCGCGAGCGGTCCCATCGGGTGGTTCATCCCGAGCTTCATCACCGTGTCCACCGCCTCGCTCGTGCCGACGCCCTCCATCACGCAGTACGCGGCCTCGTTGATCATCGGCATCAGGACGCGGTTCGCGATGAAGCCCGGGGAGTCGCTCGCTTCGACGGGCGTCTTGCCGAGCGCCTTCGCGAGCGCGGCGGTCCGCCGTGCGGTCTCGTCGCTCGTGGCGAGTCCGCGAATGATCTCCACGAGCTGCATCACGGGGACGGGATTCATGAAGTGCATCCCGATCACCTGCGCGGGGCGCCCGGTCTTCGCGGCGAGGGCCGTGATGGAGATGGAGCTGGTGTTCGAGGCGAGGATCGCCGTGGGAGGCGCGAGCTGGTCGAGCTCCGCGAAGAGGCGGAACTTGAGGTCGGCGCTCTCGGTGGCGGATTCGATGACGACGGTCGCCTGCGCGGCGGCGGCGAGCTCCGTGCTCGTCGCGACGCGCGCGAGCGCCGCGTCGCGCGCGGCGGCGCCGAGCGCGCCCTTCTTGATCTGCCGCTCGAGGTTCTTCTCGATCGTCGTGCGCGCTTTCGCGAGCGCGTCCGCCGAGACGTCAATCATCGTGACGGGGAGTCCCGACAGCGCACACACGTGCGCGATGCCGTTTCCCATCTGGCCGGCGCCGATCACCGCAATGACATCACTCATGGTCAGGTCTCCGCGGGCGCCCGTGGGAGCGCGCCGGATGCCGCGTCCGGCGCGCGCGCGTGCCGCCGCAGCCGCTGCGGGCGCCGCGGCCGCCAGACGAGGAGAAAGGTAGCGACGAGCATTCCCGCGGCGGCGGCGAGCCCTCCTTCGGGGCCCCACGCGCCGCCGGTGAGCCACGCCGGGCCGCGATCCACGAGTCGGTAGCCGGGCGTGGGGAGCGCCAGGCCGCTCACCGGGGCGTGGAGCAGCGCGGCCTGCGCGAAGTTCCACGCGAAGTGCGCGACCCACGCCGCGACGAGGCTCCCCGTGGCGAGTCGCACCGTCGCGAGAAAGACGCCCGCGAGCGCGACGACGGCGGTCGAGGTGATCGTGGGGCCGGGATTGAAGAGGTGCAGGAGCGCGAAGACAACGCTGGTGACCGCTACCGCACCGGGGGCCCGGAGCCCGTCGCGAAGCGCGCTCAGGAGGTACCCGCGCATCGCCAGCTCCTCGACGAGCGCCGCGGGCGCGAGCACGAGGACCGTCACGCGCGCCGAGTGCGCCCACGACTCGATCTCCGGCTGTCGCTCGAGCCCCAGTCGGCCGGCGGCGAGGAGGAGCGCCGACGGCACGAGAATCGCGAGGAGGCCGGCGGCGCCGCCCACCGCCAGCGCGCGGGGCGAGAAGGCGCGCCGGCCGAGCCCCACGCGGTCCCACGCGGCATGGCGTTGCCCGTCGGCCAGGCGCAGCGCGGCGTACGTGCCGGCAAGGAGCGCGAGGAGCGCGCCGAGCTGGTCGAGCGGCACGCGCCACTGTCGCGCGAGCGCGACGAGCGGCGTCCACGCCAGGACCGGATGGACGACGCCCGTCACGAGCACGCCCGCGACGAACGTCGCGGCGAGGAAGATCGCGACGCGCCACGGCGTGCGCGGCCCCCCGCCGTCCCCGACGAAGAGCGCGCGCAGCTTCACGAGAGCCGGGATGGGCCGTCGGACTCAGACGCGCTCGACGCTCAGCGCCACGGCGTTGCCGCCGCCCAGGCAGAGCGTCGCGAGTCCGGTGCGCGCGCCGCGCGCGTGCATCGCGTGGAGCAGCGTCACGAGGATCCGCGCGCCGCTCGACCCGATCGGATGCCCGAGCGCGATCGCGCCGCCGTGCACGTTGACGCGGTCCCAGTCCCAGCCGAGCGCGTCCCCGTCGGCCAGCGCCTGGCTGGCGAAGGCCTCGTTCGCCTCGATGAGGTCGTAGTCACCGATCTTCGCACCGGTCTGCTTCATCAGGTTCTGCACGGCGACGATGGGAGCGAAGAAGAGGTCCCGCGGCTCGGTGCCGCCCGACGCGTACCCCGTGATGCGCGCGAGCACGGGGAGGCCGTGGGCCTTCGCGAACGCCTCGCTCGTGACGACGAGCGCCGCGCCGCCGTCGGAGAGCCCCGGAGCGTTGCCGGCCGTCACGGTCAGCTCCTCGGGCTTCATCTCCTTGGGCGCGTCCTTCGCGAACGCGGGCTTGAGTTTCTGGAGCGCCTCGAGCGTCGTGTCCTTGCGCGGGCTCTCGTCGGTGGCGATCACGGTCGGCCCCTTCTTCCCCGCGATCTCGACCGGGACGATCTCCTTCGCGAAGTGGCCGCCCTCGATGGCGCGCACGGCCTTCTGGTGCGAGCCGAGCGCGAACTCGTCCTGCCGCTGCCGCGTGATCCCGGCCTTCTTCGCCGTGTATTCGGCGTGGCCGCCCATGTGCACGTGGCCGAAGGCGCACCAGAGCCCGTCGCGGATCACGCCGTCCACGAGCGACTGGTCGCCGAACTTCACGCCGGTGCGCGCCCCGTACACGTAGTAGGGCGCGTTCGACATGGATTCCATTCCGCCCGCGACGAGCGCCTGCGCGTCGCCCGCGCGAATCGCCTGCGCGGCGAGCATCACCGCCTGGAGCCCGGAACCGCACACCTTGTTCACGGTGTAGGCGGGAACCGCCGCCGGGACGCCGCCCTTGATCGCGGCCTGGCGCGCGGGCGCCTGCCCCACGCCGCCCTGCACGACGTTCCCCATGATGACTTCGTCGAGCGCGGCGGCATCCACCGTCGCGCGCGCGAGCGCGGCGCGAATGGCGACGGCGCCCAGCTCGGGCGCGCCGAGCGGCGCGAGCCCGCCGAGGAAGCGCCCGATGGGCGTGCGGGCGCCGGACACGATGACGGGAATTCTGGCTTCGCGGGAGGTATCGGTCACTTGAATCGCCTGCTGGAGTTGAACGCGATGGTCGCGCCGATCGCTGGAAGGAGCGACTGCACGGTCGCCTGCAACCACCGCGCGCGCGATTGCTCGGGCGTCACGGACGGGCGGCTGCGCGGAAAGAGCAGCCGTGTCACCGCGAGTCCGGTGACGTACCCGGCGCCGGCGCCGAGCAGCGTCGCCGGGTACGAGGCGGTCTGGTTCGAGCGGACGGCGCCGACCGCGAACGTGCCGCCCGCGGTCGCGAGCCCGCCGACGACGAGCCCCGTGACGTGCGCGAGATTCTCCTTGTCGCGCTCGCTCGCGGGCATCAGGTCGCCGATGGAGCCGCCGATGAAGCGGCCGATGAGGAAGCCGCCCAGCCCCGCGTAGGTGCCGACCAGCACCTCGCCGCCCACGCGCAGCGGCTCAAGCGTGGGGCGGCCCGCGGGCGCCGGCGGCGCGTCCGGCGCGGC
>DATEDF010000125.1:0-4333 GCA_035286465.1 Gemmatimonadaceae bacterium | reverse complement strand
GTTCCATCCGCTGAGAAGCCAGAGGCGCTTCTTCGCGGAGACGGCATCGTTGCGCACGAGGGCGACCATCTCGCCCTGGTCAATGCGGCGGAAACAGCAGGTGAGCTTGCGGATGACGCGCGGTTCGTTGGTCTCGTCGTCGAGCACGAGGAGCATCGTGGCGCCCACCGGTGCGCGGTCGCGGAAGGCGGGGCGGAGATCATACTGATTCGACCGTCCCACGAGATTCAGCGAGAACACCGGCGGATGCCCGGGGAGATGGAAGGCGATCTCGCTCGCGTCCTGGTAGCGCTCCGCGGCGAAGAAGAAGTCGCCGGTGCCGAACGACGCGCGACTCGTGAGGAACTGGCGGCGTTTCTCGAGCCGGTCGGCGAGCAGCTCCCACCCGAACGCCTTTGCGATCTGGTCGCTCGGCGCGGGGATCGGCAGGATCGGGTAGAGCACGTGCGCGAAGACGACGAGCGAGAGCACGGCGCCCAGGGCGAGCCCGCGATGCAGCCACCGTTCGGCGCGCCACGTCTCCATCGGCTCGGTGGCGACCAGCACGACGGCGGGAAGCCAGGCGATGGCGGGCCAGTTCGGCTCGACCGAGCGCCGCGTCGCGCTGAAGAGAAAGAACACAAGGCAGCACGCCGACACGACGCCGAGCGCGAGGCGGACGCCGTCGGGCGTCGGATCCATGGAGCGCTTGATCGCGCGCACGAGGAAGTAGATGAGGATCGGCGAGACGAGCCCGATCTGTCCCGCGATCAGCTCGAGTTCGCGGTTCACGAGGCCGAGCGCGCCGCCCTTCGGATCGCCGAATCCGTGTCCGAGCTGAAAGCGGAACGAGACCCAGTCGTGGGCCGCGTTCCACCAGAGCACGGGCGCCATCACGAGCGACGCGACGAGCACGGCGAGCCACGGGCCGGGCTCACCGAACTTGTTCTGCAGGCGCGGATGACTCACGAAGGCGAGGGCGAGGGCCGCGGGAAGCAGCACCGCGGTGTACTTGGAGGCCATCGCGAGGCCGGCGCAGATGCCCGCGAGCACCCACCAATCGAGCGATCGCGGAATGTCGCCAGGGCGCAGCGCGCGGATGACGGCGTACATCGTCCAGGCCGCCGCGCAGAGCATCGGGGCGTCGGGCGTGGCCAGCACCAGCCCGACCGTGGCGAGCGGGAGGCAGACGAAGACCCGCGTGGCGAGGTTCGCGGCATCGTCGCCCGCCATCACGCGGGCCGACTGCATCAGGCCGAGCGCGGCGCCAGTCCCCGCCAGAATGGGAAAGAAGCGGACGCCGAGCGCGGTGTCGCCGAAGATAGCCGTGCCCGCGCGGATGAGGAGCGCGATGATCGGCGGGTGGTCGAAGTAGCCGCTCGCGAGCGTGCGCGACCAGTCCCAGTAATAGGTCTCGTCGGGGAAGAGCGGGACGATCGCGCCGACGACGAGGCGGAGCAACGTGGTGCCGGCGAGGATCGCGAGCGCTTGGCGGGCGGCGCGGGAATCGTGCACGCCGTAAACTTCTCGGGTCGCACGGTGCGACGCCACTCGCGGAACGGGTCTTTCTTCACGCTCGTATGCCGAATCGTCTCGCGCACGAAACCAGTCCGTACCTCCTCCAGCACGCGGAGAACCCCGTGGAGTGGCATCCGTGGGGACGGGAGGCGCTGGAGCGCGCGCGCGCGGAAGACAAGCCGATCCTCCTCTCCATCGGTTACGCCGCGTGTCACTGGTGTCACGTGATGGCGCACGAGTCGTTCGAGGACGCCGGGACCGCGCGGGTGATGAACGAGCGCTTCGTGAACGTGAAGGTGGACCGCGAGGAACGGCCGGACCTCGACGCGATCTACATGCAAGCGGTGCAGGCGATGACGGGCCAGGGCGGGTGGCCGATGACGGTCTTTCTCACGCCGGAGGGGGAGCCGTTCTACGGGGGGACGTACTTTCCGCCCGAGGACCGGCACGGGCTGCCGGGCTTCCGGCGTCTGTTGATGACGGTGTCCGCGGCGTGGCGCGAGAAGCGAGGCGACGTGCAGCGGGCGGCGGAGTCGTTGCGCGCGATGTACGAGGCCAGCGCCGCGGTGCCGGGTGCGGGGGAGGGCGTTTCGGTGCAGACGCTCGATGCGGCGGCGAAGGACATCGCGCGGCGGTTCGAGCCGATGGCGGGCGGGTTCGGCGGGGCGCCCAAGTTCCCGCAGGCGATGGCGCACGACTTCCTGTTGCGGCGCTGGGCGCGCACGGGCGATGAGCGGGCGCTGCACATCGTCACGCACTCGTTCCGCAAGATGGCGCGCGGCGGGATCTACGATCAGGTGGGCGGCGGGTTCCACCGGTACGCGGTGGACGCGCTCTGGCTGGTGCCGCACTTCGAGAAGATGCTGTACGACAACGCGCTGCTCGCGCGGCTGGGCGTGCATCTCTGGCAGGCGACGGGGGACGCCGAGTTTCGCCGGGTGACCGAGGAGACGCTGGGCTGGGTGATGCGCGAGATGACGGACGCCGGCGGGGGCTGGTACTCGTCGCTCGACGCGGACAGCGAGGGGGAGGAGGGGAAGTTCTACGTGTGGTCGCTGCCGGAACTTCGGTCGGTGCTTGGAGAAGATGCGGAATGGGCGATCCGGTACTTCCACGCGAGCGAGGGCGGCAACTTCGAGGGGAACAACATATTGACCGCAGAGCACGCAGAACACGCAGAACACGCAGATGGCATTGGTGGGTCGGCCGAGGCGTTGGCGCGCGTGAAGCACGTGTTGTACGAGGCGCGAGGAAAGCGGGTGTGGCCGGGGCGGGACGAGAAGATCCTCGCGTCGTGGAACGGGTTGATGCTCCGGGCGATGGCGGAGGGAGCGCGCGTGTTCAGGTCGGACGAGTTCCGGTCGGCCGCGATCGCCAACGGCGAGTTTCTCTGGCGCGAGATGGTGCGTGATGGGCGCGTGTTCCGGACGCACACGAAGGGGTCGTCGCGCATCCCGGGCTTTCTCGAGGACCACGCGGCGGTGGCGCTCGGGATTCTCGCGCTGTACCAACTCACGTTCGATCGCGAGTGGTTCGACCGCGCGCGCGCGCTGGCGGATGCGTGCGTGAGGCAGTTCTGGGAACAAGGGACAAGTGTCTTCTACGATACGCCGGCGGACCACGAGCAGCTGGTCACGCGGCCGCGCGACATCACGGACAACGCGACGCCGTCGGGCACGTCGCTGGTGGTCGAGCTGCTGTTGACGATGGCGGAACTGACCGGCGACGCGGACGCGCGGCGAAAAGCGGACCACGTGCTCGGCACGCTCGCCGAGCCGATGACGCGCTACGGGACGATGTTCGCGCACCTGCTCGGCGCGGCCGATCTCGCGGTACACGGGGCGGTGGAGGTGGCGATCGCGGGCGATCCGTCGGCCGAAGACTTCGGCGCGCTCGCGCGCGCGGTGGCGGCGCGCTACGTGCCGTCGCTTGTGCTCGCCGGGGGGCAGGGCGAGGCCGTGCGCGGGCTCGCGTTGATGGAAGGGCGCGAGGCGATCGGCGGGCGGGCGACGGCGTACGTGTGCCGGAACTACGCGTGCGATGTCCCGACGAGTGATCCGGCGGTGTTGAGCGCGCAGCTCGCGGAGGCGGCGAGGCGCTAGCGGCCGCGGTGGAGGCGATACATCACGACGTGCTGCTCGCCGTCGTCGTCCTGGCGGGAGCCCACGATGTAATCCGCGCCGATTTCGTGAATCGTGAGGTTGATCGGCACGCGCACGTCCGCAACGGCCTGCCCGTCCGCGCGGAGCACACGGAACTGGGTGTCCGCGTCGCCCGGAACGGTGAGCTGCACCCAGAGCATTCCTTCCTGGTCCGTGAAGATCGCGCTGAATGGGGGGAGTTGTTCGGGCGCCGGTATCTCGAGAAGCAACTTGCGCGCCTGTTCGCGCACTTGCGGTGGGGCGACGAGGAGGATCACGTCCGTGGCAGCTTCGTACTGCGCCTTCGTCGGCTTTCGCGGTGGAACGCGGACCGGGATCGCGGAGAGGCGTTTGCCGTCGAGTCCATAGACGTGAACGGCCGTCGAGTCCGTGGCGGCGACGAACACTCGTGTGGCAGAGATCGCGAAGCTCATCGGGCGTCCGAGCGGCCGCGGAAACCCTCCGCGGCCCGGCAATACCATCTCAACCCCGAGGGCGTCGGCGAGTGTCGCCGTCTCGGCTCCCTTGGTGTCAATGAGGACGATCTTCGATTCTCCCGAAAGGAACGCATAGGTCGCTCCCTGAGGAACCGACCGTACCGTGCCCTCCCGTGGAGGAGTACCGGCGTAACCGACCGCACCCGAGCGCGAGCAAGCAAGCCAGAGCACCTCGCCACCCGTCGGCCGGAATGACGT
>DATEDF010000124.1:0-74992 GCA_035286465.1 Gemmatimonadaceae bacterium | reverse complement strand
GCCGCCGCACGGTTCGGGCGGGCCTTCGCCCTCGACTCCACGTACGTGCGGAGCCTGCTCCTCGCCGCGGCCGCCCACACCAATACGGGCGAGGCCGCGATGGCGGATTCCGTCGTGCGGATCATCCGGCCCAGGCGGGAGCGGCTGTCGCCCTACGACCGGCACCGCTTCGACAACATCGAAGCCGGCGTCCGGGGGGACCTCACCGCCCAGCTTCGATCGGCACGCGCCGCAGTGGAACTCGTGCCCTTCGGAACGGCGCAGTTCGCGCTCCTCATGGCGCTCGTACGGGTCAACCGGCCGGGCGAGGCCCGGGATCAGGTGGGGGCGTTCACGGGGGCGGGGAGCGCGTCGGACATCATGGGCCGGTGGTACGCCATGTGGGGAATACGAGCGGAGATCCACCACATGCTCGGCGAGCACGAGACGGAACTCAAGGTGGCTCGCGAGGGTCGCGTGCGGATTCCGGGCTCGCTTCGCACCCAGGAGTACGAAGGGTGGGCGCTCGCCGCGTTGGGGCGGATGGACGAGATTCGACGGCTGGTTGAAGAGGTGCTCGCCACCGCGCCGCAGCCTCAGATCACCCCGGGAAGCGTGCTGCTCTCGATCGGCGAGGAGTTGCGCGCGCATGGACACGCTGCCGACGCGTCGGAGGTGGCGCGCCGCGCGCTCGCGTGGAGCGATGCGCAGCCCGTGAGAATCAGCGCCACGCCCGCGGGCAAAGCGCTGCGGATCCGGTTGCTCTCGCTGCAGGAGAAGTGGGCCGACGCAGCGGCGGCCGCGGCGGCCGCGGCGAGTGTGGGCGATGCGCTCGGCGCCGCCGACGGGCTTGGATTCCGTGGCGTGCTCGCGGCGCGCCGCGGCGAGCGCGACGCGGCGCGCGCGATCGCGGTCGAGCTCGAGCACCTCGACGTCCCGTATCTGAATGGCCGGCACACCCGATGGCGCGCCCGGATCGCGGCGCTGCTCGGCGAGAAGGACGCAGCCGTGGCGCTCCTGCAGCAGGCGCACCGCGAGGGCGTGGGCTACGGCATCTGGCTCCACGCCGACCCGGAGCTCGAGTCGCTGCGCGACTACGGACCGTTCAAGGAGCTGCTGCGCCCGAAGGGGTAGGCCGCCGACGGGCAATCGCGCATCGCCAAGTCGTCACGAGAAGGAGGCCACGATGGTCATGATCCTGACGTCGTCCGCGTTCACCCACAACGGAGCGATCCCCAGGCGCTACACGTGCGACGGCGCGGACGTCTCGCCGCCGCTCGCCTGGACCGGCGTGCCGGAGGGGACGAAGAGCCTCGTGCTCATCGTGGACGATCCCGACGCTCCCGACCCGGCCGCGCCGAAGATGACGTGGGTGCACTGGGTGCTCTACAACATCCCGCCCGGGGAAAGCGGCATTCCCGAAGCCGCGAAGACGCCGCCCGCCGGCGCGCTCCCGGGCGTGAACGACTGGAAGCGCACCGGCTACGGCGGCCCCTGCCCTCCGGTCGGGCGACATCGCTACTTCCACAAGCTCTTCGCGCTCGACTCCCTGCTCGAAGGGCTGAGCAAGCCGACCAAGAGTGCGGTGGAAAAAGCGATGCAGGGCCACATCCTCGCGCAGACGGAGCTGGTGGGCACGTACCAGCGGTGAAGGCCGATCTCGCTGCTACTTCGGCAGGCCGCGCCTGATCCGCAGCAATCCCCCCGCACGCTCGAGCTGCATCGGTGACACGGGCATCCGCACCTGTTCCCAGTTGTCGGGGAGCAGTCGCACGGCGACCGCGCCGCGCAACGCGGCCTGGATCGAATAGGCGTCCGCGGCCGTGAGGCTCACGCTGTAGCCCAGGTCGCTCATCGCGGCGATGGACATCAGCGAGAGCGCGCTCGCGCCCGGATTCAGGAAGCCGGTCATCATCTCGCTGCCGAAGACGGTCTCGCGCCAATGGCCGCCGGCGGTGCCCGCGCCGCCGGTGTTCTCGACGGGAACCGTGGCCGCGCAGGTCGTGACGCCGCCGATCTGCCGGCAGCCGCCGATGCCGTTCGGGCCGACGTACCGGGGATCCACGTTGACCAGGCCCGCGAGCAGGAGATTGGTCTGCCACAAGGTGCCGAACCCCACGCCGTGCATCATCTCGTGCGTGGCGACGTTCTCGAGCGAGCCGCCGCCTGTGAGCGTCGCCAGATCGGCGACGTCGAAGAGAATCGTCGCGATCGCGGGCTGAAAGTGCGCCTCCGCCTCGCGGAACGCGCACGGCCCCGCCTGCGCGAGTATCTGGCCCGCGCCGTCAATCGGACCGATGCTCGCGTAGATGACGATGCCGTCAATCAGTTCCGTGAGGGGCGCCGCGCCGGACACGTCGCACGCGGTGGCGATCGGAAACGCATCCGCCTGCACGGGGTCCGCGCCCCGCGTGATGAGCGCGCTGATGCGTTGGGCCCCGCCCTGAAAGACCGCCTTCTGTGCATCGGTCATCGCGCCGAAGAACCGCAGGGTCACCGTCATTGCCGTGCTGATCGTGGCGTCAATGGTCCGTGTGAACCCGGCGGCGCTCGCGGAGAGCTGCTGCGGGATGTTCCGCTTCCCCAGCACCCACGTCGGTCCGGTGGCGACCCCGTTCGTGTCGCTCGTCACCGTCGCGCCGCCGGCGAGACTCCCTCCTCCCGCGACGACGCTGAAGGTGACCACCTGTTGCGGCACGCCGTTGCCGAAGCGGTCGGTCACGGACAGCACCGGCGGCAGCGCGAGCGGCGCGCCGGCGTTCGCGCTCTGGCCGGCGCCCTGCGTGACCTGCAACGCGGCCGGCACGTCGGCCTGCGCGACGACCGTCAGCGTCACCGCGGGCAAGGTGCCGGACGAGATCGTCATCGCGTTCGTCCCCACCCTGGTGCCGAGCGTCCATGTGCCGACGGCGGTCGCGCCGGCCTGCGTCTTGCCCGGTACGCCGGTGACGGTCCCTCCGCCGCTCACGCTCACGCTGAGCGGCTGCCCCGCCATCGCGTTTCCCTTCTCGTCCCTGACGGTGACGGAGATGGTCGCGATCTGGCTGCCCACCGTTGACGAGCCGGGCGGGCCCGAGACCACGACCAGCGCGCTCGGCTTGGGAGGGGCGGTGCTGTCCCTGCAGGCGGCGCCGACGAGTAGCGCGAGAACGACAAGGCTCCGGCGGATGATCACGGCTTCACGACGTCTCTCGGGAGAGGAGGAGCGGACGTTGCCGCGCGCCGGCCTCCCGCGCAAGATGCGGATCGCGGTGTGTCGTGGTCGTGCGTAAGTTGGGGGATGCCCCAGCTCGGCCCTTCCGCGGATCCGCTCTTCCTCTCCTTCCAGCTCGCGCTGGCGGGCCGCTATTCGATTGAACGGGAGCTGGGCCGCGGCGGCATGGGGATCGTGTACCTCGCGCGCGAGGTCCACCTCGACCGCCCGGTGGCCATCAAGCTCCTGCCGCCGGAGCGCTCGGGCGACCCCGCGCTGCGCGCGCGCTTCCTGCGAGAGGCGCGGCTCGCCGCGAAGTTGTCACACCCCAACATCATCCCGATTCACGCCGTGGACGACGTGGGCGGGTTCGTGTTCTTCGTGATGGCGTACATAGACGGCGAGACGCTCGCGCATCGTGTGCGGACGCGCGGGCCGCTCCCCGCCGCCGAGGGCGCGCGCGTGCTCCGCGAGGCGGCGTTCGCGCTCGCGTACGCGCACGCGCAGGGGCTCGTGCACCGCGACGTGAAGCCGGACAACATCCTCCTCGAAGCGGCGACGGGGCGCGCGCTCGTCGCCGACTTCGGCATTGCGGCGGCCGCGGGCGACTCGCTCGGCGAGGGCGTGACCGGGACGCCGGAGTTCATGAGCCCCGAGCAGGCGCTCGGGACGGAGATTGACCCGCGCAGCGACCTCTACGGACTGGGCGCGACGGCGTTCTACGCGTTCTCGGGGCGACTGCCGTTCGAGGGGAAGAATGCGACGGAGGTGCTCGCGAAACACGTGACGGAGGTGCCGCCTGCCCTCGCGTCGCTCGGGCTCGCGGTGCCGCGCAAACTGGCGGCGCTCGTGGACCGGTGCCTCGCCAAGGAGCCCGAACACCGGCCCGCGAGCGCGGAGGCGCTGGCCGAACAGCTCGGCGTGGCGCTGGAACAGCGGCGGGAATTGCCGGCGGCGATCAGGGCGTTCGTGAAGCGGAACGGGCGGCTGGACGGCGGGGGATCGCTCGCCTATCCGCCGGTGCTCCTTGGCGTGTCGGTCGGGCTCGCGACCTTCTACGGAAACGCAGCGGGATTCGGGCTCTTCGCGCTTGGCATGACGGCGGGACCGTTCGCGTACTTCGTCGGTGCGGCGCGGCGCATGATGCTGCTCGGCTTCGCGCGCGAGGACTTGGGCCCCTCGTTCAAGGCGGAGATCGAGCAGTCCCGTGAGGAGCTGGCGATCGAACACGGACGCGGACCTACGCGGCTCGAGAAGGTGCTCGCGAGCACCGCTCGAATCGCGTGGCCGGTGCTCGGAGTTTCGCTCCCGGTCGTAGTCTGGCTCACCTTTGCCAATCCTCTCGCGCCGGCGGCGTTCAGATTCGTGAACAACCTCACCTCGTACGCGGCCCTGATCGCGTTGCTGACAGCGATCCCGGCGACGACGGCCGCTCTCGCGCTCCTCGAGCGCCGCCGTGATGTCTCGACCGAGATGTGGGCGAAGCTCTGGATGGGGCGCATCGGCAAACTCGCGTTCTCCGTCGCGAAAAGACTCCTCGGCCACCGCGTGCTCGGAACCGCGATGACGCACCGCGCCACGGAGCTCTCGCTCGGAATGGCCGCCGAGAACCTCTACGACTCCCTGCCGAAGGAGACACGGCAGGCGCTCGGCGATCTGCCCGGGATCATCCACCGGCTGCGTGACGACGCGCAGATCCTGCGCAAGCGCCACGACGAGCTGCACGAAGCGCTCGCGGATGCCGGTGATGCCGCGACTACCGGTGAGTACGCCGCGGTGCGCGCCGACCGCGACCTCATCCATGACAAACTCGGTGACGCCGTGGGCGCGCTGGAGACGATTCGCCTGAATCTCCTGCGCCTCCACGCCGGCTCGGGCACCGTCGAGGGCCTCACGACGCACATCGGCCTCGCCGTCGAGGTCTCGGCCGGCGTCGAGCGGCTGCTCGCGGCGCAGGACGAAGTGGAGCGCGGGCTCAAGTTCCCGCGGGAGACGGCGGCGACGCCGGTGTAGCTCGTCCGGTCGGCGGTGCGCGGCGCGCTCCCGACCGCTGCGCCGAGCGCTGGCGTGCCGGACGGCGTAACCCTATTATCGGAATCTGATCTGCATTCTGTTCTTTGCCTGCCGGAGGTACTCCATGAGACGTTCCCCGCTCTTCGCCCTCGTCGCGGTGCTGGCGTTCGCGCCGGCCCTCGCCGCCCAGCCATCTAACCGGCTCACGCTCGCGGACTACCTCGAGTGGGAGGGCGTCGGGAATCCGCAGCTCTCGCCCGACGGGAGCCAGATCATCTACTCCCGCAACTGGATTGACAAGCTGAACGACCGGCGGCAGTCCTCGATCTACATCATGAACGCCGACGGCTCCAAGCCGCGCAAGCTCCTCGACGGCGGCGCGCCCATCTGGTCGCCGGACGGCACGCGCATCGCGTACACCGCGCAGGGCGAGCCGAACAACACGCCGCAGATCTTCGTGCGCTACATGGACGCCGAAGGCGCGGTCACGCAGGTCACGCGCGTGACGGCCTCGCCCGGCGGCCTCCGCTGGTCGCCCGACGGCAAGCAGATCGCGTTCACGATGCAGGTGCCGAGCACCGCGCCGGGCTGGCGCGCGGAAGGACAGGCGACGGCCTTCCGGCCGCGCGGCGCGACGTGGACGCCGGCCCCGCGCGTCGTGGAGAAGCTCGACTACCGCCAGGACGGCCAGGGCTTCACCGCCGACGCGGTGCAGCACCTCTTCGTCGTGCCCGCCGACGGCGGCACGCCGCGACAGATCACCAGCGGGGAGTGGAGCGCCGCGGCGGCGCAGTGGACGCCCGACGGCCGGTCGCTCGTCTACGGCGCGGGCCCGCGCGTGCCCGACTTCGAGTATGAGTGGCGTGAGTCCGAGGTCTACGCCGTGGACGTCAACACCGGCGCGGTCCGCCAGCTCACCACCCGCAAGGGGCCCGACGGCAGTCCCTCGATCTCACCCGACGGCAAGCAGATCGCCTACACCGGCTACGACTGGACCACCGACACCTGGACCGACTCCAAGCTCTACCTGATGAACAGCGACGGGTCGGGCTCGAAGCTTCTGCTCGACCTGGACCGCTCGCCGCAGAATCTCACGTGGGCGAAGGACGGCAGCGGCATCTACTTCAGCGTGTCGCAAGAGGGGTCGCAGAACCTGCATTTCGTGACGCTCGGCGGGCAGGCGCGCAAGGTGACGGACGGCAAGCACATGTTGAACGTGTCCGACATCCACGCCAACGGCACGGCCGTGGGCACGCGGTCGGCCCCGAACGACCCGCCCGACGTCGTCACGTTCAACCTCCGGCGCCCCACGGAAATCAGGGAGCTCACGGATGTGAACGGCGACGTCCTGCACGGCAAGAAGCTGGGCGAGGTCGAAGAGATCTGGTACACGTCGCTCGACAACTTCCGCATCCAGGGCTGGATCGTGAAGCCGCCGGACTTCGATCCCAACAAGAAATACCCGCTCATCCTGGAGATCCACGGCGGGCCGCACGGCATGTACAACGTCGGGTTCAACTTTACCTACCAGGAGCACGCGGCGAACGGGTACGTGGTGCTCTACACGAACCCGCGGGGCAGCACCGGGTACGGGAGCAAGTTCGGCAACGCGATCAAGAACGCGTATCCGAGCAAGGACTTCGACGACCTGATGAAGGGCGTGGACGAAGTGATCGCCAAGGGCTACATAGACACCGAGAACCTCTTCGTCTACGGTTGCAGTGGCGGCGGCGTGCTCACGGCGTGGATCGTCGGCCACACCAACCGCTTCGCGGCGGCGTCGTCGAACTGCCCCGTGATCAACTGGATCAGCTTCGTCGGCACGACCGACGGTCCCGGCTGGTACCGGAACTTCGAGAAGTTCCCGTGGGAGGATCCGACCGAGCACCTGCGCCGGTCGCCGCTGATGTACGTGGGCAACGTGACGACGCCGACGATGCTGATGACGGGCGTGAACGACCTGCGCACGCCGATCAGCCAGACGGAGGAGTTCTACGAGGCGCTCAAGATCCGGAAAGTTCCCACCGCGATGGTGCGCTTCAACGAGGAGTGGCACGGCACGGGCTCCAAGCCGTCGAACTACATCCGCACGCAGCTCTATCTCCGCGACTGGTTCAAGAAGCACGCGCGGGGCGCGATGAAGGCGGTGACGCAGGAGTAGCCGGCTCGCTCCCCACCTGAGACGGCTCACGGGCGGCCGCGCGGGCAACCGCGCGGCCGCCCGGCGTTTGGTGCGCGGACGCCCCGGCACTGGCGCGCCCCCCGTCCCACGCGCCAGACTATTCCCGGACCCCTCATCACGGAGTTCGGATGCGACACGTGTCGTTCGTCTCGATCGCAGCGGTTTCCTCGGCTTTGCTCACGTCCGCGCTCGCGCAGGCGCCCGGCCGGCTCAATCAGCACGGCAACCCGCCGAAGATGACGCCGGCCCCGACCACGGCTGCCATCACCGCGCGCGACCTGCAGATCCGGCTCTACCAGTTCGCGGACGACTCGATGCAGGGGCGCCAGGTGGGGCGCGTCGGGAACATGAAAGGTACGGCGTACATCGCGGCCGAGCTGAAGCGGCTCGGCGTGCAGCCCGCCGGCCACAACGGTACCTGGTTCCAGGTGCTGCCATATCACCTGCGCCAGTTCACGAACCACTCACGCCTGACGGCCAGCGGCAGTCCGCTCGCGTGGAACGAGGAGTGGGTGGCCGTGCCGGGCACGCGCGCGCCCCGGCCCATCAGCGACGCCGAGGTGATTCTCGGCGGCACCGCGGGCGACACGACGACCCAGATCACCGCCGCGCAGGCGGCCGGGAAGTTCGTGGTGCTCTTTCCCGCGCCACCGCAGCCCGCGGGTCGCGGCGCGGCCGGCGGCGGGCGCGGGCGGGGCGGGTTCCCGGCGGGTCCCGCGCGCTTCGCCGAGGCGGTCGCCATCGCGACGATGGACCTCGATGCGTTGTCGCCGGCACAGCGCGTGGCGCTCAACACACCGACCGTGGCGACGCAGAGCGGCGGCGGGCGTGGGGGCCGCGGCGCCGGCGGCCGCGGAGCCGCCGCGCCGGCGCCGGTGGACTCGCTCGCGCTCGCCCGGGCGCAGGTGGACGCGCTGGCGCCGCAGGCGGTCATTCGCCTGACGCGGGCCGCGGCCTCACGGCTCTTCGGCGGCCGCGCGGTGGACGGGCTCACCGCCGGCACGAGGGGCGGCACCGTGACGGCGTCGCTCGACTACGTCGAGCTGCCGAGCGAGTTCGCGCGTAACGTCGTCGGGATCATCCCGGGCAGCGATCCGGTGCTCAAGCACCAATACGTGGCGATCGGCTCGCACAACGATCACGTGGGGTTCAACACGCCCGTGGACCGGGACTCGCTCAAGGCGTTCAACAACGCGCGGAACCGGATGCTGCTCGCGAACAACATGATCCAGCTCACGCCCGAACAGCTCGCGACGATCCGCGTGAACATGGACAGCATCAGGAAGCTGGTTCCGCGGCCGCGGCTCGACTCGATCAACAACGGCGCCGACGACGACGGCTCGGGCTCGATGGCGATGCTCGAGATCGCCGAGGCGATCCAGGCGATGCGGGTGAAGCCGAAGCGTTCCACGCTCTTCGTGTGGCACACCGGCGAGGAGGGCGGGCTCGTCGGCTCCGCGTTCTTCGTGCGCAATCCCACCGTGCCGATTGACTCGGTGGTGGCGCAGATCAACATGGACATGATCGGCCGCGGCCGCGCCGAAGACCTGCCGGGAGGCGGGCCCGACTACCTCGGAGTCGTGGGCTCGTCGTTCGACTCCCGGGACCTGGGCGAGATGGTCACCGCGGTGAACCAGAAGCGGGCGACGCCGCTCGCGCTCGACTACAAGTTCGACTCGACGATCGCCTGGTCCGGCTACAACAACATCTACGGCCGGAGCGATCACTACAACTACGCACTGGCGGGCATTCCGATCGCGTTCTTCTTCACCGGGCTGCACGGTGATTATCACCAGCGCACCGACGAGCCGGAGTTCATTGACTACCCGCACTATGCGAAGGTCACGGACTACGTCCGGGAACTCACGGTCGAAGTGGCGAACGGGCCACGGCCGCGCATGAATGGCACGCGGCCGGCGCGTCCGCCGCGGACGGTGGTGCCGTAAGCGCGGCCCCGTCCAGCATGGCGTGCCCTCCGGCGGTTTCTCCTCCACGCGAGCGCCCGATGATCCGACGCGTCCTGATCGCCTTCGCGGCGTGCGGCCTTCCGCTCGCGCTCGCTGCGCAGCCCGCCGATCTCATTCTCCGGAACGGCCGCCTCTGGACCGGTGATTCCGCGCGGCCGTGGGCGGAAGCGCTCGCGGTCCGCAACGACCGGATCATCACCGTGGGCACGAGCGCCGAGATGGAGCGACACCGGACGCCGGCCACGCGCGTGATTGACCTGGGCGGGCGCTTCGCGACGCCCGGCTTCATTGACGACCACACGCACTTCGCGAGTGCCGGCGCGCTCCTCCTCGGCGCGAACCTGCTCGACGTGAGCGACGCCGCGACGCTCGTGCAGCGCCTTCGCGAGGCGCGCGACCGGCTTCCGGTCGGTGCCTGGATCACGGGGGGCGACTGGGGGGCATACGAGGAATGGTCGGCGAACTCGCCGGGCGCGACGGGCGCAGCGGGCGCGGCGGGGCGCGGCGCAGCGGGGCGCGGCGCGGCGGGCGGTGCCGCACCGTCCCGCGCGCGCTTCAGTCCGCACCGCGCGATGCTCGACTCCATCACCCCGGTCACGCCCATCCTGATCAACCGCTTCGACCGGAGCGCGTACCTCGCCAACGGCCGGGCGCTCGTGCTCGCCGCGCTCTCCTGCGCCGCGCCCGTGCAGGGGCTGGAGTGCGAGGGCGGCGCGGCGACCGGGCGCGTGACGGGCGAGGCGCTTCGCCGCGTGCGCGCGGCGATCCCCCCCAAGTCGTTTGAGCAGCGGCTCCGCGAGAGTCGCACGGCGCTCACGCACCTCGCCGAGCTGGGCGTGACCGGGATTCACGACATCACCCCGCCGGAGCAGCTCCAGGTCTACCACGCGCTCAAGGCACGGGGCGAGCTCACCCTGCGCGTCTACGCGCGCCCCACGCTCGACAAGTACGACGATCTCCGGATGGCGGGCGTGCCGATGGGGTTCGGCGACGAGCTGCTCAGGATCGGCGGACTCAAGGGCTTCGTGGACGGCATCCAGGGCAACTCGACCGCACGGTTCTACGAGCCGCAACTGCATTCGGGGCGGCGCGGCGAGTGGCGCGATTCGACGAACACCGGGGCGACCTCGGGCCCTGGCTCGGGGATGATGCCGCCGGGGAACATGGAGCGCCTCCTCTTCGGCCTCGACTCCTCCGGCTACTGGGCCCACGTGCACGCCATCGGCGACGAGGCGATAGACACGCTGCTCACGCTCTTCGAGAAGGTGATGACCGTCAACGGCCCGACGGAGCGGCGCTGGCGGATCATTCACTCGCAGGTGATCCGCGACTCGACCGTCGCGCGCCGCTACGCGCGGCTCGGCGTGATCGCGGAGGTGCAGCCGTACCACGCGATAGACGACATGCGGTGGATGGAAGAGCGGATCGGCACGCGCTCGCGCTGGGCGTACGCGTTCAACACGTTCCGGAAGGCGGGCGTGCCGCTCCTCTTCGGCTCGGACTGGCCCGGCACGAACGCGAGCTGGTACACGGCCGACCCGATGAAGATCATCTACGCGGCCGTCACGCGGCAGACGCTCGACGGCAAGCCGGCGGGCGGCTGGTTCCCGGAGGAACGGCTCGACGTGGAGACGTCGCTCCGGTCGTACACCGTGAACACCGCCTGGGCCGCGGGCGAGGAGCGGATCAAGGGGAAGCTCGCGCCGGGCATGCTGGCCGACGTCACCGTGCTCTCCGAGGATCTCTTCCGGATTACGCCGGCGCGCATCAAGGACGTGCAGGCCGTGCTGACCATTCTGGGCGGGAAGGTGGTCTGGGCGCGCGCGCCGTTCCGACGGGACCCGATGTGACCGACTCGTGACGGTGCGACGCGGCGCCGCGCGTGTACGTTAGAGCAACCCTCGTCCGCACCTACCCATGGATCGCCGCCATTTCGTCGCCGACGTCGCCGACCTCGCCCGCTACGCCGCGCTCTGTGCCGCCGTCCCCAACGAGTGGCGCGTGCGGCATCACCCGCTCCTGGCCGACGACCCGTTCACGCTCGGCGTCGCTTCCGGAGATCCCACGCCCACCGGCGTGATGCTCTGGACCCGGCTCGCGCCGAAGCCGCTCGAGCCCGACGGCGGGATGAGTGGCGACCGCGTGGTCGTCACGTGGGAGGTCGCCGAGGACGAGGGGTTCGCGAAGGTCGTGCAGCGCGGCCGCGCCACGGCGGCGCCGGAGCTGGGACACAGCATCCACGCGGACGTGCAGGGGCTCCCGCCGGACCGCTGGTTCTTCTACCGGTTCACGGCCGGAGGCGCGGTGAGCGCGGTGGCCCGCACACGCACCGCGCCCGCCGAGGGCGCGACGCAACCGCTCCGCTTCGCCTTCGTGAGCTGCCAGCACTGGGAGCAGGGGCTCTACACCGCGTTCCAGCACCTCGCCGCGGAGGAGCTGGACCTCGTCGCGCACCTCGGCGACTACATCTATGAATACGCGGCGATTGACGGGCGCGTCCGCCGCCACGCCAACCCGGAGTGCATCGCGCTGGCCGACTACCGCATCCGGTATGCGCAGTACAAGACCGACGCGCTCCTCCGCGCGGCGCACGCGAAGTGCCCGTGGATCCTCACGTGGGACGACCACGAGGTGGACAACAACTACGCCGGGCTCGTCGGCGAGAACGAGTTCGAGTCGGAAGAGCAGATGCGCGCGCGCCGCGCCGCGGCGTACCAGGCGTGGTGGGAGCACCAGCCGGTGCGCGTGCCGCGCGCGCGGTCGTGGGCCGATCTCAACATCACGCGCGCGCTCGACTGGGGGGCGCTCGCGCGGTTCTGGGTGCTCGACACGCGCCAGTACCGGAGCGATCAGGCGTGCGGCGACGGCACCCGCGTGGTGCCCTGCGGCACCTGGGGCGACCCCACGCGCACGCTGCTGGGCGACGCGCAGGAGCAGTGGCTGGTGGACGGCCTCGCCACGAGCAGGGCGCGGTGGCAGGTGATCGCGCAACAGGTGATGATGGCCCCGTTCGACGACACGCCGGGCGAGCAGGTGCGGAGCCACATGGACGCGTGGGGCGGCTACCCCGTGGCGCGCGACCGGCTCCTGGGCGCGATCGCGCAGCGCGCGCCCAACCGGACCGTCGTGCTCAGCGGCGACATCCACTCCAACTGGGTGAACGAGCTGCGTGCCGGGTTCACGCGGCCCGGCGCGCCGGCGGTCGCCGCCGAGTTCGTGGGGACGAGCATCTCGTCCGGAGGCGACGGCGCGGACCGCTCGCAGAACGTGAACGAGCGCACGATGCCGGAGAACCCGCACCTCAAGTGGCAGAACGCGCGGCGGGGCTACGTGACGTGCGCGGTGACGCCCGACGAGTGGCGCGCGGACTACCGGACGGTGCCGTTCGTCTCGCGGCCGGGTGCGCCGGTGGAGACGGCGAGCGCGTGGGTGGTGCGGCGGGGCAGGGCGGGAATCGAGCGGGCGTGAGCGGCGGCGCCCGCCGTGACGTTCACTTCTTCTTGGCGGCGCTCGCTCCTTTCTTCTTCCGCTTCGGCCGCGGCCGCCGCTTGCCGTACGTGCCGCGATAGATCTTCCCGCGCCGCGAACGGCGGTCACCTCGTCCCATCGTCAGTCTCCTCGTGTCAGTGGGGCCTCGCGACGGCGTCCGTCCGTGCACCGATAATACGCCGCGCGCTCCCGGCCGCCAACGGCGGGCGGCGAGCTGCCGCGCCGCTGCGCCGCCGCGCCGGGTTCAGGTCGTCGCGGCGCCCGGCGGATAGAGGTGCTGCTCGAGCTCCTCGACCAGGACCGGGTTGCTCAACCGGACCCGCACGTGGAGGTCCGCGAGCACCACGACGCCCACGACACGATGGCCCTCGTCGAGCACGGGAATGCGCCGGAGCCCGGCCTCCTCCATCTTCGCCGCCACCTCGCTCACGTCCGCGTCGGCGTCCACCCACACCAGTCGTGCCGTCGTCATGTGATCGCGCACGCGGCAGCCGGCTTCGTGCCCCTCGGCGACGCACCGCACGACGATGTCGTGGTCGGTGAGGATGCCCGCGAGGCAACGACTGAGAAGATCGTCAATGACGGGAAGCACGCCGAGGTTGCGATCGCGCATGATCCGCGCCGCGGCCGCCATCGTGTCGTCCGGTGTCACCACGGACGGATGCGTCATCATGATGTCGCGGGCTTTCATGGAGCGTCCCTCCGCCGGGGAGCTTCGCGCGAAACCCCTTCCCCCATCTGCCAGCATGGGCGCTCGCCGCCCGTCCGTCAAGGCGGACGCTTCCCCGGCGCGCGTAGGGGAACGTCCGACGAGCACGCGCCCGCAGCCGACGATCTTTCCCGCGTCGCGCCTCGCACGCTACCTTCTTCGTCTACATCGCCGGGCGCCCCGCGCGAGCACACCTCCCCAATGCCACCGAGCTTCCCGCTTCTCCCGCCGCGCCTCGCCGGCCTCGCCGACCTCGCCTGCAATCTGTCGTGGAGCTGGAATCGCGAGGCGCGCGCGCTCTTCCGTTCGATTGACGAGCACCTGTGGATCCGCAACCGGTACGATCCCCTCCGGATGCTGGGCGAGGTCGGGGCGGAGCGGCTGGCGCAATGCGCGACCGATCGGTACTTCCTGGCCCGGTACGACGCGGTGATGCGCTGGCTGGCGTCCGAGAAATCGGCGGATCTCACCTGGTTCGCGACGACGTACCCCGCGCTCCGCGGCCGGACGGTGGCCTACTTCTGCGCCGAGTTCGGGGTCTACTACAGCGTGCCGATCTACTCGGGCGGTCTCGGCGTGCTCGCCGGCGACCACTGCAAGACGGCGTCCGACCTCGGCGTGCCCCTCGTCGGCGTGGGCATTCTCTATCGGGGCGGCTACTTCGACCAGCGCATCCGCCTGGACGGCTGGCAGGAGGACGTGGACGATCACCTCGACCCGCGCCAGACGCCGCTCGAGCCGATCAGCGGCCCGCGCGGGGAGCCGTACCTCACGGTGGTCCGCACCGCGGGGCGTGACGTGCGCGTCCGGGCGTGGCGGCTCGCGGTGGGGCGCGTGCCGGTCTATCTGCTCGACACGGAGCTGGAGGAGAATCACCACGAGGACCGCGGCCTGCTCAGCAAGCTGTACGCGGGCGGTCCCGAGCTGCGCCTGCGGCAGGAGTGGCTGCTCGGCGTCGGAGGCGTGCGCGTGCTGCGCGCGCTCGGGATCGAGCCCGCGGCGTGGCACGCCAACGAGGGGCACGCCGCGTTCATGCTCATCGAGCGCGTGCGTGAACTCGTGGCTGGCGGCGTGCCGTACGATGAGGCGGTGCAACGGGTGCGCGCGACGAGCAGCTTCACGACGCACACACCGGTGCCGGCCGGTCACGACATGTTCCCGACGGAGCAGGTCGCCCAATGCGCGGGGCCGATCTGGGACGAGATGGCGATCAGCCGTGAGCGGTTCGTGGCGCTCGGCCGTCATCCCGCCGTGGACCATGCGCTCTTCCACATGCCGGTGGCGGCCATCCGCCTCTGCCGTCGCGTCAACGGCGTGTCCCGGCCGCACGAAGCGGTCACCCGCCACCTCTGGGCGTCGCTCTGGCCGGCGCTGCGCGTGAGTGAGATCCCCGTCGGCCACGTCACCAACGGGGTCCACCTCGCGACCTGGATGGCCTACACCGTGATGGACCTGCTCGACCGCCACCTGGGCGAGGGGTGGGGGACGCGCGTGGACGATCCGGAGCTCTGGGAGCGCGTGCTCGAACTGGACGACGAGCAGCTCTGGCGCGCGCATATGCGGCTCAAGCGCACGCTGCTCTCGCTCGTGCGCGAGGAGGCGCGTCACGCGTTCGCGCAGCGCTCGCGCGAGGCGGCGCAGCTCGTGGGCTCGGGCGTCCTCCTCGCTCCCGACGCGCTGACGATCGGCTTCGCGCGCCGCTTCGCGACCTACAAGCGGGCGAATCTGATCTTCCACGATGTGGAGCGCCTGCTGCGCATCCTGACGAATCCGGCGCGGCCCGTGCAGATCGTCTTCGCGGGGAAGGCGCATCCCGCGGACACGCCCGGGAAGCAGGTGCTGCAGGAGGTCTACCAGACGACGCGCGATCCCCGCTTCGAAGGCCGCATCGCGTTCGTCGTGGACTACGACCTGCACATGGCCCACGTCCTCGTGCAGGGGGTGGATCTCTGGCTCAACCTGCCGCGCGTGCCGATGGAGGCGTCCGGGACGAGCGGGATGAAGGCCGGGCTGAACGGCGTGCCGCAGCTCAGCACGCTCGATGGCTGGTGGGAGGAGGGATTCGACGGGCACAACGGCTGGGCGATCACGTCCGCCGAATCGGGCGAGACGAGCGCCGAAGCCGACGCGACGGCGGCGGGGCAGTTCTACGATCTCCTCGAGAACGAGGTCGTCCCGACGTTCTACGACCTCGACGCCACGGGGCTTCCGCGCCGCTGGCTCTCCGTGATGAAGCACGCGCTGCGCGCGTCGGGCGCCCGATTCACGGCGCGACGGATGCTGATGGACTACGTGCGGGACTACTACGTGCCGTCCATCGTCGGCGACGCGATGGCGGACACCCCGCCCACGGCCTGAGCGTTTCGCGCGGCCAACCGAGGGCGAGACGGCCCTCCGGGCGCCCCCGGGCGCCCCCGGGCGCCCCCGGGAGCAACTTCCCCTACGCCCCCTCGGGGGGTGTCTGACAGACAGTGTCCCTCGGCGGGGGCACCTTGGCCATTCTCCCTCGACGACTCGGAGCGCCGAGACAGTGGCAACCACGGCACGCCCACGCGGGCGAACCAAGAGGCCGAAGCGCGGCCGGACGCGGCGCGGACGCAGCGTTAGGCTCCCCGCGCGACGCACGATCGTGCACATAACCGCCGAATACGGTACGTTCGCGCGCACCGGCGGCCTCGCGGAAGCCGTCGCGGGGCTCGCCACCTTCCAGGCGCGCGTCGGGGCGAAGGTCGTCGTCTTCCTGCCGCTCTATCCGTCGGTGCGTGAGGTCGCGCCCGACCTGGAGCCGGTCGCGCCGCCGCAGCGCGTCGCCGTGGGCGAGTGCGTGGAGAAGGTGCGCTTTTTCCGCGAGGCCGGTCGCGCCGAGAGTCCGCACGTCATCTTCGTGGACGCGCCCCGTTACTTCGAGCGCGCCGGCCTGTACGGCGAGCAGGGAGCGGATTACCCCGACAATCACCTGCGGTTCGCGCTGCTCTCCCGCGCGGCGCTGGCCGGCGTGAGCCAGCTTGTGAGCGGTCCGGTGCTGCTGCACGGGCACGATTGGCACGCCGCCCTCGTGCCCGTCTACCTCCGCGCTGACGAGGGCGTCGCCTCGCGCTTCGGGCCGACGCCGACCGTGCTCTCCGTGCACAACGCCGGCTACCAGGGCCACTTCGCGCACTCGGCCCTGACGGCGCTCGGGCTCCCGCACGAGCTGTGGAGCCTCGACCACCTCGAGTGGTACGACCGGGTCAACGTGCTCAAGGGCGGTCTCTCGTTCTGCGATGTGGCGGTGACCGTGAGCCCGACGCACGCGCGGGAGCTGTGCACGCCGGAGGGCGGCTTCGGCTTGCACGACACGTTCCGGCAGCTCGGCGCGCGGCTCGTCGGCATCTGCAACGGCATTGACCAGGGCGTGTGGGACACGGCCAGCGATCCGCTCATCGCGGCGAACTATTCGCGACGCGACCTGTCGGGCAAGGCGGCGTGCAAGGACGCGCTGCAGAGCAGTTTCGGATTCGCGCGCCGCGCGGACGTGCCGCTCATCGGGATGAGCGCCAGACTGGTCCGGCAGAAGGGCTTCGACATCGTGCTCCGCAGCGAGCGCCTGCGGTCGCTGGACGCGCAGTTCGTGTTCCTGGGGATGGGCGATGCGGACTACCGGGCGGCGCTCTCGGCGCTCGCGCGGGAGAATCCGGGGCGGGTGGCCGTCGAGTACGGCTTCACGGACCTGCTCGAGCACCGCTTGATGGCCGGCGCGGACATCGTGCTGATGCCCTCGCAGTACGAACCGTGCGGCCTGACGCAGATGCACGCCCAGCGCTACGGCGCGCCGGTGGTCGGGCGGAGAGTTGGCGGCATCGGCGACACGGTGGTGGACAACGCGACGGGTTTCCTGTTCGACGAGTTCGACGCGTCGGCGCTCGACCGGGCCATTGACCGCGCCGTCGCCCGGTTCGCCAATCGCCGCGCGTGGGTGGCGACGATGCGGCGCGCAATGGCGCGGGACTTCGGCTGGGAGCACGCGTTGAAGGCCTACGGCGAGGCCTACCGCGCGGCGGCATCCCGGGTGGCGGCGCCGGCTTGACGGCCGCAATCCCGACGATGGACTTCGTCCTCGTCCTGCACACGCATCTGCCCTGGGTGCTGGGGCACGGTCGCTGGCCCCACGGCAGCGACTGGCTGATGGAAGCCACGCTCGACTCGTACCTTCCGCTCCTCGACACGCTGGTGACGCTGCGCGACGAGCAGACGAGCGCGGCGGTGACGGTGAGCGTGACGCCGGTGCTCGCCGCACAGCTCGCCGCGCCCTCGTTCGCGGCGGAGCTGCGCGCGTTTCTCGCCCAGCGCCTCGCCGCGTGCGACGACGCGGAGCGGGAGCTCTCGGCCGGCCGCGAGGAAGGGCTCATCCCGGTGGTTCGGTTCTGGCGGGACCGGTATCGGCACGTCGCCGGCGTGTTCGAGGCGCTCGACGGCGATCTCATCGGCGCGCTGCGGATGCTCGAGCGCGACGAGCGCATCGAACTGATGAGCTCCGCGGCCACGCACGCGTTCCTGCCGCTCCTCCGTCGCGACGAGAGCGTGCGCCTCCAGCTCCTCGCCGGGCGCGCGGAGCACGAGCGGCTCTTCGGCCGCGCGAGCGCGGGCTGCTGGCTCCCCGAGTGCGCGTACCGTCCGGCCGGGCCGTGGGCGCCGTGGCCGCACGGTCCGCGCGCGGCCGATCGGCCGGGACTCGAGCGCCATCTCGAGGACGCGGGATACCGGTTCGTGATCGTTGACTCGCACTTGGCGAACGCGGGGCGGCCGCTCGAGGCGTACCGCGCGGGCGCGGGCGCGGCCGCGGGCAGGGGCGGCGCGGTCCGGTCGCCGTACCGGGAATACGCGATCGGGTCGGGGCCGAACGCCGTGCGCGCCCTGGTGCGCGACCCGGCCTCGACGCACCGGGTGTGGAGCCGCGATGAAGGCTATCCCGGTGCGTCCGCGTATCTCGAGTTCCACAAGATCCGGTACCCGGGCGGCCTCCGGCTCTGGGAAGTCACGGGCGCGGGCGTTCCGCTGGGCGACAAGCGGCAATACGATCCGGGCCGCGCGCGCGCGCTCGCGCGCGAGCACGCCGGGCATTTCGCGGCTCTCCTCGACGGCGTCGCGCATGGCCGCGCGTCGCGCGCCGAGCGCCTCATCGTGGCGCCGTTCGACGCCGAGCTGTTCGGCCACTGGTGGCTCGAGGGCCCGGACTTCCTCGCCGACACGTTCCGGGCGCTCCGGCGGCATCCCGGCGTGCGCCCGTTGACGGCCTCGGCGCACGTCCAGGCCTCGACGCTGGTCGCGCCACTGGATCTGCCGTCCGGGTCGTGGGGGAGGGACGGCGACTTCAGCATGTGGCTCAATCCACGGACGGCGTGGACGTGGACGCGACTCTGGGAGGTCGAGGAGCGCTTCTGGCGCGTCGCGCCGGCGGCGCTTGCGCTGCCGCCGGTCCGGCCTGTCCTCGCGCAGGCGGCGCGGGAGCTGATGCTCGCGCAAGCGTCGGACTGGCAGTTCATCATTTCGACCGGCGAAGTGACCGATTACGGGGAACGGAGGTTCCGCCTGCACGTCGAGGCGACGGAATCGCTCGTGACTGGTCTCGAGACCGGGGGGGACGTGGCCGGCGCGGCGCGGGAGGCGGAGGCGCTCTGGGCACGGGATGCGCTCTTTCCCGACGTGCTCGACGCGGTCGCGCGCGCGCTGATGCCCGCGCCGGCGACGGTGTGAGCCGGCGGTGCACTCGGTCGTCGTCCACGCCCATTTCTACCAGCCGCCTCGCGAGAATCCCTGGCGGGACGAGGTGGAGGAGGAGCCGACCGCCGCGCCGTTCCACGACTGGAACGAGCGCGTCACGCACGAGTGTTACCGCCCCTTCGCGACGGCCCGCCTGCGCGACGCGGCCGGTCGCGTGCAGGGACACGTCAATCTCTTCGAGTGGGCGAGCTTCGACGCGGCGACCACCCTGCTCCGCTGGCTCGAGCCGAACGCGCCGGAGGTGTATCGCGCCATCCTCGACGGCGACCGGGCGAGCGTGCGGCGCCTGCGCGGGCACGGCAACGCCATCGCGATGCCGTACCACCACGTGATCCTTCCGCTCGCGTCGCGGCGGGACAAGGTGACGGAGGTGCGGTGGGGGCTCGCCGATTTCCGCCGGCGTTTCGGCCGCGGCGCCGAAGGGCTCTGGCTTCCCGAGACCGCCGTGGACGAGGAGACGCTGGTGGTGCTGGCGGAGGAGGGGGTGCGCTTCACGGTGCTCGCGCCGCATCAGGTGGAGCCTCCGCCGTCGGGGGGCGCGCCGCTGCGCTTCGTCGCCGGCGGTGGCCGCGAGCTGGCGATCTTCGCGTACGACGGCACGCTCTCGCCGGGCGTGGCGTTCGGCCGGCTCGTGGAAGACGGCGCGGAACTCGCGCGCCACCTCGCGCCGCCGATCCTCGACGAGACCGCCTCGCGTGACGCGTTCACGCTCACGACGCTCGCGATGGACGGCGAGACCTTCGGGCACCACCGCAAGTTCGCCGAGATGGCGCTCGCCCGGGCCGTCGCGCTCCTCCTCGCGCGGCCCGCGGTACGCATCGAGAACTTCGCGGCCGTGCTCGCGCGCGCGCCGGCGCTCGTGGACGCACGGATCGTGGAGGGGTCGTCGTGGAGCTGCCCGCACGGCGTCGAGCGCTGGCGCGCGGACTGTGGGTGCCGCGCGACGCCGGGCACGTCGCAGGCGTGGCGGCGCCCGCTGCGCGCGGCGCTCAACTGGCTCGCGCGCGAGCTGGACCACCGCTTCGAGTCGGAGGGCGCCACTTTCTTCCCGGACCCCTGGCGCGTGCGCGATGCGTTCGGCGCCGTGGCCGCGCTCCCGCGCGCCGCGCGCCACGCGTTCGCGGCGGCGCGCGTGCGCGACGGGACCGACGCCGAGCGCGCGACGCGGCTCCTGGACGGCGTGAGCGCGCGCCTCGGCATGTTCGGCTCGTGCGCCTGGTTCTTCGACGACGTCGCCGGCCACGAGACGGTGCTGATGCTGCGCCTGGCCGCGTACGCGCTCGAGCTCCTCGGCGACGACGCGCTCGAGCGCGGCCTGCTCGATCGGCTCGCGGTCGCGCCCGCGAACGACGCCGGGGCCGGGGACGGCGCGCAGGTCTATCGCTCGCGCGCGCACCGCTCACGCGCTGGAACGGCCGCGTGAACCCCGCCACGCAGGCGTCGGCGCTCCCCCCCGCGCGGCCGCCCGTGCGCCTCGTCTTCGGCGTGCACCTCCACCAGCCGGTGGGCAACTTCGATCACGTCTTCGCCGAGCACGCCCGCGACGTTTATCGCCCGCTGCTCGATCAGCTCGCGCGCCGCCACCTCCGGCCGGCGCTGCTGCACATCTCCGGCCCGTTGCTCGAATGGCTCGAAGCGCACGATGCGGCGCTGCTCGACCAGGTCGGGCGGCTCGCCGCCGACGGGGCGATCGAGTTCCTGCTCTCGGGGATGTACGAGCCGATCCTCGCCGCGCTCCCGCGCGCGGACCGCGTGGAGCAGATCGCGTGGCTGCGCGAGGCGCTGCACGCGCGGTTCGGCGTCGCCGGCGACGGGCTCTGGCTCAGCGAGCGCGTGTGGGAGCCGGAGCTGCCGTTCGACCTGGCGTCGGCGGGCATACGCTACGTGCTCGTGGACGACCGCCACTTCCTCGTCTGCGGGTTCCACCGCGACCAGTTGCACGTGCCCTGGCGCACCGAGAGCGACGGGATGGCGGTGACGGTGCTCGCCATTGACGAACGCCTGCGCTACCTGATCCCCTTCCGCCCGGCGCGAGAGATGGCGGAGTACGTGCACGCGCTGCACGCGGCCGGCCGGCCGCTCGCCGTGTTCGCCGACGACGGGGAGAAGTTCGGTGGCTGGCCCGGAACCGGCGACTGGGTCTACCGCCGCGGCTGGTTCGACGCGTTCTGCGACGTGCTCGACGCGTTGCGCGACGAGGGCGTCCTGCGCCTCTGCACGGGGCGGGAGGCGGTGGACGCGGTGCCGTGCGGCGGGATCGCGTACCTGCCGACCGCTTCGTACCGGGAGATGGAGGGGTGGGCGCTCCCGCCGGACGCGGCTCACCGGCTCAACGCGCTCGAGCACCAGCTCGGAACGGAGCGGATGGGCAGCTCCGACGGCGCGCTCGTGCGCGGCTCGCACTGGCGGAACTTCCTCGCGCGGTACGCCGAAGCGAACCGGATGCACAAGAAGACGTGCGCACTGAGCGCGCTCTGCCGGCGGCGCGGCGACCCGGCGGAGGCGCGCCGCGCGATCGGCCGCGCCCAGTGCAACGATGCGCTCTGGCACGGCGTGTTCGGGGGGCTCTACCTGCCGCACCTGCGCGCCGCCGTCTGGCGGCAGCTCGCCATCGCCGAGCGAGTGCTCCGCTTGGGGGAGCCGCTCGCCGCCGAAACGCTCGACCTCGACGCCGACGGCGCCGAGGAGATCTGGGTGCATTGCGCCGACTGGTCGGCGGTGGTCGCCCCGGCGCACGGCGGCGCGCTCGTGGAGTTCACGCACTTCGCGCGCGGCGTGAACCACGCCGACGTGCTCACGCGCCGGCGCGAGGCGTACCACCTTCCCTCGCTGCACCCGCGCACGTCTCCGGCCGGGCACGACGGCACGCCGAGCATTCACGAGCTGGAGGGATCGCACCTGCTCACGGCGCCGCCGCCCGCGGACCTCGACGACCGCGCGATCGGCGTCGCACGCGTCATCAGCGCGGACCTGTCCGAAGAGGCCTACGCCGCGGCGTCGTATGCGCCGGTCGCTTCCTGGTCGCGCGCGCGGTGCGCGGCGACGGTGGAGGTGGACAGCGACGCCATCACCGTCTGCTGCGAGACGCCCGGATTCACGGTGCGGTGGCGATTCGGCGCCGGTGGCGCGCTCGGCGTGCGCTATTGGTGGGACGCGACGTCGCTGCCCGACGGCGCGCGGTTCGCGCCCGAGCTGTCGCTCGCCGGGCCGCTCGCGCTCGACGCCCCGGGCGCGTTGGAGGTCTGGCGGTACGACATCGAGACCGTCGCCAGGTCGGAGCGCGGCGTCGAGCGCGTGCGCCAGGGGGAGTCGGTGACGCCGCTCTTCGACGCGGCCCGGGGGGAGGCGGAGCTGTCACTCCGCGCGGCGCCGGTGCCGGCCACGCCCTGATCGCGTCGTGTGGCCGCAGCAGGCCTGCCTCTTGCTCCGCGCGTGCGCACGCGGCAGCGTATGGCGTGACTTTCCGCTCCGAGAGCGTGGCATGACGGCCTCGAGTGGCGAGTTTCTCGAGTCCGTTTCCCATCCGATGGAACCGACCATGATCCCCAGCCTTCACGCTCGCGTGCCGCGCGTTCTGCGCGCGCTCCGCGCGCTCGCCGCGCCCGTCATTCTCGCGCTCATCCCGGTGCTGATCCCGGCGCTCGGCGCCGCGCAGCCGCCGGGCGGCCGCGGCGGCCGGGGCGGCCCGCCGCCGGCGCCGCCGCCGCTCCAGTTCCAGCTGCTCGGCCCCTCGAGCGGAGGGCGGGTGGCCGCCATCGCCGGCGTCCCCGGCGACGTGCGCACCTGGTACCTGGGCGCCGCCAGCGGCGGCGTCTGGAAGTCGGTGGACGAGGGCAACACCTTCGTGCCCGTCTTCGACAAGCAGAGCGCGCAGGCGATCGGCGCGCTGGCCGTCGCGCCCTCCGACCCCAGCCAGGTGTGGGCCGGCACGGGTGAGGCGTGGGCCATCCGCGACGCCGACGTGATGGGGGACGGGATCTACAAGTCCACCGACGCCGGCGCGACGTGGACCAACGTCGGGCTCGTGGAGACCGGGCGCATCGGCCGGATCATCGTGCACCCCACGAATCCGAACGTCGTCTACGTGTGCGCGCTCGGACGCGCCACCGGTCCGCAACAGGAGCGCGGCGTGTATCGCACGACCGACGGCGGCCGCACGTGGCAGCGCTCGCTCTTCGTGGACGAGAACACGGGCTGCTCGGGGCTCGGGATTGACTGGAAGGACCCGAACACGCTCTTCGCGGGGATGTGGCAGGTGGTGATGCACACGTACGCGATGTACTCGGGCGGGCCGTCGAGCGGGATCTACGTGACGCACGACGCCGGCGCGACCTGGACGCACGTCGTGCACCCGGGGCTCCCGAAGCCGCCGCTCGGCAAGATCGACGTCGCGGTGGCGCCGACCGATTCGCGGCGCGTCTACGCGCTCATTCAGACCGACGCGCAGGGCTCGGTCTGGCGCTCCGACGACGGCGGCGCGTCGTGGAAGGTGGTGAGCTGGTCGCGGCCGCTCATCGGACGCGCGGGTTACTACATCAACATCAAGGTGTCGAGCGGCGACGCGAACGAGGTGTACGTCGCGAGCAGCAGCTTTCATCGCTCGACGGACGGCGGGCTCACGTTTGCGACGGTGCCGTGGGGCGGCGACAACCACGACATCTGGGTGGACCCGAAGAACCCCGACCATCTGGGGATGACGAACGACGCGGGCGCGCGGATCACGACGGACCGCGGCCGCACGACACAGAGCATCTCGCTGCCGATCGCGCAGATGTACCACATGACGGTGGACAACCAGGTGCCGTACTGGGTGTACGGCAACCGGCAGGATGACGGGACGTTCCGAGGGCCGAGCACCGCGCCCGAGACGCCGCCCACGTCGGGCGGGCGCGCCGCGTTGGCGGTCTACACCGGTCGTGGCGGCGGGGACGGCGGCGGCCGTGGCGGCGGAGGGGGCGGCTTTGGCGGCGGCGGCCGCGGCGGTGGATTCTCCACCTGGGACCACGGGCTCGGCGGTTGCGAGTCCGGGTTCACGCTCCCCGATCCCGCCGATCCGAACATCGTCTGGGCGTCGTGCTACGGGAACACGGTCACGCGCTACGACCACCGCGTGCGCCGCGCGCGCTCGGTGAGCCCGTGGATTCACACGCTCGATTCGCCGCCCAACAAGTCGAAGTACCGCTGCCACTGGACGCCGCCCCTGGCGATTGACCCGTTCGACCGCAACATCGTCTACTACGGCTGCCAGGTGATCTTCAGGACGTCGAACGGCGGCCAGAGCTGGGCCGTGATCAGTCCCGATCTCTCGACGAACGATCCGAGCCGCATCGTCTCGTCGGGCGGCATCGTCGAGGACAACCTCGGCCAGTTCTACGGCGAGGTGGTGTTCGCGATCGCTCCGTCGGAGATCCAGCGCGGGCTCATCTGGGCCGGCACGAACGACGGGAAGCTCTGGTACACCCGCGACGGCGGCCAGAAGTGGAACGACGTCACGAAGAACATCACGGGACTTCCCGCCTGGGGCACGATCCGCAAGATCGAACCCTCGCGCTTCGACGCGGGCACGGCATACGTCGCGGTGGACTTCCACATGATGGACAATCGCGAGCCCTTCCTCTACAAGACGACGGACTTCGGGCAGACGTGGAAGAAGATCACGGGCGACCTGCCGGCGAAGCATCCCCTCGCGTACGTGCTCGCGGTGGCGGAGAACCCGAATCGCAGGGGGATGCTGTTCGCGGGAACGGGGAACGCGTTCTACTACTCGATGGACGACGGCGCGCACTGGACGCAGTTCCAGGACGGGCTCCCCGCGGCGCCGGTGACGTGGATCTCCACGCCGAAGCCGTGGCACGACGTGCTGGTTTCAACGTACGGGCGCGGGATCTACGTGCTGCGCGACATCACGACGCTCGAGCAGCGGGACGCGGCGGCCGCGAACGCCGACCTGCACCTCTTCACGCCGCGCGCGGGCGTTCGCGAGGCGCGCAGCGGGTCCGCGAGCCTCCAGTTCTCGCTCAAGGCCGTCCCGAAGGACACGGTGAAGGTCGAGATCGTGGACGCGAAGGGGAGCGCGTTGCGCACCATCAGGCAGCTCGGCCGGAGCGGCATGAACCTCACGACGTGGGACCTGCGTTACGATCCGCCCACGCGCGTCGAACTGCGCACGGTGGCGCCGGACAATCCGTTCATCTGGGACGAGCCACGATTCCGCGACCAGAAGACGCGGCCGATCGTGCACTGGGGCATCGGCGGACCGATGGCGAACGGGCCGCTCGCGCTGCCGGGCAAGTACACGGCGCGCCTCACGGTGGACGGGCAGACGGTGGCGCAGCCGCTCGAGGTCATGCGCGATCCCGAGATCACGACGACGGACGCCGACCTGGGCGCCTCACTCGCCGCACAGATCCGGATTCGCGACGCGATGAACGCGACCGCCGACATGGTGAACCGGCTCGAGGTGATGCGGAAACAGATCGAGGACAAGCGCAAGTCCGACAGCACGCGCGCCGAGGACAGGGCGGCGCTCGGCGAGCTGGACCGGAAGCTCCTCGACGTGGAGCTGCTCCTGCTCTCGCGCTCCGATCTGCACAGCGACGACAAGTGGTACGTGGAGCCGTTCAGGATCTACCTGTCGCTGATCTGGCTGTCGGGTGAGGTGGGGACGGGCGCGGGCGACGTCGCGGGCGGCGCGGAGTTCCGGCCGACCGACGCGTCGCTGGCGTGGCTCGCGGACATCGAGAAGGACCTCGCGGCGGCGAAGGCGAGCTACAAGGCGGTGATGGACCGGGAGCTCGCGCGGTTCAACCAGCTGGTGGGGGTGAAACCGGCGGTGCTGCCGTAAACACCGGACGCCGGGTGCCCGGACCGGGGCCGGTGCGGCTCGCGCGATGCTGCTGACCGAGCTCTTCGACCGCTCGCTCATCCAGCGCGCGGGCGCGTGCGCGCTCGAATGGGACCGTCCGGGCGCACCGCGGGTGTCACTGACCTTCGGCGACCTCGAGGCGCGCAGCAACCGGCTCGCGCAACTCCTCGCCGCCCGCGGGCTCGTGCGCGGTGACCGACTCGCGTTCTGCCTCGCGAATCGCGTCGAGATCGTGGACCTCTGGCTCGCGTGCGCCAAGCTCGGTGTGATCGTGGTGCCGGTCAACGTGCTGTACACCGCGCGCGAGATCGGCCACATCGTGCGCGACGCGGAGCCCCGCGCGGTGGTGGCGACGAGCGCGCGCGCGACCGACGTCCCCGCCGGCACCGCGTGCTGGGACGTGGATTCGCTCGAGGCCGAGTGGGCGCCGTGCGCCTCGGACCGCCCGCGGATCGCCCTCGATGACGACGCGCCGGCGGCGCTCGTGTACACGTCGGGGACGACGGGCGCGTCGAAGGGGGCCGTGCTGACGCACGGCAACTTCGCGGCGAACGCCCGCGCGCTCACCGGAGCGTGGCGCATCACGAGCGCCGATCGCTATCTGGCCGTGCTCCCGCTCTTTCACGTGCACGGGCTCGGCAACGGCGTGCACTGCTGGCTCGCGAGCGGGTGCCACATGCGGCTCATCGAGCGATTCGAGCACGCCACCGCCGCCGACCTGTTCGAGGAGTACCGGCCCACGCTCTTCTTCGGCGTGCCGACGATCTACGTGCGGCTGCTCGACGTGCCCGCCGCGCGCGCCCGAGGGATCGGCGAACGGATGCGGCTCTTCGTCTCGGGCTCGGCGCCGCTCCCGCCGCAGGTCCTGGAGGCCTTCCGTGCGCGCTACGGCCACGTGATCCTCGAGCGCTACGGGATGACGGAAACGCTGATGAACGCGAGCAATCCCCATGATGGCGAGCGGCGCGCGGGAACGGTGGGGCCGCCGCTGCCGCACGTGGAGCTGCGCGTGCTCGACGAACTGGGCGCGCCCGTGGCCGACGGCGCGACGGGCGAGGTCTGGGTGCGTGGGCCCAACGTGTGCGCCGGGTATTGGAAGCGCGAGGCCGAGACGGCCGCGGCGTTCCGGAACGGGTGGTTCCGCACGGGCGACCTCGGCGCGCGCTCGAGCGACGGCTACCTCACGCTCCGGGGGCGCGTCAGCGACCTGATCATCTCGGGCGGGTTCAACGTCTACCCACGCGAGGTCGAGGAGCTGCTCCTCGCGCAGCCGGGCGTGCGCGAGGCCGTGGTGATCGGCGCCACGGATCCCGTGCGCGGCGAGGTGCCAGTGGCGTACCTCGTCTCCGACGTGCCGCTCGACGAGCGCGCGCTCCGCGAGGGGCTCGGTGCCGTACTCGCATCCTTCAAGCTCCCGCGCGGCTACGTGCGCGTGGACGCGCTGCCGCGCACCGCGCTCGGCAAGGTCCAGAAGCACCTCTTGCCGCCCTGGAGCCCGTCGTGAGCCCGGCCGTGCTCTCGCTCGTCGCGCTGCTCCTCGTGCTGCTCACGAGCCTCACGTCGCGCATCAACGTCGGCGTGCTGGCGGTGGCGCTCGCGTGGCCGATCGGGCTCTACGCGGCGCAGTGGAAGGCCGACGTGCTGATGGCGACGTTCCCGGCCACCCTCTTCCTCACGCTGCTCGGGGTGACGCTCCTCTTCGCGGTGGCGCAGGCGAACGGGACGCTCGCCGCGCTCGCGCACCGCGCGGTGCGGCTCGCCGGCGGCCACGTCGCGCTCCTGCCGCCGCTCTTCTTCCTCCTCGCGTGCGCCGTCTCGACGGTCGGACCGGGCGCGATCGCGGCGAGCGCGCTCATCGCGCCGCTCGCGATGGCCATCGGCGGCTCGGCGGGCGTGCCGGCGTTTCTCGTGGCGTTGATGGTCGGCAATGGCGCGAACGCGGGGAATCTCTCCCCGATCAGCGCCGTCGGCGCGATGGTGCAGGAGCTGATGAAGTCCGCGGGGCTCGGCGGCCACGAGTGGAGCGTCTGGGCCGCGAACTTCGTCGTGCACGCGCTGGTCGCGCTTGGCGCGTTCCTGCTCTTCGGCGGCGTGCGGCTCGCACGTGCGGCTCGGGTCTCGACGGTCGTCGCCGCGCCGCCGATTGAGCGCCGTCACTGGCTCACGCTCGCGGTGACGGCCGCGTGGATCGTCGGCGTCGTGGCATTCAAGGCGAACCCCGGCCTCTCGGCCTTTGCGGCGGCGGCCGTGCTCATTCTCGCGGGCGCCGCCGAGGACGTCGCGTCGGTGAAGGCGGTGCCGTGGTCGGTGATCGTGATGGTGTGCGGGGTGAGCGTGCTCATCGGCGTGCTCGAGAAGACGGGCGGGATGGACCTCTTCACGACGATGCTCGCGCGCATCTCGACGCCGGGGACGGTGAACGGGACGATCGCCTTCGTGACGGGCGTCATCTCGACCTACAGCTCCACCTCGGGCGTCGTCTACCCGGCGTTCCTTCCCGCCGTGCCCGGGCTCGTGCTGAAGCTGGGCGGCGGCGACCCGCTGCAGGTGGCGATGAGCATCAACGTCGGCGCCGCGCTCGTGGACGTGTCGCCGCTCTCGACGATCGGCGCGCTCTGCCTCGCGGCGCTCCCGGGCGGCCAGGATCCGCGGCCGCTTTTCCGCAAGCTGCTGGCTTGGGGGTTCGCGATGGCGGTGGTGGGGGCGGTGTTCTGTCAGTTCGCGATCGGGTGGTTCGCGGGGTGAGGCGGGCGGGCGCGGGTGGCGTGCCCGCGCGCGCCGGACCGGCGCGCTCACGAGGGCCCGACGGTTCAACTTCAAACCAGCAGCGCGTCCAGCTCCTCCGCCACCGCGGCGCTCGACCAATAGCGCGTGTGCGTCCCAGCGCCGAGGCAGCGCTCCCGCCGGTTGCCGGCCTCGCTCGCGCCCGCGTATGTCTCGCACGACCACACGCCCGGCGCGTCTTCGCGCCGCCAGAGGGCGCGGCCGACGTAGTCGCCCGATGTGTAGAGATTCACCCACTTGCCGACGCGGAGCGCGGCCGGGTCGGGCGTCCGCCGCGCGAGCGCTTCCGCCGCGAGCGCGTCGTCCCGCTTCCGGGGCTCGCGGTCGTCGGACGAGTCCACCCACTTGTAGAGGTGCGGGAAGTTCGCGGCGTAGAGCTGGCGGAGCGGCGACCCCATCGTGAGGAGGCGGAAGCGCTCGGCGCGCACCTCGGGGCACTGGATCTTCTCCGCGGCGAGAAAGCGCAGGAAGTCGGCCGTCAGCACGGTGCCCTGGCTGTGCGAGATGAAGACGACGCGGTCGAAGTACGGCGTTCCGTCCGCGTTCCTGCGGTCCTCGACGTTCCGGAGCAGCGAGGCGAGCCGCTCGGCCATCTTCGCGCGTGGCGTCGCCTCCCAGGGCGATTCGCGCAGGTAGTTGTCCACGTCGAGCACGATGCCGAGCGCGGGGCGCGCGCGTGAGGCGAGCGCGGTGAGGCGGAGCTTCACCGCCGCCACCGTCGCCGCCGAGGCGAGCACGGCGTATGTCATCGCGGTGATCAATCGCGTCGTCCGGCGTTCGTCGAAGAAGTCCGTCACCTCGGCCGGCCAAGTGAACCCGAAGATCGCCGGCGCGAATCCGACGACGCCCCCGACGATGAACCCGCCGTAGATCACCGACGTCGCGAGATTCCCCGACGCGCGGAGCCAGACGAAGCCCGCGGTGAACCACTCGCCGAGCTGGCGCGAGAACTTCCAGTCTTCGGACAGCCGGCGCGCGCTCGTGAAGCCGACGAGGAGCAGGAACCAGAGCACGAGCAGCAGCGCGAAGCCAAGCCCGGCGATGATCCACGGCAGCGCCGACGTACCGCCCGCCGCGATCAGTGCCTGCAGGAAGTCGGGCACCGCGCCGCGTGCGGCGGGAAGGAACCAGGTCGCGACCGTCCGGAGCTGCGCCTTGGGAAGGAGATCCACCCAGCTCGTGTACTGCGACGCGAGCGCGAGCATCGCCTGATAGCCGATCAGCACCGTGACGATGAACGCGAAGAGCGAGAAGCAGAGCGTCACGCGCGCCGTCCAGCCCGCGCGCCGCATCCGCCGGCGCTCGACGGGAGCCGTCGTGCGCTGCCAGACCCGCACGCCGAGGAGGAAGGCGGCAAACGCCACGCCCCAGAGCGTCAGCCAGAGGAGCATGTTGAGGATGTACCCCCACTGGAACGCGAAGAACGCGAGCTGCCGAATGATCTCCGCGGGCTCGAGCGCGCGGTCCACCAGCGGCCAGGAGACGGCGGTGAGCGCGAGGAGGAGGAGCGCGCCCACGCGTCCCAGCACGAGCGCGCCCGGGCGCGAGCGCTCGTAGAAACGGAGGGTCGCCTCGTAGGCGACGAGGGTCACGAGGCCGAGCGTCACGCTGAGGATGCCGGTGCCGAGCAGCCCGGCGCGAGCCGGCAAGGTCCAGTAGAGCCATCCGCCGGCCCCGAGAATGGCCAGCGAGAGCAGCACGAAGGCCGTCGCGGCACTCGCGGTCTTGAGGCGGGTGAAGCAGAGCAGGCCGGCGGCGGCGATCGCGATGATCGCGCTCGCCGCGATGCCGGCCACGGGGCGCGCATTCGCGGGGATCGCCGCGGGCACGAAGAGCACGCTCCAGCAGAGCATCAGGACCGTGGCGAGCGGCACGCCGATCGTGAACAGTCGCACGGCCCACGCGTGACACGCGCTGAAGCGCCGCCAGGCCTCG
Source organism: Gemmatimonadaceae bacterium (assembly GCA_035286465.1). Classification (GTDB taxonomy): domain Bacteria; phylum Gemmatimonadota; class Gemmatimonadetes; order Gemmatimonadales; family Gemmatimonadaceae; genus Fen-1231. Next base: position 44,116 of record DATEDF010000124.1, on the reverse strand, counting down.
TTCAGCGCCAGGTCCTCCGGATCGGGCGCGTACTGCCACGCGACGTCGAGCGTCTTGCGGCCCAGGTGGCTGATGTGGAGGATGAGCTGGTAGATGGTGCCGAGCACGCGGAGGAGCCCCGAGCCGACGCGCGAGAGGTCGGCCCAGTACATCTCGAAGACGTGCACGGCGGTGCGCGCGCCCGTGGCGTCGGTGCGCTCGCCCACCAGTTCCGCGGTCTCGTACGGCGCGTGGTCGCTCTCGTAGCCGTCGAGCTGCTCACGCATGAAGGCGATGTCGGGGCCCGAGGGCCGGTCGCGGTTCCGCCCGAGCGCCGAACGATCCTCCTCGAGCCGGGCCGCGAGCCGTGACTGCTTCACCGCGGGGGGCGGGGGCGGGGGCGGCGGCGCGGCCGCGGGGCGCGCGGACCGCGGCGCGACGGTGTCCCATCTGGACGGCGTGATGTTGAGCTTGTCGGTGGGGATCGTGAGCCGGCGCTCCTCGAACGCGCTGAAGCGCGCGCCGTTTGGCTGGTGCCGCACGAGGAGTTCGGCCGTCGCCTGTGCCGTGCTCAGCGGCGCGGGACTCCCGACGCCGTGCACCGCGATGATCGCGACGCGCGCGGTCAGAGCAACCGCCAGGCCCAGTAGAGCAGGCCGGGAACGTCCGCCAGGCCGATCGAGAACGCGCCGCCGCCGCGCGCACCCGCCGAGTTGCCGAACGGCGCGGGCCCGAAGCCCGCCCGCGACGGATCGAAGAGCGAGGGCCCCCACCGGTACGCGAAGCGCAGCTTCGAGGCGAGCGGCGGCGTCCACGCGAGTTCCGGCGAGAGCAGCCGAGCGCTCCACAGCCCGCGCGCGACCGCCTCCCCCGGATACTGCACCGCGACCTGGAAGGCGAGCCACTGCTGCGCCGGCGGCGGGCGCACGAAGGCACCCAGGCCGAACGCCAGCGCCTGGCTCGTGCGCGCGCCGTTCGCGCCCGGCCGGTACCACCAGCTGATGGGCGCCGTGATGCCGACGTGCGCGTCGCGCCAGTAGCGCAGCACGAAGTCCCAGCCCAGCTCGACGCCCCCGCGTCCGGGCGCTCCCGCCGCCACATAGTATGGAAGGAGGTTCCAGGCAAGGCGCTTGGGCGCCAACGCCGGCACCGTCGTCGGCGCGAAATGGCCGGTGCGATACGGGAACCCCTGCGCCGTGTAGGCCAGCTCCGTGAGCGCTGCGATGCGCGAGGCGGTCTTGCTCCCGCGTCGCTGGCGTTCCTCGATCTCCGAGAGGCGGCGCAGCTCCCAGCGGAGCGCGAAGTCGAGCACCGTCTCCGGGTCGTTCACCAGGCGCGCGAAGGCGCTGTCCGCGGGACAGGTGGGATCCGGCGAGCCCCACGCCGCCTCGCGCCCCCAGCAAACGGGCTTCGTCAGGGCGTGCATCGTCCGGATGGCGCTCCGGTACCCGGTGTCGGCGGCGAGCGACGAGAGCAGCACGCCGAAGTCGTCGTTCCAGACGATGGAGGCCACGAAGCCGTCGCACGCGCGCGGGCCGCACTGCCTCGGGCGCGTCGTGTCCTTCGGCGGCGGCGTGTAGTGGAGCATCTGCTGGTTCGCCCGCGCGATGGTGGCTTCCACGCGGTAGCGGGCGCGGAGCAGCGGGTCACGCGTGAGGGTGTCGGGCGGGAAGGTGCAGGCGTCGTCGCGCCACCCGAGCGACTCACACCGCGCGAATTCGCGCACGAGCGGAATCGGCTGCGCGTCGGGAAGCGCGCGCTCGACGGCGGGGATCACCGTGTGCGTGAGGACGCTGTCCACGCACGAGGCGGCGGGCGGCGCGGCGTCACGCGCGACGGGATCGGCACAGAGCAACTGCTCGGCGGCGAAGCGCAGGCCGTCGTAGATGCCGAGGTAGAAGTCGTGGTCGCGGAAGGGGCGACCCATGAACCCGCCGAAATGCAGGAGGTGCGCCGCGACCGCGGGAAACGCGCGCGACGTGTGGACGATGCGCGGCGACACGGGGTCGTTCGCGTGCCGCGCGAGCAGGCGGCCGAGCGACTGGAGCTCGTAGCCGCGCGCACTCGGCAGAAAGCCGCCGAGCAGGGTGAGGACGGGCTCGATCCCGCTCGGCGGGGGCTGCTTCGCCGCGCCGGAGGCGGCCTCCTTCTGCTGCGTGTTGAGGAGGAGGAGGCCGCGCAGGTCGTCCGGGTCAATGCGGACGAGCAGCGGGCGCGCCTCGCGGCTTCCCGGCGTCGCGCGTTCCTGGCTCCACATGTCGTTTGCGAGACCCAGCGGGTCGGCGTCGAAGAGTCCGCCGTCCACGAAGAGCGCCGAGTCCTTCGGCACGCGCGCGCCGGCGCCGCCGGTGCCGCCGGCGCGCGCCTCGGCACGGAACGCACGCTCGAGCGACGCGCGCTTCGCGCGGGCCGCGAAGTTGCTGTCCACGGGCGTCGGAAGCGGCACCGCCGCCCACACGAGCGGCACGGCGGCCGAGGCCTGCACCGCGCCGAAGACGATGCGCCGGTCCACGGTGTCCTTGCCCGATCGGTCCGCGCCGATGCTGATGAGGTACTCCGCGCCGAAGAGGCGCGGGTCGCGCGGGATCTCGGGCGGGCGCACCACGAGGGGGGCGCGGTCGCGCTCGAGTCCGGCGCTGTCGGCCTGCACGCGCCACCGCGCGACGAAGCGCTGCGTGGCCGCCGTGAGGGCGGGATCGGTCTCGTCCGTCCGCTGCAGCGAGTACATCGCGGGGATGAGCCGCGTCATCGTCACGCCCACCGGGATGTCGCACCGCGGATCGAAGAGCGGCCGCGCCATCGCGGCGGTGAGCGAATCCCAGAGCGTCTGGAAGAACGCGCGCGACATCAGGCCGGCGGCGCCCGGCGCCCGGCCGCTGGAGGGCAGCGTCGCGCCGCCGGAATCGTGGACCGGGTTGAGCTGGCCGAGGCCGACGTTGAGCCAGAGCTGGGCGAAGAGGCTGTTCTCGGGCCGCACGGCATCCTTCCGGCACCATTCGAGCGACGAGATCACCGCGTTGATGTTGCCGGCCGAGGCGCCGCTGATCGCGCCGAGCCGGTAGCGGAGCGCGCGATGCGCGCTCGGGCGGAGCGTGGAATCGCCGTTCGCGAGCTGCAGGAAGCGCACGACCGCCCAGGTCACGCCCGACTGGTACGTGCCGAGGGAGGCCGCGCCGCTCACGCTGAAGAGAACGGGCACGGTCGTGCTGTCCGCGCCTTGCGCGGCGAGCGGGCGCGCGGCGGCGGCGGCGAGCGCAGCGAGCGCGGCGACGAGCGTGGCGCGGGTAGCGACCGCGGCACGCGTGACGAGCGGGGAGCGCGTGACAAGCACGGCGCGCGCGACGGCGCGACGGGGCGACGCGGCCGGCCTGGCGGGAAGTCCTCGGCGCATAGCGCAGGAAAGTACGCTTCGCCGTGCGGCGCGGATACTGGCGGTTGACGCCCGGCCCGGGCGTGACCCAGATTCGCTCGCTCAGTGCTCATCTCCGCTCACGGAGGGTACCGCGATGCCGAGCCCCAAGGAGCAGTTTCTGGACGTCTACCGGAAAGAACACGCGACGACCGTCAAAGTGATGAAGGCGTATCCCGCCGACAAGGCGGAGTTCCAGCCGCACCCGCGGTCAGCGAGCGCGAAGCGGCTGATGCACACGTTCGGCATGGAGCAGGGAGTCGTCGCCGCGGCGATCAACGGCACGCTCACCATGCCGCCGAACATGCCGCCGGAGCCGGTCTCGATCGCCCTCGCCATCGCCGCGTTCGAGAAGGGGTGCCAGTCGGTGGAGCAGGCGCTCGGCAAGGTGCCGGACTCGCGGCTGCACGAGACCGTGGACTTCTACACCGGCCCCAAGCAGATGGGCAAGGTGCCGATCCTCGACATCATGTGGCTGATGCTGATGGACCAGGTGCACCACCGCGGCCAGCTCTCGGTGTACCTCCGGATGGCGGGCGGAAAGGTGCCGTCCATCTACGGGCCGTCGGCGGACGAGCCCTGGATGTAGGCGCGACCGCTCAGGGAGCCTCCCGGCTGCTCGTCGGGCCGCGCCCGACGGAGGATCAGGGTTCTTCGCCTGACGGCCGCCGGCAGGCGATCGCATCGTCCCCGTAGCGGGATTGCAAAGGGGGCGAGCCATGTCGAAGATCGGCAGCACGCTGGCGCCTCCGCCCGAGGAGGCCGGCCCGGACGACCTGGACGAGCTGGATGACAAGGACCTCGCGCGCATTCTCGGCGCATTCCGTGGGCAGCCCGCGTTCGCGACACCGACGATGCGCTACGTGCGCGCGTCGGACGACGGGCTCGCGCCCGCGTACGTGTACGACGAAGAGACGGGGATGGTCTACATCCTCGACTGACCGTGGACCACCCCGGCGCGCCGCGGCCGACTTCGCGGCGCCGGCGACTCACGTGTCGTGCGCAGTGAACCCGTCGCGCGTCACCCCTTCACGACGCCGACGGGCCTGAGCCGCGCCACGCGCCGCGCGAGGCCGGCGCGCTCGACCACTTCGGCCACGCGCTCGACGTCCTTGTAGGCCAGGGGCGCTTCCTCCGCGAGCCCCTTGTTCGACGGGCAGCGCACGACGATGCCTTGTGCCTCGAGCTGCGCGCGCAGCTCGCTGCCGGCGACCTGGCGCTTGGCGGCGGTCCGGCTGAGACTCCGTCCGGCGCCGTGGCAGCAACTGCTCCACGCGCGCGACTCCGACGTCGCGAGGCCCGCGAGCACGAAGGAGGCCGTCCCCATGCTTCCCGGCACGAAGACGGGCTGCCCGACGGCGCGGTACGGCGCCGGCACCTCGGGGTGCCCCGCGCCGAAGGCACGCGTGGCGCCTTTCCGGTGCACGCACAGCCGCGCGCCGCCGTGCGTCTCGAGCTTCGCGATGTTGTGCGCGACGTCGTAGACCAGTCGCACGGCCTCGGGCGCCACCGCGGGAAAGAGGCGTGCGACCGCCTGCCGCACGCGATGCGCGATGAGCTGCCGGTTCGCCCACGCGAAGTTCGCCGCGCCCGCCATCGCCGCGAGGTAGTCCCGGCCGTCGCGCGACGACGCGGGCGCGCACGAGAGCTGGCGGTCGGGCAGCGTGATGCCGTGCTCCGCGAGGCGGGCGTCCATCAGCTTCACGTAATCGGTGCACACCTGGTGCCCGAGGCCGCGCGAGCCGGTGTGGATGAGGATGGCGAGCGTGCCCGGCTCGAGGCCGAACGCGCGGGCCGCGTCCTCATCGAACAGTTCGTCCACGACCTGCACTTCGATGAAGTGATTGCCCGCGCCCAGGGTGCCGAGCTGGTCGCGCCCGCGGTCGCGCGCGCGCGCCGAGAGCCTGGCCGGATCCGCGCCCTCCAGGCACCCGAGCGACTCGGTGTGCGCGACGTCGTCGGAGAGGCCGAAGCCGTGCTCGCGCACGAGAAACGCGCTCCCCTCGGTGAGCACGCCGTCGAGCTCGGCGTCGGTGAGCGTCCACTGGCCGCCGCGGCCGGTGCCGGCGGGAACGCTGCGCGAGATCTCGTGCACGAGGTCGGTCAGCCGGTCGCCGACGGCCGCGCGCGTGAGTGGCGTCGCCAGCAGCCGCACGCCGCAGTTGATGTCGAAGCCCACGCCGCCCGGCGAGACCACGCCGTCCGGCATCCGCGTGGCCGCGACGCCGCCCACGGGAAAGCCGTACCCCTCGTGCATGTCGGGCATGCCGAAGACGTGGCCCGTCACGCCCGGGAGCGTGGTGACGTTCTGGAGCTGGCCGACCGCGTCGCCGGCGAGGATCGCGGCGAGCAGCTCCTCGTCCGCGTAGACGACGGCGCTCACGCGCATGTCGGCGCGGCGCGCGACGGGAATCTCGTACGCGCAGGGCCCGATCTGGCTCAGCTCTTCGGGAAGCACAGGGGTCGTCGCGCTAGACGTCGAACAGGAGGAGGGCCGCCCACCGGCGGCCGCGCCGCTCGAGCGTGAGCCCGTGATACGTGGCGGCCTTGAGCGGCGAGCGCCACTCGGCGACGCGCGGCCCGCGCACCTGTGCGGTGAGGCGGCCGTTCGCGACGGTGAGGCGCCGCACGTCACGGTAGGCGCGGCGGCGCACCTCGCCGCGGCCCAGCAACTCATTTGCCCACGCGACGAGGAGCGCGGGCGCGTCGCGGGCGCCGAGCGCGACCGGCTCCCAGTCGCCGCTCGGCCCGCGCGCTGGACCCGCGGCGCCGGCGACCACGCGCGCCACCTCGGCGAAGAGCGCGCTCAGCGAGTCGGCGCGCACGCGCACCTTCCACTCGCCGGTGTGCTCCTCCGAGCGCGACCAGTTGCGCATCACCGGCGCGCCGGGACGCGTACTGCCTCGTGCGCGTGCGCGCCCGGCCGCTCGCGGTCGCGCGCCCGTGCAGCGGTAACCGGCCGGGAGCGCACGGTCCTCACGCTCGCCTCATCACACGCGGAAGATGGGCCGCGCGTGCGCCCGGCGAAACCGGAAGAGCGGCAGTTCCCGGTGCGGGAAAGCCCTACCCACATTCGGCGTTCTGCGGATGGTGAACGCGTGCCACCGCCGCTAGGGTTCGCGGCACGGAGCTGGTGATGTCCGGAAGATCGCAGGCCACGCCGTGAAAGCCACCGTCGCGCCGCCTTCACCGCGCGCCGTCCTCCCGCGTGCGGACGCGTCGCGCACGCGTCACGCGCGCGATGCGCTGGAGCTGCTGTTCGGCCCCGCGGGCACGCGCGCCTTCTGTGTGCGCCTCTGGGACGGCACCGTCGAAGGGCCGCCGGACAGCCGGTTCACGCTCGTGCTCCGGCAGCCCGACGTGTTGCGCCGGGTGCTCCTCCCGCCCTCGGAACGGCGCCTCGCGGAAGCGTTCGCGCGGAACGACTTCGACATCGAGGGTGACCTCGAGGCGGCGGTGCGCCTCGGGGATCTCCTCGCCGAACGTGCCGTCTCGTGGAGGACGATGGCGCGGGTCGTGCCCCACCTGCTCGCCCTGCCGAGGAGCCCGCGCGCCGGCAGGGGCCGGCTGCGCGTCGCCGACGGACTCTCCGACTTCGGAACGCGCCACGCCGAGCCGCGCGACGCCGCCGCGATCCGATTCCACTATGATCTCGGCGACGACTTCTACGCGCTCTGGCTCGACCGGCGGATGGTGTACTCCTGCGCGTATTTCGCGACCGGCGCGGAGACGCTGGACGACGCCCAGGAAGCGAAGCTCGATCTGACCTGCCGGAAGCTCCGGGTCCGGCCCGGCGAGCGGCTGCTCGACATCGGCTGCGGGTGGGGCGGGCTCGTGCTGCACGCGGTGCAGCGGTACGGCGTGGAGGCGGTCGGCGTGACGCTCAGCCACAAGCAGGCCGCCTTCGCGCATCGCGCGATCGCGGAGGCCGGACTCGCCGGTCGCGCGGAAGTCTGCATCCGGGACTACCGGCGGCTCCGGGAGTTCGGCCGGTTCGACAAGATCGCGAGCGTCGGCATGCTCGAGCACGTCAGGGGCCTGCAGCTGGAAAGCTACTTCGCCACGGCGTTCGATCTGCTCCGGCCCGGCGGCGTGTTTCTCACGCACGGGATCGTGGCGCTGGACGACGCGCGCCGGCGAGGCGTGCGCGAGCGCGTGCGGGACCGCCTCTGGCGGCGGGGCGAGTTCATCGAGCGCTACATCTTCCCGGACGGCGAGGTCGTCCAGCTCGCGGAGCTGGTCCGGGCGGCGGAACTCGCCGGCTTCGAGACGCGCGACGTCGAGAGCCTCCGCGAGCACTATGCGCGCACCCTGCGGCACTGGAGCAGCCGGCTGGAGGCGCACCACGCGGAGGCGGCGGGGATGGTCGGCGAGGCGGCATACCGCGTATGGCGCCTCTATCTCGCCGCGGCGGCGCGTGGATTCGCGACGGGGCGGCTCGCCGTCGTGCAGCTGCTGCTCGCGAAGCCCGACGCGAATGGCCGGCACGTGGTGCCGCTCACCCGGAGCGACCTGTACGGCGAGACTCGCCACGGAGGCCCCGGCGCGATAACGTGAGGGCGCTCGCCACCTCACGACCCGATCCCGGAGCCCGCCCGCCATGGACACGACGTTCGTCGCGCTTCGTCTCGTGCACATCCTCTGCGCCGTGTACTGGGCGGGGACGATCCTCTTCGTCGCGATCTTCCTGGAGCCGGCGGTGCGCGGCGCCGGCCCGGCCGGGGTACCCGTGATGCAGGGGCTCCATCGCCTCGGCCACTTCAACATCATGCCGGTCATCGCACTCCTCGCGCTGCTCTCCGGCGTGGCGCTCCTCTGGATGGATTCGGGCGGCTTCACGTCGCCGTGGATGGGCTCGCCTCAGGGTGCGGCGCTCTCGCTCGGGGGACTCGCGGGCGTGCTGGCGTTTCTCGTCGGGATGTTCGTGATGCGGCCGACGGCGCTCCGGATGATGGCGCTGGGCGCGGAAGCGGCGAAGCTCCCCGAGGGCCCCGCGCGCGACGCCGCGATGGCGCCGATGGGCGCGCTCCGGCAGCGCTCGAAGACCAGCGTGCGCTGGACCGCGGGATTGCTGTTCGTCGCCGCCGTGACGATGGCGGTGGCGCGGTACCTCGGCTGAGCACGGCGCCCGCGGCCGAGATCGTCGGCGTGGGCACGCGGCGCGCGTGATGCGCGTCACTGGAGGCTGCGCGGTGAAATCGTTAGCGTTGTGGGTGGCTGGACTCCGCGTCGTGCACACACTCTCACCATCCGGGAGGATCTTCATGAAGCTTGCCACGTCGGCGCTGCTCGCGGCGGTTGTCGTCGCCGCGGCGTGCACTGAGCCCACAACGCCGGTCGCGAAGGCGACGAGAGTGGGGCCCAATCCGAATGCTCCTCGGCTGGCGGCTTTGCCCATCGGCCCGCTACCGTTCGGGCCCGTCGCGTGCCTGCGTGCCAAGGGGAAGCCGGTTGCCGAGTCGTTCCCGTTCCCGTGGTCTGACGGCGTACCCGCCACTCTCATAGTGACGGACAACGGCGTGAAGGGCCTGAACGGCACCATCGAACTGAACGGGGTGACGGTCGTCACGCACCCGATGCTCGGCGGTAACGCGCCGGTCGCCCTCTCCGTCCTCATCGCGCCGACCGCGGACAACACGCTTGTCTGCAAGCTCGAGGGCAAGCCCGGATCGGGCCTCACGATGACGGTAGTGCCGTAGCTCCGTTGCGGCCGACAGGCCGGGAGCGCCGAGCCCGCGAAATCTTCGTCGCGGCTCGGCGCTCGGTTTTTCGAGCCACGCGAGATCGTGCGCCTTTCCCGTGCGCCGATCGACGCGCGAACCCAGGCGCACAATGGACGCGAGCAACCTGATCGTCACGCCCGCGTGCACGATCAAGTTGCGCGGCGAAACCGGGGTCGCGCGTGACGATTTGGGTCAATCAGAGGTAACACGGTTTTTTACGACCGCGGAACCGGGGACGTGATGCAGCACACGGGGCGGCCGCTCACGGCGCGGCATTTTCGGGCTTGACTCACTACCCGGAGGTTACCGTGAAGTACCTGATGCTGCCGCTGGCGGCGGCACTTGTCATCGCCGCCTGCTCCGAGCCCACCACGCCCGTCGCCGCCGCGCGAAGGGGCCCGAATCCGAACGCTCCGCGCCTCAATGTGGTCGGGCCGGCGGGGTTCGGCCCGGTGGACTGCCTGCGCGAGACCGGCAAACCCGTGGGCGTGGAGTGGCCGTTTGAGGCGGTCGCGGGGCCCGCCTCGCTTGTGGTCACGGGGAACGGGGAGCTGGGGATCAACGGCACGATTGACCTCAACGGGGTGACGGTGGTGACGCACCCGATGGTCGGGGGGAACGCGCCGCTGTCGCTCACCGTTCCGGTCACGCTCGTGGACGGGACAAACACTCTGGTCTGCACGCTCGAGGGAAAGCCCGGATCGGGCGTCACGCTCACGGTGGTGCCGTAGCCGAAAGCCGCGAGTCGCACGCCGCGAGCAGTACGCTGTAGTCCGGAGACGTTTGGCCGGCGCGCCGAGCCCGCGACTTCCAAGTCGCGGCTCGGCGCGCGAGTTTTCAGTCATGCGAAACTCCACGCGCCTGTGGCTCCTCTGCCTCTCCTCCTGCGCGCTCGGACTTCCGGTCTTCGCGCAAGGCACTCCCCGCTACGACCTCCTGCTCCGGAACGGCACCGTGCTCGACGGCACGGGTGCCGCGGGGGTGCGCGCCGACGTCGCGGTCGCGGGCGACCGCATCGTGCGCGTCTCCCGGGCGCCGATTGACGCGCGCGAGGCGAGGCGAACGATTGACGCGAGCGGGCTCATCGTCGCGCCGGGGTTCATTGATCTGCACGCGCACCTCGAGCCGCTTCCGCAGATGCCCGACGCGCAGAGCCACGTGCGGCAGGGCGTCACGCTCGCCCTCGGCGGGCCCGACGGCGGCGGGCCGTGGCCCTTCGGCGCCTACCTCGATTCGGTCGCGAAGAAGCCGCTCGGGATGAACGTCGCGTACCTCGCGGGGCACAACACGATTCGCCGCACGGTGATGGGCACGGCGAACCGCGCGCCCACCGACGCGGAGCTCACGCGAATGAAGGCGATGGTCGCGCAATCCATGCACGAGGGCGCGTTCGGCATGAGCACCGGCCTCCGCTATCTCCCCGGCTTCTTCTCGAAGACCGACGAGGTCGTCGCGCTCGCGAAGGCGGCGGCCGACTCGGGCGGCATCTACACGTCGCATCTGCGTGAGGAGGGGCTCGGGCTCTTCGAGGGCGTCGCGGAGGCGCTCGAGATCGGGCGGCAGGCGCACATCCCGGTGATCCTCACGCACCACAAGGCGATCGGCCGGCGCATGTGGGGGAAGAGCGTCGTCACGCTCCATATGGTAGACTCGGCGCGCGCCGCGGGCACCGACGTGATGATTGACCAGTATCCATACACGGCGAGCAGCACGGGGCTCGACGTGCTGGTGCCGCCCTGGGCGCTGGAGGGCGGCGTGGCGCGGCTCCGGCAGCGGCTCGCCGACCCGGTGTTGAAGGACAGCATCCTGAAGGGCGTCGTGGAGTACCTGTTGAACGATCGCGGCGGCGGCGACATCCGGCGCGTGCAGTTCTCGAGCGTGGCGTGGGACCGGTCGCTCGAAGGAAAGACACTCTACGACTGGGCGGTCCGCCGCGGCATCGAGCCCACGCCGGAGAAGGCGGCCCCACTCGTGATTGAAGGTGTGGTCGGTCCGGGGACGCCCGGCATCGAGGGCGCGCTCGCCGGCGGCGCCTCGATGGTCTTCCACGTGATGGACGAAGGCGACGTGCGCCGCATCATGGCGCACCCGATGACGATGATCGCGAGCGACGGCCGCCTCGCGCGGCCGGGGCAGGGCGTGCCGCATCCGCGCGCGTACGGCACCTTCCCGCGCGTGCTCGGCGAATACGTGCGGGTGCAGAAGGTGCTGGCGCTGGAGACGGCGGTGCACAAGATGACCAGGATGCCCGCCGCGCGGCTCGGCCTGAAAGACTACGGCTGCATCCGCGAGGGGTGCGTCGCGAGCATCACCGTCTTCGACGCCAACACGGTGAAGGACGTGGGCACCTTCACCGATCCGCACCACTATCCGGAGGGGATTCCCTACGTGATCGTGAACGGGGTGCCGGTCGTGGACGGCGGGAGGTTCACGGAGGCGCGGCCGGGGCGGGTGCTGAAGCGCGCGCCTGCGCGCCCTTGAGTCCGCCCACGCACCGAGGCGCGACGGAAAACCGGCCGGCCCCGCTCACCGGAACCGCGGATTCACCACGTTGTTGAAGATCGAGCCGAACCGGTACGAGATGCCGAGGCTCAGGTCGTACTCGTAGCTGGTGCGGAGCTGGCGCAGGCGGAGCAGGATCTCGTCGCGCGAGGCGCCCCGCGCCGGAATCGAGAGCTGGTCGTGCACGCGCGCGTAGCTGGCGTCCATCTCCAGTGAGAAGCCGCGGAACAACCGCACCTCCATGCCCCCCGAGACCTCGATCCGGTTCTTGCTGGTATCGTGCAGGTACTGCGAGAAGTCCGCGGACGCGTTCATGCTGCCCCAGGGCTGGCGCGTCGCGTACGAGGCCTCGAGCGCATGTAATGGCCGGGTCTCCCGCGTCCGGTCGAAGATCGTCACCTCCCGCCAGGCGAAGGCGGTCATCCCGACGCCGTAGAGAATAGTGAAAATGCGACGGGTGGACTCCGAGTAGGGGAAGACGTTGTACTCCACCGCGGGCGCGAGGGTCCACGCGAGCTGCTGGTTGCCGAACGTACTGGACTCGAGGTTGCCCCACAGGCCGGCGCTCAGGTGAGCGCCCAGGCTCTTCGCCACCAGAACCTCGAGGGAGTAGCTCCTCCGCACCGACGTCAAAGTCGTCGTGTCCTCCTCTTCGATCTCGAACCGCTCGTCGTCATAGTTGCCATCGAGCCCGACGTCGATCTTCCACCGCTCGGTCGTGCGGTTGACGGAGAGATCCATGCTCATGTCTCTCGACGCCTGCCGGCTCTCGCCGCTCAGGGAGCCGTCGAGCCCCACGCGGAACACCCAGAAGTCCCACCGGTCCCGTCCCTGCGCGCCGGGCCCGCGCGCACCCGGTTCCTGCTCTTCCGCCTCGCGCGCGACCTCGATCTGCATGCGCGCCGCGAGCGAGGTGGTGCCGATGAATCGCATCATCCCCACCTGCAGCACGCGGAGCAGGCCACGCCGACGCTCGTCGTCGGTGGCGTCCTGCGCCGAGACGTATCGCAGCGTGTCCGAGAAACGCGCAAACGTCCGGAGGCCGATGAAGTTGATGGTGAACTCGCGGCCGCCCGCCCCGGTCGCCTGCGCCGTGACGAGGATGTGAACGTCGGCGTCCTCGCGGTTGCGCACGTAGTCCACGAACTCCATCTCGGTGCGGATGTAGTCGAAGTCGCAGCCGCTCTGACAATCGAAGAACACGCCGATGCGCCGCTCGGGCTGCAGCGTCGGCTGCGGCATCGCCTCCGTCGCGGCGGCCGCCGTGAAGCAAAGGAAGACGGCCAGCGAGCGCGCGCACCGGGGAGCGCGCCTGCAGATGGGCTCCACCCGGTCAGACTGCAGGCCTCTCTCCATAGGCTCCCTCGTTGAACGACGTCACGAGCTTCGCGAAACACCCCCCTGCCGGGCCGGCTCCGGAAACGCGTACCCGCGCACCGCGTGCGCCGTGTACGGCGCCTCGAGCGCGGCGCATTCTTCCGCCGTGAGCTTCACGTCGAGCGCGCGGAGCGCCGCCTCCAGGTGCGGCATCTTCGTCGCGCCGACGACCGGCGCCACGACGCCCGGCCGAGCGAGCAGCCACGCGAGCGCCACCTCGGCCATTGTCACGCCCCGCGACTTCGCGACCTTCTCGACCGCGTCCACCACGTCCCAGTCGCCCGGGTGGTCGTAGAGCTGCTCGGAGTAGGTGTCGTTCGCGGCCCGTGAGGTGCCGGCGCTCCTGATCTTCGCGTCGGCGGGCCTGGGCCGCGCGAGCAGCCCGCGCGCGAGCGGACTCCACGGCACGAGCCCCACGCCCTCGTGCGCGCAGAGCGGGATCATCTCGCGTTCCTCCTCGCGATAGAGGAGGTTGTAGTGATTCTGCATCGCGACGAATCGCGCCCAGCCGCGGCGCTCCGACGCCGAGAGCGCGAGCGCCATCTGCCACGCGGGGCCCGAGCTGGCGCCGAGGTAGCGCACCTTCCCCCAGCGCACGAGATCGTCGAGCGCCTCGAGCCACTCGTCGAGCGGCGTCTTCGGATCGAAGCGGTGGATATAGTAGAGGTCAATCACCTCCACGCCGAGCCGCCGGAGGCTCGCCTCGCACGCCTGCACGACGTGCTTGCGTGAGAGGCCGCCCATGTTCGGGCCGCCGCCCATCGGGAAGTTGAGCTTCGTGGCGAGCACGACCTCCTCACGATTCGCGAACTCCCTGAGCGCGCGGCCCGTGACCTCCTCGCTCACGCCCATCGAGTACATGTCGGCCGTGTCGAAGAAGGTGATCCCCGCCTCGACGGCCTTCCGGAAGAACGGCTGCGCGTCGGCCTCGTCGAGCACCCAGTTGCGCCACTTCGACGTGCCGTAGGTCATGCACCCGAGGGCGAGGCGGGAAACGGTGAGGCCGGACCGGCCGAGCTGCGTGTATTGCATCTACCCCTCGTGCGTCGTCGTTTCGCGCATCGCTGTCCGCACCACCCGGATCTCCTCGAGGTGATCCGCGTCCACTGCGTACGGGTCCTTCCCGATGAAGCCGGGGACGGCGGTCGCGAAGTCGAGCGCGGCCAGCGCGGCGGCGGACTGCTCGAGAACCGCCTTGCCGTCGAGCGGCATCACGCTCTCCGGGGGATCGGACCCACGCGGAATGTACGGAAAACCCGCATCCGCGACAGGCGACGACGCGGTCGTGCACCGTGTCCCGGTTACCTTGCGCCCGATGCACCGGGGTATTACATATGTCATAACATCCTCAGGACCCTGGAATGCGCGTGAAAGAGACCGTCATCCGCCCCTTCGGCAACTCCGCGGGCGTCACCATCCCGAAGGAGATGCTCGAGAAGTACGACCTCGACAAAGGCGACCGCGTCTCCATTCAGGAGACTGCGGAGGGAATCCTCGTCACGCCGTATGATCCCGATTTCGCCGATGTGATGGCGACTGCGCGCAAGGTCGGGAAGAGGTACCGGAACGCGCTCCGGGAACTCTCGAAGCGCTGACGGAGCCGGGACGATGCCGAAGCGTCGCGAGCCCAGGTGGCTGACGCGCGAGCAGGTCGAGGCGATTCACGGGCTGCAGCTCGAGCAGCACGGCGGGTTGCCGGGGGTTCGCGACGTGGGCGCACTGGAATCCGCGCTCGGTCGCCCTCAGAACCGCTGGCATTACGGAGCCGCCGACGATGCAGCGGCTTGCGCCGCGGCCTACGGGTTTGCGCTCGCGAAGAGCCACGCTTTCAGCGATGGCAACAAGCGCACCGCGTTCGTCGCGATGGCGACGTTCTTCGAGCGCAACGGATTCACGTTGAGCGCGCCCGAACCCGAAGCCGTCATCACGATGCTCGCCGTCGCCGACGGAACGATGACCGAGGACGCCCTGGCGAGGTGGCTTCGCGACAACTCGCAGCGGCGGCGGCGAACGGCCAGGTAGTTCGGCGCAGGCTCCCGCCCGGCCGCCCGCGCCGCGCGCGAGCTACCTGGTCCGCGCGAGCGCCTTCTCGAGCTGCGCCTTCCACTCGGTGGAGGCGCTGAACAGCTGGTCGGGGAAACCGCGCCGTTCCACGAGGTGCGCGTAGATGCGCTCGTGCTCGCGCTCCGCGGCCGCGAAACCCGCGAGGTACTGCAGCCGCAGGTTCCGATCGAGGTTGGCCTGCGCGCCGCGCAGCGCGCTCGCCATGCTCGCGCGATCGCCAACGTACGTCGAGAAGAGGTCGAGCATCGAGCCGAAGCCGCTCTCGACGAGTGACCGGATCACCCGCAGGTACCCGGGGCGCACGACCCGGCGCTGGAGCGCGTCCACGTCAATCGTGGTCGGGCCGTCCTGGCCGAGCAGGATCAGGTCGTAGCCGCCCCCGGCGGACGGCCGGCTTCCCCAGAGCGTCCCCTCCGGGAAGACGTCGAGGAACGTCGCCACTTCGCTCGTGACCGCCTCCTCCCGGCTCTCGTAGAGCGGCACCCACTCCGCGATGACCCCGCCGGGATTCAGGAGACGCTTCACGAGCGCGTAGTACTCGCGGGTGTACAGCGTGGCCGAGCCCTTCACCCACGGGTGGATCGGGTCGGACGTGATGACGTCGAAGCGCTCGCGCGAGGTGAGGACGTAGTGGCGCGCATCGTCGTAGACGATCTCGACGCGCGGATCGTCGAGCACGTCGAGGTTCTCGCGGCGGAAGAACGGCCCGACGTTCGGCGGAATGATCGGCTCGATCTCGCAGATGACGATGCGCTCGACGCCGGGGTAGAGGAGGAACGTCCCCGCGGTGATCCCGGCGCCGAAGCCCACGACGAGCACCGAGCGTGGGTTCGGGTGCACGAGGGCGGGGAAGTGCGCGAGCATCCGCAGGAGCCGGAGGTCCTGCGGATCGGTGGACGCCTCGACCTTGCCCGCGACGTGAAAGGCGCGCACGCCGTCGGCGCGCTCCGTGACGGCCACCGACGAGTTCGCTCCCTCGCCGACGTAGACGACCCGGGGCAGGTTCCGCTGGTGTTTGAGGAGGCGTCCCCACGCGACGAGCTGCGGCGAGATCGGCGGCACCGTGAGCGCGAGCAGGAGCGCCGTCGCGGTGCCCGCCGCCAGCCAGGTGAAGCCGACGATCCGCGCGCTGGACGGGCGGCCCACCCGCGCGCCGAACGCGTGGCCCACCCGCGCGCCGACCGCGTGGCCCACCCGCGCGCCGGACGCGCGGCCCTCGCCCGGCGTCGCGCGCGCCGGCACGAACAGCGGCACGAGCAGCGGCGCGAGCGCGACGAGCCCCGCGAGCGTGGCGAGGCCGATGAGCGCTCGCTCCGCCTGTTGCGTGCCCCAGATCGGGATGACGATCACGCTGAAGCCGACCGCGCCCGCGATCGCGCCCATCGTGTTCGCCGCGTACAGGCTGCCGACGACGCGACCGGTGTCGCGCGCGGCGCGCGCGTTGCGCGCGGCGGCCGCGAGCGCGAGCGGGAAGCTCGCGCCCCAGAGGAGCGTGGACGGGAACACCGCCCAGAAGCAGCGCGCGAGATCGCGCGCGAAGCCGGGCCACGGGGCGGCCGAGCGGGGCAGCTCGTCGCTCTGGAAGCCGAGGGAGGTCGCGAGCGGAGACGCGGCCCACGCGATGGTGGCCGCCAGCAGCATCTGGCAGACGCCGAGGGCGATCCGCGGCCGCGCGATCGCACGCCCCAGCGCCGAGCCCGCGCCGCTCCCGATGCCGAGCCCGAGGAGCACCACGGCGAGAATGATCGAAAAAGTATAGACGGTCGGCCCGAGCGTGAGCGAGAGCACGCGCGTCCACACCACCTCGGCGCCGAGCGCGGTGAGGCCGGAGAGCGCGATGGCGATGTGCACCGGGCGCGCGTCCCGCGACCGGAGCGTCGTCGCGTCACTCGCGCCACTTGCGGCGATCGCGGCGCTCGCCCCGGCCTCAGCGATCGTGGCCGGCGCGCGCGCGGAGTCGGTCGCGTGGGGCACGCGCGCCGCGATCACGAGCGCGATGGCTCCGACGGCGCCATTCATCGCCGCCGCGAGCCAGGTCGCGGTCGCCATGTCGTACACCCGGAGCAGGTAGAACCCGGCGAGCAGGCAGCCGACGACCGCGCCCGCGATGTTCCCGCCATAGAAGAAGCCGAGCCAGGCGATGCCCCGGGGCGATGCGTCGAGCCAGCGCGCGATGGCCGGCAGCGTCCCCCCGATGAGCAGCGTGGGCGCGAGCAGGCAGAGCGCGACGAACGCCGCGCGGAGCACGAGCCCCAGGGGACCCGGCGCCACCGCGGCCGCATAGAGGTCGCTCGCCGCCGGCACGCCGAAGAGCACGGCGATGGCAAGGATGCCGGTGCCGAACTCGAGCGCGGCGTACACGCGGAGCGGGTGCCGGTCGCAGCCCACCACGCGCGGGAGGAGGAGACTGCCGAGACAGAGCCCGCCCATGAAGGTCCCGAGCACGACGGCGAGCGACGCGGCCGTCGAGCCGATCACCAGCTCGAGGAGCTGGAACCAGACGATCTCGTAGATCAGGGCCGCGCACCCGCTCGCGACGAAGAGCAGGAGCAGGAGCGGCAGATGCCGCTCGCGCGGGGGTTCGTCCGGCGGACCTTCGCGTGCGGCGCTCGGCATGCGTGACAGCGTCTCACGAAGCAGGTATAGTTGCCTCGGGCCGACGCAAGATGCACGCGCGCGCGTGCCGTCGGCTAGGCCGGACCGGACATTCCGCGATGGAGGATCGGGGCGATGCGCTTCGCGACGAAGTCTCTGGTTACCACGCTCTGCCTTGTGCTGTTCCCGCTCGTCACGCCGCCGGCGGCGGCCCAGGTCACCGCCATCCGCGCCGGCCGTCTCATTGATCCGGAGACCGGAACGGTCAGCGCCAATCAGGTCATTCTCATCGAGAACGGCCGCTTCACGGCCATCGGACCCAACGTGGCCATTCCGAGCGGCGCCGAGGTGGTGGACCTCTCGCGCCTCACGGTGCTCCCCGGCCTCGTGGACGCGCACAACCACCTCGCGCTCACGTACAAGGAGGTCCCCGAGCGCAACATCTACTACTACACGTACATCGCCGAGTCCTCGCCGCTGCGCGCGATCCAGGCGGCGTCGAACGGGATGCAGATGCTCGCCAGCGGCTTCACGATCGTCCGCGACATGGGGAACAACGGCAACTACGTGGACACGGCATTGCGTCAGGCGATCGAGATGGGGTGGATCCCGGGGCCCGCCATCATCAACTCCGGGATCATCATCGGCGGGATGGGCGGGCAGTTCTGGCCCACTCCCGAGATGGCCCTCGATCACAAGATCATGTATCCCGAATACCTCGACGCCGACACGCGCGACGAGATCATCAAGGCGGTGCGCCAGAACGCGCTCTTCGGCGCGCGCGTGATCAAGATCTGCGTGGACTGCAAGCCCTGGGGCTACTCGGTCGAGGACATCCGGCTCTTCATCAGCGAGGCGGCGAAGATCGGGCTCAAGGTCGAAGGGCACGTGCAGACCGTGGACGGCGCGCGCCGCGCGATCGAGGCGGGCGTCTGGTCCATCGCGCACGACAGCGGCCTGAACGACGAGATGCACAAGCTGATGGCGCAGAAAGGGGTCTGGCGCGCGGGCACCGAGACGCCGATCTCGCTCACCGGCCACACGACGCCGGCGCGCTACGAGCGCACGGTCGCCGGGCTGAAGAACGCCTACGACAACAAGGTGCCGCTCACCTTCTCGACCGACGCCGACTACTACGTGCCCGGCAAGACGCGCGGCCAGGTCGCGATCGAGTTCATCGAGACGTGGAAGGCCGCGAGAATCCCGGCGGTGGACATCCTCCGCGCCATGACGATCGGCGGCTACAAGGTGAGCGAGACGCTGAACCGGCGCGGGCCGATCAAGCCGGGCCTCGCCGCTGACCTGATCGCCGTCACGGGGAATCCGCTCGAGAGCATTGACGCGCTGCGCGACGTGCAGTTCGTGATGAAGGACGGCATGGTCTTCAAGCAGAACGGCGTGATGACGCCGGAGAAGTTCTTCCACGGCGGGCCGGTGAACGGGTGGAACATCCGGTGAAGTGGTTCGGCGAGCGCCTCGCGCGATCCCCGGTCTCCGGCCGGACGCGCCGCCAACGGCCGCCGCGCCGCGCTCGTATTTTATAGATGGCGTTCGGCTCGAACGCTCCCCCATTCGCAGGTGATCCCATGGCTCGCTCGTCCCTCCGTTCCGTCATCGCCGGCGCCGCCGCGCTCACGCTCGTCACGCTTACGGCCGCCGCGCAGACCCTCGACTCCGCCACCATCGCCGGCCTCCGCTGGCGCACCGTCGGGCCCGCCAACTTCATGGGCCGGCTCTCCGACGTCGTCGGCATCCCGGGGCCGTCGAAGACGCTCTTCATCGCGGCGGCGGCGGGCGGCATCTGGAAGACCACCAACAACGGTCTCACCTGGCGGCCCGTCTTCGACGACAAACGGGTGATCTCGATGGGGATGCTCGCGATTGCGGCGTCCGACACGCAGCAGGTGTGGGCGGGCACCGGAGAGCCGAACTCGCGCAACTCCATCGAGCCGGGCGGCGGCATCTTCAAGTCCACCGACGGCGGCATCACGTGGAAGCCGATGGGGCTCGAGAAGACGCAGCACATCGGGCGCATCGCGGTGCACCCGCGAAACCCGAACATCGTGTACGTCGCGGCGCTCGGGGCCGCGTGGAAGGCGAATCCCGACCGCGGGCTCTACAAGACGACCGACGGCGGCCAGAGCTGGCAGCTCGTGAAGTTCATCAGCGACAAGGCCGGTTTCGTGGACGTCGCGCTCGACCCGCGGAATCCCGAGGTGGTCTATGCCGCGGCCTGGGAGCGCCTGCGCACGCCCTATTCGCTCAAGAGCGGCGGACCGGGCTCGGCGCTCTGGAAGTCCACGGACGGCGGCGCCACTTGGACCGAGATCAAGGGAAGTGGCTTCCCGGAAGGGACGAAGGGCCGGATGAGCCTCGCGATCGCGCTCAGCAACCCGGACTACGTGTATGCCATGGTCGAGGCGGCAAAGCCGTCGAAGGACGGGAGCTACACGCCGTCGCCGGGCAATCAGACGGACAACGGCCTCTATCGCTCCACCGACGCAGGGCGGACCTGGACCAAGACGAATGACGCGAACACGCGCCCCTTCTATTACTCGCAGGTGCGCGTGGATCCGAGGAACCCGGATCGCGTCTACTTCTCCTCCACGCCGCTCCTCGTGTCGGACTCGGGTGGGAAGAACGCGCGCTCCGCCGCGCAGAACGTGCACGTGGACGACCACGGGCTCTGGATTGACCCGAACGATCCCGAGCGCTGGGTGCTCGCGAACGACGGCGGCTACGCGCTCACGTTCGACCGGGGCGGCAACTTCCTGCAGCCGATGCACCTCCCGCTCGCGCAGTTCTACGAGGTGAGCTACGACTTCGCCGTGCCGTACAACATCTGCGGTGGCGCGCAGGACAACGGCTCGTGGTGCGGACCGAGCCGGCGGAGAAGCGGCACCGTGAACAACGCGTACTGGTTCACCATCGCCGGTGGCGACGGCTTCTACACCGCACAGGACCCCACCGACCCGAACATCGTCTACGGCGAGTCGCAGGGCGGGAACGCCTCGCGCGTGAACCTCCGGACCGGCGAGCGGATGGCGTTCGTCAAGCCGAACTGGCAGGCGCGATACCGGGTGTGGGAGGACTCGATCGCGATCATACGCGGCGATCCGCTCAGGCCCGAGACGCGGGAGATGACCGCGAAGATCAGCGCGCTGCGCGCCTTGCAGCGGCAGGATTCAATTGACCTCGCGCTCCGCTTCAACTGGAACTCGCCGTTCTTCCTCTCACCGCACAATCCGGCGGTCGTCTACTTCGGCGGCAACCGGGTGCTCAAGTCTCTGAAGCGCGGAGAGGAGTTCTTCCTGATCTCGCCCGACCTCTCGAAGAAGCTGCAGGCCAAGATTGACACGTCCACCAGGTGGACGGGCGGCATCACGATTGACGCGACCGGCGCCGAGACGTACGGCACCGTGGTGGCCCTCGCGGAATCGTACGTGAAACCGGGCCTCGTCTTCGCGGGCACGGACGACGGCAACGTCTGGAAGACGCACAATGACGGCGGCTCCTGGGAGAATCTCTCGGCGCGGTTCCCGGGGCTGCCCTCGAGCGACGTGTACGTCTCGCGCATCGAGCCCTCGCACTTCGACACGCTGGCGTTCTACGTCACGTTCGACAATCACCGCTGGAACGATTTCACGCCCTACGTCTATGCGACCAACGACGGCGGGAAGAGCTTCCGCTCGATCGTGAACAACCTGCCGAGGGACGGGCCGGGTGACTTCGTGCACGTCGTGCGCGAAGACCCGCACAACCGGGACCTGCTCTTCGTGGGCACGTCGCTCAGCACGTACGTCTCGATTGATCGCGGACGGAGCTGGTCGAAGTTCGCGAGCGGCCTGCCCTCGGTGCCGGTGTACGACCTCCAGGTCCATCCACGCGACCGCGAGCTGATCGCGGCGACGCACGGGCGCAGCTTCTGGATCGTGGACATCGCGCCGCTCGAACAGATGACGGCGACGGTGGTGGCGGCGGGCGCGCACCTCTTCAAGCCGAAGACGGCGTTCCAGTGGGGTGAGGCCCCGACGCTCTCGGCGAGCGGCAACGGGAACGCGCAGGCGTTCTTCGAGGTGCGGAGTCCGCCCTACGGTGCGGCGATCAACTATCGGCTCGGCGCCGGCACGCCCGCGGGGCCGGTGCGGATCCAGATCAGCGACGCCACGGGCGACACGATCGCGACGCTGAACGGTCCCGGCGGGCCCGGGCTGCACGGCGTGGTCTGGAACTTCCAGGGGCAGCGCCGGGCGGTGGCGGCGGTGGCCGAGCTGTCGGCCTCGGAGAAGCGCGACAGCATCCTGCGCGTGGCGCGCGCGCCGCAGGTGCTCGACTCGCTGCAGAAGGCGGGGTACGACACGGCCGCGATCGCGCAGGCGAAGCAGCTGATCGCGGCAGTCACGAACCCGGCCGCGGCGGCCGCAGCCGCGGCGGCGCTCGCCGGCGGCCGCGGGGGCGGGGGCGGGGGCGGGGGCGGGGGCGCGGGCGGCGGCGGCGGCGGCCGGGGAGTGGCCGGGTGCGAGCGTCCGCTGGTGCAGGGCGATCCCTTCTGCGCCCGGCCGGGTGAAGGCGCCGCGGGCGGCGGCGGCGGCGGGTTCGGCGGCCGCGGTGGGGCGCCGGCGGCAAATGTCGTCCGCATCTTCCAGATCGTCGGGATGACGCCCTTGGGCGGCGGCGGTCGCGGGGGCGGCGGGGGCGGCGGGCGCGGCGGTGGCGCCGCGGGCGGTTTCACCGCGAACAGCGGCGACTACGTCGTCACGATGACGGTGGCCGGCCAGACATACCGTCAGCTGCTCCGCGTCGAGCGCGCGGGCGGCAGCGGCGGCGCCGGCTCGCCGTTCGGAACGCCGGACGAGCGCCGGGGGCGCCGGCAGCGCTGAGCCGCGCGTCGCTCCTCCCCGTCTTGTGCGCGTTCGCCGCGTGTGTGGCGAACGCGCAGGGCGGCGTGCTGACGTACGACCAGGCGAAAGCGCGCTATTGCCCGCCGGGGGGCGTCGTCAGGGCGCCGGCGATCCTCTTCGGGCGCGTGCTCGACGCCGATACCGACGCGCCGCTGGCCGGCGCGAACGTCTCGCTCGTCTACACCGATTCGCTCGCGCAGCCGCCGGCCGAGCGCGTCCGCCGCGCACGCTCGGCGGACGACGGCACCTTCGCGATCTGCGGGCTCCCCGAGCGCTACGCCGGCACGGTGCAGGCCGCGCGCGGCGCGCTCACCACGCCCGAGGTGCCCATCGCGTTCACGGACCGGCTGCTCGGTGGGGCGGTGCTCACGCTCAACGTCTCGGGCGCCACGCGCGCCGTCCTGCAGGGACGCGTGCTGGCGCGGAGCGGCGCGCCGGTCGCGGGCGCGCAGGTGGCGGTGGAGGGGACGAGCGCGAACGCGGTCACCGGAGCCGACGGCGCGTTCTCGCTCTCGGGGCTCCCGTCCGGCACGCACACGACCGTGGCCAGGAAGATCGGCTACGCGCCGGCGACGGTCGCGGTGAACCTCACGACGCTCCGGCCACGCGAGGTCACGGTGACGATGTCCGACGCGCGCCTCCTCGAGGCGGTGCGCGTGGTGGGGAAGCTCGATGACGCCCTCAAGCAGATCGGCTTCGAGGACCGGAAGCGCTTCGGCCGCGGCCGGTTCATCTCCCCGGAGGAAGTGGAACAGCGCAACCCGCTGCTCTTCACCGACCTGCTCCAGACCGTGCCGGGGCTGACGGTCCGGTCGAGCGGCTCCGGACGGGTCGTGCAGGCCACGCGCAACACCGGCCTGTCCGAGGCGGGTTGCGTCATCATCTTCGTGGACCACGCGCGCTTCGAGCAGATGCAGCCGGGCGACCTCGACGAGGCGTTCCACGCCGTGAACGTCGGGGCGGTCGAGATCTACTCGAGTCCGGCCGACGTGCCCGCCGAGTTCCAGGTGAGCGGGCGCGCGTGCACGACGATCGCGATGTGGACGAAGACGAAGCTCGCGCGGCCCTGATAGATTAGGCGATCGCAGCCCACCCGAACCCGAGCATCCGATGCCAGACGCCAAGCACCATCGCTGGTCCGACGTCCGCCTCGAGCAGCTCAACCCGCTCCTCTCGCGCAAGGTGCTCACCGCCCAGCGCTCGATGATCACGCAGGTCTTCCTCAAGAAGGGGTGCGTGGTCCCGGCGCACGAGCACCACAACGAGCAGATCACCTACGTGCTCGAAGGCGGCCTCCGCTTCTGGCTCGGTGCGCACGCCGACAAGGCGCCCGACGCGCCGTACGTGGACGTGCTGAAGGACGAGCTGTTGCTCATCCCCGGCGGCCTCCGGCACCAGGCGCACGCGCTCGCGGACACGCTCGACGTGGACGTCTTCACGCCGCCCCGGCAGGACTGGCTCGACGGGTCGGACGCGTACCTGCGCGGCGGAAAGAAGTAGCGTGGACCTGGGCCTCGCGAACAAGGTCGCGCTCGTCTGCGGCGCGAGCCAGGGGATCGGCTACGCGGCGGCGGAGGAGTTCGCGCGCGAGGGCGCGACGCTCGCGATCTGCTCGCGCGAGCAGGCCGCGATCGAAGCCGCGGCGAAGCGGCTGGCGCCGTACGGCGCGAAGGTGCTCCCCATCGTCGCCGACCTGAGCACGACCGCGGGCATCGAGACCGTCGTCGCGCGTACGACTGAGCAGTACGGCCGCGTGGACGTGCTCGTCACGAACACGGGCGGGCCGCCCGTCGGCTCGCCGATGGGGCACGACTGGGCCGCGTGGCAGGCCGCCGCGGAGCTGCTGCTCCGGAGCGCCGTGGAGCTGACGCGCGCGCTCGTGCCGGGGATGCGCGAGCGGAAGTGGGGGCGCGTCATCGGCATCACGTCGCGCGCGGTGAAGCAGCCGGTGGCGGGCCTCGTCCTCTCGAACAGCCTGCGCGCCGCGGTCACCGGCTACTACCGCACGCTGGCCGACGAAGTCGCCACCGACGGCGTGACGGTGAACACCGTGCTGCCGGGCTTCACCGACACCGAGCGCCTCGTCTCGCTCGCGGAGGCGACGGCGACGCGCACGGGCGAGACGGTGGAAGCGGTCTACGACCGGTATCGCGCGGAGACGCCGATGCGGCGCCTGGGCAACCCGGCCGAGATCGCGGCGGTGATCGCGTTCCTCGCGTCGGAGCGCGCGGGGTTCGTCACGGGGCAGGCGATCCTGGTGGACGGGGGGTCGGTGCGGACGCTGCTGTAGCGGGTTCGGCCGCGCGAGTCCGGGTCGTTGACCCCACTCCGCAATCGCGCGTGGCGTCGCGCCTTGCGAAGCCGAGGGTGCGTCGCGAACGTGGGGATACGTGGGCAGCGGCATGCAGTGATCGCTCGGCCACAGCGCGTGCTCCCGCTGTAGAATTGTTGTGAGACGGCGACCCAGTCCCGGCGGCCCAAATGGCAGACGCACTTTCCAGATGGCGCGGCAAGCAGGTCCATGTCATCTACTCGACCGCTGGGGAGCCGCCCATTCAGGGCAAGCTGATCGAGGTGGACACCGCGGGCATCCTGATTGATCTGCCGAACGGGCCCACGTTCATTCCGTACACGGTGATCCACCAGGTCATCGTCCTGCAGGATACCTGATTCGTGACGCGGCGCACCCCCGCTGCCAGGAGCGAAACGTGGGCCTCTTCAAGAAAGACCCCGAGCCCGCCACCGTCGCGGGCTTCGCGCTACGCTGTGAGATCTGCAAGCACACGGAGTTCCATCAGCGGCGGGCGCAGCTCCACTCGGCCGTGGCCTCGTTCTTCGATCTCGAGTGGACCGGCGCGAACGCGGAATGTTACGTCTGCGCTCGCTGCGGCTACATCCACTGGTTTCTCCCGCAGTCATAGCGTTGAGCACCGGGAGGTGAGTTCACCCGTCACGCCGACGGCGCGACGGCATCTCCAGGCGTCAGCGAGGGTCTGACCGCCTCCCCGCGCGGGCTCGCGTGCAGCGCGAGCAGCGCAGCCGTGAGCAGGACGAGCATCCCGCCCTGGTGCGCGACGCCGAGCCAGACGGGGACGCTCAGGAGGAGCGTCGCGACGCCGAGCGCCATCTGAAGCAGCGCCGCGGCGAGGACGTACCCCATCCGTCGCGCAAGACGTTCGTCACCCGCGCGCCGGAGCCTGGCCCAGAGCAGCACGGCCACGACCAGTGTCACGATCGCGACGCACCGGTGGTTGAACTGCACCGCCGACGGATTCTCGAAGAAGTTCTTCCACGCGGGCTGGAGCTGGCCGTACTCGGCGGGCACGAGCCCGGCGCCCATCAGCGGGAAGGTGTTGTAGATCTTTCCCGCGTCGAGGCCCGCGACGAACGCGCCGGTCACGGCGGTGAAGAACACGAGCGCCAGGAGCGCGACGAGCGCGCGCCGAACCCCCGTAGCGCGCCAACCCCGCGTGCCGTGCCCCGCACCGGCGGCATCGCGAGCCCTCGCGTCTCCCGGCTCGCGCGGCGCCGGCCGCTCCTCGAGAAGCCCCGCCGCCGTCCAGAGCGTGAACAGGAAGATCACGAGCGCCATCGCGAGATGCGCCGCGAGCCGGTACTGGCTCACGCTCGTGCGTTCGGAGAGCCCGCTCACGACCATCCACCAGCCCATGGCTCCTTGGAGGCCGAGAAGCACGAGCAGGCCGACGAGCCGCGGCCACGTGTCGCGCGGGAGCCGTCGCCGCGCGGCGAGCCAGAGCAGCGGGAGCACGAGCGCGACGCCGACGACTCGCGCCCAGAACCGGTGCGCGTACTCCCAGAGGTAGATCGCCTTGAACTGGCCGAGCGTCATCGCCGCGTTGAGCTGCTGGTACTGGGGGATCTGCCGGTACTTCGCGAACTCCTCGGCCCACGCCGCGTCGCCGAGCGGCGGGACGACGCCGCTCACCGGCTTCCACTCGGTGATCGAGAGGCCGCTCTCGGTGAGGCGCGTGGCGCCGCCGATGAGAACGAGGAGCGCGACCATCGCGGCCCAGACGGCGAGGACGCGGCCGAGCGTACGTTTCACGGCGTGCGCCGCACAGCGACGAGCCGGCGCGCCTCGGCGTCGTAGGTCACCAGCAACACCTCACGGGGCCGGAGCGTGACGTCGGAGCGGAGCGCGAGCGATGCCGGCACGGCCTCCTCGCGGCGCCGCCGGCGCTCTTCGGTTTCGCGGCGCACGCGCTCCGGGGAGATGCCGCCGCTCGCGCTGTCCGCGCCTGGCCCGCGCTCGCGCGCGTCCTCCCGTTCCGCCGGGACGGAGTCGAGCCGCACGAAGCGCACGTCGAGCGAGGACGGGCCCGGCGGCACCCGCAACTCGCGGAAGACATAGAGCTCGCGATCGTGGCGCAGCCCGCCGCCGCGCACCTCCTGCGACGCGAGCAGACGGCCGTCGTGGCGCACCTCGAGCCGGTAGCGCGCGGTGGTCCCCTCGCACACGACGCGCTGCCGCATCTGCGGCATCAGCTTCGCCAGCTCCTCGTCGCTCTGCGTGCGGCACGTCTCGATGCGCTCGGGGCGGGCGCCCCAGCTCACGCGCACCACCGCGTCCGTGGGTCGGAACGCGGGCATCGGGGCGTCGGACGCCCACCCGAGCGCGAGCGTGAGGACGATGGCGAGCGCGGCGCCGGCCGCGCGGGGGAGCGTGTTCACGAGCGCTCCGCCACCGGTGCCGGCTCGCAGACCGCCTCGAGCTCGACGGCCCCTTCCGCGGTGGTCGCGCCCAGCGCCGCGACCTGCGCCGCGAACTCGCGCAGCGCCGCCAATGCCGCGCTCGGCTCGCCGGCGTTCGCGTACGCGACGCGCACGCGACGCCGGTCCACCCGTGGCTGCAGCTCCGCCTCCCGGTCGTGATAGATGCGCTCCATCAGCCAGCGCGGCCCCTCCCGGTTCCAACAGTCGCGCGGAGGACAGGCCAGCACCAGCACGCCCCCGGCGCCGCCGCGAATGAGCAGCTCGATCGCCGATGTGTGCAGGTTCCCCGCGCAGTCCACAGGATGGAGCGCAGCGCCGTCGGCGGCCAGCAGATGGCCGAAGCGCGCCGCGCCGCGCGCGCAACAGACGGCGACGATCGTGCCGGCCCCGGGCTCCGCTCGCGCGAGATACTCCCGCACGCGCTCGAGCTGGTCGCGGCCCGTGCGGCCCGGCGGACCGACGCCCATCGGCGCGCACGAGCCCGCGCAGATCCCGCAGCTCACGCAACGGTCGCCCGTGACGTGCGCCACCTCGTCGGCCCGGCCGTCCGCGCGCGTGCGCATCGTGATGGCTTCGTACGGACAGTCGGCGAAGCACTGGCGGCAGCCGGTGCAGAGGCTCTCGTCCACCTGCGACGGCGGCGGCGCCGACGCCCCGCGCCGCCGCGTGGCGACGGGCAGGAGCAGGAGCGCGAGCGCCGTCAGCACCGCGCCCGCGAGCGCGGGACCGGCGGCGAGCGAGCGCGAGAGCGGCAGCCAGAAGGCGTAGAACCAGTCGGCCGGCACCGCGTCCGCAAGCCGGAATGGATTCGCCTCGGGCGCCATCGCGAGCGGGCGTACGACCGAGAGCGCGAAGAGCAGCCCGATCACGCTCCAGAGCAGCGGCCGCGGCGGGAGGAGCGCCGAGCGCGCCACGCGCGAGACGTGCAGCCAGAGCCCGCCGAAGAGCGCGAGCGGCAGCCCGACGTGCGCGAACAGGTTGAGGAAGAAGAAGACGCTCGGAATCGGCCGCTCGCCGGTGAACACCCGCGCGGTAGGCTCGGAGAGCACCGGCAGCGTGTCGAGCATCCGCGCCCCCTCGCGCGCGAGCAGCTCGCCGAAAGTGTCCCACACCATCACGTAGCCGGTCCACCCGCAGATGAATACGACGATGAGCATCAGCACGCCCGTCATCCAGGCGAGCGCGCGCGGGCCCCAGCTCCGGCCCTGCG
Source organism: Gemmatimonadaceae bacterium (assembly GCA_035286465.1). Taxonomy (GTDB): domain Bacteria; phylum Gemmatimonadota; class Gemmatimonadetes; order Gemmatimonadales; family Gemmatimonadaceae; genus Fen-1231. The sequence goes on along the minus strand of DATEDF010000124.1, from coordinate 15,622 downwards.
CATACATCCGGACCGCGTGCACCAGCGCGGCGACCACGGCGGCGTCGCTCGCGTAGCGATGGAAGCCGCGCACCCAGTTGCCGATCCACGGGTTCGCCGTCAGGCGCGCCACCGACGCGTACGGCGCTCCCACCCGGTAGAAGAAGATCAGCCAGAGTCCCGTGGCGAGCAGCACCAGGAAGAGCGCGAAGACGATCGTGCCGCTCTGGTAGAGCGGGTTGCCCCGCCAGCCGTACAGACGGTTGCACACGGCGTCGAGCGCGATGAGCGCGCGTTCGGCGACGCGTTCGGTGGGGCGGGAAGGGGCGGCCACGGGAGCGGCGATCGGGCGAGTCGGCCGGATGGGATGGGCGAGAGTTCGGGCGTGCGTGCCCGGCGAGACGGTTACTTTACTGGAAAACAAGTATGGCACATACCACTTTTTGTGCTATAATGTCGTCGCTTGTCCCGCCCGTGAAAAGCCCTGCAGGAAAATAGACCTTCGGAAGACGGAGCGCCCATGCCCGATCCAACACCCAAGGAGTCGCCGCAGGAGCCCATTCCGCTCGGCCAGCGCCTGTTCGACAACATGTTCCTGCTGCTCGTGCTCGGCGTGGTCATCATGTTCGTCATCTTCACCGGCTGGGGGATGTGGGAAATCCTCACTCTCCCCCCGGCGACTCTCCCGTGAGGCGCGCCCATGCACATTGACACACACACGGGCCTCGACTCGCCCAAGGGCGTCTGGTGGAAGCCCGCGCACAAGGCGGAAAAGACGTGGGTCGCCATCGCCTTCGCCTGGTGCATGGTGCTCTTCGCCATGATGCCGCTCTGGCACTGGAAGGGCGGCCAGAACCCCTCGGGCATCCGGCGTCGCACCACGCCCGAGGCCTATTTCAAGCGGACCAACGAGTTCATCGCGCAGTACAAGGTCGGCGAGGATCGCGGCATGCCGATCGTGGCGCCGCCGCCCGGCGCGGACGTCTACCTCGCGGCGATGACCTTCCAGTGGACGCCGATCCTCAAGCTGCAGAAGGGGAAGGAGTACACGCTCCACCTCTCGTCGCTCGACATGAACCACGGGTTCGGGCTCTATCCGATCAACGTGAACTTCCAGATCGTGCCGGGTTACGACTACGGCCTGCGCGTCACGCCGACCTCGGCGGGTGACTTCCGCATCATCTGCAACGAGTTCTGCGGCATCGGCCATCACACGATGGTCGGTCGCGTGATCGTCGAGGAGGCGCCGGCCGCGGCGCCGGTCGCGCCGAGCGGTTCGGGAGGTGTCCGATGACCGCCCCGGCCGCAAGACCAGCCGCCGTCTTCCGCACGTGCGGCGTCACGGGTCTCAGGATCCACGACAAGGCGGAGCTGCTGGTCCGGGTGAACGCCGTCGTGGCGGTCGTCGCGCTGCTCGTCGGCGCGGCCGCCGCGGTGCTGGTCGTACTCACGCGGTGGCAGGCCGTGCACCTCCTGCCGGCGGACTGGTTCTACCGGATCCTCGGCGTGCACGGGATGAGCATGCTCATCTTCTGGATCATCTTCTTCGAGATGGCGGTGCTGCACTTCGCGAGCACCGCGCTGGTCAACGCCCGCTGTTGCGCACCCGGGCTCTCCTGGTTCTCCTTCGCGCTCATGCTGGTGGGCACCCTGATGGTCGAGGTGCTGATGTGGGCCGGCAAGGCCGACGTGCTCTTCACGTCCTACGTGCCGTTGCGCGCGCATCCGGCGTTCTACCTCGGCATCATCCTCTTCGCGGTCGGCGCGCTGATCGTCACGGGGATCTTCTTCGCGAACCTCGTGGTCGCCAAACGGGAGAAGCGCTACGAGGGATCGCTGCCCCTGGTCGTGTACGGGGCGATGACCGCGGCGATCATCGCCGTGATCACGCTCGTCCACGGCGCGATCATCTACATCCCGACCTTCCTCTGGTCGCTGGGCCTGATGAAGGTGGATCCCGAGGTCTACCGGCTCATCTGGTGGGCGCTCGGCCACTCGTCGCAGCAGATCAACGTCGCCGCGATGGTGGCGCTCTGGTACATGCTCGGGGCCCTCACCATCGGCGCGGTGGTGCTCAACGAGAAGATCAGCCGCTCGGCGTTCGTGCTCTACATCCTGTTCATCTCGATGGCGTCGGCGCACCACCTGCTGGTGGATCCGGGGATGGGGCCGGCGTGGAAAGTGGCGAACACGAGCTACTTCATGTACATGGCGGTGCTCGCCTCGATGATTCACGGGTTCACGGTGCCCGCGGGGATGGAGCTGGGGATGCGGCTGCGCGGGTTCACGCGCGGGATGTTCGACTGGCTGCGGCGGGCGCCGTGGGGCGATCCCGGCTTCAGCTCGCTCGTGTTCTCGGTCGTGGGGTTCGGCTTCATCGGCGGCATCACGGGCGTGACGATCGGCACGGAGCAGATCAACATCATCGTGCACAACACGCTGCGCTCGCCCGGGCACTTCCACGCCACGGTCGCGCTCGGCACGGCGCTGGCCTTCATGGGGGCGACGTACTACCTGATCCCGCTCGTGTTCCGGAAGAAGGTGGCGTTCTGGACGCTCGCGAAGATCCAGCCGTATCTCTTCGCCGGCGGGATGGCCATCTTCACGCTGGCGATGACGTTCGCGGGGAGCTTCGGCGTCCCGCGCCGGCACTGGGACATCACCTTCAGCCAGGCCGCGTTCACCGTGCCCTTCAATCCCGCGGTGGATCTCATTCTGGCCTTTGTCGCCCTCGGCGGCGTGATGGCCGCCACGGCCGCGTTCATCTTCATCGCGATCGCGGTCAAGTCGGTGTTCTTCGGTGAGCCGCTCGGCGTCATCACCAAGGGCGTCGCGATGGTCGGCGTGCCGCAGGGCATCTGGAATCCGCCCGTGCACGCGGCCGACGTGGAGAAGCGGAACGCCGAGCTGCACGGTGCGGCGAAGGGGTGGATGGGGCCGGCGCCGGGCACGATGGTGTTCGTGCTCGTCTTCCTCGCGGCGTTCGCGCTCTATTTCTTCACGAACTGGAAGATTCTCTCGGCGGTATGGAAGATCGGCTGACGATGTCCCGGCCGGGCAAGGCGGCGCTCGCCGCGCTGGCGCTGATCCTCGTGATCACCGCCTCGTGGTGGGCGCTCGCCTTGTGGCCGATGAGCGCGGCGACGCCCGGCTGGATGGCGCGCACGCGCCTGGTGTGTTTCGGCGCCGCGCTCGACGGGCTGCCGAACGCCGGCGGCTGGCTGCTGCTCGTGGGGCAGCCGCTCGGGATGGTGCTGGTGCTCTATGCGGCGTGGGGTCGCGAGGTCCGTGAGGGGTTGCGCGCAGTGCTGCAGCGGGCCTCGGGGCAGGTGGTGGTCGGCGTGACGCTCGCCGGCCTGGTGGCCGGGCTCGGAGGCGTGGTGGTCCGGGTGCGCGAGGCCAGCGCGCAACCCTTCGCCACGAGTCCGGCCGCCGACCTCGCGCGGCAGCTCACCCGCGTGAACGACGCGCCGCCGGCGATGGCGCTCACGGATCAGGCGGGTCGCACGGTGAGGCTCGAGCAGTTCCGGGGCCGGCCGGTGCTCGTGACGTTCGCCTACGCGCACTGCGAGACCGTGTGCCCGCTCACCGTCTCCGACGTCCTGCTCGCGCGCGACCGGCTGGGCGCGCGGCCGCCGGTGGTGCTCGTGCTGACGCTCGACCCGTGGCGCGACACGCCGAGCCGGCTGCCGGCGATCGCGATGCAGTGGGGAATCACGGGCGACGCGCACGTGCTGAGTGGCGCGCCGGAGGAGGTGGAGCGCGCGCTCGACCGGTGGCGCGTGCCCCGCGTGCGGAACGTGAAGACCGGCGATCTGTCCCATCCGTCGCTCGTGTACGTCATCAGCGCGGATGGCCGGATCACGTACGTCGTGAGCGGGAACGCGACGCAGATCGAAGCGGCGGTGAAGGCGCTGTAGGCCAGCAGTCGGCCGGCAGTCGGCCGGCAGGTGATAGATGGCGGCCGACGGCGGCTACGGGATTCCGCCCGCGAGGATCGTCGCCAGTTTCGCCGAGTCAATGTTGCCACCGGAGACGACGCACGCGATGCGCCGGGGCCTCTTCGCCTCGCCGGGGGGGAACGCGGAGTCGCGCAGCGCGGCGGCCACCGGCGCGGCGCCTGCGCCCTCGGCGATCACGCGCGCACGCTCGGCAATCACGCGTACCGCGTCGGCCACCTCGGCGAGCGTCGCCGTCAGCGAGCCGGCGAGCACGGCGCGCGCGAGCGGCCACATCTCCTCGAGCACGCTCTTGCCGCCGATCCCGTCCACGAAGCACGGTGTGTATGCGATGCTCGCGGGGCGGCCCGCCGCGAGCGAAGTCGCGAACGGCGCGCGTCCCTCCAGCTCGCACGCATACGTCCTCACCCCGGGCCGGAGCGCGTGCGCGGCGCACGCGATTCCGCAGGCGAGCCCGCCGCTGCCGTAGGGCACGAGGATCGCGTCCACGTCGGGCAACGCCTCGAGAATCTCGAGCCCGATGGTCGCGTTCCCGGCCATCACCGCGCGGTCGGCGCCGGGATGGATGAAGACGCCGGGCTCGCCGGGCACTTCGTGCGCGAGGATCGCCTCCCACCACGCCGCGAACGGCACGCGCCGCACCGTCGCACCGAGCCGCTCGATGGCGCGGGCCTTGGTCTCCGGAATGTGGTCGGGCGCGACGATGCGGCAGGGCACGCCCAGCTCGCGCGCGGCCCACGCGAGTCCCTGCGCCATGTTGCCGGCGCTCGCCGTGTAGACGCCCTCGCGCAGGCGGTCGGCCGGCAGCGCGCGCATCGCGTTCAACGCGCCGCGCAGCTTGAAGGAGCCGATCGGCTGGAGGTTCTCCAGTTTGAGGTGGATCTCCGCGGGCGCGTCCACCGGCAGCCGGAGGAGCGGCGTACGGACCACGGCGCCGGCGATGCGCTCGCGAGCGGCGTGGACGTCGGCGAGGGAGAGCGGCTCGAGTGGTGGGCGCACGGCGGCGGGGGCTCCGGCGGGAATCGTGTCAAGGGGTGGCAACCAACGACGTCCTGACGGAGGACTCAACAAACACCCCCCGGCACGTGTTAAATAGATGTGGCCGGGGGGCCGCACCACCCCCCGGCTCACGCCCCTCCAAACAGCCCTGATGACCGACGCGCTCGGCGCGCTCTTCGCCTTTTTCTTCAAGTACCGGCCCGCGGTCTTCGAGCAGGGGGACCTCGGCTTCGGCGCGCCCGCACCGCTCATCGTGCTGGCGCTCATCGGGCTCGCTATCGGGGTGCCCGCGCTCCTCTCCTACGGCGGCGTCCGGGGCAAGAGCACGCGGCGGGACCGCGTCGTGCTCGTGGCGCTCCGGATCGCGGCACTCCTCGTGCTGGTCGTCCTGCTCTTCCGGCCGAAGCTCCTGCTCTCGTCCGCGGTGCCGCACCGGAACTACGTCGGCGTACTGCTCGACGACTCCCGGAGCATGCAGATCGCCGACCGCTCCGGCCGCGCGCGCGCCGACTTCGTGCGCGACTCCATCCTCGCGCCCCGGAGCGCGCTCCTCGACGCCCTCCAGGAGAAGTTCCAGGTGCGGCTCTTCCGTTTCGGCGCCACCGCGGACCGGATGGAGGGCGGAACGCGGCTCGCCTTCAACGCCAACGAGACGCGGCTGGGCGACGCGCTCGAGGCCGCGCGGCGCGACATGGAGTCGCTGCCGCTCTCCGGGATGGTCCTGCTCACCGACGGCGCCGACAACGCGCGGACCCCCATCGCCGACGAGCTGCTGACGCTCCGCGCCCGGTCGGTGCCGGTGTTCACCGTCGGGATCGGCGCCGAGCGCTTCGAGAAGGACATCGAGGTGCGCCGGGTCGAGAGCGCGCACGCGGTGCTCGAGGGGAGCACCGTGATGGCCGACGTGCTGGTGCGGCAGCGCGGATTCGCCGGCGCGAAGGTGCCGCTCGTCGTCGAGGACGAGGGCCGCGTGGTCGCGAGCACGGAGGTCCAGCTCCCGCGCGACGGCGAGGTGGCGCCCGTGCGCGTGCAGGCGCGGCTCAACGACCCCGGCGCCCGGACGCTCACCTTCCGCATCCCGCTCCAGGCGGGCGAGCAGGTCACGCAGAACAACGCCCAGCGCGCGCTGGTGCGCGTGCGCGACGCACGCGAGAAGATCCTCTACGTCGAGGGCGAGCCGCGCTACGAGATGCGCTTCATCCGCGCCGCGGTCGAGGCCGACTCGAACCTCCAGCTCGTGGCGCTCCAGCGCACGGCCGAGGGGAAGTTCCTCCGGCTCGGCGTGGACGGCCCCGACGAGCTGCTCGGCGGCTTCCCGAAGACGCGCGCGGAACTCTACCGCTACCGCGCCGTGGTGCTGGGCGGCATCGAAGCGAGCTTCTTCACGCACGACCAGCTCACGATGCTGGCCGACTTCGTGAGCGTGCGCGGCGGCGGGCTGCTGCTCCTCGGCGCACGGCGCGCGTTCGCCGAGGGCGGCTACGCGGGCACGCCGCTCGCCGAGGTGATGCCGGTGGAGATCGAGGGGCCCGCCGTCGCCGACAGTCTCACGCTCCTCGCCGATCTCGCGGTCTCGCTCACGCCGCCGGGCCAGAGCCACGCCGTGGCGCAGGTCGCCGGCGATCCCGCGAAGTCGGCGGAGCGGTGGCGTACGCTGCCGTGGGTCACGTCGGTGAACCGCATCCGCCGGGTGAAGCCGGGCGCCGTCACGCTGATCACCGGCCGGACGCCGCGCCTCGGCCGCGCGGGCGAACCCGGCGAGCCGCTCTCCGGCTACGAGCAGCCGGTGCTGGTGTACCAGCGGTATGGACGCGGCCTCTCAGTGGCGCTGCCGATCCAGGATTCCTGGACCTGGCAGATGCACGCCGACATTCCCGTCGGCGACCCGACGTTCACGACCTTCTGGCGGCAGCTCCTGCGCTGGCTCACGAGCGACGTCCCGGGCCGCGTCACCGTGCGCGCCGCGCCCGACCAGGTGAATCCGCGGAGCCCGGTGGAGTTGCGCACGGAGGTCGTGGACAGCGCGCACCTCAAGGTCAACGACGCCGAGGTGGTGGCGCACGTGGTGAGCCCGTCGAAGACGGTGCGCGACGTGCCGCTCGAGTGGGCCGTGGACCGCGACGGCGAGTATCGCGCGACTTTCACGCCCGACGAGCCGGGCATTCACGTCGTGCGCGTCGAGGCGAAGCGCCGGGACGAGAGCGTCCCCGCGGCCGACACCGCGTTCGTGCGGGTGGCGGAGCTGGACGCCGAGTTCGTGGACGCCGAGATGCGCGCGTCGCTCCTCCGGCGCATCGCCGACGAGACGGGCGGCCGCTTCTACACGCCGGCCGGGATCGGCACCCTCGCCGCCGACGTGGCGATGAGCAAGCGCGGCGTGACCGTGGTGAACGAGATGGACCTGTGGGACATGCCCGTGAACTTCCTCCTGCTCGTGGCGTTGGTGGGGAGCGAGTGGGCGTACCGGAAGATGCGGGGGCTCGCGTGAGGCGCGCATCGCTCGCGGCACTGGTGCTGCTCGCGGCGCTTCCGCTCCGCGCGCTCCCGCTCGGCGCCCAGACGCACGTGCTCATCGTCTCCGGCCTCGGCGGCGAGACGCGCTACAGCGCGCGCTTCCGCGCGCTCTCGCTCCGGCTCTCGGGCGCGCTGCACGAGCGGTTCGGCATTCCCGACGCCGACATCGTCTGGCTGGGCGAGGATTCCGCGCGCGCGGCGCCCCGCTACGCCGGGCAGTCCACGAAGGCGAACGTCGAGCGGGCGGTGGAGGGCGTGGCCGCGCGGGCGAAGGCGGGGGCGCAGATCGTCTTCGTGCTCATCGGCCACGGCGCGGGCGAGGGCGCGGACTCGCGCCTCTCCATCCCGGGGCCCGACCTGACGGCGGCCGACTTCGAGCGGCTCCTCGCGCGCTTCACGGCGCAGCGGCTCGCGTTCGTGAACCTCACGAGCGCGAGCGGCGACATGCTCGGCCAGCTCTCCGGGGCGGACCGCGTGGTCATCACGGCGACGAAGACCGCGCTCGAGCGGAACGAGTCGCACTTCGGGGAGTTCTTCGTGGACGCGCTCGCGAAGGACGTGGCGGACACGGACAAGGACGGGCGCGTCTCGCTCTTCGAGGCGTTCCGGTACGCGGCGGCCGAGACGAAGCGCCACTACGAGACCGAGGGGCACCTCCAGTCGGAGCACGCGCAGCTCGACGACGACGGCGACAAGCAGGGAACGGGCGAGCCGACGGGGCGGGGCGGGGACGGCATGCTCGCCCGTCGCTTCTTTCTCGACGTCGGCCGGTACACGGCGCGCGCCGCGCTCGGCGATCCGCGGCTGGCCGCCCTCTACGCGGACCGCTTCGCGCTCGAGGACCAGCTCGACGCGCTCCGGCGGCGCAAGGCGCAACTGACCGCCGAGGCATACGACGACGAGCTGGAGCGGCTGCTGGTGGCGCTGGCGCGGAAGTCGCGCGAGATCCGCGCGCTGGAGGGACGGACGTGAAGAGGGAGGCGGGCGGCAACGTTGAGGCGGCCGGCGTTCCGCGGACCGAGTGGCGCCGCCGTGCGGCGCGCGGCGTCACCGCCACCTCCCTCGCGTGCCTGCTGGCTACACCGCTCTTCTCCGCGATGGGTACCCGCCTCGCGGCGCAGGACCTGACCGACGCCCGCGAGCTGGTGCGCTCCGGCAAGTACCGGGAGGGGATCGCGGCGCTCTCGCGAATTCCGCGCGGCGACACCACGTGGCTCGCGGCGCAGCGCGACCTCGCCCGCACGCTCGCCCTCGTGGGCCGGTACGATCAGGCGGAGGCGACGGCGCGCGCCGCGGCCGCCGGTCCGGCCGGCGGCGCGGCGATGTGGAACACGCTCGGCGAGGTGCTGCGCGAGCGCGGGAAGCTCGCGGCCGCCGAGAGCGCCTTCGTTCGCGCCGTTCTCGCGCACGCGCCCGACAGTCTCACCGCGCGGCTCAACCTCGCCATCCTGCACCACGACGCGGGGGAGCGCGCGCGCGCGGCCAGGGAGTTCGACCGCTTCATTGACGTCTACAACGCGAACGCCGGGTCGCTCACCAGCCGGGAGTTTATGGCGGTGGCGATCGCCTGCCGGTACCTGGGCGTGGACAATCCGCAGCTCTTCAAGGACGCGCTCAAGGCGTTCGACCGCGCGATCGCGCTCGACGGCGACGACCTCGATCCCCGGATCGCGCTCGGCGAGCTCTTTCTCGAGAAGTACAGCTCCAATGAGGCGCAGCCCGCCTTCACCGGCGTGCTCGCGGCGAACCCGTCGCACCCGCGGGCGCTCGTGGGCGAGGCCCGGCGCCTGATCTTCGACGCTCAGCCCGGCGCCGACTCGCTCCTGGCCCGCGCGCTCGAGGTGAATCCCGACTACGTGGACGGCCGCGTGCTCCGCGCGCGCGGGCTGATGGACCTCGAGGACTACGTGGCCGCCCAGCGCGAGGTGGATCGCGCGCTCGCGGTGAACCCCGCCGCGCGGGGCGCGCTCGCGCTCGCCGCCGCGCTCAGGTTCCTGGGCGGCGACCCGCGCGGCTACGACGCGGCGAAGCAGCGCGCGCTCGCCCTCGATGCGCACAACGGCGAGTTCTTCGCGACGATGGCCGAGGTCGCCGGGCGCATCCGCCTGTACGCCGCGGCCGCGGACTTCGCGAAGCAGGGCGTCGCGGCCGACGCGAAGAGCTGGCGATCGCACGCCCTCCTCGGAATGAACCTCCTCCGGCTCGGCAGGATCGCCGAAGGGAAGCAGAGTCTGGAGACCGCGTTCGCCGGCGACCCGTACGACCTCTGGACCAAGAACACGCTCGACCTGCTCGACACGTTCAAGAACTACGACGTGATCAGCACCGCGAAGTTCCAGCTGATGATCGAGAAGAGTGAATCCGCGCTCCTCTCCGTCTACCTGACGGACCTCCTCGAGCGCGCGCACGCCCTGTTCTCGGCGAAGTACGCGTACACGCCGCCGCCGCCCGTGCGGATCGAGGTGTACCGGAGCCAGGCCGACTTCTCGGTGCGGACGGTCGGGCTCCCGGAGGTCGGCGCGCTGGGGGTGAGTTTCGGGACGACGCTCGCGTTCGACTCGCCCGCGGCCAAGGACGCGGGGCCGTTCAACTGGGGCTCCGTGGTATGGCACGAGCTGGCGCACACCTTCACGCTCGGGCTCACGGAGAATCGCGTGCCGCGCTGGCTCTCGGAGGGGCTCTCGGTGCACGAGGAGCACCTCGCCCGGCCCGGGTGGGGCGCGCACGTGACCGTCGGGTTCCTCGACGCGCTCGGCGCGGGCCGGCTCGCGCCGCTGAGCCGGATGAACGACGGCTTCATGCGCCCGGCGTACCCCGAACAGGTGCAGCACTCGTACTACGAGGCGTCGCTCTTCTGCGAGTGGGTCGCGAAGGAGTGGGGCGAAAAGGCGCTCGTCGCGATGCTCAACGAGTACAAGGCGGGGCGGACCACGGAGCAGGCGTTCCAGGCCGTCCTCGGTGCCGACCCCAAGGCGCTCGACAAGCGCTTCGATGCGTGGCTCAAGCAGCGCTTCGCGGGCCCGCTCGCGGCGCTCGCGGTGCTCGCGAGCGACACGGCGGGGCTCTCGCGGGAGGGGCTCCCCGCCGAGCTGCTCGTCTCGCGGGCGAACGCGGCGCCGAGGAGCTTCCGGCTGCAGATGATGGCGGGCGAGGCGGCGGCCGGGCGCGGCGACACGGCGACGGCGATCGCGCTCTTCGAGCGGGCACGCTCGCTCTTCCCCGAGTACGCCGGCGCGGACGGGCCCCACGGGCGTCTCGCGCACCTCTATCTCGCCCGGGGAGAGCGGCGCAAGGCCGCCGACGCGCTCACCGAGATCGCCGTGCGGAACGAGTCGGATTTCGGCGCGAACGTCGAGCTGTCGCGCCTCCGTGAGCAGCTCGGCGACACGGCGAAGGCGGCGGAGGCGCTGGAGCGCGCGCTCTACATCAACCCGTTCGACATCGCGCTCCACCAGCATCTCGCCGATCTTTATCGTGCCACGGGCGAGAAGGCGAAGGTGGTGCGGGAGCGCCGGGCGGTGGTCGCGCTCGCGCCCGTGGACATCGCCGAGGCGCACTACCGGCTCGCGCTGGCGTGGCACGAGGCGGGTGACCCGAAGCAGGCGCGCGCGAGCGTGCTGCGCGCGCTGGAAGACGCGCCGAACTTCGTGCCGGCGCAGGAGCTGCTGCTCACCATCGTGGAGGGACGACGGCCATGACGACGGCCATGACGACGGCGAAGTGCGAAGTGCGAAGGGCGAAGCGATTGCGAAGAGCGAAGGGATTGCGAAGAGCGAAGGGATTGCGAAGAGCGAAGCGATTCGGTTGGGTGTGCGGCCTCGCGGTGGGCTGCCTGACGCTGCTCGCGGTCGTGCCCGTCGCGGACGCCCAGCGCGGCGGCGGCCGTGGCGGGCGCGGGGGCGGCGGCATGGACCCCCGGGATTACGCCCGGTTCTTCACGAACGACTTCTTCACGCCGCCCGACTGGCACGGGAACCCGCCCTACGACGGGCGCTTCACCTTCGCGCGCATCAAGTACCGGGGCTTCGGCCGCTACAACGGGCGCGAAGGGCCCGGCTGGTCGCACGACTATCCGCACGCCGAGGTGCACCTGATGCGCATCATGCGGGAGATCACCACGCTCCGGCCGTTCGAGGAGTCGGGACCCCGCGCGGGCGGCGTCATCGTCGGGCTCGACGAGCCGGACCTCTTCAAGTACCCGGTCGCCTACCTCTCGGAGCCGGGCGGCTGGTTCCCGAACGACAAGGAGGTCGAGGGGCTCCGGAAGTACCTGCAGAAGGGCGGCTTCCTGATCGTGGATGATTTTCCCGGGCAGGACTGGAGCACCTTCGAGCAGGCCATCTCGAAGGTCCTCCCCGGCGTGCGGGTGACGGAGATGACCGGGAAGGAGCCGATCTTCGACTCCTTCTACAAGATTGACCTCTCGCAACTGCGCATCTCGTCCTACGGGCGGCCCGCGTATCTCGCGATCTACGAGAACAACGATCCGAAGAAGCGCCTGCTCGCGATCATTAATTACAACAACGACATCGGCGAGTCGTGGCAGTGGTCGGGATCGGGGTGGGTTCCCGTGGACATCTCGAACGAAGCGTACAAGCTGGGCGTCAACTACCTGATCTACGCGCTCACGCACTGAGCGCCGAGCGCACCCTTCAACCGAGTATCCGCCGTGGCCGCGACCGCCTCCCCCCTGAGCCCCGCCCTCGAGTCCTCCGACGACCTCACGCACGCCGACCGCCTCAAGGCGGGGTGCGAGCAGATCCGCACGGAGCTCAAGAAGCTCATCGTCGGGCAGGAGGGCGTCATCGAGCTCGTGCTGCTCACGCTGCTCACGGGCGGCAACTCGCTGATCATCGGCGTGCCCGGCCTCGCGAAGACGCTCCTCATCAACACGTTCGCGAAGGTGCTCGACCTCAAGTTCTCGCGCATCCAGTTCACGCCGGACCTGATGCCGAGCGACATCACCGGCACCGAGATCATCCAGGACGACCCGGAGACGGGGCGCCGCCACATGGTGTTCACCGCGGGCCCGATCTTCGCGAACATCGTGCTCGCGGACGAGATCAACCGGACGCCGCCCAAGACGCAGGCCGCGCTCCTCGAGGCGATGCAGGAGCACCGCGTGACGGTGCAGGGGGAGACGTACGTGCTCAAGGAGCCATTCCACGTCTTCGCCACGCAGAACCCGATCGAGCTGGAGGGCACCTATCCGCTCCCCGAGGCGCAGCTCGACCGGTTCATGTTCGAGGTCGTGATTGACTACCTGAACGAGAACGACGAGGTGGACGTCGTGCTCCAGACGACCTCGATCCAGAACCCGCAGTTCCGGCACGCGGTGACCGGCGACGACCTCGTGGCGTTCCAGCAGCTCGTGCGGCGCGTGCCGGTCGCCGACGCGGTCGCGCGGTACGCGGTGCACCTCGCGCGCACGAGCCGGCCGGGGCCGGACTCGCCGGACTTCGTGAAGCAGTGGGTCTCCTACGGCGCCAGCACGCGCGCGCCGCAGATGCTCATCCTGGGCGGCAAGGCGCGCGCGCTGATGCACGGCCGCTACCACGTGAGCTTCGAGGACATCCGCGCGCTCGCCAACCCGGTGCTCCGGCACCGCGTGCTGCTCAACTTCCACGCGGAGTCGGAGCGCATCACGACGGACGAGATCATCACCCGGCTGCTCGATGTCGTACCGCTCCCCAGGTCGGGGCTCAGGTGACGGCGGTCGCCCCGGAGCCGGTCAACTTCCTCGACCCGGCGGTGCTCGCGCGGATCGGCAGTCTCGAGCTGCTGGCGCGCGTCGTGGTCGAGGGGTTCATCAACGGGCTGCACCGCTCGCCGCACCTGGGGTCGTCCACCGACTTCGCCGAGCATCGTGCCTACATGCCGGGCGACGACATCCGGCGCATTGACTGGCGGCTCTGGGCGCGGAGCGACCGCTTCTACGTGAAGGAGTTCGAGGCCGAGACGAACACGAACTTCCTCGCGGTGCTCGACGTCTCGCGCTCGATGCGCTACCGCGGGAGCGGGAGCGACGCGACGGCGGTGAGCAAGCTCGAGTACGGGAGCTTCCTCGCGGCCGCGCTCTCGTACTTCTCCAGCAAGCAGCGCGATCGCGTGGGGCTCGCGACGTTCGACGGCGAGCTGGTCGAGTACGTGCCGCCCTCGGCCAAGCACCTGGAGCGCGTACTGCAGGGGCTGCAGCGCGCGTGCCAAACTCCGGCCGCTGCCGGCCGTCAGCCGTCAGCTGTCAGCCCTCAGCCGTCAGATTCGCCGCCGCCGTCCGCGGTCCGCCGCCTGCCGGCGGCGACGCTGTTGCCGCCGCTCAAGAAGCTCTCCGAGTCCACGCGCCGCCGGTGCATCATCGCGCTCATCTCCGATCTCTACGAGGAGCCGGACGCGGTGATGGACGCGCTCGCGCACCTGCACGGGCGCGGCAACGACATCGTCGTCTTCCACCTGCTCGACCGCACCGAGCTCGAGTTCCCGTTCACCGACGCGAGCAACTTCATTGACCTGGAGAGCGGCGACCGGATGCCGGTCATCCCGGACTACCTGCGCCGGCAGTACCGGGAGCTGGTCGCGCAGCACACGGCGGCCCTCGCGCGGCGCACGCGCGAGGCGCGCGTGGACTACGCGCTCTTCGACACGTCGAAGCCGCTCGACACGGCGCTCTTCGCGTACCTGTCGTCGCGCCAGCGCCTGAGCCGGGTGCGGTAGGGCGCGCGATGCGGTTCCTCACGCCCGCCTTTCTCGCCGGCCTCGCGGCGCTGGCGATCCCGGTGCTGATCCACCTGATCAACCGGGAGCGGCGCGTCGTGGTCCAGTTCCCCTCGCTGATGTTCCTGCAGAAGATCCCGTACAAGTCGGTGCGGCGGCAGAAGCTCCGTCACCTCCTGCTGCTCGCGCTCCGGTGCCTGGCGCTCGTGCTGCTGGTCGGCGCTTTCGCGCGCCCCTTCCTCGAGCGGCGCGCCCTCGGCGGCGCCGCGCTCCTCGGCGCGCGCGAACGCGTGATCCTGCTCGACCGGTCGTACAGCATGGGGTACGGCGACCACTGGAAGCGCGCGCAGGACGCGGCGAAGGCGGCCGTGCGCGACCTCGCCCAGGCCGACCGCGCGACGCTCGTGCTCTTCGCGAACGACGCGAGCGCGAACACCACGCCCACCGCGAACCACGCGGCGGTGGAACGCGCGGTGGACGCGGCCACGGTGAGCGCGGAGGGCACCCGCTACGCGCCCGCGCTCAAGCTCGCCGCGCAGATCTTCGCCGGCTCCAACCTGCCGCGGCGCGAGGTCGTCCTCATCAGCGACTTCCAGAACGTCGGGTGGAACCACCGCGACGACGTGCGGCTCCCGCCCGGCACGGTGATGACCACCGTGGACGTGGCCGGCGGCCCCGGGCGCGAGATGGCGGTCGCGCAAGTCACGACGGACCGGGACCGCGAGGCGCGGGGCGACGGGCGCGACCGGGTGACGGTCGCCGCCCGGCTCACCAACACGGGGGCCCAGCCGCGCACGGTGGACGTCACGCTCGAGCTGGGCGGGCGCGTCGCGGAGTCGAAGCGCGTGACGGCGCCGGCCTCGGGCGCGGTGCAGGTGCGCTTCGCGCCCACCGTGGTGCCCGCGACCGCGACGCGCGGCACGGTGCGCATTCCCGCCGACGCGCTCGCGGCCAACGACGCCTTCCACTTCACGATGGCGAGCGACGACGCGGTCTCCGTGCTCGTGATCGAGCCCGCGCGCGCGCGCGCCAACCAGAGCCTCTTCCTCGCCCGCGCGCTCGCCATCGGCGACCGCCCCACCTTCCGCGTGGACGTCCGGCCGGTGGGCGCCGTGACGACCGCCGCGCTGGCCGGCCGGTCGCTCGTGGTCTTGAACGAGGTCGCGCCCCCCGCGGGCGCGCTTGGCCAGCGGCTCCGCGACCTCGTCGCCGCGGGTGCGGGGCTCCTCATCGCCCCGGGCGACCTCAGGGCGGAAACGTGGCCCGCCGAATGGCGCGCGCTCCTCCCCGTCCGGCTCGGCGCCGTCGTGGACCGCACCGGGACGGCGGGCGGCACGCTCGCGTCGGTGAACTACGGGCATCCCGTGTTCGAGCTGTTCGCCGCGCCGCACAGCGGCGACTTCTCCACGGCGCACCTCTTCCGCTACCGCGCGCTCACGGTGCCGCTCGACAGCGGCGTC
>DATEDF010000123.1:0-68853 GCA_035286465.1 Gemmatimonadaceae bacterium | reverse complement strand
TACGAGCCGGTCTCGCTCGCGGGAGGCGTGGTGCGCGGCCGGTGCATCGGGCACGCGGGGATGCCGAATCCGCCGGAGTTCCCGGCGCTCTCGAAGAGCCCGTGGACGTCGCACGTCGTGGCGACGCCACCCGACGGCGTCGGTGTGCGCGATCCCGACGACGGCGCGCTCTACTCCTACTGTGGCTGGATCACGTTCGAGTTGAGGGGGCGGGACCTCTGCGTGCGCTACTACAACGAAGACCCGGTGCAGGACAGCGTGCCCTTCGATCCGCCGAAAGGTCCGATCCTCGAGGAAGTGTGGAGCGTGGGCTCGGACGGCGTGTGCGCGGGACGGGTCACGAAGTGCGACGGCCAGATGCTGCGCATCTGGCCGTCGCACACCGCAGACGATCTCGTGAGATAGCTGCGATCCCGACTCTTCCCGCTTGCTGCTACGGCACGATCGTCGGCGTCCCCTTCTTCGGCACCTCCGCGGCGCGCTTCACGTAGATGTCAAGCCACGCCGTCCACCGCGCCCACTGGTCCAGGTCCGACTCCTTCGTCGCCGGGCCGTGGTCCTCGTACGGATACATGAACAGCGCCGCCGTCTTCCCGTTCGCCCGGAGCGCCTGCATCATCCGGACCGAGCTGATGAGATTGGTGCCGACGTTCTGATCCTCGAGCGAGTGGTACATCAGGACGGCGCCCGTGATCTTGTCGGCGTAGAAGAACGGCGACATCTCGATGTAGGTCTTCTGCGCCGTCCAGAAGTCGCGCCGCTCGCTCTGGAACGCGGTGGGCGTGAGGGAGCGGTTGTACATCCCGTCGCCCGCGATGCCGGCCTTGAAGAAGGGCGTGTGCGCGAGCGCGTTCATCGTGCTGAACCCGCCGTAGCTGTGGCCGCCGATGCCGAGTCGCGTGCGGTCAATGTACCCCTGCCGGTCGAGCTCATCTATGGCGGCCGAGAGGTTGTTCCGGAGGTCGGAGACGTAGTTGTCGTTCATCCGTCCGTCTTCACCGACGATGGGCGGATCGAAGTTCGCGACAGCGTACCCCTGCGTGATCAGGTAGTCGATCGTGCGCGGCCCGGCATTCGGGAAGGCGTTGATGTTCTCGGAGCGCAACGTCCGGTCGTACGCCACCTGCTCCGTGTACTCCCGCGGGTAGAACCAGAACATGCCGGGGAGCCGCGTGCCGGCGCGGTAGTCCGACGGCAGCGTCAGCCGCACCACGAACCTGAATCCGTCGGGCCGCGTCACCGTGACCCGCCGCCGGAGGGCGCTCGTGAACTCGGGCGTGTAGTCCTTGTTGGCGGTCAGCTTCGTCATCTGAGCGGTCTTCAGGTCACGCAGGTACGCGTCGGGCACCTGCGTGCGCGACTGCCGCGTGACGATCGCCTTCGCGAAGTCGTCGTCGAGCGCCGTGCCGACGTCTTCCGCGGCCTCACGCGCGCCCTCGAAGATGCGCGTCTTCTGGCCGGTCTTGATGTCCACCTTGTCCACGAAGTCGCGCGGCGCGTTCTGCGCATACTCGGGGTGGTACTGCGTTCCCGAGAGGAAGACCGCGCCGTCGGACGACACCATCGCGACCTGCCTGCCGAGGGTCCCGCGCCTGGTCAGCATCGCGCCGGGGTTGGCGTAGAACTGGAGCGAGTCGTCCGCCGCCGTGGTGCCGCGGCCGCCGCCGCCCCCGCCCCCGCCGCCCCGACCGCCGCGGCCGCCGCCCGTGAACGAGGGCGTGTACATCCGCTGGCGCACGATCGTGTGCCGCTCGGCGGGCGCCGCGAGGTCCACGTGATGGATCTCGCCCGTGTTGTTGCTCGACGTGCCGATGAACAGCGCCTTGGCGTCGTCGGTCCAGGCGAGCGAGCTGATCGGGCTCTCGGATTCGTAGAGCCGCGTCGTGTCGCCCGCGCCGAAGGGCGGGAGCCACTGCATCACGCGCTCTCGGCGTGCCGCGGCGCCACCGGGCCCGCCGCGGCCTCCACGGCCACCGGCCGCGCCCGCGGCACCGGCCCGGCCCCCGGCCGCACCAGTGTCGCCCGCGACGTAGAACATCCCCCGGCCGTTCGGCATCCAGGCGAGCAGGCGCTTGCCCGGCGGCCCGGCTGCGCCGCCGCGGCCGCCGAAGCCCGCGCCGGCCTGCGTGGAATCGGGATACTCGCGCAACGGCCGCTTCTGCAGCTCCGCGAGCGTCTTGCCGCCGGCGTCCCAGATCTGCTCGAGCGTGCCGAAGCTCGAGTACTGCACGACGTACGAGAACGGCTCCTGCATCGTCGTGACGCGGAAGTGCTGGCCGTCGGGCGACGCGTCCACGCTCTGGATCATCGCCGGCGAGCCGACCTTCTTCACGGCCTTCGACTTCACGTCAATCGTCGCGAGCTGGCCCGTGGCGTAGTACTTGAGGAGATCCCACTCCCACGGCTCTTCCATCAGGCTCCAGAACTGGCGCTGCGGCGACTTTGCACCGTCCAGCCAGAGCCGCACCTGGGGACCGGTCGCGATGTCGGGCTTCTTCGGCTCGGCGGCGCGCGGCTCGGGGACGAGCACCGCGATGATGTTCTTGCCGTCGGCCGTCCACTCGATGCTGGAGACGAGCGTCGCGAGGAGCGGCGTCTTCGTGACCTGCACCGACTTCGCCGTCGCGAGGTCGGCCACGAAGACGTGCGACGCGGCGTCGAAGTTCGCGATGTAGGCGAGCTGCCTGCTGTCGGGCGACCACGCGGGGCTGCTCACCGTCGCGCCCTTCGGGATCTCGATGGCCGTGGACTTCCCGGTGAGCGGGTCAATGAGCGAGAGGCCCGAGGCACCGCGCGTCGTGAGCGCGCGCGCCCGGTTCGCCTTCGGGTCCACCTGCAGTCCGGCGAAATAGAGGTGCGGCTTCCCGAACCCCTGCACGCTCGGGAGCCCCTCGCTTTCCTCCTTCAGGAAGTGCTTGCGGTCCGGGCTGGGGTTGGTGAGCGAGATATTGAGGTGTCGCGGCGCCAGGACGAGCTTGGCGATCTCCGGCGGCGGCACCTGGTAGGTCTCCTTCGCGAGGATCGCGCGATCGGCTTTGAGCCAGGCCGGAAGGTCTTGCTGGGCCTGGTTCTGCTGGGCGCCGAGCGCAAGGGCGGCGAAGGCCGCGGCGAGCAGAGTGCGCGACGCGAGATGAAACAGGGAGCGTGACCGCGTCATACGGACCTCGTGCAGGTGGAGGAACGGAGTGGGAAGCGGGGCCCGATCAGGAGGGCTCCATCGTTTCCAACATACGCTCCCGGGGCCCGGTCCGCTGAGCGGCCGGCCGGATGACGAACGGGGGCGTCGGACGCTGGCGTCGGACGGGCGGCCACACCACTATATGGGACGACCGCGAGTGATTCACCTGGACACACCATGCGCCGTCTGCGGGCGGTACCCACGATGGTCGGGCTCCTCGGGCTCTCGCTGATCGGCGCGTCTCGCACGATGCGCGCGCAGGGCGCGACCCTGCTCGTCCGCGTTCGCGTCACGGACTCCGCGCGCGCTCCGGTCGCGGGCGCCGAGGTCTCGCTGGTGCGCGGGCTTCACGCCGTGGTCGCACAGGGGACGACTGACGCCGCCGGCCAGCGGCTGCTCATAGCCAGAGCCGATTCGGAGAGTTACGACGTCATCGTGCGCAAGATCGGGTACCACCGCGCTGATCGCGTCTTCTTGCTGAACGGCCGCGACACAGTGACCCTGAGCGTCGTGCTGACGCGCATCCCACAACCGCTAGCGCCGGTAAGAGTCACGGCAAGACAGGACGCGGCGCGCCGGGCCTACTTCATTGACGCCGACGAGATCGCGGCCAGCGATCGCACGATCTATTCAGCGGTAGACGTCATCGAGAAGCTGCGGCCCGACATGATCTACGGACTCGGCGGGTCCCGCGTCTGCCCGAGCATCGAGAACGTGTTCGTGAATGGGCGGCGCATCCTGATGGGCACGATGGCGGGAACGATGGCGGTGCAGGTCCGGCAACTGCCCCGGCCCGGGAAACGCACCGACGGCTCCGGACGGCCACCGCTCCCGATGGACAAGTACAGGGTGCCCGGCGCGCCGGCAGCGATCCTGCACTCGATCAGGCCCGAACACATCGCGCAGATCACCTACAACGACTGCCTCGAGAAGTCGGTCAAGGTCAACCGCGGGGCGAACGCGGCGTTCGTGGTGCTGAAGCCGGGGGTCGGCTACTCTTCCGATGAGGGCTCGTACGTACTCGGCGCGGACACGACGCGGAACGCGCGGCCCTCCGTGAAGAAGCCGTGAAACGCGTCGGCTTGGTGCTCGCCGCCGTCACCATCGCCGCCGGCGCGGTGGCGCTCTGGCTCTTCCCACGGGCCATTCCGATCGTCGCGCTGGAGCAGCGGATGACGCGCGCGCTCGCGCTCCAGCGCGCCGATTCGTTCTTCCGCGCCCACGCGCTGGCGCCCGCCGGCGCGCGCAGGGCCGTGCGCTTCCGGTCCGACGACTCGCTCCGCACCTTCGTGGAGCTCGCCGCCGGCGGGAAGGACACGCTCGACGCGCTCGTGCGCGGGCGCGACGTGGCGCCGTTCACCTGGTCGGTGCGCGCCTTCGTGCCCGGCGACCCGCACGAGGCGAGCGTGGACTTCGCGCCCGACGGGCGCCTCACGGGATTCCGGCGTACGTTCGCCGAAGCGGACGTGAAGCCGACGCTCTCGAGCGACTCCGCTCGCGTGCTCGCCGAGCAGGTGCTTGGCGCGTGGGTCGGTGAGGGCGGCCCGCGGTGGCGGCTCGCGACGTCGTCCTACGAGACGCGCAAGACGAGCGGCCGGGTGGACCGCACGTACACGTTCGAGCGGACCGGCCGGAAGGTGGGTGACGCGCCGCTCCGGCTCGACGTCGTGATCGCGGGCGACGCGCCGTCGGCGGCGCGGCCCTACGTCGTGATTCCCGAGGCGTTCAGCCGGCGCTACGGCGAGATGCGCTCGGCGAACGAATTCCTCACGCTGCTCGCGACCGTGGGGGTCCTGGTCTTCGCGATCGCCGGGGCGGTGGCGCTCCGGCGGTACGCGCGCGCCCGGGAGGTGCGGTGGCGGGAGCCGATCGTCGTGGGTGGGGTGATCGCCGCGCTCTTCGTGGCGGCGCAGCTCAACGTGATCCCGACGAGCTGGTACGACTACGACACCGCGACCTCACCGGCGTTGTTCGAGACGATGCAGCTCGCCGCCGCCATCCTCGTGGGCGTGTCGGCGGGGGCGCTGGTCGCGCTCACGCTCGCCGCGGCGGAGGCGCTCACGCGCGCCGCGTTCCCGCGGCACCTCGACTGGTGGAAGCTCTGGAGGATTCGAGGCACGCGCGAGGTGGCCGGGCGCGTCGCGGGCGGCTACGCGGTCGCGGCCATCGGTTTCGCGTGGGTCGCGCTCTTCTACGTGGTAACGCGCGAGGCGTTCGGCTGGTGGGTGCCGAGCGAGCTGCTCGACGATCCCAACCAGATCGCGACGCCGATGCCGTGGCTCGCGGGGATCGCGATTTCGCTGCAGGCGGGCGTGTGGGAGGAGGCGCTCTTCCGCGCGCTTCCCCTCTCGCTGCTCTCGCTCTGGGTGGGGAACCGGCCGCACCGGACGGCGTGGATGGCCGCGGGGATCGCGGTGGCCGCGCTGGTCTTCGGTTTCGCGCACGCGAGCTATCCGTCGTGGCCACCGTACTCGCGCGGCGTCGAGATCTTCCTCGACGCGTGTTTCTGGGGCGTGCTGTTCCTGTCTTTCGGGTTGATCGTCACGGTCGTCGCGCACTTCGTCTACGACCTCGTGCTGTTCGGACTCTTCGCGGCGACGGGGACGGCGGTCGAGTATCGCGTGTCGGCGGCGATCATTCTCCTGGCCCTGCTGGCGCCCGCGCTGGCGGTGGCGTGGCGCTGGGTGCGGCAGCGCGGGCTCACGCTCGCGGGGGATGATGCGCGCTTCGCCGCGTGGGCGCCCACGCCGCGCGTCGAGGTGGCGGTGCCGGCCGCCGAGCCGGCGACGCGCATGCTCGGCGCGCGCGCGCGGAAGGCGGCGATGGTGACCGTGGCCGTCGGCGTGCTCGTCGCGCTCCTCGCGCCCGATAGGCCGGTCCTCGGCCCGCGCTTCACGGGGACCCGCGCACGCGTGGCCGCCTCCGCCGATTCCACGCTCGCTGCGCGCGGCGTGGACCCCTCCGCGTGGAAACGCCTCCAGCGCACGGCCACCGACACGCTCGACGCCTGGCCCCGCTTCCTGCGGGAACACCGGACACCCGGGCTCGCCGCGGAACTCGCGCCCACGTACGCGGTGCCGGCCTGGTGGGTGGTGCGTTACGTGCGCCTCACCGGACCGCTCGCGGAGCGCGCCGAAGAGTGGCGCGTGCGCTTCCGGCCCGACGGCTCGCCGCTCGACGTGCGGCACATCCTGCCGGAGAGCGCACGCCGCGAATCCCCCGGGGCGCCGGAGACGCGGCGTCTGGCGCGCGCGGCGCTCGCGCGGGCCGGCCTCGACACCACGCGGCTGATCGAGGCGCATTTCGAGGAGACCGCGCGTCCCGCACGCCGCGACGTGACCGTCACGTACACGGACTCCACGCTGAAGTTGCCCGGCGAAGCGGCGGCGCGCGCGTGGGTTTCGCTCGCGGGCGACGAGCCGCTCGTGGTGCGCCGCGGCGTGGAGCTTCCGGAACGCTTCCTGCGCGCGGACCGCGATGCGGAGCAGCGCCGGCTCGTCATCAGCGTGCTCGCCGGGGTGGTGCTCCTCGCGGCGGTCGTGGGCGGCGCGATCTTCGTCACGCGGCGGCGGCAGGTGCTCGTCCAGGACGCCACGCCCGGCCGGCGCGCGGTCGTCATCGCGCTCGCGGCGCTCGCGCTCGTGCAGATCGCGGAGTCGCTCGATGCGCTGCCGGCGCAGCTCTACCTCTACGACACGGCGACGCCGTGGTCCACCTTCGTGAGTACGACGGGGATCAGCATCGTGCTCGGCGGCGTGCTCTTGCCGCTCGTGCTCTACGGGCTCTGGCTCGCGCTCAACGCGCTGCGCCGCCGCGTGGGAATTCCGCTCCTCCCCGATGCGGCGCCGTCCGCTCGCGTGCCCGATGCCCTGCTGGCTGGCGTGGCGCTGGGCGCTCTCCCGATGCTGCTCGCTCGCGCGTCCTCGCTCGCGATGACGGGCGAAATCCCGGGCGCGCCGGACACGATGCTGGCGCAGGCGGTGCCCGCGCTCGCCGAAGCGCTGGCGGTGCCGACCTCCGTCGTGGCGATGGTGCCGTTCCTTGCGATTCCCGCGCTCGTGATCGCGGGAGTCTCGCGGCGCGGGGGCGTGCGCGCCGCGCTTGCGCTCGCGTTCCTCGTCCTGCTTGCGGGCATCGGTGCGACGGCGGCCGAGCGCTTCACGGCGCCGAGTCCGGGCACGGTGGCGGTCGCGCTCATCGCGCCGGTCGCGATCTTCCTCGCCGTCCGCGCGTGGGGATCACTCTGCGCGTGGTCGTGGATCGTCGCGGCGCTCGTCGAGCGCGCGCTCTCGGACATGAATCTCGCGCTCCACGCGCCGACGCCCGCCGAGCACGCGGCGGGGGCGATCGGCGTCACCGTGTCGCTCGCGCTCCTGGCCTGGCTGGTGCGGGTGAGCGCCCGCGCGTCGCCGCGAGCTACCGGGTCCGCGTAAGGCCCTCGAAGTCGAGGCGGAAGGGAACGAGCGTGCCGAGTGGCGCGACCGCGTCGCGCACGCGCTCGACCGTGTCCTCGGCCGCGATCACGAGCACACACCCGCCGCCGGAGGCGCCCATCGCCTTCGCGCCCAGCGCTCCGGCCGCCGCGGCGCGCGCGACGATCTCGTCAATCCGCGGCGTCGGGATCGCCGGGTGGAGCGCGCGCTGGTGCGTCCAGTGCTCGCCCACGAGCGCGCCGAGCTGATCCACGTCGCCCTGCTCCAGCGCGGCGGCCATCTGCCCGGCGAGCGCCTTCATTCGCGCGAGCGCGAAGAGCACGCGGTGCTCGCGGGCGCGGTACGCGTTCAGGACTTCGACGATGTTGTCGCCCGAGATGCGCGATTCGCCGGTGTAGACCAGAATCGCGCGACGCTCCAGCGTTCCGCGCGTGCGCTCCGAGAGGACGATGCGCCGCACTTCGACGGACGTGGTGAACGTGAGCGCGAGCGCGCCGCCGAACGTTGCCGCGTAGTGGTCCTGGCGGCCGCCGGCGACGCCCAGCTCCTCGACCTCGATCCGCCGCCCCTCCTCGGCGATCGCGCGGAGGTCCCACGCGTCGCCGCGCCAAGCCGCGAGCGCGCCGAGCACGGCGGCGCTCGCGGCCGAGGAGCCACCGAGCCCGGCGCCGACGGGGAAGTCGTTCGCGAGAGAGATGCGGACGTCTGCGGCGCGCGACCGACGGAGCGCGGCGCGGATGAGCGGCGCGTCCGCACCCGCCGTCAGTTCGGCGCCGCCGGCCGACGCGTCCGCGTCGCGCGTCAGCGTCGCCGTCGCATACCGGTTGATCGCGACGTTGCAGACGAAGCCGCCCTCGCGATCGCAGTAGGGCGGTACGTCCGTCCACCCGCCGCCGAAGTCGAGACGGGTGGGGGCGCGCGTGACGACCGCCCCCGCCGCGCGCGTGCCCGGCTCCGCGGTCACGAGCGCGCTAGGCGCCGGGTCCGCCGCCCCGCCCACCCGCCCCCGCCGCCGGCGTCCTGATCTCGTACCCCTTCGGCGGCTCGGCGTCCAGCAGCCACTTCACGAAATAGTCCCAGCGCCGGCGCATCATGTAGTTCGACGCGTCGCCGTACCCGTGCGCCGCGTTCGGGATGATCAGGAGATCGAAGTCCTTGTTCGCCTTGATCAGCGCGTCCACCACCAGATACGTGTTGTAGGGGGGCACGTTGTTGTCCATCCCGCCGTGCGCGAGCAGCAGACGCCCCTTGAGATTCTTCGCGACCGTCTGGTTCGCCTCGACGTCGTAGCTGTCCGGCCCGTCGCCGCTCCGCGCGAGCAGCCCCTGATACCGCTCGCCCCAGTCGTCCTCGTACTGTCGCTGGTCGTGATTGCCCGACTCCGAGATGCCCACCTTGAAGAAATCGGGATAGCGGAACATCGCGCCGGCGGTGATGAACCCGCCGCCCGAGTGCCCCCACATCGCGGCGCGCTCGATGTCAATCCACGGATACTGCCGCGCCAGGTCCTTCATCCCCGCCACCTGGTCGGGAATCGTGTTGTCGCGCCCCATCGCGCCGTAGTAGGAATCGTGGAACGACTTCGATCGGCCGGGCGTCCCGCGCCCGTCAATCGTGACGACGACGAACCCCAGCTCGGCCAGCGCCTGCCGGTCAGCGCGCGCCGCCGTGAACGCGCGCGACCCCACGCTCCCGCTCTGCGGTCCAGGGTACGCGTTGTTGATGATCGGATACGTCCTCGAGGGATCGAAGTTCGTGGGCCGGAACATCATCCCGTAGAGGTCGGTCCTTCCGTCGTCCGCCTTCACCTTGATCGGAATCGGCGGCTTCCACCCGGCGGCGAGGAGCTTCGAGATGTCGGCCTTCTCGAGCGGCATCACGAGCTTCCCGTCGCCGTCGCGCAGCGTCACGACGGGCGGCACGTCGGGCTTCGAATACGTGTCCACAAGCCAGCGGCCCGAGGGTGAGAGCTCCATCGCGTGAACGCCGTCGTCCGGCGTGAGCGATACGGCGTTCTTCCCGTCCAGTCCGGCGCGGTAGAAGTGCGGGAAATACGGGTCCTGCCCCTTCTCGCGGCCGAGCGCGGCGAACCAGATCGTGCGGCTCTTCTCGTCCACGCGCGCGATCTGCGACACCGGGCCTTCGCCCGTCGTGATCTGGTTCTTGAGCTTCCCCGTGCCGAGATCGTAGAGATAGAGCTGGCCCCAGTTGTCGCGCTGGGAGTACCAGATCACCTCGTTCGTCGCCCAGAGCGCGCGCCAGCCGGTGCGCGACTCGTAGTGCGTGGGCACCGTCTCGTCGAAGACCGTGCGCACCGCGCCGGTCTGGGCGTCGGCGACGCGAAACACCGCCGACTTGTGATCGCGCGACGTGGAAACCAGCGCGAGCCTCGACCCGTCGGGGCTCCACGCGTAGTCGTTCATGCTCAGGTTGTCGCCCAGCGTGGCGCGGTGATAGTCCGGCGCCATCTGGAGCCGCGTGACGCGCCCGGCGTCCACGTCAATGATCACCCGATGCACCATCGCGACGACGCTGTCGCCCGGGAGCGGGTACTTCCAGGCACGGAGCGCGGGGTGGTTCACCCGGGTCTGCACGAGGTACATCTCTCCCACCGTGCGCTCGTCCTGCTGCTGCGTAGCGATCTTCTTCGAATCGGGCGACCAGAGGAGGATCGCGCGGTCGCTCCCGGCCCAGCCCGCGTTGTCGGTAGCGTAACCGAAGTCTTTCGCGCCGTCCGTGGTCAGGGGTTTCTCCTGGCCCGTCGCCACGTCGCGCACCCAGAGGTTCCAGTCCCGAATGAAGGCGGCCCGCTTGCCGTCCGGGGAGACCGCCGCGATGCCGGCGCCGCCCCGTCCACCGCCACCGCCGCGCCCCCCGCGGCCGCCACGCCCGCCGGCCACGGAATCGCCCACCGGCACGCCCGGGCAGTTGGAGCGCTGGGCGTCGCACACGGTTCGCGTCCGTTTGGCCGGATCCACGAGCACGACCTCGGCGCCGGCCGGCGCCGTGTTGCGATACCAGAATCGCTCGTCCGGGAGCCAGTTTGCCGCCACGGTGCCGCCTGTGACGAGCGGCGTCACGCTCGGCGCGAGGAACTTCACGGCGCGGTCGTAGTCCGCCGCGGTGAAGGCGCGAGTGGGCTGCTGGGCCGCGGCAGCGGTGACGGCGACCAGAGTCGCGATGAGCGCGAGAGACCTTCTCATGCTGAACCTCTCGACGTAGGCGGGAAGGGGGAGCGTTCGGAGGGGAATCGGGCTCAAGATGATGGCGAACGACGGTCACGGCAACCGCGCCATTGGGAACGTGGTGGACGCCCGCCCTCCCCGGTGTTACGCTCTGTCGCGAACACACCGTCCCCGGCGGACGTAACCAGTACGTACCGAACAGTCGAGGCCCCAATGTTCCGCACCCACCGCATCACGCGCGCCGCGTCCGCGGCCATCACGCTCGCCTTCGCGCCGCAGCTCTTCGCGCCGCAGCTCCTCGCGCAGGCCAAGCCCACCATCGCCCAGTTCCTGAGCCCGTCGTCGCCGCTCGAGCTGACGTCCTCCCGAAAGGCGGACCGTGTGGCGTGGGTCGCCTATGAGAAGGGAATGCGCAACGTCTACAGCGCGGCCGCGCCCGAGTTCCGTCCGGTGCGCCTCACGCGCTTCCTCGACGACGACGGCGTGGACGTCTCGAGCGTCCGCCTCTCCGACGACGGCTCGGTCGCGGTCTTCGTGCGCGGCTCGGCGCCGAACCGTGTGGGCTGGGTCGCGAACCCGTCGCACGATCCCGCCGGCGGGGAGCGCGCGATCTGGGCGGCGCGCACGACGGGTGGTGGAGCGTGGCGTGTCGCCGTCGGCGCGGGGCCCGAGCTGTCGCCCGACGGGCGCTACGTGCTCTACCTGAAGGACGGCCAGATCTACCGCGCGCGCGTGGCGCAGGGTGCGCCGCCCTCGGCGATGGACACGGGCGGAGTCCCCTTCATTAAAACGTGGGGCACGAACGGCACGCCCCGCTGGTCGCCCGACGGCTCGAAGATCTCGTTCGTGAGCAATCGCGACAATCACGCGTTCATCGGCATCTACGACGTGAAGACGCGGGCGGTGGATTATCTGGCGCCGAGCGTGGACTGCGACGGCAGTCCGACCTGGTCGCCTGACAGCAAGCGCATCGCATTCACGCGCCGGCCGGGGACGCCGTTCGGGTTGCAGACACAGCAGGGGACGGGCGGCATCGGGAACCCACCGGGCCCGGCCGCCGGCCGCGCAGGCGGTGGCGGCGGCGGGTGCGGTGGGTTCGCCGGCGGTCGGGGCGGTGGGGGCGGTGGGGGCGGTGGAGGCGGTGCCGGACGCGGAGCCCCGGTCGGGCGCGGCGCCGCGGCCGATCCCCTCCGAAGCTCGCCCGGGCTCTTCCGCGCGACGTTCGTCGGGGGCCACACACTCTCCTTCATGGTCGCCGACGTCGCGACGCTGGAGGCGAAGGAGTTCTGGCACAACCAGCCGCGTGACTCGGTATTCAACAACATCGCGAACATCGCCTGGGCCGGCGACCACGTCATCTTCACCGCCCAGGTGCCCGGCGACGAGTTCGACCGCTGGTTCTCGGTCAGCATTGCGGGCTCGACGCCGCAGCCGGTAAAGCTGACCACGACGGACGGCCTCATCGAAGGCGCGACGTCGGTCGCGCTCTCGGCCGACGGCAAGACGCTCTTCTACTGCACGAACGCGCTCGACATCGAGCGCCGGCACATCTGGGCGGTGCCGACGTCGGGTGGCACGCCGACGCAGATCTCGACCGGCGACGGTATCGAGACGAATCCGCAGCCGCTCGCGTCGGGGAAGCGGCTCGCCGTGCTCTACTTCAACGTGGCGCAGCCCGCGTCGGTGGGGATCGTCCCCGCGGAGGGCGGCGCGCCGAAGGTCGTCTTCCCGACCTTGCCGAAGGAGTTCCCGGTCGCCGCGCACGTGACGCCCGAGATCGTGCACACGAAGGCGGCGGACGGCCTCGACATCAGCAACACGCTCTTCCTGCCGAAGGACCTGAAGCCCGGTGAGCGACGGCCCGCGATGGTGTTCGTGCACGGCG
Organism: Gemmatimonadaceae bacterium; assembly: GCA_035286465.1. Classification (GTDB taxonomy): domain Bacteria; phylum Gemmatimonadota; class Gemmatimonadetes; order Gemmatimonadales; family Gemmatimonadaceae; genus Fen-1231. The sequence continues at coordinate 56,172 of DATEDF010000123.1, read as the reverse complement.
GACCGCCACGGCAGATGCTCCCCGGCTACCACTACATGCAGTTCTACCACTGGGCGTACGCGATCAACCAGTGGCTGGCAAGCGAAGGCTACGTGGTGCTCTCGATCAACTATCGGAGCGGCATCGGGTACGGGCGGTCGTTCCGGAACCCGCCGAACACGAACGCGCGCGGCAACTCCGAGTATCAGGACGTCGTGGCGGGCGGGAAGTACCTGCAATCGCGTCCTGACGTGGACCCCGCGCGCGTCGGGATCTGGGGGCTCTCGTACGGCGGGCTCCTCACGTCGCAGGCGCTGGCGCGGAACTCCGACATCTTCGTCGCCGGCGCCGACCTGGCCGGCGTGCACCTCTACGGCAACGTCATCGCCGACACCGCGCTCTCGTACAAGTCGTCGGCGATCTCGGAGATTGACAAGTGGAAATCGCCGGTGTTCCTCGTGCACGGCGACGACGACCGGAACGTGGACTTCGCGCAGACGGTCGGGCTCGTGCAGCTGCTCCGCGCGCGAAACATCTACTACGAGCTGATCGTGGTTCCCGACGACCTGCACGAATCCATGATAGACAGCCGCTGGATCTACACGTGGAACCGGATGGGCGAGTTCCTCAGGCGGTTCGTGTGGGAGAAGCAGGCGACGAACGCGAGCGGCAGCGGGAAGTAGCGCCGCTGGCGGCCGTCGTCCCCGTGCTCATTCGATAAGCATCCACTCGCGAGGTCACGTATGAAGCGCCATTCGCTCGGACTCGTCCTCTCGCTGCTGCTCGCCCTGCCGCTCGTGGCGGCGTCGGCGCAGAACGGGAGGGTGGACCCCTCGATCCTCAAGCCCGGCCGCGATCCGAAGCAGCCGATTGACGAGGAGTACACGAAGAAAATCAAGGAATACACGACGGAAACGTTCTTCCTCTCGCCGCTCGTGGACTACCTCCCGGCGTCGAAGACGGTGCCGACGCCCAAGGCCGTGCTCGGCGACATCGCCGGCGCACCGACCAAGCTCCCGTACTCGAAGGAGGTCTACGAGTACATGCGGCTCCTCGCGAAGTCGAGCCCGCGCGTGAAGGTCTTCTCGATCGGAACCACCGAGGAGGGACGCGAGCACGTCGCGGTCGCCGTCGCGAGCGAGAAGCTGATGGCGAAGCTCGACGAGAACAAGGCGAAGACGGCGAAGCTCGCCGACCCGCGCACGATCAACTTCAGCGACGCGGAAGCGGCGAAACTCGTCACCGAGATCGCGCCGGTCTACTACGTCACCGGCACGATCCACTCCGGCGAGGCCGGGGCACCCACGGCGCTGATGGAGATGGCGTACCGGCTCGCCGTGGACGAGAGCCCGTACATCCGGAACATCCGCGACAACGTCATCACGCTCATCACGCCGATCGTGGAGGTGGACGGGCGCGACCGGATGGTGGACCTCTATGAGTGGCGCAAGGCGCACCCCGGCCAGGCGGTGCCCAACCTGATCTACTGGGGCAAGTACGTCGCGCACGACAACAACCGCGACGCGATGGGGATGACGCTCAAGCTCTCGCAGAACGTCCTCAACGCCTACCTGGACTGGAAGGCGCTCGTGCTGCACGACCTGCACGAGTCCGTCCCGTACCTCTATGACAACACTATCGGCGACGGCCCCTACAACGCGTGGCTCGATCCGCTCCTCACGAACGAGTGGCAGATGATCGGCTGGAACAACGTGCAGGAGATGACGCGTTTCGGCATGCCCGGCGTGTTCGCGTTCGGCTCGTTCGACACGTGGTCTCCCGGATACCTGATGTTCATGGCGGCGACGCACAACGGGATCAGCCGCCTGTACGAGACGTTCGGCAACGGCGGCACGGCCGAGACGGTCGAGCGCACGCTGGACGCGGGCGCGACCTCACGCACGTGGTACCGGCAGAACCCGCCGCTCCCGCGCGTGCGCTGGTCGTTGCGCAACAACAACAACTACGAGCAGACGGGGATCCTCGTCTCGCTCGCCTACATCGCGAACAACCGGAAGGTCTTCCTGCAGAACTTCTGGGAGAAGAGCAAGCGGTCCGTGACGAAGCCGAAGGTCGAGGGACCGGCGGCGTACGTCTTCCCGGCGAACGACCCGCGGCCGGGGGCGCAAGCCGAGTTGCTGCAGGTGCTCCAGCGCCAGCACGTGGAGATCTCGCGGGCTCCGGCGGCGTTCACGGTGCAGGTGCTCGTGCGGCGCGCGGCGGGTCCGGGCGGGCGAGGCGGTCGCGGCGGCCGCGGCGCGGCCGGCGGCGACTCGGCCGTGACGGCCGGGCGTGGTGCCGGCGCGACCGCGGCCGACGTGACGCCGCAGCCGGCACAGGCGGCTCAGACCGAAGCCCGCGAGTTCCCTGCGGGGAGCTACGTCGTCCGGATGGACCAGCCCTACTCGCGCATCGCAGACGCGCTCCTCGACTACCAGTACTGGAGCCCGACCGAGCCGCAGCGCAACCCGTACGACGATACCGGCTGGACGTTCCCCGAGGGATTTGGCGTGCAGGCGATTCGCGTCACGGACCTGAAGGTGCTCGACGTCCCCGTGGAGAGGGTGACGGGGAAGATCACAGCGCCCGGCGGCGTCTCGGGAAGCGGGAGCGTTTTCGTCATCAACGCCAACGGTGACAACGCGCTCGCCGCGCTGCGCTACCGGCTCAAGGACGCCGACATGCAGGCGGCCGAGGAGCCGTTCGAGGCCGGTGGCACGCGGTTCGCCCGCGGCTCCTGCGTGATCCGCGGCGTGTCGCAGGCGGCGCTCGATGCGGCCACGCGCGAGCTGGGGCTCCGCGCGCACGCGCTGGCGAGCGCCCCGTCGGTCCCGATGCATCCGCTGCGCGCCGCGCGCGTCGCGGTGATGCACACGTGGCAGAGCACGCAGACGGAAGGATGGTGGCGCCAGGCACTCGATTTCAGCGGGATTCCGTACGAGTACATCAGCACGCAGGAGCCGAAGAAGATCGGCAACCTGAACGCGCGTTTCGACGTGATCATCTTCGGTCCCGGCGGTGGCAGCGGAATCGGCGTCATCGAGGGGATGCCGATGTGGCGAAACCCGCTGCCCTGGAAGAACACGCCGGAGACGCCGAACATCGGGACGTGGGCCCAGACTGACGACATGCGTCCGGGGCTGGGCTGGGACGGGCTGGTCGCGCTGAAGAACTTCGTGAAGAACGGCGGCGTGCTGATCACGAGCGGGTCGAGCGCGGACTTCGCGCTGCAGTTCGGACTCGTCAACGGCGTCTCGTCGAGCACGCCGCAGCGCGGCACCGTGGACGGCTCGCTCCTGCGCACGCGGATCGTGGACGACGCGAGTCCGCTCGTGTACGGCGTGAAGGACAGTCTGGCGGTCTACAGCGCGAGCGGGGAGACGTTCGGCGTGAGCGCGACGGCCGGCGGCGGGCGCGGGGGCGGTGGTGGTGGCGGGCGCGGCGGCGGCAGTGGGAGCCGTGAGACCGGCCGCGGCACGCCCGACGATCGCGATCAGGTGCAGGGCTTCGCGCAGCTCGATCCGCGGTTCCTTCCGCCCACGCGACCGACGGTGCAGCCGTGGCAGTATGCGATCCCGACCGAGGAGCAGTTCCGCAATCCGCTCGGGATCATCCCGCCGGACCAGCGGCCGCGCGTGGCCCTGCGCTATGAGGCTCAGAATGCGCTCCTGGTTTCGGGGCTCCTGAGCGGCGGCGGCGACGTGGCGCAGCGGCCGGTGGTCGTGGACGCGCCTCTCGAGCGGGGGCACGTGATCCTCTTCGCGAACAATCCGCTGTACCGCGGCTCGACGATCGGCAGCTACACGCTCGTCTTCAACACGATCCTGAACTTCGACAACCTGAACGCGGGTCGCAAACTCGACACGCGATGAGGAGACCGTTCACCGTTTGCCTGGGAGAGACCCGGATGCATTCGACGCACGCACGTCGTCACTTCGCTGTCCTCGTCGCCGGCGCTCTGCTCGGCGCGGTCGCCGTGCTCACGCCGGGCGCGGGCGCAGGGGCCCAGGCCTCGCCCAAGCAGGCGGTCGTTCCGTCCGGCGCTACCCGATCGCCGATGCTGACTCCGGGAATCCGCGTCGGCGACCTGCTCTTCCTCTCGGGCCAGCTCGGCGGCCGCGACAGCACGATCGAAGGGCAGACGAAGCAGGCGCTCGAGAACATGAAACCGGTACTCGACGCGGCTGGGACCACGGTGGACAACATCGTGAAGTGCACCGTGTTTCTGACTGACGTCAACGACTTCGCCAGGATGAACGAGGCATACCGCGCCTTCTTTTCGGCGGCCAAGGACCCGCCGGCACGCTCGACCGTGGTGGTGGCGGCGCTGGTGCGTGCCGGGGCGAAGGTCGAGATCGAGTGCATCGCGGCGATCCCGAAGTGAGTGCGCGGCCGGTCGCTGCCGCCGCGTGAGGTGAGGCCGTCGGACGCGGCGAGCCCCGCCGCGACGCTCGCTACGGTGCGGACGTTCCTCCTCGCGCTGCTCGTGGGCGGCGCGCTGGGGACGCTCGCGGACCTGCTCCTCTCGAAACACTGGGAGGACGAGTGGCAGTTCGTGCCGCTCGTGCTGCTCGCCCTCGGCGCGCTGGTGCCGGGTGTGTACGCCCTCACCCGTGCGCGCGCCGTCCTCCGCGCGCTGCGGCTCCTGATGGGGCTCTTCATCGCGAGCGGCTTCGTCGGGATGTACCTTCATTACTCCGCGAAGACCGAGTTCGCGCTGGAGCGCCATCCCGACTTCGCCGGGCTCGCGCTCTTTCGCGAGGCCATCAAGGGCTCGTCGCCGCCGATCCTGGGGCCCGGCGCGATGATCGTGCTGGGACTCATCGGCCTCGCGTGGACGTGGCGGCACCCGCTCCTCGAAGTGAAGACGGGCGCACCAGGACATTCAACCGGAGCAGAGTGATGAACCGAACGACATCCGTTGCCTGGCGCGCGGTGGCCGGCGCGTTCCTCGCGGCCGGCCTCGCGGCCCCGGCTCCCGCGCAGGTAGGGAAGAGCGCGACGATCGTGGACGCGAACACGGCGACCGAAGCGCAACTCACCGCGGTGCCGGGGCTCACGAGCGCGATCGTGAAGGACCTGGTCGCGAAGCGGCCCTTCGCGGGGATCCGGGAGCTGGACGCGTTCCTCCGGGGCTCGCTCAACGCCGAGCAGACGGCGGCGGCCTACACGAAGATCTTCATCCACGTGAACCTGAACACGGGCACGCGCGAGGAGATCCTGCTGATTCCAGGTGCCGGCCCGCGGATGGTGCGGGAGTTCAACGAATACCGGCCGTGGAAGAGCTTCGAGCAGTTCGACCGCGAGATCGGGAAGTACGTGGACAAGGCCGAGGTCGAGCGGCTCAAGCAGTACGTCTTCATTCCGGTGGATCTGAACACGGCGACCGACGAGGACATCCTGAGCATCCCGGGCGCCGGGCGGCGGATGGTGCGCGAGTTCAAGGAGTACCGCCCGTGGAAGACGCAGGAGCAGTTCCAGCGCGAGATCGGGAAGTACGTGGGGGAGAAGGAGACGGCGCGGCTCTGGCGGTACGTGGTGATCAACCCGTAGGGCGATGACAGCCGGGCGCATCTCTCTCGCGCGTCGCGATCCTCGCCGATGCGCCGGCTCATCCCGATGAGCAAGCCCGTCATTCTCGCCGTGGACGACGATCCGGAGGTGCTGAACGCGGTGGACCGCGACCTGCGGCAGCACTTCCGCGCGGACTATCGCGTGGTGAAGGCCGGGTCGGGGCCGCAGGCGCTCGAGACGACGCGGCAACTCAAGCAGCGCGGCGCCGCGGTGGCCCTGTTCCTCGTGGACGAGCGCATGCCGGAGATGACGGGAACGCAGTTCCTCATCGAGGCGCTCAAGCTCTATCCCGACGCGCGGCGCGTGCTGCTCACCGCCTATGCCGATACCGAGACCGCGATCGCGGCGATCAATCGCGTCGGACTCGACCACTATCTTCTGAAACCGTGGGAGCCGCCGCAGGAACGGCTCTATCCGGTGCTCGACGACCTGCTGGCCGACTGGATGGCGCGTGCGCGCCCGTCGTTCGACGGGGTACGTGTGGCCGGCACCGAGTTCTCGCCGTCGAGCTTCGCGGTGAAGGACTTCCTCTCGACGAACCAGGTGCCGTACCAGTGGCTCGACCTCGATCGCGACGCGCCGGCGCGTGCGCTGGTCGAGGGGCTCGCCGACGGCATGACGCGCCTCCCGGTCGTCTTCTTCCCCGACGGCTCGACGCTCGTGCAGCCCACTTCGCGCGAGCTCGCGGACAAGCTCGCGATGCAGACGCGACCCCGGCGGCCGTTCTACGACCTGGTGATCGTCGGCGGCGGGCCGGCGGGACTCGCCGCCGCGGTGTACGGCGCATCGGAAGGGCTGCGCACGATCCTGGTCGAGCGGAGCGCGCCGGGCGGGCAGGCCGGCACCAGCTCGCAGATCGAGAACTACCTCGGCTTTCCGGGCGGCGTGAGCGGCGCCGACCTCGCGCGCCGCGCCGCGACGCAGGCGAAGCGATTCGGAGCGGAGATCATCACCGCCCAGGACGTCGTGGAACTCCGGCGCGACGACCCGTACCGGACCGTGAAACTCGCCGACGGCTCCGAGCTGAGCGCCTACGTGGTGCTCATCGCTTCCGGAATGGAGGTCCGGCGGCTGGAGGCGCCCGGCGTCGAGCCACTCGTGGGCGCCGGCGTGTACTACGGGGCGGCGCTCACGGAGGCGGCCGCGTACCGGAACCGGGACGTCTACGTCGTCGGTGGCGCGAACTCGGCGGGCCAGGGGGCGCTCTTCTTCTCGCGGCACGCGCGCCGGGTGACGATGCTGATCCGCGGCGAGTCGCTCGCCGCCGGCATGTCGCAGTATCTCGTGGACCGCATCGCGGAGACGAAGAACGTCGAGGTGCTCACGAAGACGGTCGTGCACAGCGTGCGCGGCGACGGCCGGCTCGAAGCGATCACGCTGGCCGACGCCGCGACCGGCGCGATGCGCGAGGTGAACGCCGCGGCGATGTTCGTGTTCATCGGAACGGCGCCGCGGACGGAGATCGTCGCGGGATTCGTGGAACGCGATCCGCAGGGCTTCATCGTCACGGGGCGCGACCTGCTGGTGGACGGACGGCGGCCGAAGGGGTGGACGGCGGACCGCGACCCGTTCCTGTACGAGACGAGCGTGCCGGGGGTGTTCGCCGCTGGCGACGCGCGCCACGGCTCAGGAAAGCGCGTGGCGTCGGCGGTCGGCGAAGGGTCCGGCACGGTGGGCATGGTCCACCAGTACCTGCAGACCGTCTGAGGTGACGCGAATGTGGCTCTCGGGAAGGTGCAGATGATGGACGCCGGTCTCGTTGATCGCGTTGCCGCGCACCAGACCCTCGCGGCCGCGCCTCGCGAAGAGCTCGCCTGGCTGGTCGCGCACGGCACGCTCGAGCGATTTGCCGCCGGCGAGATCGTCTCGCACAAGGGGCAACCAGTGGACGAGCTCTACATCGTCCTCTCCGGGGCGATCGCGCATCACCTTGATCGTGGCGGCGGCCGGAAGAAAGTGATGGATTGGCGTGCTGGCGACGTCACCGGTCTGCTGCCCTACTCGCGCCTGCGCACCGCACCGGGAGACTCGATCGTCGAGCAGCCGGCCGAGGTGCTCTCGGTCCACCGCAAGCACATCCCGGAGATGATCCGCGAGTGCCCGAACGTCACCGCGGCGCTCGTCCACGTCATGCTCGACCGCGCACGCGTGTTCAATGCGAGCGACCTCCACGATGAGAAGATGGTGTCGCTCGGCCGGCTGGCGGCGGGCCTGGCGCACGAGTTGAACAATCCGGCGTCGGCGGCGGTACGGAGCGCCAAGCTGCTGCCGGACGCATTGGCCGAGGCCGACGAGGCCGCGCGCGCGCTCGGCGCAGCGGCGCTCACCGCCACGCAGCGCGCCGCGCTCGACCGCGTGCGCGCGCTCTGCCTCGCATCCCCGGTCACCTCCGTCCTGTCACCGATCGAGCGTGCCGACCGGGAGGACACGATCACGACCTGGCTCGAAGGGCACGGCGGCGACCAGGACGCGGCGGCGCCGCTCGCCGAGACGCCGCTGACGCTCGACGCACTCGAGGCGCTCGCCCGGGAGCTCGACGGTGACGCGCTCCACGCGGCGTTGCGCTGGCTGGGCGCCGGCTGCGCCGCGCGCGCGCTCGCGTCGGACGTCGAGCGCGGCGCCGGCCGCATTCACGACCTCGTGTCGGCGGTGAAACGCTTCACGTACATGGACCAGGCGACGGTGAAGGAACCGGTGGACGTCGGCCAGGGGCTGGCCGACACGCTGGCGGTGCTCGCGTCGAAGGCACGCGCGAAATCGGTCGCGGTCTCCGTGGTCGTGCCGCCGGACCTCCCGCGCGTCCCCGGCTTCGGCGGCGAGCTCAATCAGGTCTGGGTGAACCTCGTTGACAATGCGCTCGACGCCGTGGGCACGGCGGGTCGCGTCGAGGTGTCGGCGCGCGTCGAAGGAGGCGAGGTCGTCGTGCGGGTCACCGATAACGGACCCGGGATCCCCGCGGAGCACAGGAGCCGCATCTTCGATCCGTTCTTCACCACCAAGCCGGTCGGTCAGGGCACGGGACTCGGCCTCGACATCGTGCAGAAGCTCGTGCGACGGCACGACGGCGAGATTGACGTCGAGTCGGAGGCGGGCCGCACGCGGTTCAGCGTCCGTCTCCCCGTCGCGGCGGAGCGGCCTGCCGCCGGGACGCGGTGATCCGGCGCGTCCACGAGGACGCGCCCGGCGTTGCCAAGTCGTCACGTTGCCAAGTCGTCACGTTCTCAGGCCGTCACGTCGGCCACGCACCCAGGAGCCGTCGCACGATCACGATCTGACCCACGTGGTAGGCGCAGTGATCCACGGCCACCAGCACGGTTCTCAGGTACGTCTGTCCCGTGCCGTGCGGAATCTTCGCCGTGAGGTCGCGCCCCGCCTCGGTCGTGAAACGCGCGAAGTCCGCGCGATCGCGCCGAATGGCGGCCACGCACTCGTCCCACGCGGTGTCGCTCGGCGGCTCCGGATTCCCCGGCCAGTAGTCGTCCGGCCATTTGGGTTCGTGGTACGAAGGATTGCGGCAGAACTCGAGCAGGTCGTATTGCGTGCGCCGGACGTGGTCGAGGATCTCCCAGGCCGACCACGGCAGAGTAGCCGGCCGCTGTCCGCGCAACTCGGGCCGGAGTCCGTTCACCGCCTTTTCCAGCGTGACGTGCGCCTGCTCCCAGTCGAGCGCAGACGCGACGATGCTCTGCCAGCTAGCGTTGGCGTTCACCCGTACCCTCCGCGGTTGCGGCGCCCGTCACACTCGGCGCGCCGTGAGAAAGGCGACCCAGAATCGCGCCTGGCTGTCGGACCAGAGACGTGCGATCGAGAACCCGGCCGCCGACACGAGCCCCTCGAGACGGCGCCGATCGTACTTGTACGACGACTCCGTCCAGATCGTCTCGCCGTGCGTGAAGCTCACCGGTGTGTCGCCCACGACGACGACCTGACGCACCGTGCTCTCGAGGTGCATCTCGATGCGGCTGGCGTCGCGATTGAAGAATGCGCGGTGCACGAATCGCGTGAGCTCGAAGTCGGCGCCCAGCTCCCGGTTGATGCGCGAGAGCACGTTCAGGTTGAACGCCGCGGTCACGCCGGCTGCGTCGTTGTACGCAGCGTGGAGCACGCGCGGGTCCTTGCGGCGATCCACGCCGAGCACGAGGGCGCCCTCGGGCCCGACGGTGCGCCGTATCCGGCCGAGGAATGCGGTCGCCTCCGCCGGATGGAAGTTGCCGATGGTGGAGCCCGGAAAGAACGCGACGCAACGGCCGCGGGCTGGGCGCGAGTCCAGGCGCAGGGGTTCCGTGTAGTCGGCGCAGATGGGATGCACCCGCACGCCCGGGTAGGCCGACGCAAGCTCCGACGCCACGCGATCGAGCTGCGTCCGGGAGATGTCAATCGGCACATATGCCGCCGGCTGGTCGAGCGCGTCGAGCAATGTTCGCGCCTTGACCCCCGCGCCGCTCCCGTACTCGACGAGCGCGCATCGCGGCCCCGCGAGCGCCGCGATCTCGCCGGCGCGCTCGCGCAGGATCTCGAGCTCGGCGCGCGTCAGATAATACTCGTCGAGCGTGCAGATCCGCTCGAACAGGCGCGCGCCGGTCTCGTCATAGAAGAGCTTTGCCGGCAGCGTCTTCGGCGCGCCGAGGAGGCCGCCGAGCACCTCACGCCGGAGCGTACTGACGTCCCCGGGCGCAGGGCGGGCTCCGGCGCGCGGAGCAGGCGAGCGGAGCGGCGCACTCACGGCGCCGCGGCCAGACGAATGCCGCTGAACTGCCAGCGCGCGTCCGACGGGAAGAAGTTGCGGTAAGTGCGGCGCGCGTGTGACCGCGGAGTCGCGCACGAGGCGCCACGCAACACCCACTGGTCGCACATCCACTTGCCGTTGTATTCGCCGACCGCGCCCGGCTGCGGCACGAAGCCCGGGTACGCGACGTACGCGCTCTGCGTCCACTGCCACGCGTCGCCGTAGAGTTGCGACGGCGCGTGCCCGCCGTCGTCCCGTGCCTGGGCGGGGTGGAGCTCGCCCGCCTCGACGAACGGCCCTTCGATCGGGGCCTCCGTGGCGGCGACCTCCCATTCCGCCTCAGTGGGGAGGCGGAAGCCCGCCCACCGCGCATACGCGTCCGCCTCGTAGTAGCTGACGTGACACACCGGCCGTTCCGGCGCCACGGGCTCGTCTCCCGCGAGCGTGAACTCGCGCCAGCCGTCGCCGTACTTCTCCCAGTAGAGCGGGGCTTCCCAGCGGCGGTCATTCACGGTGGCCCAGCCGTTGGACAGCCAGAGCTCCGCGCGGCGATACCCGCCGTCCTGGATGAAGGCGAGGAACTCCCCGTTCGTGGCGAGGCGCGACGCGATGCGAAACTCCTGCACGAACGTGCGATGCGCGGGACGTTCGTTGTCGAACGCGAAGCCGTCGCCTCCGTGCCCGATGCAGTAAACGCCTTCGCGCACCGGATGCCAGCGGAGCTCGGCGCCGCCCGCATCCTGTGTGCGCGCGCGTGGCGCGTACGCCGGCCGGAGCGGATTCATCCAGAAGACGTGCTTGATGTCGGTGAGGAGCAGTTCCTGGTGCTGCTGCTCGTGGTTCAACCCCAGCTCGATGAGCGCGGCCGCGGGATGTTCGGCGTCCCCGCCGATCTCGTCGAGCAGCGCCAGCATGTGCTCGTCCACGTGCGCTCGATACGCGAACACCTCCTCGACGGTCGGACGCGTCACGAGCCCACGCTGGGCGCGGCAATGCCGCTCGCCGGCCTGCACGTAGTACGAGTTGAACAGGAACGCGTACTTCGGATTCGGCGGCGCATAGCCCTTCGTGAACGGCGCGAGCACGAAGGTCTCGAAGAACCAGCTCGTATGGGCCAGGTGCCACTTCGTCGGACTGACGTCGGTCATCGTGCTGACGACGAAGTCCTCGGTCTCGAGCGGCGCGCAGAGCGCCTCCGTCTGCGCGCGGACGGCGCGATATCGCTCGACTGTTGAACTGGTCATCACGCCCTTCTCCATCCGGAGTGCAACGCGGCAGCGGCCGCGAAAGTTCCCTCAGCGGTGGCGTTGCGGCCGCCCTGCCGCCAGCTTGGGAGGCATCGCCTTCCGAGCCCGCCCCGCCGTGTCCGAGCCGAGAAACATTCCGAGTTCTCTCTCCGCGCGCAACGTCACGCACCGCTTTGGTGCCGTGCGCGCGCTGGTGGACGTGAGCATTGACGTCCCGGCGGCGCGCGCGGTCGCCCTCGTGGGGGAGAGCGGCTCGGGGAAGACGACGCTGCTGCGCTGCTTCAACCGGATGGTCCAGCCGGAGAGCGGCGTGGTCGAGATGGATAGCGTGGATGTCACGACGCAGCCCGCGGTCCTGCTGCGACGCCGGCTCGGCTACGTGCCGCAGCAGGGCGGCCTGCTTCCACACTGGCGCGTGCTCCGAAACGTCGCCCTCGTGCCTGCGCTTCTCGGTCTTCCGGATCCGGACGCGGCGGCGGCGCGTGCGCTCGAGCTCGTCGGTCTCGCGCCGAGCGAGTTCGGGCTGCGCTTCCCGCACGAGCTGTCGGGCGGCCAGCGCCAGCGGGTATCGCTCGCGCGCGCGCTCGCGGCCCGGCCCGGCGTGATCCTGCTTGACGAGCCCTTCGGCGCGCTCGACGCCATCACGCGCGCCGATCTGCAGGAGGCGTTCGACGCCGCCCGGCGCGAGACCGGCGTGACGATGCTCCTCGTAACGCACGACCTCGGCGAAGCGGCGCGCCTGGCCGACGAGATCGTGGTGATGCGAGCCGGCCGGATCGAGCAGCAGGGGCCGATGGCGACGCTCGCCGCCACGCCCGCGACGGCGTACGTCGCCACCCTCCTGGAGCGCGCGCGCTCGGCGTCGGCGCGCCTCGTGTCCGCCTGATGCGCGCCGCGCCGGCCCTCCTTCTGGCCGCGGCGTTCGGCGGCGCGGCCACCGCGGCGGGGCAGGGAGCGACGCGCACCGCGGGCGGCGACGCGGAGGCGCGGGGACCGACCCGCACCGCTCAGAGCGACGCGGCGCGCCCCGCCGTTGTCGTCGCCTCGAAGCCCTTCGGCGAGTCGTACCTCCTCTGCGAGCTGTTCGCGCAACTGCTCGAGTCGCGCGGCCTTCGCGTCGAACGGCGGCCCGGGCTCGGCTCCACGGAGGTCGCGTTCGGCGCGCTCCGGTCCAACGCGATTGACGTCTACCCGGAGTACACCGGCACCGGCCTGCTCGCCATCCTCCACGACTCGGTCACCGAGGCGATGGCCGCCGACCCGCGGGCCGTGTACGCGCACGTCGCGCGCCGGTTCGGGGACCGATACGGCGCGCGCTGGCTTCCGCCGCTCGGCTTCCAGAACACGTACGCGATTGCGGTCACGCGAGCGACCGCGGCGCGGCTCGGCCTTCGCTCGCTCACCGATCTCGCGCGCGTGGGCGGAACGCTCGTGGCCGGGTTCACCGCGGATTTCATCGGGCGGCCTGACGGACTCGTCGGGCTCGCCCGCGTGTACGGGCTCCGTCCGCGCGAAGTGCGGCCCCTCGCGCCGGCGGTCAAGTACCAGGCGCTCGCCGCGGGCGCGGTGGACGTCATAGACGGCTATTCGACCGACGGGCTCCTCGCGCGCTACGACCTCGTCACGCTCGTGGACGACCGCCACTTCTTCCCGCCTTACGAGGCCGCGGCGCTCGCCGGTCCGCGGCTCGCGCGCGAGCGGCCGGACGCGATCGCGGTGCTCTCGCTGCTGAGCGGCCGTCTCGATGAGGCGCGGATGCGCGCGCTCAACCGCCGCGTCGAGGTGGACGGCGAGGATGTGCACCGCGTGGCGGCCGACGCGCTGCGCGGCCTCGGACTGATCGGCGCGGGCGGCGCGGTGAGCGCGACCGGCGCGACCGGCGTGGGCGGCGCGGGCGGCGCGGTGAGCGCGACCGGCGCGACCGGCGTGGGCGGCGTGGGCGGCGTGGGCGAACCAGGCCCGCAGGCGAGCGCGACGCCCGTGCGTGCCGGATTCTGGCGGTACCTCTGGGAGCGCCGGGCCGACGTCGCAAGGCTCGCGGGCCGCCATCTGTTCCTCGTCGCGATCGCGCTCGCCGCGGCCGTGCTCGTCGCCCTTCCGCTCGGTCTCGTGCTCGAGCGCTTACGCCGCGCAGCCGAGCCCACGATCGGCGCCCTCGGCGTGCTGCAGACCGTGCCGAGCATCGCGCTCCTCGCGTTCATGATTCCGCTGCTGGGCGTCGGCGTCGCGCCCGCGCTTGTCGCGCTCTGGCTGTACGCGCTCTATCCCATCGCGCGCAGCACGTACACGGGCGTCCGCGACGCGGACCCCGACGCGGTGGAGGCCGCCGAAGCGCTCGGCACGACGGACTGGCAGCGGTTGTTGCTCGTCCGGCTGCCGCTGGCGGCGCCGGTGATCATGGCGGGCGTCCGCACGTCGGCGGTGATCACGGTGGGCGCGGCGACGCTCGCCGCGTTCATCGGCGCGGGGGGACTCGGCGAGCCGATCGTCGCCGGCCTCGCGCTCGCGGACACGCGAATGATCCTCTCGGGCGCCCTGCCCGCGGCGGCGCTGGCGTTGCTGGTGGACGGCCTGCTCGCGCTCGTCGAGCGCGCGGTCGCGCCGGCCCACCTGCGCCGCCGCGCCGCCGCTGCCCCTACGGCACCGCCGTCCGGTACTCCGCCCCCGCCCGGTAGTAATCCCCGATCAGGTGCTCCGCGAAGTACTCCATCAGCATCCGCGTGAAGTACGGCTGGTAGTCCCCGTACCCGTGCGGCTTCCCGGGCATCAGCATGAAATCGAACCGCTTGTTCGCCTTGATGAGCGCGTTCGCGAGCCGGATGGTGTTCCCCGGATGGACGTTGTTGTCCATGTCGCCCGTGGTGAGCAGGAGCCGCCCCTTCAGGTTCGCGGCCAGCTCGATGTTGGTCGGCACCTTGATCTCGTACCGCAGGGTGTCGTCCACGAAGCCGGTGTCGGCCGCGGTCACGGGGTTGGCGCTGTTGGCGCCGCCCGTCCCGCCCGCCGCCCGCCGCGCGCGCGTGCTGTCCGCCGCGCGCCTCGCCACCGTCCGCAACCCGTGGTACTGCTCGCTCCAGTTCTGGTTGTAGATGTTGTTGTCGTGATTCCCCGAGGAGCTCACGCCCACCTTGAAGAAGTCGTTGTACGGCGGCTGGAGCATCGCCGCGCCCGTGAGAAAACCGCCACCCGAGTGACCGTAGATGCCGACGCGCTCGAGATCAATCCACTTGTGGCGCGCCGCGAGCTGCTCGATCCCCGCCTTCTTGTCGGCGAGCGCGTAGTCGCGGAGGTTGTAGTAGCTGAAGCTCTGGTACGCGTTCGAGCGCAGCGGGCTCCCGCCGCGGTTCCCGATCTGGATGACGATGAAGCCGAGCTGCGCGAGCTGCTGCGGCACGCCGCCCGCCGAGAACGGGATGTTCACCGTCTCCGTCTGCGGGCCGGGATAGACGTGCGCGATGATCGGGTACTTCCTCGTCGAATCGAAGTCGAACGGCTTCCAGATGTTGCCGTAGATGTCGGTGATGCCGTCGGCCGCCTTCACCTGGAACTGTTCCGGCGGCTTCCAGCCGAGTGTCTTGAGCGAGGAGAGATCCATCTCCTCGAGGTCCATCACGACCTTGCCGGTGGCGTCGCGCAGCACGGCCTTCGGCGCCTGCTCAATGCGCGAGAAGTTGTCCACGAAATACTTCTTCGTGGGCGACATCGTCGGCCCGTGGTTCGCGTTCCCCGGGTCGAGGAGCGCGAAAAGCGAGCCGTCCGCGTTGACGCGGTAGGTGTGCCGGTAGTAGACGTTCTCCCCCGGCTCGCGTCCGACGCCGCTCAGGTACACGATCCCCGCGATGGAATCCACCTCGACGATCTGATCCGCGCGCCAAGCGCCCTCGGTGAGCGGTTTCTTGAACGCGCCGTTGTGGTCGTAGAGGTAGTAGTGTCCCCAGCCGGTGCGCTCCGACCACCAGATGATGTCGCCGCCCGGCTTGGTGTAGCGCACCTGCGGCGGCTCGAGGTTCGCGTTCTCGACCGACTCGGTGAGGAGCGTCCTGATCGCGCCGGTGGCGAGCGTGATCTCGACGAGCTCGAGGTTGCGTTGCGGGCGGTCGCGGCGCACGAGGCGGAGCTTGTCGGAGCCCGTCGTCCAGTGGACGTTGAGCAGCCGCTGGTCGCGCCACTTCTTGACGTTGACCGCCGAGACCTTGGGATCGCCCTTCTTCCAGGTATGGAGCTCGATCTGCGCGACGTTCTCCTCGCCCGGCATCGCGTACGTGTAGCTCGAGAGCGTGGGCCTCGGCTCCGCGAGCACGTTCACCAGATACAGCTCCTTCACCTTCCGCTGGTCCTGTCGCGTGATGGTGAAGGCCTTCGAGTCGGGCGACCAGGTGACGTTCGCGCGCACGCGCGGGTCGCGATTGCCGCCCCGCCCGCCGCCGCGGCCGCCCTGGATCTGCTCCTCCGTCGTGTCCTGCACCGCGCTCGTGTCGCGGAAGCCGAACGAGTGGTTCCGCTCGCCGTCGGTGGAGAGCTTCACCGTGTCGGCCTTCCCCTTCTCCACGAGGAAGAGATTGTGGTCGCGCGCGAAGACGAACATCGAGCTGTCGGGCGACCAGTTGCGGAAGTCCTCGCCGGCCGCGCCGCCCCGGCCGCCGCCACCCCCGCCGCCGCGGCCGCCCCGGCCGCCGCCTTCCTCACGCTCCTCATCCGGCGGAATCGAGTCGGCGCGCAGCGGGCGCCCAAGTTTCGTGATCGTCTCCGCGGCGAGGTTCCACTCGTAGCGCGAGGCGAGCGCGCCCGTGTCCACGTTGAAGCGGAACTTCTTGTGGTCCTTCGTGAAGATGAGCGTCGTGAAGGGCAGGTTGTTCGGGTCGTACGGCTTCTTGTGCGCTGTGGCGAGCGCCGCGGCGAGCCTGGTGTGGTCGAAGAGCGGCTTCTTGGTCTTCGTCGGCGGGAAGATGAGGAAGAACGTGGAGCCGTTCCGGTCCTTCCAGTTGTACCAGAGCGAGTCCGTCTTGCCGATGAAGTGTGGCTGGACGTTCGCGGTGTAGGTGACCCGCCGCAGCGCCTCGGTACTGAACTTGTTCGCGAGTTCCCAGTTGGCTCTGGTGACGCGGGCGGGCGGCGGATTCGCCTGGGCGAACGCGGCCGGCGCGGAGGCGGCGAGGAGCGAAGCGGCGCTAACCGTCAGGACGGTACGATGCGAGCGACGAATGGCGGACATGCTGGACTCTCCGGGAAGGGGCGTACGCCTTCCAAGATGAAGCGGCTTGGCGGTCTGCGCGAGAGCGGGCGGCCGCGAGCGCTCGCTCGATCCGCGCTGTTGCGCACCGTTTTGCGCCAGGGGCTTGCGTTCAAAGCGGGGAAGCGGGGTATTGTGGCAGAGCACACCTCTCCGTGCAATGCGCGTTCTTGCAGTTTCTCGCGGACCTGACAGATGGCCGATCGTTGGGAGTATTGGCGACCCCGACATTCTTCATCAATGGCCAGCGCTGGACAGGCGACGACCCTGAGGCGGAGCTGCCGACGTTCGTCCGCACGCTGCTCCGGCCCTCTACGTCGAAGTAGCGGAAGCCTGCGCGCCCGAAGGGTGCGCCGATGTGCGCGGATTGGCGTCTGCGCCAGTCTCGCGCTGCTCGCACCGGCTCCGCTGAGTGCGCAGGTCAGGCGCGACAGTGCGCGCGTGCGCATCGTGGAGAACACTACTCCGGCGTGGCTCCCGGGGTGTGCTTGGACGGTCGATCCACGCCCGGTTGTCGAAATCGGACGCGGGCGCGATGAGCACGATCTTCTTGCATACGTCAGCGGGGCAGTGATCCTGCCGACGGGCCGTGTGCTTGTCGGCAACAATGGAACGCAGTCCGTGCTGGCGTTCGATCTGGATGGCCGATTCGCCGGGCAGTGGGGCCGGCCGGGGAACGGGCCGGGCGAGTTTCGGGCAGTCGGCATCGTTCAGCTTCTCGGCCGGGACTCGGTCCTGATCGAGGATCGTGAACCGGGCGGCGGGATACGCGGGCTGACGATCTGGACGACATCCGGAAGATTCGTGCGCCGCTTCGCTGTGCCGTCGAGGGGCCCGAAGGCCGCGCAGCGCATGCTCGAAGCGTTGGGGCGGATGAAGTCCGGGGCATTCGTTGGCATTCTGCGAAGCGGGGGGATCTTCCAGCTTGAAAGCCAGCGCCTTGCGCAGCGACCCTGGTGGCTCGCGATCGTCGGTGCCGACCAGAAGATCAGTGCGACCGTCGGACCGCTGACGTCGCAGGATATCTTCGAGATGATGGTGGACATCTATCCAGAATCCCGACCCGCACCCTACTCTGCCCCCGTAACAGCGCGCGTCTTCGGCGATCGCATCTACTACACGGCGGCAAAGGCGTTCGAGATTCAGCTGTTCGACGCCAGCGGCGCGCTCCGCGAGACTTTCCGTCGCTCGATCAATCCGAAGCGTGTTGACGAGGCAGCCAAGACGGCCTTCCGGAGGTCATTCACCGCCGCGGTTGAGCTGGAAGCACAACAAATAGCGCTGAAGGGTCACGCGAAGAGCGCCCGCCTCCAGCGGCACAACCTCGGAGTGTGGCTGAGAAACGCACCATTCCCCGCCTCGGCGCCCGCCATCTCCAACTTCGTGGTTGACCAGCAGGGTTACCTGTGGGTCGAGGACTATGCGCTCTTCTCCGACACCGTAGCGACCTGGAGCATCCTCGACCCGCGAGGCCGCTATCTTGGCTCGATCCGTCGGCCGCTCGACGTCGAGACGATGTTCGTGAGCGACACGCTCGTCCTCGGCCGTGCGACGGATGCGGATGGTGTCGAGACGATGCGTGTATACCGAGTGCGCGGGCGGTTCTCCTCGCGAACGCAGCAGCGTCCCGGACAGTCCTCGTCGTCGGCAAAGCCGTGCCCGCCCAGTCTGTGATCGTCCGGGCCACCGCCCCATCGAATCGTCTCGGCGCCCCCAGCGCGCTCCCTCGGCGTCCTTCCTCTTCGCCCGGCCCGCGACGCCTCAGCGGCCCCCGCTCGTGAAGGCGTACAGCGCCGCGAGCGCCGTGGCCCAGAAGCCGAAGGACCACCCGAGCAGGCGGCCATACTGGCGCTCGATGAGTCGCTCCATCTGCGCGAACCGGGTGTCCACCTGAGCGAACCGCGCGTCAAGGCGCGCGTCGTTCTCGCGGAACAGGCTCTCGATTCTCGCGAACATGAGCTCGTTCAGCTCGCGCAGCTCGGTGCGGCTGGCGTCCACGGTCTGCATCCAGGTCACGAGGTCGCCGCCGGCGTCTTCACCGAGGGCGTCGTGCAGGCGATGGGAAAGTCGGGCGGTGACGGGCATCGGCGGAATCCCGGCGAGGAGTTCCGCCGAGTGTAATGGTAAGCTCGGCCGGATGCGTCATCAATCGGTTGCGTGACGGAGCATTTCGCCCGGCCGGCAGGCCAGCGACCCGGCTGTCGCGCGTCGTCTGCGCCTGGAGCGCGCCGTACGCGGTCGCCTGCGCCGCCGAGAGCGCGGCCAAACCCATCCGGAGGACTCTTGCGCATCGTCGCGGCAGGTCGGTGATTTGGAGACGAACCACCGGATCCGCAAGACCAACGGAGCGAACCCTGATGCGAAGGCTCGCCGGTGCGGCGCTCACGATCGTATCTCTCGCGTGGTCATCCGTGGGAGCACAGCAGCGGTACACCGACCCGTCCGGCCACCTCCGCATCGCCCTCTCCAAACAGCCGTTCGTCCCCAACGGCACCTCCCGCGGTCCCACCACGATGGCCGAGGGCGGCATCCAGGAGATCCTCGCCCGCCTCGGCGCCGTCGTCCGCGTGGACGAATCGAAGCTCACGCCCGCGCAAGACACCGAGTACGGCGGCTGGAAGCGACTCGGCTGGGCGCTCGGTCACTTCGCGAACATCGTCGAGAAGAACGAGCGCGAGGGCTGGTTCACCGTCGGCCTGTTGGGCACCTGCCCCTCGATGCCCGGACTCGTCGCGGGACTCCAGCATTCGGGGCCGTCGAGGAAGCCGATCCGGATCGGGATGCTCTGGCTCGACGCGCACCCGGACTTCAACACGCCCGAGACCACGCGCAGCGGCTCGCTCGGCGGAATGCCCGTCGCCGTCGCCACCGGCCGTGCACTGCGGCAAATGCGCCTCGACGCCACGCTCGACCCGCCGCTCGCCGACCGCGACGTCGTGATGGGCGGCGTGCGGCTCACCGATCCGCTCGAGCAGGAGCTGCTCGACCGCTCGAACATCGAGCACGTCAGCGTGGACGACCTGCGCAACGCGACGCCAGCGGTCTTCGCGCAGCTCGACCGGCTCAGCCGGAACGTGGACAAGATCTACATCCATATGGATATGGACGTGCTCGATCCGCGCGAGGTGATGGGGCACGGGAACAAGGTCCCGAACGGGCCGTCGAGCGAGCAGCTCGCCGCGCTGTTCGAGCGGATCTTCAGCCGCTACCCGAAGGCGTCGGCGATCGGCTTCGCGACGATCCCCGCGCAGGACGAAGGTGGGCTCTCGCTCGCGGCGCTGAACCGGATGATCGAGGGGGCGGTGAAGGGGGTGAAGGCGCGGGAGACCAGGCCGTAGCTCGCTCGGGGGAGGGGACGCGCTGATGCGACTGCACGCGCAACTCGCCGACATCACGACACTGAAAGTTGACGCGATCGTGAACGCGGCCAATGAGTCGCTCGCCCCGTATCGCAACGCCGGCATCACCGGCTGACGCCGTGCTCTACTCGATCCTCGCCGACCTGGTGCTCGTGGCGCACCTCGCGTTCCTGCTCTTCGTGGTGCTCGGCGGGCTGCTGGTCCTTCGCTGGCCACGTGTGGTGTGGCTGCACGTGCCGTGTGCGGTCTGGGGCGTGCTCACCGAGTTCGCGAACATCGTCTGCCCGCTCACGCCGCTCGAGATCGTGCTCCGCCAGAAGGCCGGCGGCGCCGGCTACGCAGGCGACTTTATCGGCCACTACATCACGGCCGCGCTCTATCCCGCCGGGCTCACGCGCGGCGTGCAGCTCGCGCTCGGCGCGTTCGCGGTCCTGGTCAACGTCCTCGTGTACTGGCGCGTGCTCGCGCGGCGGGCCCGGCGCCGCGCGCGTCAACTCGAGTAGTACGCCGCGTTCTCCTCGATGTAGCCCTTGGTGAGGTCACAGCCGAAGGCGGTCGCCTTCTCGCGGCCCGCGCCGAGCGCGACCTCGAGGTTCACCACCTCGACGCCGAGCGCGGCGCGCACGGCGGCCTCGTCGAAGTCGAGCCGCGCGCCGCCCTTCACGACCGCGTGACCGTTGATCCACGCGTCCGTGGCGCCGGGCGCGATCGTGCAGTCCACGCACTTGCCCACCGCCATCAGGATGCGCCCGACGTTCGGGTCGGCGCCGTGCACCATCGTCTTGATGAGCGGCGAGTTCACGAGCGACTTGGCCACGCGGCGCGCGTCGGCTTCGCTCGCGGCGCCGCGTACCGTCGCGCGGACGAGGTGCGTCGCGCCCTCGCCGTCACGCGCGAGGATCTCCGCCATCCGGATGCATCCCGCCGTGAGCGCGTCCTGGAATGCACGCGCGTCCACCGCGCCCACCACGCCGTTGGCGAGCATCGCGCAGGTGTCGGACGTGCTCGTGTCGGTGTCCACCGAGAGCATGTTGAACGAGTAATGCACGGCCTCGCGCAACATCTTGTCGAGCGCGGCCGCGACGAACGCCGCATCGGTGAAGATGTAGACGAGCATCGTCGCCAGGTTCGGCTCGATCATCCCCGAGCCCTTCGCGACCCAAGTGATCGTTGCCTTCCCCACGCCGGTGGAGAGCGCTTTGGGGTGCGTGTCGGTGGTCATGATCCCTTCGGCGCCGACGAGCGGGTCGGTCTGCAGCGCGGCCGCCATCCCGCGGATGCCGCGCTCGATCGTCTCGATCGGGAGCTGCACGCCGATCACGCCGGTCGAGCTCACGAGCACACGGTCGGGAGTCGTCGCGAACTCCGCGGCAGCGGCTGCGGCCATCCGACGTGCGTTGTCGAGGCCCTGGGCGCCGGTCGCGACGTTGCTGCACTTGCTGTTGGCGACGATCACGCGCAGCCGCCCGCCCTGGATCGTCTCGCGGCCCAGGATCACCGGCGCGCCCGGAAACTGGTTGCGCGTGAAGAGGGCGGCCGCCGCGGCGTCCTCGTCGCTCACGAACGCGGTGAGGTCCTTCGCCTGCGGTTTGAGGCCGCAGTTCACGCTCGCGCAGCGGAAGCCGCGGGGCAGGACGGGCCGATCGTGGAATTGCATTCTCTGACATTAACCATAGACTCTGGAGCAGGAGAACCCCGATGCCCCACGGACGCGTGCTCCGCTTCATTGCCCTGGCCGTTCTGGTCCTCGCCGCCGCCTGCGGCCGCGTCTGGTCCATCCATCCGCTCTTCCAGAAGGAGCAGCTCGTCGTCGAGCGAGCGCTCGTCGGTGCCTGGGCCGACTCCGCGAAGCCGCGCGGCGACCGGTGGGTCGTGCTTCCCGGAGATGAACCCTCGCACGCCTGGCTCCTCGCGATCGCCGACAGCGCGCTCGCGCGCCGGCTCGAGGCCGTGGATTTCGTGCTGCTCTCGGCGTCGGACAGCGCGTTCAACGCGCGTGCCCGACGGGATCCGGCGCTGCGTACGCGGCGCGCGCGCGACAGCGCCGCCGTGCGGCGGCTCGAGAGCGACGCCGGCGGACCGCGCGTCTTCGAACTCAGGCTCGGCCGCCTCGACGGCGTGCTCTTCGCCGACATCTCGCCGGCCTCGCTCGACGACGCCCCGCCGCACCTCGGCCGCACGCTACTCATCCCCGCGCACTGGTTCTGGCGCGTGTCGCTCGAGGGTGAGCGCGTGCGCGTGACGCCGCTCAATGAGGAGTGGCTCGTCGCGAAGATCGATTCGGGCCGCGTGGGGATCGCCCACGAGAAGGAGAACGACGACCTCGTTCTCACCGGGACGACCAGCGAGCTGCAGGCGCTCGTGAGCAAGTACGCCCGCGACTCGGCCGCGTTCCCGAGGAAGACGGAGATCGTCCTCACGCGCGCCGCCCGCTGAGACTCGCGGCGCGTGCCGGCGGCCGCGATGCAGTGCGCTGCGCCGCACGACGCCGTTGACAGCCGGCGCGGGACGCAACCATGTTAGAACGCCTCAGCCACAGTCCGGGATGGACGCGCGAGCTGGGGATCGCGATGCGTGGCAGACGCATTCTCGAACGACCGGCTGCGGCCGGTGGGAGGATGGCCAGTGCAGAGCATCGACGTCCGCTCGTCCGGCGGTGGTGTGCTCGAAGTGGACGAGGCGAGCGCCCCCGGGGTCGAGTTCCTCAAGGGCGATGTGATGACGATTCTGTGGGATCGCGGCGAGCGCGAGATCGTGGCCGCGGCGAAGAAGAAGGGAAAGCCGAGCAGGAAGGCGCCCTGCCCGAAAACGTCCGTGACGAGAAGGAAAAAGAAGAAGAAGTGATCCGGCCGCGGCCTGCGTGAGCGGGCTCCGGTCGCCTCCGGCCTGAGTGTGCGCCACCGTCGCCGACGGCATCGCGAGGAGAGACGACCTCGATGGCGGCCGACGGATTCGCCATGACGCCGGAGGGCGCGATCCGGTACCTGCTCGACCAGCAACTGCTCGACGTTCGCGACCTCGTCGAGGGTGAGGTCCGGGCCGAGGAGCTCTGGGGCCGCAACGAGAATCTCCGTGTCGTCTCCCGTGGTGCGCGAAGCTATTTCGTGAAGCAGGCGCGCCCGGGAGACGAGGACGGCTCCGCGGCGATCGCCACCGAAGCGGAGTTGTACGCGCGCGTGCACGCGGTGGCACGCGCGTGGCCGCTGCGCACTCACCTGCCGCGACTCGTCCGCCACGACCCCGCGAGGGCACTCCTGACGCTCGAGCTGGTGGTCGGCGCCCGCGGCGCGGATGAGATCGCCCGGTCGGACGCGTCTCCCGGAGTTCCGCCCATCGGCGCTGCCCTCGGAAGCGCACTCGCCGCGTGCCACGCGACGCTTCGCCCAGACGGTGAGATTGCCGCCGGTGCCGGCTTCCTGGAGTCGTCGCCGCCGACGGCGCTGGAGATCGCGCGCCCCTCTCCCGACGACCTGCGGGACATCTCCCCGGCGCAGATCGAGCTGCTCCAGCTCGTCCAGCAGCGACCGCACGTCTTCACTGCGTTCGACGACATGCGCGACGGCTGGTCGGCGAGCTCCCTGATTCACGGCGACGTCAAGTGGTCGAATGTCCTGGTGAGCGTCGAGACAACCTCCACCGGGCCGGTGAACGTCTGGCTCGTGGATTGGGAGTCTGCCTCGTGGGGAGATCCGGCATGGGACGTGGGCTCCGCGTTCCACAGCTTCCTGCTCGATTGCGTGCACGCGGCGTCCGATGAAGCGCAGGAGACCCCCGCGGCGGCGGCCACCGTGTTCGCGTCCGTGCTCCCCGCGGCAGAGCGGCAAGTGCGAATGCTGTGGGAGAACTACCTGCGCCGGACCGCGATGGAGACGGCTCTCTCGCACGCGTTTCTGAATCGGGCCGTTCGCTACGGCGCGGCGCGGCTCGTCCAGTCGGCGTACGAATGGAGCGCCGGCGAGGCGCACATGCCGCGCAGCGCGGTGGGTGCCGCACAACTCAGCGTGAATATCCTCGAGCAACCCGCGATCGCGTGCAGCGTTCTGCTGGGCATCGCCGGCGAGGCCACGGCGGCGTAGGTGAACGCGATGCGGGACGCGCTCCTCGAGGTCGCCGAGTCGCTGCGCGTACACGACGAGCGCGCGTTCTCGCTCTTCGGCGAGCGTCATGAGGCCCGGGCCTCGCACGGAGCGATAGCCGCGGATTCGGTCCTGACTCCGGAGGCGACCACGCTGCTCGGCCAGACACTGTACTCGGCGCTGCACTGTCGCCTGCCAGGTGACGCTCCGCCGAACCCGGCGAGATCGGGTGACCGGAAGGGAGCGCTCGATTTCGCCCAGCGGCTGTCGGACGCGAACTGCGGAACCGGGACGTGGCAGTCGGGATGGACCGTGCGCTCGATCGCAGCGGACGGGCAGGTCGTGGCGGAGATCTTCGACCTTTCCTTCTGGGTGAGCCCCTCGGACGTTCGCGCGGCCTCAGGTCCCGTCGAGGCGGGTTGCCCGGTGCAGGTGCGCGTCCCGAAGGAGTACCGTCAGCTGCACTCCGGCTTCTACACGGCCCTCGGCGATGCGGACGAGGATCTGGAATCCTCCCCCTCCGTCCGCGTGTACTGGAACGTCCACCCGGGGGGCGCTGTCGCGCTGACCGCGCAATTGACGGCGGCGCTCAACGAGTCGCGCGTGCCGTTTCTGCTCAAGGTGGCTGACGACCCGGGGTCGTTCGCGCGCTGCGACAGCGCCGTGCTCTATCTCCCGCGAGCGCGTTACCGCGCGACCGTTCCGCTGCTCGCGGCGACGCATCGGCGGCTGCGAGAGTTCATGAGGGCCCCGCTCTCCGCGTTCGTGAAGCGGCTCGCGCACGGCCTCGGCGCCGCGGACGACCCCGGCGACGGGTCGAGCTTCGGCGAGCACCGCTGCCGGCTCGTGGCGGCGACGCTGGCCCGTCCGGAGGCCGCGCTCGCCACGTCGGTGGGCGAGCGGCTCGATGCCGTGCGCACCGCGCTGCGCCGGGACGGGTACGACCCCGCGGCGCTCTTTCTCAATCCGGGCTCCGCCGACGACTTCGAGCCCTTCGACGACCGAGCGCCGAATGCGCATTGATGCGGCCGCCTCGCTCGACGTTGCCGCGTCCATCGCCCGTCATCTCTGCGACACGGCGTTCGAGTACGGTGGGCGCCACGCGTGGGTGGGCGCCACGCAGGACGCCGATGAGGACTCCGGCGCTCTCACGTTTGCGTGTGCGACGCTCGGACCGGATCTCTCCCGTGGCACGAGCGGCATTGCGCTCTTTCTCTGCGAGATGTGGGCTCGCTCGGGCGATCCGCGCTTTCGCGATGCGGCCGAGGGCGGGGTCCGCCACGCGCTGTCGCGACTCGGAAAGGTGCCACGCCCCGTCCGGTTCGGGTTCTACTCCGGGCATGTGGGAATCGCGTATGCGGCGGCGCGCATTGGCCGGCTGCTCGATCGAGCCGATCTCGTGGCGCGAGCGAGTGAGCTGCTCGCCGATCTCGCCAACGATACCGAGGAACCACTTCGTCTCGATGTGCTCGACGGCGCCGCCGGCGCCGCACCCGCACTGCTCGTGCTGGCGGAGCAGATGGCGCAGCCGCGCCTCGCGAGCCTGGCAGAGACTCTCGGTGATCGGATGCTCGGCGCGGCAACCAGGCAGAGCGAAGGGCTGTCGTGGGGCGAAGCGGAGCCGGCTGATGGAGCGGCCCCGCACCTGACCGGCCTCGCCCACGGAGCGGCCGGATTTGGCTGGTCGTTGTTCGAACTGTACGCCGCGACCGGCGAGAAGCGATTCCGCGATGGTGCCGAGGAGGCGTTCCGGTGGGAGAACCACTGGTTCCGCGTGGATCGGGAGAACTGGCCGGATTTCCGCGATTTCGACGGTGAGACTGCACAAGCGCCGTGCCGGGTGGCGTGGTGTGATGGCGCCCCGGGAATCGGTCTCACTCGCCTGCGTGCGCTCGAGATTCACCCGGACGCGCAACATCGCCGGGACGCCGAAGCCGCCGTCAGGACGGCGAAGCGAGCGCTGCGCGATGAGAGCCTCGCGCCCGGCAGTGACTTCTCGCCCTGCCGTGGACTGACGGGAACAGGCGAGTTCCTCCTGCGCGCCGCCGATGTGCTCAGTGACGACGAGGCCCGGGCGATGGTGCTGGAGGCAGCCGCCCTGGGCGCGGCGCGCTACGCGCACACACCGGAGACGTGGCCCTGCGGAGTGGCGCGGGGGAGCACGCCATCGTTCATGCCGGGACTCGCCGGCATCGGCTATTTCTACCTCAGGCTCGCGGTCCCCGGACTTCCCTCACTGTTGCTGCTGAGGCCCGGGCCGGGACACTCCGGCTGAACGTGGGAGGGGCGGGTGTTCGGCGCTGCCGCGGCAGGTGCGGGAGCGCTGGCTCCGGCTTCGCATTCCCCATACGTTAGAGGCTCCGACATCCCGGATGCCGCCGATGGACCTGCGGGACCAGCTTCAGGCTACCCTCGGCGCCGCCTACACACTTGAGCGTGAGCTTGGCGGCGGCATGGCGCGGGTATTCGTCGCCCGGGAGACCGCGCTCGACCGCAAGGTCGTGATGAAGGTGCTCCCGCCCGAGCTGGCGGCGAGCGTCTCGACGGAGCGGTTCCGGCGTGAGATCATGCTCGCGGCGCGACTCCAGCACGCGCACATCGTGCCCTTGCTCGCCGCGGGCGAGAGCGGGGCGTTGCCGTACTTCACGATGCCGTTCGTCGAAGGCGAGTCGCTGCGCGTGCGCCTCGCGCGGCACGGCGAGCTCCCGGTGGCCGAGGCGGTGCGGATTCTGCGCGAGATCGCGAGTGCGCTCGCCTACGCGCACGAGCACGGCGTCGTGCACCGCGACATCAAGCCGGACAACGTGCTCCTGTCGGCCGGGGCCGCGATGGTGAGCGACTTCGGCGTGGCGAAGGCGCTCACGGAATCGTCCACCGTCGCGTACGGCCGCGCGACCTCCGCCGGCCTCGCGCTCGGCACACCGGCGTATATGGCGCCGGAGCAGGCGAGCGCGGACCCGGCGATTGACCACCGCGCGGACATCTACGCCTTCGGCGTCCTGGCGTATGAAGCGCTCACCGGCCAACCGCCGTTCACCGGCCGCACCCCACAGGGCCTTCTCGCCGCGCAGCTCGCGGAACCGCCCGAGCCGATCACCAGCCGTCGCGCCAACATTCCCTCCGCCCTCGCCGCACTGGTGATGCACTGCCTGGAGAAGCGGCCGGCCGACCGGCCGCAGACGGCGGGCGAGATCGTGCACATTCTCGACGACGTGAAGACGCCGAGCGGCGGGATGCAGCCTCAGGACGCAACGGGGGCATCGGGCGCGCGCGCGGCGCTCACGTTCGGGCGCAGGGACGTGCTCATCGGCCTCGCCGCCGTCGTGCTCGTGGGCGCGACCGCCACCGCGATATTGTTGCGCGACCGCACGACGCCGACGGCGTCGGACCGTTCCGGCGCGAACGCGTCGCTCGCGCGCGACGCGAGGGAGATCGCCGTGATCCCGTTCGTGAACGTCGGAGGCGACGCGAACGAGTACTTCGCCGACGGGCTGACCGACGAACTCGCGGACGCGCTCGCACGCCTTCCCGGCGTGCGCGTCGCCGCGCGGAGCTCCGCGTATTCGTTCAAGGGGAAGAACGTGGACGCCAGCGACGTCGGGCGGACGCTGCACGTCGGCTCGCTCGTGCAGGGGAGCGTGCGGCACGCGCCCGGCCGCGTGAGGGTGACGGCCGCACTGGTGAATGCGTCCGACGGTCTCACCCTCTGGTCCCGGAGTTACGACAAGGGCCTCAGGGACGTCCTCGCGCTGCAGAACGAAATCGCGCAGGCGATTGCCGGCGCGCTCAACGTGACGCTGGGCGGCGGGGCGCGCGCGCTGGTCACCGTAGGCACCGAGAGCGTCGAGGCCCACGACCTCTACCTGCAGGGCAACTTCCACCTGCAGAGATACACGGAGAGCGACATCCGGAAGTCTCTGGCGCTCTTCGCGCGCGCGATCGGCACCGATTCGACGTACGCCGCGCCGTGGGCGGGAACCGCGCGTGCGTGGATCAACCTCGCGGACGACTGGCTCCCTCCGCGCGACGCGTATCCGAAGGCGAGGCAGGCGGCGCGGCGCGCGCTGGCGCTCGATTCGACCAGTGCCGACGCGCACGCGCGACTCGCCCTCATCGAGATGGGCTATCAGTGGAACTTCGCGGCCGCGGAGCGGGAGCTCCGGCGCGCGCTGGCGCTCGAGCCGCGAAGCATCGAGGCGCGCGGCTGGTTGGCGGACGTCCTGTGGAGACGCGGCATGCGCGACTCGGCGCTGGCCCTGGCGCGCAGCGCGGTCGAGGTGGATCCGGCATCGCTCGACGCGCCGAGAGGGCTTGCGTATCGGCTGATCCGCGCGAAGCAACTGGACAGCGCCGAAGCGTGGCTCGACAGAGCGCGCGAGCTCGATCCCCAACACAGTCGCCTCCCCGGTGATTTCGCCCAGTTGCGGATGGCGCAGGGCCGGTGGGCCGACGCGCTGCGGGAACTCGAGGCCAGTTCTGCCTTCGTGCCGCTCCCCCTGTCTCAGCGCGCGGTCTGCGAGGCCCGTCTCGGGCGTTCCGCCAACGCGCGGCGGCTCCTGGCCACGCTCGAGGCCGAACGGTCGAAGCGCTACGTGGCTGCCGACCTGGTCGCGAACGGATACGCGGCACTCGGCGATCGCGATGCGGCGTTCCGGTGGCTGGATCTGGCATTCGCGGAGCGGTCATCCGGCCTGATCAACCTGACCGATCCCAACTGGGATCCGATCCGCGACGATCCGCGTTTTCGCGCGCTGCAGCGGCGGATCGAGTCCAGTCGCGGTACGCCCTGAAGCGATGCCGCCCGCCGACCCTCGCGGCGCGCGCCGGGGTCGAAGGACTCGTCAGGCACGCGCAGCGTCCCAAGTGGACGCCCGGCAACGGCGGTCCCTGCCTGCACACCATCGTCCCGGACCCCGTCAATCGCCAACGCATGCTCGTCGCGATGTCCGCCGCCGGCTGCTATCGCACCGAGGATGGCGGCAAGAGCTGGAAGGCGCGCAACACCGGCGTGCGGGCCGAGTTCCAGCCGGAGAAGTATCCCGAGTTCGGGCAGTGCGTGCACAAGGTCGTGCATCATCCGTCGAAGCCCGAGCGGCTCTTCATGCAGAACCACGGCGGACTCTTCCGGAGCGACAACTGGGGCGACAACTGGAAGGAAATCCCCAACGAGCCGAAGAAGGAATACTCCGACTTCTGGTTCGCGATGCAGATGCATCCGCGCGACCCGGACACGGTCTACATCGTGCCGCTCGACTCCGTCATCCGCTGCTCGCCGAAAGCGCGGCTCCGTGTCTATCGCACGAAGAACGCGGGTGCGTCGTGGGAGGCGCTCGAGAAGGGGCTGCCGCAGCGACGCGCGTACGAAACGGTGCTGCGCGACGCGCTCACCGCCGACACGCACGATCCTGTGGGCCTCTACTTCGGCACGCGCAGCGGAAAGCTCTTCGCCTCGGCCGACGAGGGGGCGTCGTGGAAGCCGGTTCCAGCCGCGCTCCCGCCGATTGTCTGCGTGAAGGCCGCCGTCATCGGGCGCAGCCCCTCCTCGTAGTCGGCCGGGCGACGAGACGACGGGGCGACGGGGGCGACGGAGGCAACGACGTTGGCGATCTCGATCGCACTGCCGAACGCACTGCAGCCGCACGCGCGCGGCATGGGCGTGGTGCAGGTTGATGCGCGGTGCGACACGCTCCGCGACGCGCTCGCGGCGCTGCGCGATCGGTACCCGGGCGTCGTCGAGCGGGTGCTCACCGAGCAGGGCATCGTGCGCGAGCACGTGAATCTCTTCGTCGGCGAGGAAAACTCGCGCTTCCTCGGAGGGCTCGCCGCGCCGGTGACGGACGGCGACACGATCGAGATCGTCCCGGCGGTGAGCGGCGGGTAGGGAGGACGATCCCGCGAACACGCTCGCATTCGAGCGAAGTGACCCGGAGAGGTATCAGTCTCCTGTCTCAAAAGCGTCTTCAGCGCAGGTGGCCAGTTTTTTCTTCGCTGCTTGCATTACTGACGAATTCGTGTCTGCGCTGTCCTGATTGTGCGCGAGACGCCACGAATGCGAGACCAAATCCTGCAATTCGTAGACGTCGACGCTGTCGATTGCTGTACAGAAACTGCGTATTGAACAGTGTGCTCGGGCAACGCATCGTGTGCGAGTTGGGGACCACCTTTATGAAGCGACGGGCGTCGAGCGCGCGGGCTCTGCCCTTCTTACTCCGGACATCGAGGTAGAGCGGACATTCTCGAGGCGGGCGTCGGTGCGGGTGCTCGCAGTGCTCAGACCGCGACGATCGTGCAGATCCATCTGTGAAGTCGCCGCAGACTGGAGTTGTGACCCATCTTGCTGTTCCGACGAAGGCGCCCAGCGCGGTGCCGACAGGCGCCGGGCCTGTTCGCGATTCGTGTGCGGGGTTGATGCGGCGACGTCGCAATCCGTTTCATTACCCTTCCAGCAAGGAGTCGAGTATGACACGGCGCAAACTCACGTTCCTCGCGAGCACGGTAGCGCTATCCGGAATGTTGCACCTTTCGTCACCGCCCGGCGCCGCCGCGCGCACGACCGCTTCAGATTGCATCGTCTGCGGGATGTGGTTTGAGTGCCCCGACGTGGCTGAGCAAACCTATGTCTGCCAGGAGTACTGCGACTCGTATCCCGCCGGTTATTGCGAGTGGGATCCGCGGTGCGGAACGGGGATCGCTGTGGTTTGCGCCTAGCACGGCGTTCCTAGCGAGCGACTCCGTATGTCCGCGAGGGAACCTCGCAGGTGGCTCGAGCAATTGGCTACGGTCGTCATAGTGCTTGCTGCGGTGACCGTGGCGGCTGCTAGCCTTCACCGTGAATTCGTCGGGTCAAAAGGCGCGCGCCCGGCCGGTCCGTCCTTTGGTCCACCTACATTCGTTGCGAACTGGGAATCCATCGCGACGAGCGGAACGCCCATTGGAAACCCCGCTGTGAAAGTGAGGATTATTGAATTTGCCGACTTGGAGTGTCCGTTCTGTCGAGCGTTCCACCTCCGGGTTGACTCGCTGCCCTCGCACGTTAGGCGAGACGTCGCACTGGTATTCATCCACTATCCGCTTCCTTACCATCGTTTCGCCCTGCCGAGCGCACGCGCGCTCGAGTGCGCGGGAGCCCAAGGCAGGTTCGGGGAGTTCTTGGATGCGGTATACGCCCGCCAGGATTCGCTTGGTCTCAAGACGTGGACGGCCTTCGCGATGGCAGCAGGAGTGTCTGACCAGTCCGCCTTCTCGCGATGCGCATCCGACACGGCCGAAATCGTGAAGGTCAAAGTGGGGCGCGACGTTGGTGACCGCCTTGGTGTGCGAGGTACGCCGACGGTCATTGTAAACGGGTGGCGGTTCCCGACGGCGCCCGACCTTCCACACCTTGCAGACGCGATTGAACGCTTGCTTGCGGGCCGTAGTCCAGCTCAGGTACGATAGAGGCGTGCGGGTCCGCAGCGCGGCCGGTCAGGAGTCGAAGCGGCTGGACAGATCTTGCGGGTCGCCTCGGTGTGCGCAGCTGTGGCAACGCTCCCCGCACAAGGGGGTGGGCTGATGGGTTGCCCATTTGCGGTTGTTCGCAGGGGCCGATCGCGCTTGCTGGTCCGGTGGGCCGGGGCCGCACTGTGCATCGCGGTCGTGGCGGCGGGAGCACAGGACCCGGTCGTGGCGCGGCCCCGTGGAGTTGTCCTCAGGGTAGTTGACGGCGCCTCCGGTGCTGGAATAGACGCGGCAGAGGTGACCGCGGTCGGCACCGGCGACGTCGCTCGCACGACGCCCGACGGGTTGGTCACGCTGCCGAACCGTGACCGACTTGGGGGTATGGAGGTGCGTGTCCGCAAGCTCGGGTTCACGGTGCTCGACACGTTGTTGCAGCTCAGTGAACGCGACACCGTCCCCATCGTCCTCCGGCTCGTGCGCCTGGCCCAACTCACCGCGGTCACCATCCGGGACACAGCTCCCGGCTTCCTCTCGCCGGCGATGCAGGGGTTCGAGGCGAGGCGCAAGGCCGGGATCGGCCGCTTTTTCCCGCCCGACGTCCTTCGCAAGATGGAAGACCGGGGCCTGTTCAGACTTCGATCCGCGCTCCAGGCACTTGGCTACGTACAGCGCCCCAACCCCCTTCGTCCGAGGTGCCGACCGCAGTACATTCTTGACGGTCGGCGCGTTGCGGACCTCCCGGACAGATTTGACGACACAGAGACGCGGTACTATCAGGCCATCGAGTACTACCCGAGTGAGCTTACGACACCCGTTCAATGGGCCGGACCATCGGCACGCTGCGGCACGCTCGTGTTCTGGTCGCGCGAGCGCTGAGTGTGCGCGAAACCAGACTGTGCACCGTGCTCAGGAGATGCCGGGCGGTCACTTCTGATGAAGCGCGAGGAGCTCGGCGAGATGACGCCTTGCGGAGTCAGTCACTGCGCACGCGCTGTCTTGGTGACCGCTTGCTCGGCGCTTCTCGCCACCTGGCAGCAGGGCGCGCGGGGACCGACCGTCGCCGCCATTGATGGATGCGGCGGTGTTATGGTGGACGGAGCGGCCGCCGCGCAGGGCCCTACAGGAGCTGCAACCTGAGGTGATGGTGTGGCGGTTGGTGGCGTCGCGGCGTCCACTCCGTCAGGCGAGACAGCGGAGGGTAATGTCGAAGATCTCGCCTGTATTGGGCTCGCTCCTTGTCGCAGTGCCATTAGCGGCCGGCGTTCCGCAGTCAATCCCGGTCAGTGCACTGAAACCGGCGAACGCGACGATCAAGGAAGAGTTCACCTCCGTCGTCTCCGTACGTGAACTCGCGGATCGCCGGGTGCTCGTCGTCGTCGACCGGGACCAGCGCGTAGTGGTCGCAGACCTGCGATCGGGTACGGTAACTCAAGTCGGGCGGCAGGGAAACGGACCGGAGGAGTACCGCTTCCCGCTGTGGCTGCTGGCGGTCGCGAGAGCCGAGCCGTATTGCGTGGACTGGCGCGGCGCAGATGGCCGAGCGATCATCGGCACGCCGCTACGCATCACGCTGAAGAAACTGACCGAGCGTGACAAGTAGGTGATCATGGACTCGTTTCCACGGCGCCCCAACCGAATGCCGGACTTTGACTTCACTGCGTTTCCGGCGAGCGTGCCGCCCTTCCAGCGACCAGCGCTCATTGCAGCGACAGACGGGAACCTCGTCATCGCGCGCACGAGGACTGCGAGTGAACGTGTTTCGCGTTACGACGTGATAGATCGCCGCGGCCGTCTCGTGCGTGAGATCACCATTCCACCAAGTGAGAGGATCGTCGGCTTCGGCACTGGCTCGGTGTATGTGGTCTCGACGGACGCCGACGGCATCCAGCGGGTGCGCAGACACCCTTGGCCCTGAAGCGCGGGTCTTTTGATCGCGCGCCTTCTGATCGTGGGCCTTCAAGCGCGGCCGGTCAGCGACCCTCCACCTCGCGCAGCGCCTGCTCGAGCGTCGCGACCAGCAGATCGGCGTCCTCCTCGTTGAAGGGCATCGGCGGCCGGATCTTCACGACGTTGTGATGCGGTCCGTCCGTGCCGAGCAGGATGCCCCGCTCGCGCATCCGGTTGGCGACGAACTGCGCCTCGTCACCGGCCGGCTCCAGAGTCTCGCGATTGCGGACGAGTTCCACGCCGAGGAA
Source organism: Gemmatimonadaceae bacterium (assembly GCA_035286465.1). Classification (GTDB taxonomy): domain Bacteria; phylum Gemmatimonadota; class Gemmatimonadetes; order Gemmatimonadales; family Gemmatimonadaceae; genus Fen-1231. The sequence goes on along the minus strand of DATEDF010000123.1, from coordinate 22,349 downwards.
GAACCCCGATCCGCGTACGTCTCCCACGAGGGCGAACTGCTCGACGAACGGCCGCAGCCCGGCGAGCATCCGCTCGCCCACGCGGAGCGCGTGCGCCTGCAACCCCTCGTCGCGCAGCACGTCCAGGACGGCGATGCCGATCGCGCACGAGACGGTGTTCCCGCCGAAGGTGCTGAAGAACTCCATCCCGTTGTCGAACGAGGCGGCGATCTCCGCGGTCGTCACCACCGCGCCGATGGGGTGCCCGTTGCCGAGCGGCTTCCCCATCACGACGATGTCGGGGACGACGCCCTGTGCCTCGAAGGCCCAGAAGTGCGTCCCCATCCTGCCGAGCCCGGTCTGCACCTCGTCGGCGATGCAGACGCCGCCGGCCCCGCGCACGTGCCGGTACGCCTCGGCGAGATAGCCGGTGGGGAAGATGATCTGTCCGCCGACGCTCGGGCACGTCTCGGCGATGAATCCCGCGAGCCCGCACCCGTCCGCGCGCAGGCGCGCGACGATCTCCGCGACGTGCCGCGCGTACTTGGGGCCCGCCTCGCGGTCGCCGCGCCTGTGCGCCCCGCGGTAGACGTCGGGCACCGGCGCGACGTGCACCCACTCCGGCGCGCCGCCGCCCCCGGGCCCCGCGTGCTTGTATGGGCTCAACTCGATCAGCGCCGTCGTATTCCCGTGATACCCGGCTTCGAGCACGATCATGTCGCGCTGCCCTGTGTGCGCGCGCGCGAGCCGGAGCGCCAGCTCATTCGCCTCGCTCGCCGAGTTGACGAAGAAGCAGACGCGGAGCGGTTCCGGGAGCGTCGAGGAAAGGCGCTCAGCGTATTCGGGAAGGAGATCGCTCAGGTAGCGCGTGTTGGTGTTGAGCAGCGCCATCTGCTCGGCGCCCGCCCGCACGACGCGCGGATGGCAGTGCCCGACGTGCGCGACGTTGTTGTACGCGTCCAGGTACCGCCGTCCCTCGTCGTCGAACAGGTACTGTTTCCAGCCGCGCACGATCCTGACCGGGTTGCTGTAGGAGATGCCGAGATTCCGGCCGATGTGCCGCGCGCGCGCCGCGAGCGTCTCCGCCTTTGTGGGCGCGCGCTCCGAAACGCTCGCGCCGGCCGGCGCCGGCCCGCACGCCTGGCGAAACACCGCCTCCGCGAGATCGAAGGGAATCGCGGCGAGCCTGGGCAGCGCGCGCTGGATCGGTTCCTGGCTGATCCCGAGATACGCGTTGTCCGGCCGCGCGCGCTGCTGCGAGGCGGCGATGCAGACGCTGGCACAGAGTCGCATCGCGACGAGCCCTTGGAGCGCGCCCAGCTCGGCGTCCTCCAGCGGACGCATCGCGTGATAGCCGCGCACGACGTGCGCAGCGGCGGCCAGCAGATCCGGCGCATCGAGAATCGCGTACGCGACGGCGACGGCCAGCTCGGCCACCGCGTACCCGAAGACCATGTCCCCGAAGTCCACGATGCCGCTCACGCGGAGGCCGCGCCCCCCACCGCCGTCGTCCACCAGCACGTTGAAGTCGTTGAGGTCGTCGTGCAGCGCGGACCGGCGGAGGCCGGAGAGAAGCGGCGCCGCGTGTCGGTCGAACCCGCGCGTGAGCGCCTCCACGGCCGTTCCGATCTCGCGACCACCGATCGCCGAGCGGTGCTCGTCAGTGAGGCGGCGCGCGTGGGTGAGATCCCAGTAGAACTCGCGGTGGATCGCGTCGTGGTCGAAATCCGCGAGTCCGCGACTCACGGCGCCCGCAGCGCGCCCCAGATCCTCGAGCAGCGCGGCCGGGCGTGGCGAGACCGTTCCCAGCGGCACTCCCGGGAGCCACGTGATCGCCCAGACTGAGTGGCGCCGGTCGTGCGGCCCGGGCACTTCGATGATGCTCGCGCCGCTCGCGGCCGGCACCACGCGCGGCACGATGCTCAGGGTCCGCGAGAGGTGCGCCATCGCCCGCTGCTGCGCATCGAGCATCGCGCGGTCTTCCGACGCGTTGGCGATCTTCAGCACGAGGCGATCGCCGGACGTCGCTTGGAGCACGAAGTTCTGGTCGCGCTCGCTGGGCAGCGCGCTCGCCGTCACGTCGAGCGCCCAGTGTGCGCGCGCCAGCGCGCGGGCGTCGTCGGGGCTGAAGCGGGGAGCCTCGTCGAGCCGGGGGAATGGCAGGAGGCGGTCGCTGCCGGGGCGGCCCATGGCGGCCAATCTAGTTATTCAGCGCTCGAACGCGCACAATTGCCGGGCTGGCACAACCGTTCAACCAGGGAAGTCCACCATGTCCACGTTCACCGCTCGCCTTCTGCGCGTCGTCGCCGGCGTCTCGTTGATCCTTCCGCTGTCGCTCCTCGCGCAGCGCGGCGGCCCGCAGCCGCCCCGCGACCCGATGCAGGAAGGGCTCCCGCTCAAGCCGAGCCGGACCATCAACTTCACCACGAAAGTCGGCCACTGGATGTCGGTGGACGTCAGCCCCGATGGCCAGACGCTCGTGTTCGACCTCTTGGGCGATCTCTACACGATGCCGATCACGGGCGGCAAGGCCACGCCGCTCACGCGCGGGATGGGGATGGACGGCCAGCCGCGCTTCTCCCCCGACGGCAGGAAGGTCGTGTTCGTGAGCGACAAGGACGGCGGGTGGAACGTCTGGACGCTCTCGCTCGACAAGAAGGACACCGTCCAGGTCACGCGCGGCAAGACGAACTCGTACGAGTCGCCGGAGTTCACGCCCGACGGGAAGTATGTGATCGTCTCGCGTGGCACCAAGCTCTGGATGTTCCACACCGAGGGCGGGCAGGGGCAGCAGGTGATTCGCCCGGCCGCGGAGCCCGCGGCCGCGGGGCGCGGCGGCGGCGGCGCCGACGTGATCCGCGAGATGGGCGCCGCGTTCGGACGCGAGGCGCGCTACGTCTGGTTCGCGCAGCGGCGCGGCAGCTGGATCTACAACACGCCGATGAGCGACTACGACCTCGCCGTCTACGACCGCGAATCGGGCACGACGAACGTGCGGGAGAACCGTTGGGGCTCGGCGTTCCGGCCGACGCTCTCGCCGGACGGGCGATGGCTCGTCTACGGCACGCGCCACATTGACGAGACGCGGCTCCGCCTTCGCGACCTTCGCTCGAGCGAAGAGCGTTGGCTGGTCTACCCCGTACAGCGCGACGACCAGGAGTCGCGCGCGTCGCTCGACGTCTACCCGGGGATGAGCTTCACGCCGGACTCGCGCTACCTCATCGCGACGTGGAACGGCAGGCTCTGGAAGGTGCCGGTGGCGGAGGCCGGCGCGCCGGCGGAGATCCCGTTCGAGGCCGACGTGGTGCAGGCCCTGGGCCCGGCGGTGCGCTTCCAGTACCCGATGAGCGACTCCGCGACCTTCGTGGCGAAGCAGATTCGCGATGCGGTGGCGTCGCCTGACGGACGAAGGCTCGCCTTCGTGGCGCTCGATCAGCTCTACCTGATGGACTACCCGAACGGGACGCCGCGCCGCGCAACCGACGCCGCGGTGGGCGAGTACCAGCCGGCGTGGAGCCCCGACGGCCAGTGGATCGCGTACACGACGTGGAGCAATGAAGAGGGTGGCGCGCTCTATCGCGTGCGCGCCGACGGAAGCGCACGCCCGCAGCGGCTCACGACGGCGTCGGCGTTCTGGCAGGAACCGGTGTTCTCACCCGACGGCCAGCGCGTGGTCGCGATCCGTGGGCCGGCCCGCGCGTTCCGCGAATCACTCGGCGCCGGCGGACGTGGCGGCGGCGCGGAAGACCTCGTGTGGGTCCCGGCCGCGGGCGGCGAGGCGACCTTCATCGCGCCCTCGAGCGGCATCTCCAGCCCGCACTTTACGAAGGACGGCGACCGCGTCTACGCCTATGGCGGCGGGCGAGGGCTCGTCTCGATGCGGTGGGATGGCACCGACGTGAAATCGCACGTCCGCGTCACGGGCGGCGGTGGTGCGGGCGGCGGACGGGGCGGCGGCGCGAGCTGGCTCAAGATCTCACCCAACGGGGAACAGGCGCTAGCGCAGATCCAGAGCGACCTCTACCTCGTGACCATTCCGTGGGTCGGCGGCACCGAGCCGACGGTCAGCATCGGCGCGACGCCGGACCAGTCCACCTTCCCCACGAAGAAGCTCACCGACATCGGCGCGCAGTTCCCGTCGTGGGGCGCCGACGGAAAGACCGTGCACTGGTCCATCGGCAACGCGCACGTGGTCTACGACATTGACCGCGGCAGGGCGTTCGACGATTCGGTGCGGCGCGCCAACGCGGGCCGCGGCGCCGGCGGGGGCGGTGACACATCCGGCGCGCCGGGCGCGGGTGGCCGCGGCGGCGGCCGCGGCGGCGCGCAGCTTCCGCAGTTCACGCCCGCAGAGACGCGCATCCGGATCACGGCGCCGCGCGACATCCCCTCCGGGTCCGCCGTGCTCAAGGGCGCGCGCGTCGTCACGATGAAAGGGAAAGAAGTCCTCGAGAACGCCGACATCGTCATCACGAACAACAGGATCAGCGCGGTCGGCCGGAGCGGGAGCGTGCGGATCCCCGCGGGCGCGCGGGTGGTGGACGTGAAGGGCAAGACGATCGTCCCCGGCTTCGTGGACACGCACGCGCACCTGCGCCTCGCCGCCGGCGTCCACCGCGAGCCCGTGTGGAGCTACGTCGTGAACCTCGCCTACGGCGTGACCACGGCGCGCGACCCGCAGACGGGCTCCACGGACGTGCTCTCCTACGAGGACCAGGTGACCGCCGGCAAGTTCGTCGGGCCGCGCATCTACTCCACCGGCCCGGGCGTGTTCGGCGCCGAGAACATCCGCGACCTCGAGCACGCGCGAAAGGTGCTCAGGCGCTACAGCGACTACTACGACACCAAGACGCTCAAGCAGTACGTCGCCGGGAACCGCGAGCAGCGGCAGTGGATCATCCAGGCGGCGAACGAGCTCAAGCTGATGCCCACGACCGAGGGCTCGCTCGACATCAAGATGAACGTGACCGAGATGATTGACGGCTACAGCGGCCACGAGCACACCATCCCGACCTTCCCGCTCCAGCCCGATCTCATCCGGTTGCTGAAGGAATCGGGGATCGCCTACACGCCCACGATCATCGTCGCCTACGGCGGGCCGTGGGCGGAGAACTACTGGTATGAGAAGGAAGACCTGCTGAACGACGCGAAGCTGAAGCGCTTCACGCCGTGGGCCGACCTCGAGGGGAAGATCCTGCGCCGCGGCGGTTCGGCGGGCGCGGTGACCACGGGCGCGAGCGCCGGCTGGTTCCACGACAACCAGTACATCATGAAGCACGTCGGAATCGACATGAAGAACATCGTCGAGGCGGGCGGCATCGTGGGCGTCGGCTCGCACGGGCAGCTCCAGGGGCTTGGCTTCCACTGGGAGCTGTGGAACATCGCGATGGGCGGGATGTCGAATCACGACGCGCTGCGCGTGGCGACGATCATCGGCGCGCAGGCGATCGGGCTGGAGAAGGACGTCGGCTCGGTGGAGGTCGGGAAGATGGCGGACCTGCTGGTGCTCGACCGGAACCCGCTGCAGAACCTCCGCAACACGACGGCCATCCGCTACGTGATGAAGAACGGACGGCTCTACGATGGGAACTCGCTCGATGAGATCTGGCCGCGGCAGAAAAAGGCGGGGCCGTTCTACTGGCAGGAGGAAGAGCCGGGGACGAAGTCGAGCAAGCACTGAGTGCTGTCGCGGGTTCGGAGTCGGCGGCGGAGCGGTGGGGAACATTGGGGAGCGGACAACTGGAGAGCGATCTGATGTCTGAAATAACGATGGCGCCTGGCCTGGCGGACCTCGAGTCGTACTTGACCGAGGAGGAGATCTCGAGCGAGATGGACCGCCGCCGCTTCCTCCTGCTCGCCGCCACCGCGGCGGCCGCCGCGGGCACGTTCGGCGTCGGTGCCTCCGCGGCATCCGCGCAAGCGCCCACGCCGAACCCGCAGCAGCAGCCGCCGCCGCTCCCGCCGCTCGGCCAGGGCGAACCGCCCGCGATGCAGTTTCAGGCGTATCCCGGCGGTACGGGCGCGTTCCTGGAGAAGCTCGCGAAGGAGCGCGGGCGGGCGAGCTTCGAGCGATCGAAGTTCAGGGTCGAGAAGTGGAGCGGAGCCGTTCCCGCGAGCGAAGAGGAGATCGCGTTCCTCCCGGTGCATCGCCTCGCCGCGCTCATCGAGGCGAAGAAGCTCTCGCCCGTCACGCTCACGAACATCTATCTCACCCGGCTCAAGCGCTTCAACCCCACGCTGCTCTGCGCGGTCACGATCCTCGAGGGCCCCGCGCGCGAGGCCGCGCAGCAAGCGGAGAACGAGATCAGGGCCGGCCGCTACCGCGGGCCGCTCCACGGCATTCCGTGGGGCGTGAAGGATCTCTTCGCCGTGAAGGGCTACCCGACCACCTGGGGCTCGAAGGACTTCGAGAACCAGGTCATTGACGTGGACTCCGAGCTCGTCGTGCGCATGCGCGACGCAGGGGCGATCCTCATCGCGAAGCTCGCGACCGGCCTCTTCGCGAACAACGACCGCTGGTTCCGCGGGCAGACGAAGAATCCCTGGTTCACGGCGCAGGGATCGAGCGGCTCCTCCGCCGGCCCCGCGTCGGCCACCGCCGCCGGCTGCGTCGCCTTCGCGATCGGCACCGAGACGCAGGGCTCGATCGTCTCGCCCACGATCCGCTGCGGGCTCTCCGCGCTCCGGCCGACATTCGGACGCGTGAGCCGCCACGGCGGAATGGTGCTCGCGTGGAGCATGGACAAGGCGGGACCCATCTGCCGGACGATCGAGGACTGCGCGCTCGTGTTCAACGCGATTCACGGCGCCGACGAGAAGGACCCCGCGACCGTGACCGCACCCTTCCAGTTCGACCGCAACGCGGATCTCTCGAAGCTCCGCATCGGCTTCGACGATCGCGCGCCGAAGGAGTTCGTGGACAAGCTCCGCGAGCTGGGCGCGAACCCGAAGTCCGTGGGCGCGCGGCCGGCCGTCGCCGGTGGCGGTGGTGGCGGGCTCGGCGTGGAGTCCGCCGCCGCGTTCGACTACTACGTGACGAAGAAGGCACAGGAGATGAGCATTGACCTCAAGGTGCTCACCGACTCGCTCGCCGCGGCGGGCGGTCGTGGAGGCGGACGCGGGGGCGGGCGCGGTGGTGGCGGCGGTGGTGGGCGGGGCGCGCCCGGCGACAGCACGGCGGCGGGACGTGGTGGGCGCGGTGGTGGCGGCGGTGGTGGCGCAGGTCGCGGCGCGGGCGAACCTCTCGTCGATCCCGGCCCCGCGGTGGAAGGCACGAACAACGTCAACCGCTTCGCGCGCGGGCGGACGGCGACCGCGCTCGATTTCATCCAGGGACAGCGCCGCCGGCTGATCCTGATGCGCGAGATGGCCGAGTTCATGAAGGACCTCGACCTGTACGTGAGCGGCACGGGCGACGTCGGACTCACGAACCAGACCGGCCACCCGGCCGCGGTCGTGCCCTACGCGTGGCGTGACGACGAACACCCGCAGCCGCTCTGCACGACCGTCATCGGCGCGCTCTTCGCCGACGACAAGATCCTCTCAGTCGCGCACCGGTATCAGGTGGCGACGGGCTGGCACCTGCGCCATCCGAAGCTGGGCTGAGTGAATCGACGCCGGTCGGCGCGCCGCAACCGATCGGCGCACACGGTTTCGCGCCACAGCACCTCGGTGCCGACCGGTCGCGCCGCGTACGCCGAAACCCGGCGGTGGCTTCTGGCGCGACACGGGCCGGTGTGCGCGTACTGTGGGGTCAAGTGGACTCCCCGCAGTCTCACACTCGATCACGTCACGCCGCGTCGCGGACAAACGGCATACGACAGGCGCGACAACCTGGTCCTGGCGTGCAAACGCTGCAACGCCGCCAAAGCCGACAAGCCATTCCTCGCGTATCTACTCTCGCAGCGGGCGCGCGCGGTGAACTTGTTGCGCTATGGCGAGCACCTGAGCGACGGCATTCTCGACCTGTGTCGCCAATTGGCCGGCGATGCCCCGCCGACCGTCTCTTCAAGGAAGGCCGCAGCGCCTCGCATCGTATATGGTGACGACAGCGATGATGGATCACCCTACTCAGACTCGCCGTACCGGACCGGCAAGTAGCCGATGACGGGCCGCGACGCGTGTTGCGGTCGTGATCGCGCTGCCGCAAAACCCACTTTCTCACGCACGTCTCATGCAGACGGTTCTCTCATCCGGAGGTTGCCCCGGTTCACCGGGGGGATTACGGCGTCCTCGGGGTACGTGCTCGCGATCAGCCAGCGGCAGCCGGATGGCTCGCTCAAGACCGTCGCGCAGATCAGCATTCCGGACCCGCCGGCCAGGTAACTACTGTCGCGAGATCCGGATGACGTCGCAGTAGTACTGCACGCGCCCGTCCTGAAACGCCTTCACCTGCTCGATCATCGAGGAGAGGAGCTGGATGGAGCGCGACCACTGGCTCTGCTGCCGGAACGCGGCGCCGCAGCCGCCCCCGCCCTGCGAGAGCGAGCGGATGAACGTGCTCGACGAATCGAGCGGAAGCGTCGCGACGTTCCTGTGCCAGCGGCTCCACTCGTCGTTCTGCTGGAACAGGTACTGCTCGACGTTCGACGTGTAGAACGTCGTCACGGTGGCGCCACGCTCCCGCACCCATTCTCCGACGGCGCGCACGGCCTTGTCGCCGGCGAAGTTCCCTGTGAGCGGCACGACGAGGTTCCGCGTCTCGAGATCCCTGAGCACGCGGTAGTTCGCCTCGCTCGCGAGATACGCGCGGTTCACGCCCTGGCCGTCCGACTCCATCATCAGCTGCTCGTACGACGGCATCCCGCGGCCGAACCCCCCACCGTATCCTCCGCGGCCTTGGCCGAAGTTGTAGGTGAGGGCGGGCCCGGCGCTGTAGAACGCATCGAATACGTACTCGAGCAACCGCAGCTCCTCGTCCGTGAGCGCGAAGTTGTGCCCCTTCATCAGACGGTCCTTCATCGCGGCCAGAGTCTTCCGGTAGAGCGTGCTGTCCGGCGCGACGGGCGCGAACGCCTGGAAGAGCGCCTCGGCGGTGGACGACGAGTCGAGCCCCCTGGGGCGCGCGCGCGAGAAGAGCCGAGAGACGAAGTCCGCGCGATCCGCCGACAGCTCGAAGAGCGCCTTGTACATCAGGTGCTGGATCGCGTTCTGGTGCCGGATGTCCACGATGAACGCGATCTTCGGCCGGAGCGCCACGAGGTAGGTGAAGTTCTGGTCGGGCGCGACGCCCAGGTACACGCCGCCTCGCTTGACGACGCGCTGCAGCTCGGGGATCACCCACTGGAACGACGCCTCGTTCGAGATGAAGTTGTCGGACCGGAAGTAGCCGCCGGGCTCCGACATCTCCGTCATCATCCGCCAGAAGGTGGAGTCGGCGAGGCGGTCCGGGATGCCCTGCGCGGCGGAGAGCCGTGTGGCGCACGCCAGGGCGAGGGCCGCGATCGACGCGATCGCCGCGACGCCGAGTGCGCGAGTCGCGCGAGTGGCGCGAGTGGCGCGGACGGCGCGGACGGCGCGGACGGCGAGGATGCGGCGGACTGCGCAAATGGTCATTGTTGAGTGCTCCGGCCGCGTCCGCGGCGAGGGTATCCTTAGACTATGCACCCGAGGCCCGTTCTGCGGAACCCCGCGACTTCCACCGTGTTCCGCGCGTGACGTCCGAAGCGCGATGAGTCTGCCGCGCACTGGCCCTCCCCACGCGGAGCGGCGATCTTGAACGTCAGCGCGCCCGGAAGGTCATCGCGCGCCTGGAGGAATCCCCCGATGCCGAGTCACTCACGCCTTGCGCGCGGCGCGTTCGCCGTGCTCGCTCTCCCCGCGGTGCTGTGCGCCCAGCGGGCGACCCCGCGCCCCCCGACCGTCGCCGGCCCCGTGGACACCGCGTTCTTCGGCGTCCAGTGGCGCAACATCGGCCCCAACAGCACGAGCCGGATGGTCGCCGTCGCCGGCTCCGTCGCGCGGCCGAAGGAGTACTGGTTCGGTACCACCGGCGGCGGCGTCTGGAAAACGACCGACGGCGGCACGACCGTCGTGCCCGTCACCGACAAGTATTTCGGCGGCACCATCGGCGCGATCGCGGTGAGCGAGTCGAACCCCGACGTCGTCTACGTCGGCGGCGGCGAGACGCCGATCCGAGGAAACGTCTCCCACGGCGACGGCGTCTGGAAGACCACCGATGCCGGCAAGACGTGGACGTACGTCGGCCTGAAGGAGACGCAGTACATCTCGCGCGTGCGCATCCATCCCACGAACCCCGACATCGTGTACGTCGGCGCGCTCGGGCACGTCTTCGGCCCCAACGCCGAGCGCGGCGTCTTCAAGACCACCGACGGCGGCCGCACCTGGCGCAAGGTGCTCTTCCGCAACGACTCCACCGGCATCGCGGATCTCATCGTGGAGCCGGGGAACCCGAACGTGCTCTACGCGGCGTTCTGGCAGGCGTGGCGAAGGCCGTGGCAGCTCTGGAGCGGCGGGCCCGGGAGCGGGATCTTCAAGACGACCGACGGCGGCGAGCACTGGACGGAGATCACGCGGAATCCGGGACTTCCCGCCACCGGCGTGCTCGGCCGCATCGGCGTCGCGGTCTCCCCGGCGAAGCCGAGCCGGGTGTGGGCCATCATCGAGCACGAGCCGGCGGGCGGCGTGTACCGCTCCGACGACGGCGGCGCGAACTGGACGTTTCTCAATGGCGACCGCAATCTGCGCCAGCGGGCCTGGTACTACACGAACATCTACGCGGATCCCAAAGACACCAACGTCGTCGTCGCCCCCCAGGTGGGCCAGCTCTGGTCCCGGGACGGCGGGAAGTCGTTCGGTCGCGGCTTCGGTGGCGGCGACAACCACGACATCTGGTGGGCGAGCGACGATCCGAAGCGGCTCGCCGTCGCTCACGACAACGGCGCGATCCTCACGACGGACGGCGGCACGACCGCCGTCCGCGTCCAGATCCCGACCGGGCAGTACTACCACGTCCATCTCACGAACCACTACCCGTATCACGTCTGCGGCGCCAAGCAGGACGCCGGCACCTCGTGCGGGCCGGTGCGCGTGGCCGGTGGCGGTGGGCGCGGCGGCGGTGGGGGTGGTGGTGGGCGCGGCGGCGGCGCGGCGCCCTCTCCCTTTTCCGAGTTCTACGGCGTGGCGGGTGGCGAGTCCGGGTACGTCGCGTCGAATCCGCTCGACCCCGACATCACCTACGGCGGCAACTACAGCGGCGTCCTCCAGCGGCAGGATCGCCGCACCGGGCTCTCCGAGCGACTCGACCCGTGGCCGCTCAACCCGATGGGCCACGACGCGCAGGACGCGAAGTACCGCTTCCAGTGGACCTATCCGATCATGAACTCGCCGCACGATCCGCACGTGCTGTACGTGGGCGCGAACGTGCTCTTCAAGTCGAGCGACGACGGCAGGACGTGGCAGGTGATCTCGCCCGACCTCACGCGGCACGACCCGCGGACGCTCGGGTCGAGCGGCGGGCCCATCACCAAGGACCAGACGTCGGTCGAGTACTACGCGACGATCTTCGCCGCGGCCGAGTCGCCGGTGACGCCGGGGCTCATCTGGGCCGGATCCGACGACGGGTTGATCCACGTCACGCGCGACGGCGGGAAGACGTGGAGGAACGTCACGCCGAGGGGATTCCCGGAGTGGACGCGCGTCTCGATCATTGATCCGTCGCCGCATCACGCGGGCACGGCGTACGTCGCCGCGAACCGCTTCCAGATGGACGACTTCGCGCCTTATCTCTACCGCACCACGGACTACGGCGCGACGTGGACGAAGATCACCGACGGCATCACGGGGACCGAGTTCACCCGGGCGATCCGCGAGGATCTCGTGCGGCCGGGCCTGCTCTACGCGGCGACCGAGCGCGGCGTCTGGCTCTCGTACGACGCCGGAGGGCACTGGCAGAGTCTCCAGCGCAACCTCCCGCCCGTTCCCGTGCACGACATCGCGCTCAAGCACGACGACCTGGTGATCGCGACGCACGGGCGCGCCTTCTGGGTGATGGAGAACCTGACGCCGCTGCGTGAGGCGCCCGAGGTCGCACTCGCGGCGGGGAAGAACTACTTCTACCGGCCGGCGCCGGTGATCCGCGCCGGCGGCGCGCCGGCGACGGTGATGTACCGCCTCGCGCAGGCGAACCAGCCGGTGACGATCGAGTTCCTCGACGCCGCCGGGAAACTCATCAGGAAGTTCGCGTCCACCGACTCCCAGCCCGGCGCGGCGGGTGGCCGCGGCGGGGGCGAGGGTGCCGCCGCAGGCGGCGGGCGCGGCGGTTTCGGCGGCGCGCCCACGGTCACCACGCGCGCCGGCGTCAACAGCTATCAGTGGAACCTGCGCTATCCCGACGCGTCGAGCTTCCAGGGGATGATCTTCTGGGCGGGTGGGGTGCAGGGCCCGCTCGCCGCGCCGGGGACGTACACCGTGCGGCTCACCGTCGGCGCCGAGAAGCCGATCACACAGCCACTCGTCATCAAGCGCGACCCGCGCGCGAAGGCCACGGACGCCGACCTCGTCGCGCAGCACCAGCTGGCCATCAAGGTGCGCGACCGCGTGACCGAGGCGAACGACGCGGTGAAGACGATGCGGAGCGTCTATCGGCAGCTCGACGACCGCACGCCGAAGATGACCGCGACGAGCGAGTTCGCGCCGCTCGCGAAGACCCTTGCCGACTCCCTCCACGCGGTGGAGGACTCGGTCTACCAGACGAAGAACCGGAGCGGCCAGGACCCGCTCAACTTCCCGGTGCGCCTCAACAACCAGCTCGCCGCGCTGCTGGGGTTCATCGGGAGCGGCGACCGTCGCCCGCCGCCGCAGGCGTACGAGGTGTTCAACGCGCTCTCGCCCCGGCTCGAGGGGCAGCTCGTGCGGATGAAGAAGTCGCTGGACACGATGCTCCCGAAGCTCAACGCGCTGCTGAGGGCGGCGGGGCAGCCGCCGATCGTGCCGACAAAGGACGAGCCGCCGGCGCGGCCGAACGTCGCGATGTGAGCGAGGGCGAGGCGTCGCAGGCGGGGCGGGGTGCTCCGCCGCCGCTCCGCCGGCTCGCCGGCGGCGGACGTTCCAGTTATCTTAGAACTAAGATGACATCGTCTTCAGGTGTGACGGCGAAGACGCGGCGGCGCGCGGCGCTCGGCGCGCCGTCCGTCGCGGACCCCCCGACCGCCGCGGCCCTCAAGCTCTGGGTCGTGCTCGCCCGCGCGTTCTCCGCGGTGAGCGAGGTCTCGAAGGCCGACGTCGAGCGCCACGGGCTCACCGGCGCCGAGTTCGCGATCCTCGAGGCGCTCTACCACAAGGGCCCGCTCCTCCTGGGCGAGGTGCAGAAGCGGATCCTCGTCTCGAGCGGGGGCATCACCTTTCTCGTGGACCGGCTGGCGTCGCGCGGGCTGGTGGAGCGGCTCGCCTGCCCGTCGGACCGGCGCGCCCGCTATGCCGCGCTCACGAAGCGGGGGGCGAAGCTGATGCGCGAGATCTTTCCGGCGCACGCGGCGGCGCTGCACGACGCGATGGCGGGGCTCACGCGCGCCGAGCAGCGCGCCGCGACCGGGCTGCTCAAGCGGCTCGGCAAGGCGGCTGCCCGGCGGCCGGCCTCGGGGGCTTGACAGTTCTTGTCTCATATTCTAGAATCTTAGTACTGAGATAGTAGTGCAACCGTGAACCGTACACCGTCTGCTCGCTGTTGCAGTTCCCGGCAGAAGGAGCGCATCCGATGAAGTGGACCCTCGACCCCAGCCACAGCACCGCCGGCTTCGCGGTGAGGCACCTGATGATCTCGACCGTACGCGGTCGCTTCTCGCAGTTCACCGGCACGGGCGAGACCAACCCCGACGGCACCCTCAAGTCGGTGGAGATGACGCTCGACGTCGCGAGCATCGACACGAATGCGGCGCCGCGCGACGAGCACCTGCGTTCGGCGGACTTCTTCGACGCGGCCACGCATCCGAAGATCACCTTCCGCTCGACGCAGATCGCGGCGCAGGGCGCTGATGTGACGATCCGCGGCGACCTCACGATCCGCGGCGTCACGAGGCCGGTGACGCTCACGGGCGAGTTCACCGCGCCGATGACCGACCCGTGGGGGAGCACGCGCGCCGCGCTCGCCGCGAGTGCGAAGCTCAGCCGCAAGGAGTGGGGGCTCACGTGGAACGTCGCGCTCGAGACCGGCGGCTTCGTCGTCGGCGACGACGTCAGGATCACCGTCGAAGTGGAAGCCGTCGCGGTCCCGGAGACCGTCCCCGCGGCGACGTAGGCTCGGCCCGGCTCCGCGGGGACGCGGCGCCGCCGCGGGCGCGCGCTGTCGGGGCGCTAGTTCGCCGGCTTCGCCCGCAACGCCTTCTTGAGCATCGCGATCTGTCCGAGGTGGTACACGTCGTGCTCGGCCAGCCCCGAGACCGTCTCGGCGCGCGTGTACTTCTTGGGGTCCGGTGCCCCGGGCGACGTGGGCACCTGCAGGTAGAAATCCTCCTCGTGTGATTTGTCGACCACGTCGAGGAGCGCGTAGCGGGCGGCGCGCAGCGCGTCGGTCGTGGCGGTCCACGCCTCGGCGCTCGTCGCAGTCACGGCCGGCCAGTCGCCGCGCTCGGGCATCTTCGCGGCGTTTCCTCTGAGCCGGCTCGCGACCTCCTCGGTCCACGCAACCATGTGCAGGGTTGCCTCCCAGATGGACTGCGCGCCCGCGAGCGGATGCGCACTCGCCTCCGCGGCCGTGACGTCCTCGAGAATCTTCTTGCTCGGGGAGCCGTACCAGGGTTCGCCCGCCCAGATGGTGAGGAGGTGGTCGCGGAGAGTGGCGCGGAGACTCATCGTCGGTGCTCGCAGCAGTGTATGACGTGCATCATATTCCGCGGAGGAGGAAAACGCTATGCGCTTCGCCACCGTGAGGACCATCGGTACGGTCGCCGTGCTGGGCGGCCTGCTCGGCCCCGAGGCCATCATCGCTCAGGGCGAGCCCGCCGCCCCTGCGCCCTGCCACGACCGGCCGTGCGTGCTGGTCTTCGATTGGGGGCCGGGGAAGACGTCGTCGAACTACGGCCCCGACCGCCGCTACGGCTCGGGCGACGATTTCGAGGCGAAGGTGCGCGCGGCGCTGCGCGAGCACGGGATTCGCACGACGGATGCACCGGCCGGCGGGGCACTCACACTGACGCTCCGCATGCGGATGAAGGAGAAGGCGATGTGCGACCAGATGCCGGGCACGAACACCGACTTCAGTTGTACCGCGATGCAGGAGCTCGCGGTGACGTACACGAGCGGCGATCCGGCGACGAAGCCCCCCGGCGCGATCCGCATCTCGAACCGCTGCGGCTCGAACGACCTCTTCATGACGATGCAGGCGTTCGGCCAGTACTGCGCGGACATGATCTGGTATTCGCTCGAGGGCGAGAAGGCCAAGGCGAGGAAGCCGGTCGCGCGCTGCTGAGGGCGCGGCACGCCGCGAGTGGTGCGCACCCCGTGATGGGCCCGCGGCGCGCCGCGTGATTGCGCTGCGTCCTCCGGCCGCGGCGCGCGCCCGGCCCCACGCTCACGCCGCGCGCGCGAACACCTCGAAGATCCCCGCCGCGCCCATCCCGCCGCCGACGCACATCGTGACCATCCCGAGTCCGCCGCCCCGGCGGCCCAGTTCGTGCACGAGTTGCGTCGTGAGCTTCGAGCCCGTCGCGCCGAGGGGGTGACCGAGAGCGATCGCGCCGCCGTTCACGTTCACGCGGCTCGCGTCCATCTCGAGATCCCTGATGACGGCGAGCGCCTGCGCCGCGAACGCTTCGTTCAACTCGATCATCCGGACGTCGCCGAGCGCGACGCCGGCGCGCGTGAGCGCCTTCGGCACCGCCTTGACCGGCCCGATCCCCATCACGTCCGGCGCGACGCCGGCGGTGGCGAAGGCGACGAACCGAGCAAGCGGCGTGAGGCCGAGTGCCTTCGCGCGCTCGGCGCTCATC
The DNA here is from genome assembly GCA_035286465.1 of Gemmatimonadaceae bacterium. Lineage (GTDB taxonomy): Bacteria > Gemmatimonadota > Gemmatimonadetes > Gemmatimonadales > Gemmatimonadaceae > Fen-1231. Next base: position 6,426 of record DATEDF010000123.1, on the reverse strand, counting down.
AGAAGCACCGCGGCCGCGCCGTCGGAGTAGGGGCTCGCGTTCCCGGCGGTCACCGTGCCGCCGGGCTTGAACGCGGCCGGCAGCTTCGCGAGCCCCTCGAGCGTCGTGTTCGCGCGCACGAGCTCGTCCGTCGCGAACGCGATCTCCTCGACGGTCTTCTGCGCCCCGCTCCACGTCACGCGCCGTACGGGGATCGGCACGATCTCGGCCGCGAACGCGCCCCGCTGCTGCGCGGCCTTCGCCTTCTGCTGCGAACCGAGTGCGAACTGGTCCTGCATCTCCCGCGTGATCCCCCAGCGCTGCGCTACGCGTTCGGCGGTGAAGCCCATCCCGATGTAGTCCTCGGTGATCGCCGGGTCGAGCCGCGTGTGGTAGCCCGACATCGGCACCTGGCTCATCATCTCCACGCCGCCGGCGAGGACGACGTCGTTCATCCCGGTCATGATCGCCTGCGCGCCCATCGCGATGGTCTGGAGCCCCGAGGAGCAGAAGCGGTTGATGGTCGCCGCGCTCACGTCCACGGGGAGTCCCGCGCGCAGCATGCAGAGCCGCGCGGTGTTGAGGCCCTGCGACGCCTCGGGCATCGCACAGCCCCACAGCACGTCGTCGAGGAGTTTCGGATCGAGCTTCACGCGCTCGACCGCGGCGCGCATCACGAGCGCGGAGACCTCGACGGGGTGCTCGGCGGCGAGCGAGCCGTCCCTCTTTCCGCGGCCGACGGCGGAACGGACGGCACTGACGATCACGACATCCCTGGTTTGCATCGTAGCGATCTCCCGGTTGTCACGGCCTCCCTGCCCTCAGTCGCCTCAGCACGGCTCCGAGCTGCTCGATCTCGCGCCCGTACTCCGCCCAGTTGCCCGCGCGTTGCGCGGCCAACGCGCGGTCGTAGTGCTGCTGCGCTTGCACGAGCAGTGCGGACACGCCGCTCGGCGTCGCACCGCCCGCCGCCGCGCCACCCGCCGCGCCACCCGCCGCGCCACCCGCCGCGACGACCGTGTCACGCGCCGCGCCGCCCGCGCGCGCCACCGCGCCGCCGCCGAACAGCACCGCCAAGCCCCGCTCCAGCGTCTCCTCCATCACCACCTGGTTCTCGTGCGCGACCACCACGCGCTTCAGCTCCGGAATCGTTCCGCCCACCGCGCGCAGGTAGATCGGCTGCACGTAGATCAGCGACTCCTCGATCGGAATCACCAGCAGCTCGCCGCGGATCACCTTCGAGCCGCTCTGGTCCCAGAGCGTGATCTGTCGCGAGACTTCCGTGTCCTGGTTGATCCGGTTCGTGATCTGCGACGGGCCGAAGACGAGACTCTGCTCCGGGAACCGGTACACCATGAGCTGCCCGTAGTGCTCGCCGTCCATCCGCGCCACCATCCACGCCGAGAGGTTGTCCTTTCCGCGCGGCGTGAACGGCATCATGTAGATGAACTCCGGAGCCGGTTCGCCCGGCAACCGCAGGATGATGTGGCGCATGAACGCCGTGGCGCTCTGCGGTTGTCCCGCCAGCGCCGGGAACTGCCACTGGTCCTCGCGATGGTAGAACGTCGGCGGCTGCACCATGTGGTAGGTCGCGTAGAACGCCGTCTGCGCGCGGAAGAGATCACCCGGATAACGGATGTGCCTCCGGATGTCGGCGGGCATCGCCTCGAGCGGCTTGAAGATCCCGCCGAAGATGCGCGCGTACGTCCGCACGACGGGATCGGCCGGATCCGCGATGTAGGCGTCCACGTTGCCGTCGTAGGCGTCAATCACGACCTTGACGCTGTTCCGCATGTAGTTCGTGCCGGCCGTCGTGCGCTGTGCGTACGGGTAGCGATTGCTCGAGGTGTACGCGTCGAGGATCCACTTCAGCTCGCCCGCGTCCGTCACCATCAGGTAGGGCTCGGAGTCGAAGTCCAGGAACGGCAGCGCCGTCTTGGCGCGCTCGGCGACGTTCCGGCGATAGAGGACGCGCGCGTTGCCCTTGATGTCGTCCGACAGGATCATGTTGAGCGACCGGAGCTGCCAGGCGAAGAGCACGCGTGAGAAGAACGAGCCGATGGGGACGCCGCCCTTGCCCGTGTAGTTGCTGTAGACGTCCGATTCACCCGCGGGATAGTCGAACTCCTTGTTCCCGGTGCCCGTGAAGACGTAGCTGCTCGTGAGCTGGCCGTAGTAGACCTGCGGGCGCGTGACCTTCAGGGACACGCTCGAGGCGGGCGGCAGGTCCTTGATGAAGAGCACCGGGAGCCCTTCCGGCGTGACCTCGTTCACGGGCGCCAGCGTGATGCCCATGCCGTGCGTGAACGTCAGCCGCTCGTTGATGAAGGTGCGCGTCGGGAGCGACGACGTGTTCAGCTCGCGCGCGGCGAGGTGCACCTGCCGGTACTTGCCGTCAATCATGTAGCGGTCGTCGTGCACCGCGCGGAAATCGTAGTACGTGCGGATCTCCTGGAGCTGCGAGAACGTCTGCTGCAGGAGCTCGCGCTCCCAGAGGCGCACGTTGCCGATGGTGGCGGCGTTCGCGCGGATGTCGGCCATCGTGAGCTGCACGTCGCCGTCGAGGTCGCGCGTCGCGACGCTGTCGAGCCGCCACGCCCGGCGCGTCGCCGTGATGTGGGCCTCGAGGTAGGGCCGCTCACGGGTCAGCTCGTTCGGTGAGACGACGAGCTTCTGCACCGCCCTCGGCACCAGCTCGCGCGCCAGCAGACTCAGGCCGGCATACGAGACCGCGGCGATCAGCGCGAAGCGCACGAGCGTACCACGCCACGTCCCGTACGCCACCGTCGCCGCGGCGAGCAGCGCGACAATCGCCGAGAGGCGGATGCCGGGCAGGCGCACGTGCACGTCCGTGTAGCTCGCGCCCACCAGCGGGCCCGTGGTGGAATAGAGCAGGTCCGCGCTGCCCGCGAACCAGAGGCGGAGTGCAGTGAGGACGAAGAAGAGCGCGAGCAGCGCGCCCGCGTGCCGCGCGGCACCGGGCCCGGCGGACACGCGCCGCGGCGGCAGCACCAGCTCTCCGCGCAGCGCGTACAGCGCGATGGTCGCGATGAGCGACAGCGTGGTGAGCGCGAGGAGCGTGTTGAGCGCCGCCGTGATGGCGGGGAGACGGAAGAGGTAGAAGCCGACATCGCGCCCGAAGAGGGGATCGGTGACGCCGGCGCTCACGCCGTGGAGCCCCTTGAGCGCGGTCATCCAGAGCGAGGCGATCGAAACGCCGAACACGAACGCCACGAAGAGCGTGGCCGCGAGGAGGAGCCTCGGGAAGACGCGCGACAGGTCGAAGCGCCGGCCGTCGGTACCGGTCACCACGAGCGCCGGGAAAGCCCGTGGGCCGCCGAGCGCCCGCCGGACGTTGAAGTGCAGGACCGCGAAGGCGAGAGTGCCGCCCACCACGAAGAGCAGGCCGCGCCAGAGGAGCGAGGTGAAGAAGACGCGCTCGAAGCCGATCTCCCTGAACCAGAGCCAGTCGGTCGCGAAGCCCGTCAGCACGGGCAGCCCGAACAGCGCGACGAACAGCGCGGCGAGAACGGCGAGGATGATCCGGCGTCCGCCACCGCGGAACGGCGGGAAGAGCGCGGGACCGGGAGGCTCGAAAGGGAGGGTCATGGCTCGGAATGGACGATCGCGGTTGGTGTTGTCAGTTCCTCAGCGGTTTCCCCATCTCCAGCATGTACTTGATCCTCGCCTGCGTTTCCGCGGTTCCGAGCAGCTTGAGGAAGGCCTCGCGTTCGAGGTCGAGGATGTCCTGCTCGCTCACGTCGCGGGGCGGCCCGTCGCCGCCCGCCAACACGTACGCGATTTCCTGCCCGATGCGCACGTCGTGCGCGCTCGCCTGGCCCGCTTCCTGGAACGCGAAAAGCGCGTACTTGAGATTCCCCAGCGTCTCGGCGCCGAGCGCGCGGATGGTGCGGAGCGGCGGCGCGACGTAGTCGGTCGCGAGATTCAGCACCTGCGCCTTCGCGTCGGCGATGAGGAAGTCACGGTTCATCGTGATGCGGTCGGCCACGGGGCGGAGGAATCCGATCTTCCGCGCCTCGTGCGCGCTGGTGCTCGTCTGCGCGAGCGCGATGAGCTTGAACGCGCGCCGCGCGGCGTCGAACGGGTCGGCGTCCTCATACGGGGCGAGCGCGCTCGTGAACCGGAAGAGCAGCTCCTTCGTTCCCCCGCCGCTCGGCAGGATGCCGACGCCGACCTCGACCAGTCCCATGTAGAGCTCGGCGTGCGCCTGAATGCGGTCGGCGTGGAGCGAAAACTCCGTGCCGCCGCCGAAGGTGACGCCGAACGGCGCGGCGACGACGGGGAAGGGCGCGGTGCGGACGCTCATCACCGACCGCTGGAACTCGCGGCACGCGCGCTCGAGCGTCGCCCAGTCGCCCGCGGCCGCGAGCTGCGCCACGCCGCCGAGGTTGGCGCCCGCGGTGAAGGTGCGCGGATCGTCGTTGCCGAGGACGAGGCCGGCGAGGTTGTCCCTCGCGACGCGGTCCATCGCGCGCGCGAGCAGCTCGAGCACGCCCTGGCCGAGCGTGTTCATCTTGCCGCAGAACTCGAGGCAGAGCACGCCGTCGCCCACGTCGCGGAGCCGGGCTTCGGCGTTCTCGTCGAGGACGGGCGTCTCCGCGAGCACGATCTGCCCCGGGATCTTCGGGAGCGGCACGCGCGCCGGCGCGCGCGCAGCCGACGAGAGCGCGGCGATCTCCGACGGCGGCGCGAGCGTCGTGAACGCCGCGAGCGACGGAATCATCACGCCCTTCTTCATCTCCTTGTAGAAGGCATTGCCCGCGGCCTCGAAGAGTGGTGGCGCGTCCCTGCCCGCGGCGGTGAACTCGTTCCGCAGCCACGAGATCCCGAGCGCGTCCATCACCTTGAAGGGACCGATCTCCCAGGCGAACCCCCATTCCATCGCGCGGTCCACGCTCGCGATGTCGTACGCCAGCTCGGGCGCCCTGGTGGCGGCGTAGTGTGACGTCTCGACGAAGAGCTTGCGCAGGAAGTCGCCGTACTTGCCGCGGATGCCGCGCGCCTTCCGGATCCGCTCGGCGGCGGGGAGCTTGAGCGCCTCCTCGATGGCGGGAGTGGTGAGCCGCTTCTGCGGCTCGTAGTCGCCGGTCTTCCAGTCGAGGGTGAAGATGTTCTTCCCGTCCTTCCTGTAGAACCCGGCGCCGGTCTTGTCGCCGAGCCGGCCGGACTTCACGAGGTCGCCGACCCACGAGGGCAGCGCGAAGTCCTCACCGGTCGCGTGCGAGAGCCCGGCGGTGACGTGCGCGAGCGTGTCGAGTCCCGAGAGGTCGCCGGTGCGGAAGGTGGCGCTGCGCGCGCGCGCGAGCAGCGCGCCGGTGAGGCCGTCCACTTCGTCAATGGTGAGGTCGAACTCCATCATCAGGCGCATCACCGCGGCCCAGCCGCCGATGCCGAGCCGGTTGGCCACGAAGCCGGGGACGTCCTTGCAGAGGACGATGCCCTTGCCGAGGAGGCGTTCCTGGAGGTGGCGGACGCTCTCGATCACCGCGCTCGCCGTGTGCGGCGAAGGGATGATCTCGAGCAGGTGCATGTAGCGCACCGGATTGAAGTAGTGCGTGCCGAGAAAGCGCTCCTTGAACGAGGCGGATCGGCCCTCGAGAAGCGTGGCCATCGGGATGCCGCTGGTGTTGCTCGAGATGATGGCGTTGGGGGCGAGCGGCTCGAGCTTCGCGAACAACTCCTGCTTCGGTTTGGGCTGTTCGATGATGGCTTCGCAGATCCAGTCGCAGTCCTTGAGGAGGTCGAGATGGTCCGCGGTGTTGCCTGTAGTGATGAGCGCGGCGGCCGCGGTGTCGAAGAAGGGACTGGGCCTGGCCTTGAGGCCCTTGGCGAGCGCGTTCTTCGCGGGGGCGTTCCGGTCCGGAGACCTGGGATCGTCCGAGCCCGGGATGTCGAGGAGGACGACGGGGATGCCGGTGGAGGCCGCGAGGGCGGCGATGCCGTGGCCCATGATGCCGGCGCCGATGATGCCGACTTTGCGGATGCGCATTGGGGAGGGCAGCCGAGGAGCGAAGAGGCGGAGCAACGATTGTTGGTCGGAATCTAGTGCGGAGGGGAGGAGAGTGGCGTTCGCGGGGTTCGCGGCGCTCGGCGCGCGAACGGTCTCATGCTAACCGGGTACGCAGCCCAATTCGGGACACTGCGCTCGAAGCGTGCAGGATCAGGCCACTTTGCGGGAGCGGCTTGCGTGGGCGGCAGGCCGGAGCGAAGATCGGGATTCCGCAGGTGAGCGTTCGCATCAGATGTCGCTGTCAAGCTGTGAAGGCCGCTGTAGAATCCTGGTTAGCAGGTTGCTGAAAAATGGTCGCAAAGACGTGAAGTTGGCACCGGCGCGCCGAGATCCGTGAAGTCTGTGCTCTGCACAACGCTGCAGGCATGCGTTCCGCACCGCTCGATGGTTCGTGGCGGCGCTCGTGGCGGTGCGCG
>DATEDF010000122.1:0-6892 GCA_035286465.1 Gemmatimonadaceae bacterium | reverse complement strand
CTGTTCGCGCTGGCGCGGGACGACGCGCTCGTGCTGCGCGATGACCGGCCGTTCGGCGCTGTGGGTGAGCAACTCCTGCGCTGCGCGGGCTCAATCGCGGCAAACGTCGCCGAGGCCTACGGCCGCCCCACAAGCGGCGATGACGCTCCGCGCGCACCGATGCACTGCTCGCCCCTCACCCGCCCTTCACCCTTCGCCCTTCGCCCACCCCCTCACCGACCCTTCGCCCTTCACCATTCGCCCTTCACCCTTCACCAAACTCCTCACCCCTCACCCCTCACCCTTCACTCGTGTGCCGGCAGCGGCTCCATTGTCTCCGGATCCACCGGCACCTGCACCTCGTCGCGGTGCGGCGACGTCATCAGGAGCACCCGGAACTTCGGGAACGCGTCCATGAACGCCGCGTAGCAGAACGTCCACGCGCCGAGGAACCCGAGGAAGATCCCGACTTCCCAGAAGCTGAAGGGCGCGTTCCCCACGGGCCCGTACACCGACGGATAGACCTCGACGTAGCGGGCGATCCAGAGCCCCGTGAAGCTGCACGCGGCGAAGAAGAGCATCGCCGGCGAGTACAGTTTGGGCTTCACGCCGAGGAGGCCGAAGAACGGAATCGCGAAGGTGAGCCACACGCACGCCAGGGTCCAGTTCGTCCACGCGTGGGTCAGACGCAGCGTGAAGAAGTGCGTTTCCTCCGGGAGATTGCCGTACCAGATGACGAGGAACTGCGCGAACGTCAGGTAGCCCCAGAACGCCGTGAAGCCGAAGCAGAGCTTGCCGATGTCGTGGTAGTGCGTCTCGAGGATGATGTCGTCGGCGGCGAGATGCCGGCGCCAGAAGCGGACGAGCGCCGCGAGGACCATCAGCGACACCAGCCACCCGCCCATGAACACGTGCCAGCCGTACATCGTGCTGAAGAAGTGCGGATCGAGCGACATGGACTGGTCCCACGCCAGCACGATCCAGCCGAACGCGAAGGCAAGGATGACGAAGACCGCGAGCTTCCCTTGCCGCGAGTGCGTGCGATGGAGTTCCCGGCGCTCGTCGCCGAAGCCCGCGCGCATCCGTGCGCGGAGCCCGGCGGCCCACTTCGCGCCGCCCTCCGGGGTGATCCCCACGTCGAGCCGTACGGAGGTCCAGACGTACCAGAGCTGCAGGGCGGCGAGCGCGGCAAAGACGAGCACCGAGCGCGCCGCGAAGAACCGGTGGCCGAGATACACCTGCTTCTCGTGCGGCAGCTCGGCGAGTGAGTTCCACCACGGGTAGACGTGGCCGCGTCCGAAGACGACCATCACGACGAGGCCGAGCAGCGCCAGCGGCAGGAACGCCACGAAGCCCTCGGAGAAGCGGATCACGGCGCGCGACCAGCGTGCCGTCGTGATACGCTGGGCGGCCACGAACGTCACGGCAGCCGAGGAGATCGTGGTGAAAAAGAGCCAGTTGACGTGGAAGGCGTGCCAGGCCCGGTCGCTTCCGGCGATCGCGCCGGCCAGGAAGATCGCGAGCCCGAGTCCGAACGCCGCGAGCGACACGGGCCGCACCCACGAAGGGAGCGGCGTGGCGCCGGCGGCGATGACGCGCTCGCGTGACGGCGGAAGCGTGAACGGCACGCTCATGGTCTTCCCTCCGGCGGCTTTGCCTCCGCCGACGCGCCCGCTCCGGACCCGCCCCGCCCGCCCGTGGCACTCAACGCGGGGCTCACCGCGGGGCGGAAGTACTTCGCGGGGACGGTGGGCGCGCTTCGCGTTGCGCCCGGCAGCTTGTCGCCGGTCTCACCCGGGCGGCCGACGGGTCCGGTCTCGACGGGGTACTTCCCTTGAAGTCCGCGGAGGTAGTTCACCACGTCCCATCGCTCCATCTCGCCGATCCGGTTGGCGGTCGGCATCAGCGGACCGCCGTTCCGCATCTTGCCCCAGAGGTAGCCGTCGGTGCGATTCTTCGTCACGTCGAGCAGGAGGCCGGGCACGAAGGCGTACATCGGGTTGAGCTGCCGCATCGGCGTGTTGCCGTCGCCCAGGTCGCCGTGGCAGGAGGCGCAGGTCACCTGGTAGTACTTGCGGCCGTTGGCGAGCGAGCGCGCGTCCGGCGCCACCGGATTCGCGATCGTCGAGAGCGACTCCACGGCGGCGAGCGTGTTCGCATAGCTCACGACGAAACCCGGCGCGAACGAGCCGTGCGTCGAGACCGATCCGGCGGGCTGGCCGCGGAACCCTTTGAGTTCGCCGCTGTCCGCGCTGAACTGCCCCCACGGCTTGACAGACGGCTGTCGCTTGAAGTCGGTGAACCATTCGCACGCGCCCAAGAGGAGCGGCACGAACGCGAGGACCGTCGCTGCCCGCCATCCCGCGCGCCACCCCGCGCGCCATCCGGCGCTCTTCCGCACGTCGCTCGGCGCTCGATGCGACGCACGCTTCACGCCGCTCCAGCTACTCTGCACCGCGCACCTCTTCGGCGCCGTACCGCCGCAGGATCGCTTCGGCGTCCCTGAGCTTCTCCGGCGCGCACTGCACCCACACGCCGTAGTGCCCCGCGCTGAACCGCGGGTCGTACCCGACGGTCATCGTGACGCGCGGGATGCGCGCGTGGATGAAGAACCCCGCGACGGTGGAGAGTCCGCCGATGAGCACCATCAACTCGAACGAGAAGATCGTGTACGGCACCCAGGTCGAGACCGCCTTGCCGCCGACGACCAGGGGCCAGGACTCCGAAGCCCAGATCGCGATCCAGTAGCCGAACACGGCGCCCGAGAGCGCGCCGATCAGCGTATAGCGGCGCACGGGGCTGCGCGGCGGCTTGAGCGCGTGCTCGAACTCGTGGCGCGGCGCCGGCGTGAACACCGTGATCGCCCCGACCTTCCGCTCCTTCAGGTCCTCGATCGCCGCCACGGCGGCGTCAATCTCGCGGAAGGCGCCGAGCATCCCCTGCATCATCTCAGTGGCCTCCCCCGTGGCGATGACCCGCACGCACCTTCGGCGGGACGATCTCCTTCACTTCGGTGATGGCCACCACCGGCAGATTCTTGATGAAGAGCAGGAACCACATGAAGAACCACCCGAAAGAGCCCAGCAGGATCGAGTAGTCCACCCAGGTCGGGATGTACCCCGACCACTGCCACGGCTCATACTCGTGCGAGAGCCCCGGCACGATGATCACGAACCGTTCGAACCACATCCCGAGGTTGATGAAGAGCGACAGGATCCAGAGCCAAGCGGGATTGCGGCGCAGTCGCTGCGAAAAGAGCGAGAGCGGGAGGATCATGTTGCACGTCAGCATGATCCACGCGGCCCACCACCACTGCCCGAACAGGCGGTTCCAGAAGTAGTCCTGCTCGACCGGCACCGCGCCATACCACGCGATGAAGAACTCGACGAGGTACGCGCACCCGACGACCAGGGACGTGAAGAGCGTGAGCTTCGCGCCGGCGTCCATCACGTTGAGGGTGACGTAATGCTCCAGGCGGAAGAACTTCCGGATCGGAATGATGATCGTGAACACCATCCCCATGCCGGAGAAGATCGCGCCCGCGACGAAGTACGGCGCGAAGATCGTGGTGTGCCAGCCGGGCACGAGCGACATCGCGAAGTCGAACGACACCACTGAGTGCACCGAGAGCACGAGCGGCGTCGAGAACGCGGCGAGGAAGAGGTACGCCCGCGCGAAGTGGCGCCACTCCCGCTCGCTGTTCCGCCAGCCGAACGAGAGCGCCGAGAGGATCCGCTTCTTGACCGGGTTCCGCTCGCGGTCCCGCAGCGTCGCGATGTCGGGGATGAGCCCGATGAAGAGGAAGGTGGCCGAGATCGTGAGGTACGTGGAGATCGCGAACACGTCCCAGACGAGCGGGCTCTTGAACTGCGGCCAGATGAAGCGCCAGTTCGGGTAGGGCACGAGCCAGAAGAACTTCCACGGCCGGCCGAGGTGCAGGATGGGGAAGAGCCCCGCCGTCATCACCGCGAAGACCGTCATCGCCTCGGCACAGCGGTAGATCGTGGTGCGGAAACCCGCGCGGAAGAGGAAGAGAATCGCGGAGATCAGCGTGCCCGCGTGCCCGATGCCGATCCAGAAGACGAACGTGATGATGTACACGCCCCACATCACGGGCGGGTTGTATCCCGCCACGCCGAGCCCCTGCTGGATCTGGTACATCCAGGCGGCGATGCCGAGCCCGAGGCAGGCGACGGCGACGAGGAGCAGGGCGAACCACCCCTTCGTCGGCCGCAGCGTCGCGAGGATCTCGCGGTCAACCTGCTCGTAGTCCCGGATCGCCGGCAGCGGCTGTCCCGCCGCCGCGATGTTCGGACGGTGCGGGGCGTCGTGGGGGCTTGGCGGGGCGAGCGTGGCCATCGTCCGCGTCCTAGGCCTTCGCCGCCGCGGCGCGCGGCGGGTGGTTGACTTTCTTCAGATAGACGACCGCCGTGTACGTGTTCAGCTCCTCGAAGACGTGGTACGCCCGCGCGTCCTCGATCCGCCGGGTGACCGACCACTTCTCGTCGGCCGCGTCGCCGAAGACGATCGCGCGCGACGGGCAGGCCTGCGCACACGCCGTGGTGAACTCGTCCGGCTGGAGCTCCCGGTTCTCCAGCTTCGCGCGGTTCTGGGCTTCGCGGATGCGCTGCACGCAGAAGGTGCACTTTTCCATCACGCCCTTGGCGCGCACGGTCACGTCGGGATTGAGCTGCCAGTGGAGCGGCTCGGGGAACGCGTACTGCTGCCGATTCGGCTCGCCGTAACCGAACCAGTTGAAGTAGCGGACCTTGTACGGGCAGTTGTTCGAGCAGTACCGCGTGCCGACGCAGCGGTTGTAGACCTGCACGTTGAGCCCGTCCGGCGAGTGGTACGTCGCGTAGACCGGGCAGACCGGCTCGCACGGCGCGTTCCCGCAGTGCTGACAGAGCATCGGGATCAGCCGCGTCTCGAAGTCCGGGTCGAACTCCACGTCCTTCGGTTCGCGGTCAATCTCGAAGTAGCGCTCGAGGCGCATCCACGCCATCTCGCGGCCGCGCGTGATGTTGGAGCCGAGACCGGTGCGGTCCGGGAGGAACTGCGGGCCCTGCCAGCTCGCGCCCACCGTCGGGATGTTGTTCTCGGCGTAGCACGCCGTGACGCAGGCCGAGCACCCGGTGCAGCGCGCGAGATCAATCGTCATCGCCCAGCGCCGCTTGGCGGCGCCGCTCCAGTGGGCCGGATCGTACTGGCCCTTGTCCTTCGACGTGGGATCGCCGAGATCGCCCTGTGCGTCGTTCGCCACCGGCGAGCGGAGACCGGGAAGGAACTCGGTCTTCGCCTGGCCCCTGAATGTCTCGTGCTCGTCGTGCGTCTCGCCCTGCGCGAGCTGCTCGGCGGTGAGCGCCCGTGCGATGCCGCGGCCGTGCTGCCGGCCGGAGCCCTCGGTGGTCACGAGCAGCGAGCGGCCGACGGCCTTCCGGATCGTCGCCTTGGTGCTCACGAGCGCCTGGGCGCCGGAGCGCGCGTCTTCCGCCACGGGGAGGAGCGCCATCACGTTCGCGCCGCACCCCTCGGCATACCGGCCGTACGCGGTGTGCCCGCGTCCCGTCGCGAGCGCGATCGTGTCGGGCCGCAGGCCGATGTAGAGATAGACGGGCGCGGTGAGACTCCCCTGCCCCGTCTCGATGGTCGCGTGGTCGCCTTCCGCGATGCCGAGCTTCTTGGCCGTTTCCGGATGCAGCTCGATCACCGTCTGCCATGCGATCTTGGTGACGGGATCCGGGAGTTCCTGGAGCCACGGCTTGTTCGCGCCGCGCCCATCACCGAGGGCGGGCGAGTGGTACGCGTAGAGGAAGTACTCGCCCGCACTGGCGGCGAGGCCGCCGCCGCTCTTCGCCGCGACCGGCCGCGGCGCCCACGCGGCGAGTGCGGCTCCCCTCATCAGTCCCGTGGGGAGCGCCGCCGCCAGCGCCGCGTTTCCGCCGATGCGTGACGCGATCCACGCGCGGTAGTCCGCCGGATACCGGAACGCCGTCGCGGCATTCGCCTTCGCGACCGCGATGAGCACGTCGGCCGTCGCGCGCGTGTTGAACACGGGATCCATCACCGGCTGCTGCAGCCCGAGCGTGCCGCGGACGGGTTCGGCATCGCCCCAGCTCTCGAGGCCGTGATGGTCGGGCAGCACGAGGTCGCAAAGCGAAGACGTCTCGTCCGGGTAGCTCGAGAACGACACCTTGAACGGCACTTTCTGGAAGGCCTCGGCGAACTTCACGGGCGCCGGCGTCGTGTGCGCGGGGTTCGCGCCGCGCACGAACGCGAGGGCGACGCGGCCGGCTGCCATCTGCTCGGCCGCCGCGCGCACCGCGGCCTGTGATGCCACGCCCTCGTACGCGAGGAATCCCTCGAACGGCTTCACCGTGACGCCGACATTCCCGAGTACGCGGTTGAGCTCGGCTACCGTGAGCGCCATGTCGGCGGCGCGCTCGCTCGCGCCCCCCGCGATGAGGAGACTCGGCCTTGCCGATCTGAGTTCCGCCGCGAGGGATTCGAGCGCGGCCGCTGACACGCCCGCCTGGTCGGCGGCTTGCGCGAGCGTCACGCCAGTCGCGCGTCCCGTGATCGCGCCGAGCAGCGCGTCGGCGACCGACTTCACGGTACCGGGACGCGCGGGGATCCAGGCGTCGCTGTTCAATCCCGTGAGTGAACGACGTGCGCCGATGTACACGACGCGCGGGGCGCCCTCGAGCCTGGCGCGGGCCTCGGCGAAGGCGAGCTGCTGGGGAACGGTGAGTCCCCAGCCGTCGAGGTAGTCGGCCGCGAACGACACGACGAGCTTCGCCGCCTGGAAGTCGAGCTTGGGCCACGCGACGCCATACTGTGCGCGGTTCGCGGCGATCGCGCCGAGCGGCGCTTCGGCGTCGTAGCTCAGGTGCGGCGGGAGCCCCTGGCTCGC
>DATEDF010000121.1:0-12190 GCA_035286465.1 Gemmatimonadaceae bacterium | reverse complement strand
GGCACGTACTGCCCGTCGGGTGGCACGAACCAGGCGCCCGCCGGACGCTCGTCCGTGCCGACCCTCGCGCCACCGAACGCCGCTTCTTTCATCGTTCGCTATGCCGGAGAGGGTTGGATGGTGCGCGGGAAGTGCAGGCTTCGCTCCACTTCCGCGTGCGCCGCGATGAGCCGTTCGACCTCCGCCGAGACTTCGGCGGCGATGCCAAGGTGCGTTGTCAGCCCTTCAACCGTCGCCGAGCCGGCGTGCAGGCGCAACAGGTTCAGGCGGATCGTCTCGAGCGCGCCCACCGCCTCACCGAGCTTGGCGTGGATCTCGTCGCGGTCACGGCGCACCTCGGCGTATTCGGCCGACACGGCCGCGTCGCCCGCCTGGTTGAGCGCCTCGTGGAGCTGGTCGAACCGCCGGCGCAGCGCCTGCGCGTCGTCCTGCAACCGGTGGAGCAATCGCGGCAGGTCACCGAGCGCCTGGCGCGACTCCTTCGGGAGGTTCTCGAACAACTGCTCGGCGGCCAGTCCGAGCGACAGTTCCGTGGCGCGATGCGTCATCGCCGGGCCGATCGCGCGGTTCAGGAGCGTCCGGCGCGCCAGCGTGAACGCGAGGCGACCGACCTCTCCTGTCCAGAGCCACGACCAGAACTCCGTGTCAATATCGCGCCGCTGCTGGAGCGACGACAGGAAGCCGAGCGCGCTCGACACGCCGAGCACGAGCAGAGTTCCGACGATTGGGAGGAGGACCTCCATCATCGCGGACGGCCCTTCCCTCAGGATCGCGATCACCGCCAGCGGCACGGTCACGGCAATGAGCGCGAGCGACACCCGGGCGGTGAACCGCAACCCCTTCTCGAGGGGCGACGCGCCGTGCGCGTGCTCGACGGCGTGCTCCTCGCGCGACTGTTCGAGCGCCGCCTTGAACGCCGGGCCGAGGTCCTGGTGCGCGAAACCGAACAGCGACAGCCGTCGCGCCGCGCCGACGAGATAGGCGAAGGGTGCGCCGGTCATTCCGAGCAGGAAGGTGCCCACGCCGGCCACCGGACCGAAGAACCACGACGCGCCGACCGCAGCGCCGAGCACCGCCGCCGACCCGAAGAGCGAGCCGGCGCCGTCGAGCCGCCCGTTTCGTTTCACGAAGGCGCGCAGCGCCGCTGGCAGCTCGCGGCGCTGTTCCAGCGCGAGGCCGAGCTGCTCGGCGAGCGCCTCGGCGCTCGACGGCCGGTGGTCGGGCTCCTTCGCGAGGCAGCGATCCACAAGGAGCGCGAGCTTGCGCGGCACGGGGAGCCCGAGCGAGGCGAGCGGCGGCGGCGGCTCCGTGACCTGCTTCGCCAGCACCTCGGTCGCGCTCGTTCCCTCGAACGGGAGCCGGCCCGCGAGCGCGTAGAACGCCGTCGCGCCGAGTCCGTAGATGTCGCTGCGTGCGTCAACGTCCCGCCCGAGCGCCTGCTCCGGGCTCATGAACTCCGGCGTCCCGGCGACGCCGTCGCCGGCGGCGTCGCCCGTGGCCGCGGCGATGCCGAAGTCGGCGACGAGCGCGCGCCCGGAGGCGCCCTCGAGGAGGATGTTGTCCGGCTTCACGTCGCGGTGCACGAGCCCCTGGCCGTGCGCGTGTCCGAGCGCCCACGCCACCTCGCGGAGCACGCGCGCGCCTTCGGACGCCGGGAGCGGGCCGCGCGTGCGCACGCGCTGCGCCAGCGTCTCGCCGTCCACGTAGGCCATCACGTAGAAGACGAAGCCGCTCGCGTCGTCCACGGCGTAGATGGGGATGATGTTCGGGTGCGAGAGCTTGGCGGCGAGGCGCGCCTCGCGGAGGAAACGCTCGCGCAGCGCCGGGCGGCTCGCCTTGTCGGGCGGGAGGAGCTTGATGGCGACGAGGCGGTCGAGGTGGACCTCACGCGCGAGGTACACCACGCCCATCCCGCCGCGGCCCAGCTCGCGGTCAATCGAGTAGCGGCCGGCGAGCGAGAGCTGGAAGGAGAGGAAAAGGGGGTCGGGAGCGGGCTGGGGGAGCGACACGTTCTAATGATAGCGGCTCAGGCTACCAGTTTGCTCCGGGAGCGCTGCTCGGCAATGGGTCGATGTGGCGCCCCGCAGCGTGGCGCTACTTGTGCCGCGTCGCCAAGTACGCGGTGGATCGCCGCTCGCGAACCTTGGAGCGCGTGGCGATCTCATCTCCCCGCATCGGTGGTGCGTTGGGCACGGCGTTGAGCGCGGCGAGGAACTTCTGGCGGGAGCTCCGCCGGCCACGTTGCCTGAGCGCTTCGAGCGCAGTCTCGCCTGCGAGCCGTTCTGCGACCGCCAGCGAAACGTACTGGTTGATCGAAACGCCGTCGTGCGCGGCGGCGCGGCGGAGCTTCACGTCCAGCGACGCGGGGAAGCGGATGCTCCGGGTGCTCATTGCGTGTCTCCAGGCAGTTCGAGTGCGTCTCGCGGTGGCATGGACCGCACTCCGAGTTCGGTGGCGACGCGAAAGTCGCGGAGATTGAAGGTGACGATCGCGTCGGCGCGCGCGGTCACGGCCAGAGCGAGAACATGATCGTCCGAGGGATCGGGCAGAACAGGTCGTCCACGAACTGGGACGGCGTGGAGCTCACACCGGGAGATCAGCCGATCGAGAATGTCGTCGATCCGTTCCAGGTCGAGGGATATGAGTCCGGGACGCTTGAGCGTGGCTTCGTACTCCAGGGCAAGGGTGACGGAGAGGCACGGGCTCCAGCTATCGCTCTCCAGACGGCGCAAAAGGGCATGTGATGCGCCCCGCGACGACCGAAGCGCGGATACCAGCACGTTGGTATCCAGCACGAAACGCGGCAAGGGGGTGGTATTACCCATGATACCATCTCGTTCGGGCGTGGTGAGGGCATCACGGTAACACGGGATGTGCCTGGTTCCGTCACCGATCGATTGCGAAAGACATCAAACCACTGCACGATTGGAGACGTGGGCCCCAGTGCGCAGCGCGCGCGGGGCCCTGTACGTTGTATTCGTACGGCATCCCTCCCCCACTCGGGATCTCTCATGAAGAAGCTCGTCCTCCTCTTCGCGGCCGCGTTCGCCACGATCGCGTTCAGTGCCGCCAACAACACGGAACTCGCGCGCTGGGAGCAGCAGGCGCGAAACGTCACCATCGTGCGGGACGACTGGGGCATCGCGCACGTCCGCGGCAAGACCGACGCCGACGCTGTGTTCGGGATGATCTACGCGCAGGCCGAGGACGACTTCAACCGCGTGGAGACCAACTTCATCAACTCGCAGGGGCGGCTCGCGGAAGCCACGGGCGAGGCCGAGGTGTGGCGCGACCTCAGGATGAAGCTCTTCATTGATCCCGATTCGATGAAGGCGCAGTACGCGAAGGCGCCGCAATGGCTGAAGGCGCTGATGAACGCGTGGGCCGACGGGCTGAACTTCTACCTCGCGAAGCATCCCGAAGTGAGACCGCGGGTCATCACGAAGTTCGAGCCGTGGATGGCGCTCACCTTCAGCGAGGGGAGCATCGGCGGCGACATCGAGCGCGTGAACCTCGGCCAGCTCCAGGCGTTCTATGGAAGCGGCCCGGTGAAGCTCTCCGGCACGGGCCGCGACAGCCGGTTCGAGCAGCTCGCGCGCGAGGCGGACCGTGCCCGGGCGGTCGAGGAAGCGGTGTACGCGGAGCCCTCGGGCTCGAACGGCGCCGCGGTTGCGCCGTC
This sequence comes from Gemmatimonadaceae bacterium, assembly GCA_035286465.1. GTDB lineage: Bacteria > Gemmatimonadota > Gemmatimonadetes > Gemmatimonadales > Gemmatimonadaceae > Fen-1231. Next base: position 8,511 of record DATEDF010000121.1, on the reverse strand, counting down.
CAACACACGCGACCGCCGCGCGCTCCTGCTCATCAATCCGCACACGTCGTTCTTCTTCCGCTCCGAGCTGCAGATGACGAGTGACGAGGGGCTCGATGCCTACGGCGCGGTGACGTGGGGGCAGTTCTTCATCTACCAGGGATTCAACCGCACCGCGGGCTGGATGCACACCTCGAGCGCCGTGGATGCCATGGACGAGTACCTCGAGACGGTGACGCAGAAGGGCGACAACTTCTTCTACACGGTCGGCAGCGAGGAGCGGCCGCTCGTCGCGAAGACGATCGCCGTCCCCTACAAGACCGACGCCGGGATGGCCGAGAAGAAGTTCACGGTCTACTACACGCACTTCGGTCCGATCGTCCGCTCGCTGAACGGCAAGTGGGTGGCCTTCCGGATCATGCAGGAGCCGCTCAAGGCGCTCACGCAGAGCTACACGCGCACCAAGGCGAGGAACTACAGCGAGTACCGGCAGACGATGGAGCTGCACACCAACTCGTCGAACAACACGATCTTCGCCGACGCCGAGGGGAACATCGCGTACTTCCACGGCAACTTCATCCCGCGGCGCGACACGAAGTTCGACTGGCGCCAGCCGGTGGACGGGAGCGATCCCGCGACGGAGTGGAAGGGGCTCCTCTCGGTGGACGAGAGCCCGAACCTCCTGAATCCGGCGAGCGGCTGGCTCTACAACACGAACAACTGGCCGTGGTCGGCGGCGGGACCGAGCAGCCCGAAACGGGAGAACTATCCCGCGTACGTGGACAACGGAAACGAGTCGGCGCGCGGGCTCCACGCGATCCGCGTGCTCGAGAACCGGAAGGACTTCACGCTCACGGGGCTCCGGGACGCCGCGTACGACAGCTACCTGACGGGATTCGAGCGGACGATGCCGGCGCTCGTGAAGGCGTGGGACGACACGCCCGCCTCGAACCCGCTCAAGGAGAAGCTCGCGGAGCAGGTGGAGCTGCTGCGGAAGTGGGATCTCCGGTGGAGCGTGTCGTCCGTGCCCACGTCGCTCGCCATCTTCTACGGCGCGGAGAGCGCGCGGCTGGGCGGCGGCCGGGGCCGGCGTGGCGGGGGCGCCGGAACGGAACCGACGGCGGAACAACTTCTGCAGGCGCTGGCCGCGGCCTCCGACAAGCTGACTGCCGACTTCGGCTCGTGGAAGACGCCGTGGGGCGAGATCAACCGCTTCCAGCGGCTCACCGGCGACATCGCGCAGCCGTTCAACGACGCGGGGCCGAGCATTCCGGTGGGCTTCCCGTCGGCGTCGTGGGGCTCACTGGCGTCGTTCGGCGCGCGCGCGTACCCGACCACGAAGAAGTGGTACGGCACGAGCGGGAACAGCTTCGTCGCGGTGGTCGAGTTCGGGAAGGACAGCGTGCGTGCGATCGCCGTCAGCGCCGGTGGAGAGAGCGGCGACGTGAAGTCGAGGCACTTCAACGACCAGGCGATGCGCTACGCCACGGGCGATTTGCGGCCGGTGTACTTCTACCCCAGCCAGCTCAAGGGGCACACGGAGCGGGAGTACCGGCCGGGGAACTGACCTGCCTCGCTCAACTCAGGAGGTCCCGATGGCACCGGCAAGTCGCACGATACGCGAGGGGGTCGTGGTCGGCATCATCGCCTACGCGGCCGTCGCGGCGTTCTATGCCGCCTTCGATCTTCTCGCCGCACGTGGTACGCTCTACACGGTGGACCTGCTCGGCAAAGCCACGTTCACGGGACTGCGAGACCCCGCGGTGCTGGCGTTTCCCATACAGCCCGACGTGACGGTGATCGCCTGGTACAACGGGCTGCATCTGGCGATCTCGCTCGCCATCGGGCTGACCGTGACCGGACTCGTCGAGCTGTCCGAGCGGCGACCGGCGCACGCGCGGTTGGTCTTCGCCACGATCGTAGCGGGGTTCGTCGTCACGATCGTCGCGGTCGGCCTGCTCACGACTCCGATCCGCCCACTCCTGCCCTGGTGGTCCATCGTGATGGCGAACGCGTTCGCCGTGCTGCTGGCAGGCGCGTACCTGTTGCGGAAGCGCCCGGATGCGTGGCGGCGGCTCAGTCCTTTCGCGGGCCGCGCGGCCCTCGTCGCGCTCGCCGCGCTTGCGGCTCTCGCCCCGGCCACCCTCGCGGCCCAGTCCGCGCGCTCGCCGTTCGACTCGCTCCACTTCCGCGAGATCGGGCCCGCCGCCACCGGCGGCCGGATCCACGACCTCCAGATTGATCCGAAGAACCCCGCCGTCCTCTACGTCGGCGCCGCCTCGGGTGGCATCTGGAAGTCCACCAACAAGGGCGTGACCTGGAAGGACGTCTTCGGGCGCCAGCCCGACAACACTTTCGGCGCGCTCGCGATCTTCGAGGGCGACTCGAGGATCGTCTGGGCCGGCACCGGCGAGCAGAACAACCGGCAGAGCTCGTCGTGGGGCGGAGGCGTGTACCGCTCCACCAACGGCGGCGACACGTGGACGTATCTCGGCCTGCACGACACGCGATCCATCGGGCGCGTGGTGCTGCATCCCACCGACCCCGCCGTTGCGTACGTCGCCGCGGTCGGGAACCTCTGGCGCGGGAATCCCGAGCGCGGCGTGTTCAAGACCACCGACGCCGGCCGCACGTGGGCGAAGGTGCTCTACGTGGACACGCTCACCGGCGCGACGGACCTCGTGATGGACCCGCGCGACGCGAGGGTGCTCTACGCCGCGACGTATCAGCGCCTGCGCAAGGCCTTCGGCTTCAACGGCGGGGGGCCGGGGAGCGCGATCTGGAAGAGCACGGACGCGGGCGCGACGTGGAAGAAGCTCGAGAACGGAATCCCCGCGGGCGACAAGGGGCGCATCGGCCTCGCGCTCGCGCGGTCGAACCCGGGTGTGCTCGTCGCCACCATCGAGCACGCGGGCCAGGGCGGCACGTATCGCACGGAGGATGCCGGCGCGACGTGGAAGCGGATGAGCGCGGCCAATCCGCGGCCGATGTACTACAGCAAGCCGACCATTGACCCGAACAACGACAAGCGCGTCTGGCTCCCCGGCACCTACATCGTGAAGAGCGAGGACGGCGGCGCCACGTTCGCGGAGGAGCCGACCTCGCCCACGTACGACGTGGGCCTCAAGACCGACCATCACGTGCTCCGCGTGGACCCCGCGAACTCGAGCCACATCTACGTCGTCGGCGACGGCGGGGTGCACGAGAGCTTCGACATGGGGAAGACGTACCTCCGCGTGAACAACATCCCCGTCGCCCAGTTCTACCGGATCGCCGTGGACAACCGCGACCCGTACTGGATCTACGGCGGGCTGCAGGACAACCACTCGTGGATGGGGCCGAGCGCCACGCGCCACTGGCTCGGCATCCTGAACCAGGATTGGGTGGAGATCGGCTTCAGCGACGGCACGGGGAAGGCGGTGGACAAGTCCGACGGGCGCAAGGTCTACTCATCGTCGAGCGGCGGAAGCCTCTCGCTCGTTGATCCGTTCACGGGCGACATCATGGGGATCACCCCGCGTCCGCCCGCGGGCGAGCCGGGCTACCGTTTCGACTGGGACGCGCCCGTGATGGCCTCGCGCCACACCTCGGGCACCGTGTACCTCGGCGGCAATCGCCTCTTCACGTCGCGGGACTTCGGCTCCACGTGGACGCGCAGCAAGGACCTGACGCGCGCGATCAACCGCGACACGCTCCTGATGATGGGCGTGGTGAACCGCGACATCCGGCTCTCGCGGAACGACGGCGACGCGATCAGCGAGATCTCGAACTTCGCCGAGTCGCCGCTCGACCCGAAGGTCCTCTGGGTGGGGACCGACGACGGCAACGTGCAGCTCACGACGGACGGCGGCGCGACGTGGACCGAACTCTCCGGGAACATCCGCGGCGTGAAGGACGGCACGTTCGTGGGCGACATCGTCGCGAGCGCGGCGTCGCGCGGCACGGCGTACGTGTCGTTCGACGCGCACCGCGACGGCGACTTCGCGCCGTACCTCTTCCGCACGACGGACTTCGGCAGGACGTGGACGCCGGTGACCACCGGGCTGCCCGGCGACGACGCGTCTGTTCGCGGGCTCGCCGAGTATCCGGGCCGCGCGAACGTGCTCTTCGCGGGGACGGAGCGCGCGCTCTTCGTGACGCACGACAGCGGCGCGCGCTGGACGAAGCTCGCGGCGAACCTGCCGACGACGCGCTATGACGACCTCATCGTGCATCCGCGCACGAAGGACCTGGTCCTCGGCACGCACGGGCGGAGCATCTGGGTGCTCGACGACGCGTCGCCGATCGGGGAGTGGACGCCGGCGGTCGCGGCGAAGCGCGCGCACCTGTTCGCCGCGCCGCGCGCGACGCTGATGCTGTACTGGGAAGACATCTCGAACATGAGCCACTTCTTCTTTACCGGTGAGAACCCGGCGGAGGGCGCGGCGTTCACCTATCATCTCGCGCAGCCGGCAGGGAAAGTGCGGCTCATCGTGGCGGGGCCGGCGGGTCGCGTGATTCGCGAGCTGAGCGGTCCGGTCTCGGACGGGACGGTTCATCGCGTGAACTGGGATCTCCGATACCCGGTGCCGCCGGGCACGGGCCGCGGTGGCGGGGGCGGCGGGGGCGGCGGTGAGGAGGGCGGCGGCGGCGGTGGTCCCGGAAGTGGGAGGGCCGGCGTGATTCAGCTTCCGATCCCGTCGCACGACATCGGCCCGCGCGGGCCGCACATCGCGCCGGGCACCTTCAAGGTGACGCTCGAGGTGGACGGCGTCGCCGCCGAGTCGCGGACGTTCGAGGTGCGCGGCGATCCCGCGTCGGCGGTGACGCTCGCGCAGCACAAGGCGCGCGAGGCGTTCGTGGTGGAGTTGATGGAGCTGCTGGCGAAGATCGAGAAGATGGCGCCCGACCTCGCCACGCGGCGGGCGGCGGCGAGCGGTGACGAGGCCACGCGGCTGCAGGCGCTGGAACAGCGGCTCGTGGGTGGCGGCGGTGGGCGTGGTGGGCGCGGGACAGGTGGCGGGGGTGCGGCGGGTGCGGCGGGCGGTGGTGGCGGCCGCGGCGGCGGCCCACAGCCCGTGCGTCAGCGACTCGGCGGACTGATCAACGCGTTCACCGGCTCGGGGGCACGCACGGGGACGCTGTCCGCGCCGACGGGCGCGATGCGCGAGGCGCTCGCGGAGGCGAAGGCGGAGTTGGCGGCGATCGAGAAGGAGAGCAAGGCGGGCAAGTAGGGCCGCGAATGCGATGAAGGCCCGAGTCGCTCCGATGGCGACCGGTACGCGGATGCACCGGCGCCACGGAATGCTCATCTTGATGGCATGTGCTTCCCCATCCGCCGACTCGCTCTCGCGGCGCTTGCCGGAACGAATCTCTTCCTGAGTGGCCGGGTTGCGGAGTGTCAGCCGAGTGGCGGTTCTCCCGACGTGCTGATTCGCCGCGCGATCGCCGCCGCGGGCGGTCGCGCCCGCCTCGCGGCGGCGCCCGCGCTCGAGTGGGACGCCCGCGCGGTGGTGCACGTGCCGGGGCGCGACATCGTCATCAAGGGCACGTGGAGGATCCAGCCGCCCGACAGCGCGATTGTGAGCACGTGGGACACGACGCAGGGTCCGGGCTCGACGCGCCGGCTGATCGTCGCGGGCGCGCGCGGCTGGATTCAACGGGACACCGCGCTCACGCCCATGCCCGTCGCGGTGCTCGTGGAGGAGCGCCACCAGTTCTATCTCTACTCGCTGCTGCGGCTCCTCGCGCTTGAGCGTGCCGGTGTGCGCCTCAGCGCGACGCCGGCGGATTCCGCGGGGCGGCCGGGCGTTCGCGTGGAGGCGCCGGGCCGGCTTCCGGTGACGCTCCACTTCGATGCGGCCGCGCGAGTGGCGCGCATCGAGACGACGTTCGCGACCGACGGGCCAGGGCCGGGAGAGGGTCAGAGCATCACGCTCACCGGCAGCATCGAGGCCGGCGGTGTGCGCTGGTTCCGCCGGATGACGATCCTCCGGAGCGGCAAGCCCTACTATGAGCTGGAGCTGACGGCGCTGCGGGTGCTGCCCGCGCTGAAGGACACGCTGCTGGACGGGCCGCGCGCGCCATACCGCGACGCCTCGCTGCCGGTGGAGGCACGCGTCCGCGACCTGCTCGGCCGGATGACGCTCGAGGAGAAGTTCCGGCAGCTCTACATGACGCCGGGCGACCTGAGCGACGGACGGGAGAGCTACAGGGACGGCATCTTCGGGCTGCAGCTCCTCGCCGAGCGCCGCGCCGGTGATTCGTCACGGCCGGCAGACGCGGCGCGCGCAGGCCGCGACGTCGCTGGCGCGGCGGCGACCGCCGCGGCGACCACCGCGCGGCGCGCCGCCGAGCACGCGAACGCGGTGCAGCGCCTTTTCGTGGAGGAGACGCGGCTCGGCATTCCAGCGATCCTCTTCGAGGAGGCGGTGCACGGGCTGATGCAGTACGGCGCGACGGTGTATCCAGCTGCCATCGGGCTCGCGGCGACGTGGGACACGACTCTTGTCGCGCGAGTGGCGCGCTCCATCGCCGAGGAATCGCGGACGCGCGGCGTACGGCAGGTGCTCTCGCCCGTGATCAACATCGCGAGCGACGTGCGCTGGGGGCGCGTGGAGGAAACGTACGGCGAGGATCCGTTCCTCTCCTCGGCGATGGGGCTCGCGTTCGTGCGCGCGTTCGAGGGCGCGGGCGTCGTGGCGACGCCGAAGCACTTCGTCGCCAACGTCGGCGAGGGCGGGCGCGACAGCTATCCGATCGAGTGGAGTGAGCGGCTGCTCGAGGAGGTGCACTTTCCGCCGTTCCGCGCGGCGATCGAGCGCGGCGGCGCGCGCTCGGTGATGGCGGCGTACAACTCGGTGGACGGCGTGCCCGCGACGCAGAACCGCGCGCTCCTCATGACGAAACTCCGGGACGAGTGGAAGTTCGGGGGCGTGGTGATCTCCGACCAGGCGGGCGTCGGCGGCGCCAACGTGCTCCACTTCACGAGCGCGAACTACGCGACGTCCACGGCGCAGGCGATCGAGGCGGGGAACGACGTGATCTTCCAGAGCTCGGTGAGCCAGGCGCCGCTCTTCCGGGAGGCGTTCCGCACGGGGATGGTGAGCGCCCGCGCGACGGACAGCGCGGTGGCGCGGGTGCTGCGGCTCAAGTTCCAGCTCGGGCTCTTCGAGCATCCGTACGTGGACGCCGAGGCGGCCGCGCGCGTGGCGCGCGACCGAACGGCACTTTCCGGCGAGGCGGGGTCCGTGCGCTCCCAACTCGCGCGCGAGGCCGCGCGCGCCGCGATCGTGCTCCTCAAGAACGAGGCGCGCACGTTGCCGCTCGCCAAGTCGCTGCGCTCCGTCGCCGTCATCGGCACGGACGCGGCGGAAGCGCGGCTCGGCGGCTACACGATTGGCGGCGCGCGACGCGTCTCGATTCTCGACGGCATCCGCGAGAAGCTCGGCGCGGCCGGGGCGGTGCGTTACGCGAGCGGACCGGGGCGGGAGGCGCGCGAGGTGGCGGTCATCCCGAGCGCGCAGCTCGCGTCGGATTCGGGCGGCGTGGCGGTGCGCGGTCTCAAGGGCGAGTACTTCGACAACATCGCGCTCGAGGGTGCGCCGCGCGTCACGCGCACCGACGCCCGTGTGGATTTCTCGTGGACGCTCGGCGGTCCGGCGCGCGGGATTCCCACCGACTGGTACTCGGCGCGGTGGACGGGGAGGCTCGTCGCGCCCGCGAGCGGCACGGTGCGCGTCGGCGTCGAAGGGAACGACGGCTACCGGCTCTGGCTCGACGGCAAGCTGATCCTCGACGACTGGCGGAAGCGGTCGTACGGGTTGGCGCTCGCGCCCGTGACGCTCGAGCGCGGGCGCGCCTACGACGTCCGGCTCGAGTACTTCGAGACGACGCGCGGTGGGCACGTGAAGCTCGTCTGGGACGCGGGCGTGACGCAGCGGTGGCGGGAGCAGCTCGGCGAGGCGGTGGCGCTCGCGCGGGCGAGCGACGTCGCCGTCGTGGTCGTGGGGATCGAGGAGGGCGAGTTCCGTGATCGGTCTTCGCTGCGGCTGCCGGGCCACCAGGAGGAGCTGATCCGCGCGGTGGCGGGGGCGGGGAAACCGGTGGTGGTCGTGCTGATCGGCGGGAGCGCCGTGACGATGGGCGACTGGCTCGACCGCACCGGTGCGGTGGTGGAGGCGTGGTATCCGGGCGAGGAGGGCGGCCGCGCGGTGGCCGACGTGCTCTTCGGCGACGCGAACCCCGCGGGGCGGCTGCCGATCACCTTCGCGATGGCCGAGGGCCAGCTGCCGCTCGTCTACAATCACAAGCCGACGGGACGCGGCGACGACTACCTCGACCTCACGGGGCAGCCGCTCTTTCCGTTCGGCCACGGCCTCTCGTACTCGTCGTTCGAGTACTCGGGGCTTTCGATCGAGCCCGGCTCCATCGGCACGCGCGACAGCGCGGTGGTGCGCGCCCGCGTGAAGAACGTCGGGCCGCTCGACGGCGACGAGGTGGTGCAGCTCTACGTGCGCGACCTCGTGGCCTCGACCGCGCAGCCGGTGCTCG